>JAHBNG010000018.1 GCA_019217005.1 Chloroflexi bacterium TSY
AATAAACAAAAAAGCTCAACTTATTTTCTGGCTGTTTGTTTTTTTGGGTTGCAACTTAACTGGCTGTGCAGGTATTCAGTTTACCGATCTTGCTGTTCAAGCCACTGTTACAGATTCAGTTCTACCTGTTCCAACTTTTACTGCAACCCCTGAAAGAGTTGCCATTACCTATGAGAGCGGTCCCACAAACGAGACACTCGCAATTATAGATGCTGCTGGTCTTGATATTGCTGAACAGCGCATCATTAATGTATATGACCGTGTTTCGCCATCTGTTGTCAATATTACGACACAAGTGCTGCGGCGTACCTTTTTCTTTGATGTGGTACCGGAGGAAGGTGCTGGCTCTGGTTTTGTATTAGATGTGGATGGACATATCTTGACCAATTACCATGTCATACAAGGTGCAAGCGATATAGAGGTTAACTTTAGTGATGGGCGCGCATTATCGGCTCAGATTGTTGGTGTTGATCAGCGTAATGACGTCGCCGTTCTCAAAGTAGACGCACCACCGCAACTCCTTGTGCCTGTTGTACTAGGCACGTCTCATGATTTGCGGGTTGGACAGCGTGCCGTAGCGATTGGCAACCCTTTTGGACAGTTTGGTCATACCTTGACAACTGGTGTGGTCAGCGCATTAGGTCGTGCCTTGGAGGGACCAGATGGCCGCATGATTACAGGCATTATCCAGACGGATGCTGCAATCAATCGTGGTAATTCTGGCGGTCCACTTCTGGATAGTAGCGGGCGGGTGATTGGAATTAATACTGCTATCTTTAGCCCGAGTGGTTCAAGTGCTGGCGTTGGATTTGCCGTGCCAGTCGACACAGTACGACGTTTGTGGCCCGATCTGCTAACGTTAAGGGCGTTATCGACATCCATGGTTGGGGATTCGTTATGCATATTCAGTAAAGCCCGGCCTGACTGAGGCACTCAATCTGCCTGTGTCTGAAGGCATCCTGCTTGTACAGCTCTATCAAAATAGTCCTTTGCGGCGGGCGGGCGTTGAAGGTTTTCAACGTGAAGCGATCATTGGCAATCGTCGTTTTTACGTAGGTGGAGATATATTGATTGCAATCGATGGGACCATGTTGCGGCAACTGGAAGACTTGGAACCTTTCCTACAAGATCATTATCAGGTAGGAGATGAAGTGACTGTCAGGCTTATACGAAACGGTCAACAGTATGATGTGAGGATTAAGTTAGTTGAAGAACCAGAATAGCTGATTGAAAATAGTGTATGCTGTCCACCATCAACCATTCTATGGAGTGTGTACCACAAAGTGTGTAAATGAACACTGCCCAGTCAGAGAACCGTTGCATTTACACACTTTGAGACACACTCCCTTCTATGCCACATCCCAAAGTCCTTCATCCATGAGGACGCGTCGGACTGTATTAGGGCTCATGACGGTCTCTAATTTATTTTTTTTACTAATTGTGCGTGCAATACGCAATTTACCCCACGTGGGATGTTGACGTTTCAATGCGATGATCTGCCTGACCAACTCATCTGGGATTTTACGTGGATTCTTTGGAGCATGGCTCCGCATCTCATTCAAGGCATCGTAGCCTCCGGAGTGAAAACGCGGCTTCCAGTAATAAAATGTTGCGCGAGAGACTCCTGTGCGACGACAGGCCTCGTTTGCATTGCCTGTCTCTTCCCATAATCGAAAAAGTTGATGACGTTGTTGAGGAGTTGTGGTGTTTGATTGCTTGTCGTTTGGCTTGATCATTGTGTATACGGGGGTAACCTGTGAAAACTAAGGAGACGAGGCTCAAGATAATCTCATTATCAGTAGACGGCAACGTGGAGTCGCCATGCATGGAGCGCTATTCTCTAATGCGAACGGGACCGGCGTTCTCTATTACACGCAGTAGGATTTCTCAGAGGTAGAGCGTTCAAATGGCGAAAAAAGACGCAGTAGAGAATCTCGGACCATTTGGCACGCTCGAGTCTGTTTTGACTGAGAAGTGCAGGATTATGTCTACTGCGTGTAATAGAGAACGCCTTCTCCACTGCGGTCTACTGATTATCTATGATTACAGTGCGGTTGCTTTGAAAAGCGAAGTGTTCGGCAGTTTTCAAGCAAAGCTGTGTCTAGAAATATGCTAACACACTCTTGGTGGGTTGTCTATGGTACCTTTGTACTAAATATAGGAAAGTATATAAAAATCAGCTACGAAACATGGCCAGATTCTGGCTGAAAGCTGACGGCTGATTAGCTGAAAGCTTTTTTACTTTACTTTCTGGTAAAGGCTTGAGTGACAAAGGGCAAACCAAAAGGGGCGGAAAAAAGAATCCACCCTGAAAAAACGGGATAAAATGTAAAATAGTGCTCGCTAGTTTAAGCAGCGGCATTGAGGCGGCGATGAGCGAGAACGCCTTTAGGAAATGGTGTGAAACCGAGGCCTTTTCCGAAAGTCAGGGTCGAGTTGGTCAGGAGTTGGAAAAAGAGCACTCGAGAGAACACGGCGCAGCCTGCCGGGAGTGGATTGAGGCTCTCGATCCCAGTAGCCAGTCGGTATGGGAGGAAGAGAAGCGGCTAAATGGGAAAGAAGATTGCCAGCCAGCAGCCCCAGTTCAGGTAAGCGGAAACAAGCCTCATCGGCATGAACAAATTGACGATGTAAGCCAATCATCTGCTTGGAAGCCAAGGGGGGATGTTCAACAGGCCAGCGTTCCAGGTAGACAAGATAAATGGTTTCAGGCTGCAAAGTCATAACGGTCGCCAAAACCAAAGGTGTGTTGTAGGCCGGATCCTGAATGACGTAAATCGAGTAGGTACGGTTGGCTGTATCCACCTTGGTTGTTCTGGGGACGAGATTGTGCCATGCTTGATAGCAAATCAGGCGACCACTATAGAAAGCGACCAGACGAGTCCGGAGTTGTAGCCTCGAGTCGCTTTCCCTTATAGCTGCGAGAGCGGACGCACAATATCACCATATTCAGGTGGTCTGCCTTTTCTTTGCGTTTGGGAACTCATTGCGGCGCACTGTGCAGTTAATGCTTCCCGCAGGACAAATCGGTCTATGCCGCTTTCTAGCATTTCTCTGATTGTAAACCCGGCATCGACCACCGCCACTTCGTCTGACTCCAGTGATTTCTTCGTCTCTTTCAGCAGCTTTTTCCGAAACTCACTTTCCTTTGTTCCAACCGTGCATCTCATGATTGCCTTGAGCAGTGGCACTCGCTTCCCGCCTATCTCCCCCGAGCTTATCATCACTCCAAAGATGAGCGCGGGCAATGCCCGACGAGCCGTTGAGTTATAGAGTCGGTTCACTTTCCCTTGCAGCTTCGGTCGCCAGAACCCTGTGATATCTATGCTTTTCACTCGGTACCCTTCTAACTTTTTTGCCTCCCATTCCCCTTTCCACTTCTTCTTGCCACGACCCCAGCAGACTTGTGATATCCCATGATCCATATCGAGCTCCACCAGCTTCGCCGGAGCTCCTCATCTTCAAACCCGCTTTCTTTCAATGCGCTATGGATTGCTCCTCGACTTTTCAGAAACGACCCATTCAGCATTGCCCACATCAGACGCATTACATTTACGTTTGTTCCCATCGGCGTTACTTGCAATACATTCATCAGTACTGCTATAGTTATTTCTGGCGCGGTTAGCATTCCTTCCTCCTTTTTGGGTTCTCTACCTTTAGGATGAACTGCTAACCGCTTTTTGTCACATTTCTCACCTCATCTCTTTTCTTTTACCAGAAAGTAAAGTACGTACGATCATACAATAAAGATATGTGAATGAAAAGGTTAGGTTGAAAACGAGTGGATAAATAAGGGAAAATTCCCGACTATTTAGCGGATGTTGAGTAAAAAGAAATGGGGATGAAGGGGGGTAAGTTTATCATTCGTCTTGCTAGTTATCCACCGTCTAGTAGGCAAGATAAGTATAAGACCGTTATTTAGTAGGAGTTCAGTTTTCGAAACTTGTTTTATCCAGTCTATCCCAAATTATACAGCATATTATCCCAAGCAAATGGAACGATCCCGATTGGGATTTTGTCTATATATAGGATAGTTTGATACACGAATACCCTATATAGTATGGCAAAAAACAAATTTGATGTTGTCTCCCCTTATCCCCAGCCCCTACTACAATGACGAATAATAATTATATAAAGAATAAACAGATAAGATTTTTCTATGGACGACGCATATTAGGTAATTCTACTGCCATAGGCAAAAGCATTTCTTCAGATAACCCCTGTTCTTCTTTGATTGAGTTAACGGCTTTGAATGTGGCCGGATCTAGATATGGCATTGGATCCGAAAATCCCCCCCATCCATCAAAGCGGTTGTAGGGGTTTAGACGAATACCAAAGTGGAAACGTGGTTGAGAGAGTGTCTGGACTTTGCCCGAAAGAGCAATCAAATCGCCACGCACAACAGACTGTCCCGTGTCAACTTGTGGAAGAGATATACAAGCATAAAGAGATTCCCCCCAACTATGCTCCAGCTTGATATAACGTCCAAATCCATATGGTTCAATGCCAATTTCCGTCACTTTTCCAGTATCAGTGGCGAGCAGTTGCGTATTCTCTGAAAGATCGAACCCTATGCCAATATAGCCACGTAATGCAATGCCATTATATTTATAATTAGCGTAAAAGTCGGGATGATCACCCCAACTTTGAATAACTGTTGCTTTATCTTTAAAAGGTGGGGTTAAATAGATGCCTTCCGGTTCATAAAATCCAGAGGCAATAGGTTTGTTGGTGAATTGAAAGGTCATGGAAGTGCAAAATATAGAGTGTCAGTAGACCGCGATCGTTAGATTCTTCACTTCGTTTGAGAATGACACGATTGCGGTCTACTGAGTGTAATTGGTTCTGCGCTGTCTGTATCATGTCAACAGAACCTAATGTAGTAGTAAATTCGACAAGAGTTGACAGGTTGATTATACTGCACAAATGAATTACAGGTTGTATATTAATATTGTTGGCTCATCTAAGAAAATTGTGCAATCCCCTATTTTACCAGAGACAAAATCGTCTGATTACATAATTTCACCTGATGAGCGGGTCTTATTACAGTGAGGATTAAATTGTGCCACTTTATGAGTTTATTTGTCACAACTGCGAAAATGAATTTGAAAAAATAGTCGCTTTTTCTGATACGGGGACACCTGGATGTCCGTTTTGTCAAAGTTCTAATGTACAACGCAAATTGGGGATGCCAGCCATTCATTTTAAAGGGAGCGGTTGGTATATCAATGACAGCAAAGAAGCAGACAAAAAACAGCAGGAAAAAGCCAACAAAAATGACGAATCTTCATCTAAAAGTGAAGATGCGAGCAATGACGGGACGAGCAGCAAAGAGACCGACAGTGGGGCTTCTGACAATAAAAGCGAATCCAAAGAGAAAAAGAGTGCACCATCTGGAACGGAGAGCGGTTCGAGGAGCAAGGTAAAAGAGAAAGTGGCAACATAACTGGTATTATTCTAATCACACACCTTTTTAAGGATACTCCAGAAAAAGGATTACCTATGTGGCGATATAGTCTCCCTGAAGTATCTTTGGAATCTGCCGAGATTTTGGGTAATTTAATTCTTGGAGATTCCAAAACAAACACTCAGGAGAAATATTTATGACTGTACCAAAACGATTTGGCGTACTGCGTCTACTCGGTACACTGATGAAAGTATTGGCTTGGTTGATCCTGATTGCAGCCGTTATTTTTGCAATTTCGGTCGGGATATTGTTTCAATTTGTACCAGATTTGGCACAAATTAATTGGTGGACTCATCTACTTCTTGTCATTATTCCCATTTTGGAAAATGCTCAAGTAGACACAACTAATTTGGCGACCGGTGGCGGAATCATTACTGGTATTATCGTCTTGCTTTATGCCGCCGGCGAAAGTCTGCAGCTTCAGGTTGCCCTAGAGGAAAATACGCGTCTAACCGCAGCTCTCTTGTTACGTATGCATCAAGAGAGCCAGATCGAACCAGATCCCGGTTATGGAGTTGGTGGTTTTGGAGATGAACCTACATTGCCAATACAATAGTGTTGGCAATGTGTATTGTGTTTTTGTGATACAGTGCACATCTAATTGTTTGACTACAGCTTTATTTGGTGACAGCGAGTTTATCTTGAACCAGTGACGTTAAAAAGGTGCGAGTTTGCTCGCCGTCAAACAAGATAGACATTGTCGCCTCGTCACCCTCGCCAATTATCTCTGTAATTACGCCAGCACCAAACCGTTCATGCTGAACCTGCTGACCGCAACTAAATTGTTTCTTTCGTTTGCGTTTACTCGCAGACTCGGTTCCATTTTTACCTTGAGTGAGCCCAATCTGTCTTAGTTCTGTGGCCAAGCCCGCTTCGCGATCCCGCTACGTAGTTTGTTGGCTTGGCGAAATGCTTGGTCCAACCTTTGTCTCGGTTTTAGTGTGCTGTTGGTTTGCGTTGGTTGCCAAAGCCTTTCCAGCTTTGGATACAATACGGATAAATTTATCCATCTGTTTAAGTGGATCCTCTGCTGGTGTAATACCTTATTTTTGCGCAACGGGAAGGGAATTCTATTCGTTGACGCAATAAGAGCCTGATTCTATTCGATCAAATTCGTCAAAATGCCGAAAAAAGGATAGCCTCAAAGAAATTCATTAGAGATACCCGATCCAAGGAGGCATTCATGGCAATAGAATTCGGACTAACGAACGAGATCAGCAATACTCAGTATGCACCATTAGCTGCGTTGCTGGCACACTACCATCAAGAGAAAGTGCTAACTGCGTTGAAGAAGATCGAAATACCGGTCAAAACGTATGAATATACACCAGCAAGTAAGTTGGAACAGGTGCTGGTTAGCATATTATGTGGTTGCGCAACGCTGACTGAGTTCAATACAAAGGTCAGACCAGAAAGACTCCTTGCGAAAATTTATGGGATGGAGCAGCTTAGTGAGCAATCAAATATGTCTCGTACATTAGACGCCCTAACTCTAATGAATATCGGTCAATTAGAGTGTGGTCAGCGAAATCTGCAAGCCTCTAAGCCAAATACACAACCACGATTGGCGAGGGTTCTTGTGGTTAGACTTTGACCTATCCGGATTACCATGCGGCAAAAAGGCACAGAAAAGTCAAAAAGGCTATTTTAGCGGCAAAAAAACGCAACGGGACGCCAATTGGTCCGTGTAAGTTCGGTTAAATACCATGAAACGGTTTGGTCAGACCTCTATCCAGGGAGTCAGCATACAGCTCCATCGTTTCAGCCAGCCGTGCTTGCCACGGAAAGTTCATTAGAGTTAGACGAGAAAAAACGCGAGCGAGTCGTCTGGCGCACCGATGGCGGTGCAGGTAGTGAAGAAAATATTCGGTGGCTGCTCAACCGCAACTATCAATTTATGATGAAGGGCAACTCCAACCGTCGTGCCCATCTGTGGGCGCAACAGGTGACTCGATGGGATCCTTGCGGTGACGTCTTTCTGGCTGAAATTCCATCCCCTATCAAGTTTAATCGCCCTGTACGCATTTTCTCAAAAAAGAGTGAAAACGAGCAAATTTGTGTCAGTTACTACATTTCGACCATCAAATTGCCATCCAAGCGTCACTTCATTTCATATTATGACAATCGAGGTGCGGCTGAAATCGAACAATTCCGTAATGATAAAATGGGGTTACACTTAGCTTCTCGTCGCAAGACCCTATTTCTAGCTCAAAAATCTCTTATCCTTTTGGCTGATTTGGCGCATAATTTGATAGGCCATTTCCATCAGCAAGCTCTCGTGGATACTAGATTTGAACCTTTCCGGCAGAAACGAATTGTTCGAGATCTATTACAAATACCTGGTTTTCTCTCTTTTCAGAACGGCTCACTTTCACGGATTGACCTGCTAAGTTCACATCCTTATTCTCGTGACCTTCTGATTTGCTTGAAATCCTATCTAGAGGCCGATTAGAAACCCCCTCTAGTTGCATGAACGAATAGAATCACGCTCTCGTTGCGCAAAAATAAGGTCATAATTGCCAAGTGTACTCCATGCAATTTGCATAGCTCGATGCGCGTCTGATCACGCTGTTCTGCCTCTAAAATTTCCCAGTCACTCTGACGTTTTTGGCCTTTGGCCGTCAACCCAGCAAAACGTATTGCAATGCCAGCTTCTGGGTAATAACGATCGAGTTTAAGACGACGACGAGTGGCCGGGTTGATTAACCACTCTGGACTGACATTATCTTGTGCTTCGAATCCATCAAGTGTACGGGCCAGTATTTCGCGCCAGGCACTCATCGATAAATAAAGACTTGACATAATATTTTCCTTCGGGATTGTGATTTTGTGTCTCAATTGTAGCACATCTGTTCCTTTTTTGTAAATATTGGCTTGCTCTTTCTACTTCGCTCATCAGGCGAAATCGTGTGAAAGTTAGATGAGTCTTTTTATTTTTCGCTCATCAGGCGAAAGTGTACAGCCTCCTGAAATTTCGACGGATTAATTGCTTACCTGCACGCTTTCTGTAAGAAAGACCTTTTCCATAGATGAGCCTGTTATTTTTATCTATGCATCTAGACACACAACAGACCAGCCGTCGTATTGTCAGTGCTGCACTTCTGGTGATGCTCTTTTTTGTGTTGAGTCGAGTAACCGGACTCGCGCGTGAGATGATTATCAGTGCTAAATTTGGTACGAACGCGGCTCTAGATGCTTATCTGACTGCATTTCGTATTCCTGATCTACTCTTTCAGATGGTTGCCGGGGGTGCTCTTGCTAGTGCATTCATCCCCACATTTTCCGCATTTTGGAATCAATCAGATCATGCCGGTGCTTGGCTACTCTTTAGTCGGGTACTGAATTTAATTACACTCCTGCTCGTCCTACTTGCTGGTTTGGCGGCAATTTTTTCCTTTCCTCTCGTACAAAAAGTGATTGCTCCCGGCTATTCGCTTCCTCAACAGGAACTCACCGCTGAACTAATGCGATGGATGTTATTGGGGACAATTGTCTTTGGTGCGGGTGGTCTGATCATGGGAGCATTAAATGCCACACAACATTTCCTACTTCCAGCCGCCGCACCAGTCATTTATAACATCGCGATTATTCTGGCTGCTTGGACGTTGACTCCGATTGTTGGTATATATAGCTTGGTGATTGGCGTCGTGGTCGGCTCTCTTAGTCATCTCCTGATTCAGCTTCCTGGGTTGAAACAAAAGCAGATGCATTATCACTTTAGCTGGACGCTTCGCGATGAGCATGTGCAGGAGGTTGCGCGTCTGATGGGCCCTCGTGTGTTGGGGTTACTTTTTGTTCAACTTCATTTTTTGGTCAATACAATATTGGCCAGTAGATTGGCAGAAGGAAGCCTGAGTGCACTCAACTACGCCTGGTTGTTAATGCTACTGCCCCAAGGGATTTTTGCACAAGCCATAGGCACTGCAGTCTTTCCGACATTATCTGCTCAGGTTGCCACCAACCAGCAAGACGGAATGCGACAAACCTTAAGCCAAGCGCTGCGAATGGTTCTGTTTTTGACAATTCCAGCCGCAGTCGGTCTCTATATATTGCGCGTTCCATTCATTCAAATTCTGCTTGAGAGGGGAGAATTTACATCAGAAAGTACACAGATGGTTGCGTATGCGCTTCAGTTTTACGCACTCGGATTGGTTGCACATGCCGCAGTCGAGATTCTGGTGCGCGCCTTTTATGCCCTCCACAATACGCAGACACCTGTTCTGATCGGCATTGGAGCAATGGTGCTCAATATTGTGCTATCGATTTGGTGGGTTCGTGGAATGAGTTACGGCGGTCTAGCGTTGGCGAATAGCGTTGCGACAGGATTAGAAATGCTGATTCTGTTTTGGCTACTCTATCGGATAATGGGTTCGCTCGATGGTCGACGGTTGATGTTCGCCATCCTCAGAATCACTCTTGCGGCGTTTGTCATGGGAATCGTGTTGTGGTTCCTTCGTGATTGGTTTCCTGTTTATGGGGATGGACCAAATTCAGAGATTCTTCGCTGGATTTGGTCGCTTGGTGGTCTGGTTGTTGCTGCTGTTGTTTATCTGGCAATGAGTCTTCTATTGCAGAGTGAAGAGCTTCGGCCTGTTCTCGCCATGGTGACGAGACGTATATACCGCACTCGCTCATAAACTCAAAATAATTTCGTCGGCTTTACTCGACTGAAAGAGTCAAATCTGTTTTAAGGTTTGGCAGTGCTCAGTATATCTAACAAAACACTAATTCTTCTCTAACGCATTTCTGACGAAACTCTGGTATACTATATGCGTATAGATCAGATAAGCGATCAATACACAGATCAAGAGAGATGCTTGTATAGAGATAAAGGAGCGAATGCATGTTCTTTTTTAGCCCACTATATCTGCTCTTTATGGTGCCGCCCCTACTTTTGGGATTGTGGGCGCAGATGCGCGTCAAAGGAGCTTTTAATAAATATTCACAGGTTGGATCGGGCCGTGGTATTAGTGGTGCCAACGCTGCTCGTCGCATCCTCGATGCATACGGTTTGCAACATGTCGGTGTAGAACGCACCAATGGGTTTTTGGGCGATCACTATGATCCCAGGAGCAAGACATTGCGCCTGAGTCAGCAGGTCTATGATAGCCCTAGTCTAGCAGCTGTTGGTGTTGCTGCCCACGAGGCGGGTCACGCATTGCAAGACAAAGAGAGTTATGGTCCACTACGTTTGCGTTCGTCGTTGGTGCCTGCGGCTCAGTTTGGTAGCTGGCTTGGCCCGATCATCATTTTAGGTGGATTTCTGTTGATGAATGCATTAGGACCTGGATTGGCTTGGTTGGGTGTAGGGGTTTTGGCCGTTACGACGCTGTTTACCCTTGTTACATTGCCAGTTGAGTTTGATGCGAGTCGGCGGGCGAAGCAACTTCTCGTCAGCGAGGGCATACTTGGTTCTCAAGAGTTGACGGGTGTCAATAAAGTACTAGATGCTGCTGCATTAACCTATGTGGCTGCTGCCGTGAGTGCCATCATGCAACTTGCTTATTATGCCTTCTTACTTTTAGGCCGACGAGAGTAACAGATTGAGCAAATGACTTTCGGCGCTAGCCGAGGTGAAGACACTGATATGTGCTTTCAGGTCGTGGCTGCGGATTAAGTGAAGCGATTTGTATAGATTTTGGTCGTGGCCTGAGAATTTCGCATTCGTTGACTATCGATCGCTTACCGGATAGTCACTATTTGCTTTCAGTGTCTTCATGACCAAATGTAGTAATGCATGGGCAAACGAAGAGTCTATGTTGTAGAGGCGTATTGCTGCGCCTCTAATTTTTTAGATGCAGTTCATCGCGCGGTTTTGTTGAAGGTGGTAGTAGAGCGAAAGAAAACAACTGTTTTCAAACAGAGCTCAGTTCTGGTGAAGGAGAATAAAAATATGAATAGCAGTTCTAACTTTTTCCAATTTCGACGAATGGGTTCATTTGTACCAGCAGGTGCTTGGAGTGTGATCCTGGTACCTGGGGTTCTACTGATTTTGCTGGCGATAGCGATTTTGGTCTGGCCAGAGCTATTGGCCTACATTGTAGCATCTGTTATTCTCTTTGCAGGTGTATCCATGGTTGGCTGGGCGTTGACACTGCGTCGAGCAGCCAAATTGACGCGGGGCAATGTTGACGTACAATCCGAGTCGGTTTATGATGGCAGTGACATGAGAACGACAAGCTCGCGCACGGTAATTTATCGCGAACTGTGACATATATATACGTCACTCGCTAATAGGCGAGAATGACTTCGCTTGTTCTGCTGGGCCGAAGACAGTTAAATAAAGGGCGCCCGAAGGCGTTGATCTAGGCCAGTGGGTTGACCGTCCACGCAGGAGGACGGTCGGCATCGTCCTGAACATGATTTCAATCTGTTCTCCCACTCTCCCGCATGAAGCCGTTATTCTCATCTATAGCAACGTTCCCTATAACCCAGACCGGAAAGGAAAGAACGACATGGCGACTTTAGCGGTTGGTGAAAGTGCACCAGATTTTGAAGCACTGACTGATCAAAATACATTGACAAAATTAAGCGATTACCGTGGACAGAGAGTCGTGCTCTATTTCTATCCCAAAGATGATACCAGCGGGTGAACAACGCAAGCCAATGAGCTGCGTGACAGCTACACAGAAATTGAAGCGAACAATGCACTTGTCCTAGGCGTCAGCCCTGATGGTGTTGAATCTCATCAGAAATTTAAGAGCAAAAACAATCTGCCTTTTACTCTGCTGGTAGATGCGGATCATGCGATCGCTGAAACCTATGGTACTTGGGGTGAGAAGTCCATGTATGGCAAGAAGTTTATGGGAATCGTGCGTAGTCAGTTTGTCATTGACGAAGAGGGAAGGCTTCTTGACGTGCAATACAACATTAGCCCAAAGAAGAGTGTGCCTGCGGCGCTAAAAGCATTGGCTTAAAAAGAATCAAATAGTGTCTTTGCAAACCGTTCCTGTCTCTGTTGAAAATGGTAACAAATGAACGAACAGGAACGGCATTACAGATGATTCTATCTCGTCCCAAAATCCAACAATATATCTCTTCACATATTGCCGAATCCTTCATCAATCTTCTTCTCCAAAAAATTATATTTGTCCAACCAGATTTGTTCGCGTCAACCTGTTGCGATCTGAAAGGTACCTCCCCAATTGCAACAGCTGTTGATTGAAAAGTTGCCTGTCTTATAGCATCCGATGCTGATATGCTTGAAGATACGATTTTCATTCAAGCTTTACTTTCTGGTAAAGGCTTGAGTGACAAAGGGCAAACCGAAAGGGGCGGAAAAAAGAATCCACCCTGAAAAAACGGGATAAAATGTAAAAATAGTGCTCGGCTAGTTTAAGCAGCGGCATTGAGGCGGCGATGAGCGAGAACGCCTTTAGGGAAATGGTGTGAAACCGAGGCCTTTTTCCGAAAGTCAGGGTCGAGTTGGTCAGGAGTTGGAAAAAGAGCACTCGAGAGAACACGGCGCAGCCTGCCGGGAGGTTCAACAGGCCAGCGTTCCAGGTAGACAAGATAAATGGTTTCAGGCTGCAAAGTCATAACGGTCGCCAAAACCAAAGGTGTGTTGTAGGCCGGATCCTGAATGACGTAAATCGAGTAGGTACGGTTGGCTGTATCCACCTTGGTTGTTCTGGGGACGAGATTGTGCCATGCTTGATAGCAAATCAGGCGACCACTATAGAGAAAGCGACCAGACGAGTCCGGAGTTGTAGCCTCGAGTCGCTTTCCCTTATAGCTGCGAGAGAGCGGACGCACAATATCACCATATTCAGGTGGTCTGCCTTTTCCTTTGCGTTTGGGGAACTCATTGCGGCGCACTGTGCAGTTAATGGCTTCCCGCAGGACAAATCGGTCTATGCCGCTTTCTAGCATTTCTCTGATTGTAAACCCGGCATCGACCACCGCCACTTCGTCTGACTCCAGTGATTTCTTCGTCTCTTTCAGCAGCTTTTTTCCGAAACTCACTTTCCTTTGTTCCAACCGTGCATCTCATGATTGCCTTGAGCAGTGGCACTCGCTTCCCGCCTATCTCCCCCCGAGCTTATCATCACTCCAAAGATGAGCGCGGGCAATGCCCGACGAGCCGTTGAGTTATAGAGTCGGTTCACTTTCCCTTGCAGCTTCGGTCGCCAGAACCCTGTGATATCTATGCTTTTCACTCGGTACCCTTCTAACTTTTTTGCCTCCCATTCCCCTTTCCACTCCACTTCTTCTTGCCACGACCCCAGCAGACTTGTGATATCCCATGATCCATATCGAAAGCTCCACCAGCTTCGCCGGAGCTCCTCATCTTCAAACCCGCTTTCTTTCAATGCGCTATGGATTGCTCCTCGACTTTTCAGAAACGACCCATTCAGCATTGCCCACATCAGACGCATTACATTTACGTTTGTTCCCATCGGCGTTACTTGCAATACATTCATCAGTACTGCTATAGTTATTTCTGGCGCGGTTAGCATTCCTTCCTCCTTTTTGGGTTCTCTACCTTTAGGATGAACTGCTAACCGCTTTTTGTCACATTTCTCCCCTCATCTCTTTTCTTTTACCAGAAAGTAAAGAAGTCATGATTCGACGAAACATTTGTATTATAACCGCATCCGGTTTTCTCAAGTGTGTACCACAAAGTGTGTAAATGAGCACTGCCCAGTCAGAGAAGCGCTACATTTACACACTTTGTGGTACACTGCCATTTTCTCTCGAACGCTCCCCATATCCACAATGAGCAAGCCAATTGCCAATAACGAAAACAGACATGCAGGTATGATTGTTGCAGACGTACTCGCTCAGCATGGTGTGCGATTTCTCTACACACTTTGCGGCGGGCACATTTCTCCCATCCTGTTTGGTGCCGATGGGCGGGGTATTCGGGTGATCGATGTACGCCATGAGGCAACGGCCGTTTTTGCTGCTGATGCCACGGCGCGCTTAACAGGCATACCTGGGGTTGCCGCTGTGACGGCTGGTCCTGGTCTGACGAATACAATAACAGCGCTTAAGAATGCCCAGATGGCTCAGTCACCAGTTATCATTCTAGGCGGCGCAGTGGCGACGTTGCTCAAAGGCCGGGGGGCTTTGCAGGATATCGATCAGATGGCATTGGTGAAGCCACTCGTGAAATGGCGAAAATCATGTAAGCGTGTAAGAGATATTGAGCCGACATTGATGCGCGCCTTTCAGATTGCTCAGCAGGGGGTACCTGGACCAGTTTTTATAGAACTGCCCATCGATCTGCTCTATCCAGAGCAAGTTGTACGTGATTGGACGCTTCAATTAACCCGCGGCAGAGGAATTGCGGCTCGTCTTCTCAATCTTTACGTACGTAATCATCTGCGACGCACCTTCGGAGATGTTCAGAATGTCACGATTTCCGATAGTAAGATAAGAGCGCAAACGCCTCGTACTCCTCTGCGCGCTTCTCCTCAAGCACCGAAACAGCGACAGCTTCAAAAAGTCATAGATGCTTTGCGATCAGCCCAACGACCTGTGCTGCTTGTGGGAAGCCAGGCGACGCTGGACGCGGAAAAAACGTCTGCTTTACAGCAGGCTCTTTTATCACTTGGGATTCCCACTTATTTATCGGGCATGGCGCGTGGTCTGCTCGGTCTCAATGAGCTTCACATCCGTCATAAACGCAGTCAGGCCCTCCGCGAAGCCGATCTCATTCTGCTGGCAGGTGTTCCTTGTGATTTTCGCCTGGCGTATGGGCAAATTATCCCCCGTAAGGCCACCTATATCTCGATCAATCTCAGCAGGCAAGATCTGACAAAAAATCGCAAACCAACGATTGGTCTGTGGGCGGATCCAAGGACGACAATGTGTCTAGTGGCAGAGAAATGGACACATGACAGCAGCCAGTGGGCAGGATGGCATCAGACACTGTGCGAGCGAGATACTGCGCGCGAAGCAGAGATTGCTCAAAGTGCAGAAGTAGAAACTGACTTTATTAATCCAATCTGGTTCTGTCAGCAATTGGGGAAAGTATTGGACGATGATAGCGTGTTGATTGGAGATGGAGGAGACTTCGTAGCCTCAGCAAGCTATATTGTGCGTCCACGCGCACCTCTCTCTTGGCTTGATCCAGGAGCCTTTGGAACATTGGGCGCTGGTGGCGGTTTTGCCCTTGCTGCCAAATTGGTTCGACATACCGCTGAAGTTTGGTTGCTCTATGGTGATGGATCATGCGGTTATTCGTTAGCCGAATTCGATACAATGGTTCGTCATCGGGTGCCTGTGATTGCCGTGATTGGGAACGATGCATCATGGGCACAAATCGCGCGTGAACAAGTTGAGATTTTGGGCAGTCCACTGGGTACAGAATTAGCCCATACAGACTATCATACAGTCGTGGAAGGATATGGAGGTGTTGGACTTTGCCTTCAAGAACCAGCCCAAGTGAAAGAGACGCTTTTGCAGGCAAAAGAAGTGGCAAGAGGTGGCTGTCCTGTTGCAATTAATGTCATGATCGGACAGACAGACTTTCGCAAAGGATCGATTTCAATGTAATACCGATTGCGGTTGTGGAGCGTATAAGTCTGTTTTCTATTCATAATTTCTATAGAGCCTGAAGGTATCAATAGGACTGAGCCGATGACATTGAAAGTGGTTGGTGCTGGCTTTGGTCGGACAGGAACAACATCACTACAAGCGGCGCTAGAAGAACTGGGCTTTTCGCGCTGTTATCATATGCAAGAGGTAATGAAGAACCCCTCTCATGCATATCTGTGGGAGAAGGTCGCAAATGGTGAATTAGTTCATTTCTCGGTGATCTTCCAGGGATATCAAGCGACAGTCGACTGGCCCGGCTGTACATATTACAAGGAACTGATGGAGCTATACCCTGATTCGAAAGTTCTACTCAGCGTGCGTGATCCGGAGCGTTGGTATACCAGTACACAGGACACAATCTATCGGATCCCCCAAGCATTGGTCACACAGCTTCTCAAATTATTGTTTCCCCATTTGCGCGTAGCCTATCGAATGATTGATAGATTGATTTGGCAGGGAACGTTCGAAGGGCGATTCGAAGACCAAGAGAACGCGATTACGATTTTCAACCGTCATAATGCAGAAGTTGAGCAATATGTGTCATCAGGGCGCCTTTTGGTCTATAATGTGAAAGAGGGCTGGGAGCCACTTTGTCGTTTTTTGGATGTACCAGTTCCTCAAGACAAATCATTTCCCCATTTGAATGACACATTATTGCTTCAGCGCGTCATGCGTTGGGGACCTGTTGTGATCATTGCAAGTATAATTTGTTTGCTCGTTCTACTGGTTTGGCTGCTCTCACTGCTATCCTAAGGAAATCGCCCAGAAATGAATTGTGGACTTCAAGTCAATGGGTGAGATGTTAATGAGCAAAGTACAGGATAGTCGAGGCGATCAGCCCGCCAATACAAGGGATCCATGAAGGACCAAGAACCTATTCGAGAAATGATTGCGACCGATTATCTTCTCGGGTAAGGATGCGTTGCCACAGAACTTTTTGGATAAGCACTGATAGAGACACCACTTAAATTTCGAACAATAGGCATGATTTCTGTCGAGAGACAATTGTCTGAAGTTTAAATGATGTGGCTATAAGGAGAAGATTCGTGAAGATAGGGTTTATTGGTCTTGGTAATGTTGGCGGCAAGCTGGCCGGTAGCCTCCAACGGAACGGTTATGCTCTTATGGTGCGTGATTTGGATCGTATCGCAGCAGAACCATTTCTTCGTCAAGGGGCAAACTGGGCTGATTCACCTAAGGCATTGGCTGAAGCCGTCGATGTGGTGATTACCTGCCTGCCTTCCCCAGCCGCAGTCAGCCAAGTGATGGAGGCAGAGGATGGTGTGATTGCTGGCTTGGAGTCCAATATGATTTGGCTCGAAATGAGTACGACGGATGAGGCGGAAGTAAAGCGGATCGGTGCATTGGTTGAAGCTGCTGGTGCGACACCTATCGATTGCCCGGTCTCTGGCGGCTGTCACCGGGCTGCAACCGGAAATATTGCCATCTTTGCGGGGGGGGAACGGGATGCGTTTGAGCGTGTCTTGCCGATTTTAACCGCACTGGGAGGACAGATTCTGCACACAGGTGCGCTTGGCTCAGCATCGATTGTGAAAGTGGTCACCAACTATCTATGTTCGGTCCATCTGATTGCCCTCGGCGAAGCTCTGATGGTGGCCAAACAAGCAGGGATGGACCTGAATACGACTTACGAAGCTATTCGCATTTCGTCAGGAAATTCATTTGTCCATGAGACGGAAAGCCAGGTCATTCTGAACGGCAGCTACAATATTAATTTTACGATGGACTTGGTCTTAAAAGATATGGGGCTGTTCGATTCACTCGCACAAAAATTAGATGTGCCGCTGGATGTTTCTCCGATGGTTCTTGATATTTTTAAAGATGGTGAAGCTCGCTATGGCTCTCGCGCCTGGTCGTCCATGATTGTGAAACGTCTAGAGGATGCATGTGGTGTTGATTTGCGTGGCACTGGTTTTCCCGCAGAGCTAACTGATCATGAACCAGAAGAACCAGGAGCCGAGGTGATTGTGAGGCGAGCTGTATAATTCCAAGGCTGGTATCACGCAACACGCTCTACCTACACACGGGATGGTGATAGAGGAGACTAACGTATGGAACGAACAATTTTTGAAGACGAGCACATCATGTTTCGCGATGCTGTGCGCAAGTTTATCGAGAAAGAGGCTGTCCCCTATCATGAGGCATGGGAAAAAGAGGGCATCGTCTCGCGTGAATTTTGGCTCAAGGCAGGCCAAATGGGGTTACTGGGAATGGATGTGCCTGAAGAATTTGGTGGGGGTGGCGCGCCTGACTATCGCTACAACGCAATCATTCAAGAGGAACTGGCCTATGTGGGTGTTCACGGACCAAGTTTGGCTGTTCACAATGATATTGTCATTCCCTACATTTTGCATTATGCCACTGACGAGCAGAAGGCGCGTTGGCTACCCAAGATTTGCTCCGGTGAGTGTGTGACAGCGATTGGTATGACCGAACCCAACACGGGCAGTGATTTGGCTAGCGTACGTACAACGGCTATCCGCAAAGGAGATCACTATCTGGTTAACGGTCAGAAAACCTTCATCTCCAACGGCATTATCAATGATCTGGTGATTGTGGTTGCAAAGACCAATCCTGATGAACGTCACAAGGGGATCAGTCTTCTGGCGATTGAAAGTGGGATGGCGGGTTATGAGCGGGGACGAAATTTAGAAAAAATGGGGTTGAAGGCGCAGGATACAGCAGAGCTCTACTTCAACAATGTTGAAGTGCCAGTGGAGAACCTATTGGGTGAAGAGGGAAAAGGTTTTATCTACCTAATGGAACAGTTGCCTCAAGAGCGGATGGCGATTGCCGTTTGGGCCGTGGCTGCCTGTCAAGCTGCATTGAAGATGACCATACAATACTGTCAGGAGCGGACAGCATTTGGGCAGCCAATTGGCAAGTTTCAAAATTCACGTTTTATGTTGGCAGAGATGAAAACAGAGACAGAAATTGCCCAGGTCTTTCTGGATCGCTGTATCCAAGAGCTCAACCAAAACAATTTGACAGCTGAAGAAGCGGCCATGGCCAAATGGTGGACGACCGAATTGCAGAAGAAGATCATCGATCAATGTGTTCAGCTCCACGGCGGTTATGGTTATATGATGGAGTATCCAATCGCCAAGTTCTATTTAGATGCACGAGTTCAGACAATTTATGGCGGCACAACGGAGATTATGAAGGATCTGATTGGGCGCAAAATGGGATTCTAGGGAAGGAATAAATCATGAGCAATGAAATAACACCGGCCATTATATTTCAAAATATTGCAAAGCGCATTGCCAAAAATGCAAGTTTGGGTGATATCAATGCTGTTTTTCAGTTTAATCTAACTGGCGATAATGGGGGGACATGGGCTGTGGATCTGAAGTCGGATCCTCCGAATGTAAGTGATGGAGAGGCGGATGCAGCTAATTGCACCATCTCGATGACAGATGAGGATTTTGTGGCCTTAGCCACTGGCTCATTGAATGCCACAAGTGCCTTTATGCAAGGGAAGGTCAAAGTTGAAGGCAATATGATGCTGGCCATGAAACTCCAGAAGTTGATGGGGTAAATTAGATGTCTGAACACTCTATTGTCTCAACGATTATTCATAAAATTCAAGATCAAATTGTCCAAGGCTCTGATTTTCTGGATGTGGATGGCGTTTTGCAACTCAATATTACCGGAGATCCAGGCGGAAGTATTGTCATCGACCTAACCGAGCTAGAAGGACGGATATACGAAGGCCAGATAGAAGATGCCGATTGCATGATCTCGATTATGGGAGAAGACTATCTATCGATGCAGTCTGGTGCCGTCAGCGTCCGCGAAGCGTTTATGGCGGGCAAGATCAAAATCGAGGGTGATGTCTCGGTTGGGGCCGTGATGCGTGGGTTGTTTAGTACACAATGAAGAGACATACTTTTTCGGCTCCTCAACTTGTTGCTGATCATATCTATCAAATCTGTCTTCCATTGCCGTTTCGGCTCAATCATGTCAATTGTTATTTGTTGCGCGATGATGACGGCTGGACAGTGGTTGATACGGGTCTCCATACGAATGAGAACGAAGCGGCTTGGCAGGCTTCCATGGAACAACTTTCCATTCAGCCCTGGGATATCCGACAGATTGTCTTGACTCATATGCACCCCGATCATTTCGGGATGGCTGGCTGGTTTCAAGCGTTGACTGGACAACCCATCTGGCTTTCGTCTCATTCAGCTGAGTTGGTTGACCTAATTTGGATCAATCACGCATGGAATCCCGTCTCCATGATTCGCTGGTGGGATGCTTGCGGCGTGCCTCGTTCTGTCAGCAGCGATGCGGCAGAGCAGAGCAGTCGCCTCCGCCAGCGAACTTTACCCCATCCAACAGAGTTACGCACCATTGAACCTGGTTCCTCGATGACAATGGGGGGACGTCAGTTTCGTACCATTCATGCACCAGGCCATGAAGATGGGCAATTACTCTTCTATGATGAAGCGGCGCGCTTACTCTTGAGTGGGGATCAGGTGCTGATGCGCATTACGCCCAACATTGGACGTTGGCCTGACACTGCTGCCAAGCCATTGGCACGCTATCTTGATTCGCTCGCTCAAATAGAACGTATAGATGTTCAATTGGCGTTGCCCGGTCATGGAGCGCTGATCACTGAGTGGGCAACACGAGTGGTCGAACTCCAGGAACACCATGCAGAGCGACTGGATCTCATGGCGCAAGCTGTCCAAGGCAACGGATCCAATGGCGCAACGGTTTACGATGTAGCAGACACTATTTTCAATGTTGCAGAGCTGACCACTCATGAAGTACGTTTTGCTGTTGCGGAGACGTTAGCTCATCTCGAGTATCTTGTTACGCAAGGGAGGATATCTCAAGTAGGGGGAGCTATATTCCGCTATTATGGTGTGTAAGCTAGGTTTTAATGGGGGTGGTTCAGAATTAGGTTTACACTTTTGATACATAGATAAAAATCTATATGAGGTCATTTTCTGCCTGAGCATGGCTCAAAGTAGAAAATATAAACATCTTTTCTCTTTGCAAAAATGTAAACCTAATTGTCCGCCTAAAATGAACCACCCCTTTTAATGGTACAAAAAAGTGGGACGGTTCAGAATTAGGTTGACAAACTCGCGGCGTGAGCATTCTCTATTACACGCAGTAGGCCAAAAAAGGGGTAAAATAGCCCTAGGAGGCCAAAATGAACCAAGAATTTAGCGCCGCAGTAACAGGATTCTGTGCCCATGTGAGAATGCTTTCTCCGCAAAGCGAAACTGTAAAACATTACGAAAGTGACCTAAATCAATTTGGCCAGGTGATAGAAAAAAGGCCAAGAGAGATAGGTCGCCAAGAGATAACGACGTTTGTAACGGCGCAACTCGAAGCGGGGATGAGCAGTGCGACGGTCAATCGCAGAGTGGCAACGTTGAGCCGATTTTCGACTACTTGGCGGATGAGGCAGAAGACGAAAGCTGGTCAAACTCGGTGGTGTGGCGTCTACACCGACTGGATACAGGTTGCCATCTTCCCAGAGATATAGCGGAACGCATCGTCCGCCAGTTATGGGGGAGCGTGAGTCAAGGTCAGATAAGAGACCAAGTGATGTTGGCCTTGATGCTCGACGTTGGCCTGCGGGTGGGCGAAGTGTCGAAACTAGAGATGGGCGATATTGAAGCTGCCATAAATCCGGACGAACTGTGGTCACTGCGCGTACGCGGCAAAGGGAACAAAGAGCGTCGAGTCTGGTTGACGCCAGAAACCACAGCGCTGTTGGTGAGCTATATGGATGAGCGTCCTGATGCAGTCGATAGCCATCTGTTTCTGACTCGTCGTCACAAAGGCATCAGTGTCCGCGGAATCCAGGAGCGCCTCGATTATTACCGTCAGCAAGCCGGACTCTCCGAGAACGAGGTCTCCTGTCATCGCCTGCGCCATACCTTCGCCAGACGAATGGCAGAGTCGCGTATGCCACTGCCTAGTCTCTCTCATTGGTTGGGTCACAGTCAATTGAAAACGACCCAGATTTACATCGATGGTGCCAATCCTGATATGCGAGCCGACTATGAAGCTGCTATGGAGCAGTTGTCTCGCCAAGCCGCATGCTCGGATATTGAAGGAACGACATCTGCAATAGAGACAGAGAATACTGTGCCTTCTGAACATCGCACAGTGGAGCCAGCTGTTGGCATCTGTTTGTCCGCTGATGAGATCCGTCAACGTCTCACCTCATTGCCGC
Organism: Chloroflexi bacterium TSY; assembly: GCA_019217005.1. Next base: position 22,233 of record JAHBNG010000018.1, read on the forward strand.
TCTGGCTTCATCAACCCATCATCTCATTACTTCTCCACCAGCAATTACGCTGGAAAGCCCTCTATCGGCGGGAACGAGCCCTTCAGTGGCTTGGCGAACTCCAACGCGGTTGGCAATGGATGCTCGACCAGCGCATGCTCTCCAGCTTATCCGAACTAAGACGGCGCGATCTCCAAGACTACATCACCCACCTATGTGACTTAGAGTATTCCGTCCATACCATCAATCATTTTATTTGTACCCTCAAGAGTTTTCTGCATTTTGCTGAAGAATGTGGCCAGTCGATCGCTCCGGCTTTATATCGCATTCAACGTCTCAAACGACCCACTACCTTACCTCGTCCGTTGCGCCAGCATGAATTTGCTCAACTTGAACAGTTCGTCTTAAACTCAACGGCTCAGAGCCTTTCTCCTTCCGACCTCCTTGACCGTGCTTGGTTTCTTATTCTGGTTGATGCTGGGCTACGTATGGGCGAAGTGCAAGCTCTGCTCGTTCGAGATGCCAAATCCCATCGTGACCGTCGGTTGCCTGTTACCCAACGCACTGCTCTTGCCATCGATGCCCATCTGCAACATCGCACCGATGACCTGGCTACTCATTCCCCGCTTTTACTACGCGATGGCTTACCTCTTCGAGCCAATTATGTGCGCAACCATCTTCATGCCTTTGCCGCCCAAGCTAACTTAGAGGGCGTCACTCCTCATCGCTTGCGCCATACCTTTGCCACCCGTTTGCTCAACAGTGGCCTTATGCCCATCACTACCTTGCAGAAACTCATGGGGCACACTCATATCGATACCACCATGCTTTATGCACAGCTCTACGATGAAACCATTCAGCAGCATTATTTAGCCGCTATGGCTTCACATTCTGTTTACGCTATCCCTGAACCTGACCCCGCTATTTGGGGTCCCACTTTGGAGAATGCCTTTGAATCAACTTTTCAACAGCAACCACTTTAACTTTTATGTCTACTGCGTGTAATAGAGAACGCCGGTCACAGTCGAGTAACGCCGCATTAGAGATTACACGCAGTAGGATTTCTCAGAGGTAGAGCGTTCAAATGGCGAAAAAAGACGCAGTAGAGAATCTCGGACCATTTGGCCCGCTCGAGTCTGTTTTGACTGAGAAGTGCAGGATTATGTCTACTGCGTGTAATAGAGAACGCCTCCTCCTCGGTTGTATGTCCCGTTTGTGGCTACTGATAAAAAGTGTGCAAATACGCGATCAAACTGTCAAATTATCAGTGAATTGCACACTTTCGTTTGATGAACGTCTAAATTTATGAACGAGTGGGGTATATTGATGGCTGAGAGGTGAAGAATTGATGGAATTGGCATTGCAAGAGAACATCTCTATCGCTATTCGTATTCAAAATCACCGACTCCCCCGCCGACTGGGATCTGGATCATATGGACAATAGAGGTTGAACTGCACTTCATTGAAATAGTCGCAGAGGACGATATAGGCCGCGCGGAAACGGTTGTCGTTGGGGCTGGGGTCCATGATGGCCCACCAAAATTGCTCTTCGTCTTGTGGGTTGCCGTCAAGCCAATCGACATTGGGCATGGTGAGCAGACTCATTAGCCCGATCCAGGGCCAGTTTGCCGCGGCGTATTGATAGGAGCGCTTCAGGTAGTCCGCTTGGACAAACTGGTCGATTCCGGCATCGGCACCGTGCCATTTATAACTCGCATTGACGGAATCGTATGTCCAGCCAAACTCCAGCAGCACAATCTTTTTACCCCCATCGCCATATCTCTCCATGATGCGGCGGATATCTTCCACGTGGCGGAAGGCGAAAAAACGTTCGCCGCCATAGGGCACTTTATTGGCCGCTGCTTCGCTTGGATCGAGCTCTGGCGGCGCAGCAAATCCCGCGCCATGCACACCCAACATATCGAAATAACCGTTGCTGCTGCCACCCATGGCCTGATACATCTGGTCGTAGAAGACGTCATCCGGCATGGCAATCTCGTTGTTGGTCCCGGTCGGTGCCATTCCTGCATTGATTACGATGGCATTGGGGTTCCCTCGCTTGACGGCGGCGTAGGCTTTGCGCAAAAACTCTGCATATTGGGCCGGATTCGGACGTTGATCGCCCCACTCGCGCGCCAAATTAGGTTCATTCCAGATCTGATAGGCTTGAATACAGCCCTGCGAACCACCAGAGCAGTTGTAGCGGCGGGCCACTTCAAAGAGGAAGTTGGCAAATAGATCTCCGTTGCCAGGTGGTGGTCCCGGCCAGAAATTACGTTTTTCCGGGTCGCTGCTGACCCGAGCGAGGAGTTTGAGTTCACGACTGTTGACCTGACGCACCACTCGATCCGCGATTGCCCAATCAAATTGACCTGGACCAGCCCCCTCGATGGTCTCCCAAGCAAATGTCTGCTTGACCCAGTTAAATCCACCATCTTTCATCAGACCCAAATCACGGTCTGCCACCTCAGACCGCCACCAGAGAAAGGCCTGAGCACCAAAATCAGGAGTTCTCATTGTGGCTGGTAGATATCCCCCAATCGGGGCTGTGGGTGCAGTTGTCTGGTCCGATGGCTGGGTTGGCTGAGTTCCGGTCGAACCTGTGCCCGTACTTGCTGTTTCGCCCGGTGCAGCGAGATATTGAGCCGACGACCAACCCAGCGGCTGCCCATTTTCAGCCAGTTGCAGCCAGTCCCCTGCATCGGTACGCCCAACAACAGTAAACTGTTCCCCTTGGCGCACCTCACGTACAATCGTCGCACCAGTATTTGGCTCGCTCCGTACGTTTAGGATTGTGGCCGTCACCACAACAATCTCTGCATTCGTCTGCGGCTCTGCGTCTTCAGAACCTGTTTGATCATCTGAGGATGCTTCAGCATTATTGTCCGCCGGTTGTGTATCGGTCTGGGAAACCTCTTCCTGCACAGGCGTCGCCTGCTGATCAGGCTCAGGTGTATTCGTCGGCTCCGGCTGACTCTGCGCAACCGTTGCGGGCGTTTTTGTCGGTGTGGCTGTTGGTTCTGGCTCTTCACGACCGCAAGCAGAGAGTAAAATAGAGACAAAAAGAACCCCCATCAGGATGGAGACTCGATATAAATGCGAATTGGAGCGGTCATTGTAACTAAGCTCTGTATCAAAACATCGTTTTCCTTTATCTGGTAGAGCTATAGGAAAAACCATATTTTCATCACAACCGCAGGATAGAAGAGACCATTTCAAATTTAAGTACACGACATTGCCCTTTTATCTTAGATCCAGCTTGTCTCTTAGTTATATTGTTATACTTGATTATATTGTCATAAAAGTCTATCGATTCGTCCAAAAAAGACGACGACAGATTATAGACAAGAGTGGATTGGCTAGTTCGCCAACGAAATTGGCTCCGTTTGTGCAAAAAATGCGCTGAATATCGATAAACCTCCTACTTCGCCATCCCACGCAATGCTTCATAGACCGGCAGCGGTGAATAGTCATTGCGCACGATGCCCCATTGGGCCTTCTCTGTTCCATCTGCTACGACCCGAAAATTCAGGTTCCAGAGAAATGCTGGGCCGACCCAACCCCAATTCCGCATCATCTGAAAAGCTTCCACAGTCCAGGCAGCTTGTTCACCAAAATCATTGTCGTTGGCGTACGCATAGCGTGGATCGTAGGCTCCCCCCGCTGCCCAGCCAAATTCTGTCAGCCAGAGACGCTTGTTGGTATCTCCATAGACAATCATAATGTTGCGATAACCCTCCATCGTGCTGCGAAAACTCCACGAGTGGTGGGGCGTGTCACAAGCACCGTTGAAGAAGTTTCCCGTATTTTGGATCACCTCACATGCAGTTTCGTGACGTACGCTGGGCGGAACATTGTAACCACTCGGGTGGACACCAACGCCATCAGCATAGTTTGCCAGACCATTCTGGTACATCCCTTCCAGATATGCAAAATCGTCCATGGCAAAATTGCCATTCGATCCAGCTGGCGTCGGTGCTCCACTAATCACAAGCATAGATGGGCAGGCTGCTTTGATGCTGCCATAGGCAGCCCGTAATAGATTCATATACTCAGCCGGGTTGAGCGGTTTGTTGCCCCATTCGTAGTGCAAGTTCTGCTCATTCCAGACTTCAACTGCCCGTAGGGCGGTTCCACAAAAATCGCCCGCCAGACGTCCAACAAAATTGGCATAAGTTTGCGGATCAGCCGGTGGTCCACCCACATTGGGGTCAAAGCCCCCTTCGCGCGCCCATTCGGGTGAGTTGACAACGCTAAAGAGAACGCTAATGCCTCGTGCACCGGCTGCATCCACGATTCGACGCAGTTCACTAAAATCGAGTGCCCCAGGTTGACCTTCGAAGACGTACCACTCAACCTGCTGCTTGATCCAGTTAAATCCTAAATCGCTCGTAGCGTTCAGTGCTTGATCGATCCCTCCACCCAACATGTGGGCCTGCACGCCATAACCAAAGAACCCAGCGCCAGAAGGTGGAGGCGCATTGACAGGCACAACCGCCAAAGATGGTTCAGGTGTTGGAGGTGGCGGAGGAGGCTCCGGAATATCATCGTCGCTCAATCGTTTGATTGTATTGATCGGTCCGAGTGCCTCAACGAGCGGCGCATAGAGCCAAGCAGGTTCATCGAGTTCTTTCACATGCACCTGATACCAATCCCCTTGCGGATTGAGACCCAGGATTTCATATTGTGAACCAGAAGGTGCGACGGAGACAATTCCATAATTTGTTCCGGGGCCAGCACGTACATTCATGTTGGCCGGTTGAGTTACAGCTGTGGGCGTATCGAATACCACAGTAACAGTCGTCTGCAGTGATTCAGTAATTAGTATAGTATTTGACAGGGCTATAGTATCTGATACTGATATTGCATCCGAAATTGCTAGAGTGTCCGAGATTGCTATGGTGCCCGAAATTGATACACTTTCTGATATGAGAGCATTGTCTATGATCGCTACGCCATCCGAGAACGGTGCCGTACCTGAAATTTGCTCTGTTTCAACCAGATCCTGGGTTGGAGAAATAGTCTCTTGAGAAGAGATATCGGTAGTAGCGATTACCGCAGTGGTTGTCGTGGTCGTCGGTTCGTTGGTTGTCTCTGGTTTGACCTTTGTTGTACCAAGTTTCCCGCTTTCACGGAGCATACCGATGGTGAGAGTCGTGCTCACTGCCGTCGTAACAGATGGTGTGATTGGAGTGGATGGTTCGACGGTTGACGATGGATCACTTGACGTTATGGTCGAGCTTGCCTCGATATCAGCCTTCGAAGCATCCTCTGTTCCGGAAGCCTCGTTTGGATTGCTGTTCGTCCCATCAAACTCGGTTGGATCATCACTCTCATTGTCTACATCTGTTTCCGTAATCTCGATCTCCTCAATGGGTTCCGTAAACTGGGCAAAGAGCCATCCAAATTCATCTTCAGAATCAAGCGCTATGCGATACCAAGCGTTATCTGGGGCAACTTCTAGCACCTGAACGACTGTACTCACTGAGACGGAGCCAACGATCCGAAAATCGGTTCCTGGCCCACTGCGTAGATTGAGGTTACGACCATCCGTCCGTATGCGTACAGAAAATGTCTCGTCGCCCTCTGCATTCCCCTCTTCCACATTGTCTTCTGTGGCCGTCTCTGCGTCTGTTTCTGAGCTCGTACGTACATCATTATTTTGTCGTTCAACATTTTGAGATCCAGCCTCTGGCACATCATTGCTTCGATTACTTCGTCGCAAATCACCAACTGTCCGTATAGATGGGGTAGTTTCGCTGATCGTTCTACTTCCGACATCATTGCTTGCTTCACTGATCGTCTCTGTGCGGGTAAGCTCAGTTTGTACCTGAACTGTTCGAAGCTGATTCGAGGGAGGCTGATGGATTGATGGGTTGATTGCATGGGCAGCGGGACTGAGGGGTGCCATCATCACCCAGCCACAAAGCAGGAATGTCAAGCTAATCGCAAGCGCGAAAAGAGGATGTTTTAGACGTTGAACTTCGGTATTCATCATGCGCTTTTAGAGTGTGTGGGTGTGGGAAAATGGGTGGGGGATTGTGCGATAGAGCTCGGAGAATAGAAATTAGAGACTCAGTAGATCCAAATTTGGCGTTTTTGACTATTTTCAGTCGGGAGAGAAGGGATTTTGGGGCCATTTTTTCAGATCTCAGTTGCCAAAAACAGCCAATTTCATATCTAGAAATCGCTTAAATTTTACGTAAATGCTAGGTATTGACTGGCAAATACGTATTTATGTCAACTAATTAGCCCAAATTCTCTCTCTAAACCTGAAATTTGGATCTACTGAGACTAGAAAAATCCAACATCCATTCCCCGACCCCATCACTTATTTTGGCATTCCTTGGAGTGCATTGTAGATTGGCAATGGCCTCCAACCGTTATCAACAATGCCCCATTGGGCCTTCTCTGTGCCGTCAGCCACGACGCGAAAGTTGAGATTCCACAAGAATGCTGGACCAACCCAACCCCAATCTCGCATCATTTGAAAGGCGCGAACCGTCCACTCTGCCTGTTCATTAAAATCATTATCGTTGGCATAAGCGTAATTCGGGTTAAAGGCGCCGCCTGCTGCCCAGCCAAATTCCGTCGGCCAAATACGCATATGGGAAGCACCATAGACATTGGCAATATTTCGATAGCCTTCCATCGTACTGCGGAAACTCCATGAATGGTGGGGAGAGTCACAGGCACCGTTAAAGCTGTTGCCGCTCACTTGAATGGCATCACACGCTGTTTCCCACGTATGATCGGGGGGGACATTGTAGCCACTCGGATGGGCACCGATTGCATCTGCATAGTTTGCCATTCCGGCCTGGAACATGGCTTCCAGATAGGTAAAATCGTCCATCGCCAGGTTGCCATTGTTGCCAGCTGGCGTCAGCGCTCCACTGACCACCGTCATCGATGGACAAGCTGCTTTGATTGCAGCGTATGAAGGAATAAGCAAGGCTACATATTCGCCAGGATTCAGCGGCTTATTCCCCCACTCATAATGTAGATTTTGTTCATTCCAAACTTCTATCGCTTTGAGCGAGCTGCCACAATATTTGCCCGCCATGGCACCAACGAAGTTGGCATAGGTATTGGGATCTTGCGGTGGCCCTCCAACGCTGCCATCAAAGCCCGGCTCTCGAGCCCAAGGCGGGGCGTTCACCACGCTAAAGAGCAAGCTGACACCACTGTTATTGGCGGCATTCACAATTCCATCGGATGAGCCGAAATCGATGCCGCCCGGATTGGATTCAAAGACCTTCCACTCGATCTGTTGCTTCACCCAATTAAAGCCCATGTTGGTCGTCATTTGCATGACTTGACCTTCTTGGTTGTTGTGAACCATATGGGCTTGGACACCATAGCCGAAGCCAGGTCCACCACCTGTTGGAGCGGGGGCTGAAACAATTGGTGCTGGAGCAGGCTGGCCGCCAGGATCAGGAGCAGCTGCTGGTTGTACAACGGGTGCTTGTACAACAGGCGGTTCCGGATAATCGCTGGTTGCTGCTATTGAGGCCATATCACCTTGAGTATTGGTCAAGGAACCGATGACCCATCCCGTTTGCCCCTCTGCATATTCAATCAACCACCAATCGCCAACTTCATTCTTGGCCATCACTGGATAAGTACTGCCTTGAACGACTTGGCCCAAGATGTTGTGGGCTGTGCTGGGACCTTCGCGCACATTGACAATGGTTGTCGTGGTCAGGCTGGGGCTTTGGGGGACTGCCGCGGCTAGTTGAGCTGATTCAGTCGATTCCGCTGCACTCTCTGCCTGTCTTTCGGCCCCCACGATGCTGGCAACTGCAGCAATCGCATTCGCTTGTGATCTGGCGATCGCCTGATTGCCATTGATAATCGTTGCATCAATCTGGTAGTTTCCTCCACCACTGGGCATGGAAAGAATAAACCCAGGTTCTTCAATCGGGCGAGTCTGTTGTGCAACAACGCTGCCTTCGCTATCATAAATAGCGTAGGCAACCTCTAGTCGACTCATATTGGCCGAGAAGTTGCCACCCTCTTGGAACTGCAAGACCGTGTCCCAAATGTTGCGGTCAATATCACCAGTGGTCGGAAGTGATAAAGCGACTTTGCGAATGTTAAATTTCTCCAATATTTGGAGCTTCTTCGCCAAACTGCCTGCACTCTCGATGTAGACAGTCCGTTCCAGACTTTGATCATCCTGGTAACGATAGACATACATGCCGAGCGATTCATCCCAGGTGACTTTGCTTAACAGACGTTCGTTATCAAGAGTTAGCAAAATGTCGCCACTTCCACCATTTTCAGATTGAATTTCGCGCAGAATTGGTTGGAGAGCTTGCTGATACCCCTTTAGCAATAGATAGTTTCCGCTCCGTTCCACAGACTGAACGGGCAATTCAATCTGAATTTTGCGACGGTCAACTTCGCTGACAGCAAAATTCAGGAGTATCTCCATCTCACCATTGGCCTGGTAAGCACGGGGATCAATGGGGGCAGGGATAATAAAAGTATCGACGACTGCACCAAGTGCCCGCCAGTCATGCCCTTTGGTATCCCAGCTTTCAGCCGAAATTTGAACAGGTGCTTCAGCACGTACGGCAAGCGTTTCCCCCAGCACATGCAGCCGATCCGCCAATTCCGAAATTAAATAGACAAAATCAGCTTTGGCACTTGGAATTGCATCGATCCCTCGATAGTCAATGACAACGCCGGAATACCCATTTGCAATCAGGGTCTGTTCAACCGCATTAAGCTGGTTTTCTTGCTGTCCAACTTCAATCAACATATTGTTAACGAGATCGGTTCGCACAGACGGCGCAGTTGAGTCCCCAGTCCAATTGCGGATGATCGGCATTGTTCGCTGGTTATTGACTGGTGCATTCCCATCCAGTGCACCATCACCTCGCAACAATAGTCCCGAAACCATCTCTGCCGCGACGCGAGCCCCCTCGGGCAATTGTTGTCCAAATTCGATGCTCGCCGCAACCTCAGGAATAGCTGGAACCGTCTGCACGACCATAAAATGCTCCGGAACAAAGTTAAGTCTTGATTCGAGCATGTCATTTACGGCAAAGACGGCTCTGGGCATATGTTGCCAGATCTCACCATTCCACATATAGACCGCTAATGTTTCATACGGTAAGCTGTCATTGGGAATGGGAATTGTGACCACAACTTCCTCTGGTTCATTTCCCCTGACACTGGCTGAATAAAGTGGACTTTTCGGAACTAAAAAGGTTGGTAGATTGAGTGCTGCTTCATTCAATTGTCTACCGCCTTTGCCTTGAATAAAGTCTACACGTGGTAAGCTCTCTACTTTGGCCCCAAATGCTGACTGGACGCCTTCGCCAGGGAAATTAAGTGTTGTTCCGTCTGAGTCGCTGATTGCACCACCTGTTACGCCAATTCGGGTGTAGGTAAATGCATCCAAATTCTCCAGGAGATTCACGGGCGGTAATAGCAAAACTGCGGCCAATAAAGATGCAGTCAATATCAACGTAACGAAACAGCCTAATGGTCCTTCGACTAAGCGTGTCAGCCCCTGCCATGCACTTGGTTGATTGGGTGGTTCAACCAGTGGACTCCGCATTGGAACTTGTCTCCTTCTATACTCAGGTACCATATGAACTGAACTATCCTCCTCATTGGATATATATTCATTCACCACAATATTGCTCAGGCGAGTCATATATCAAAATTTGATCGGCCTATCTTAGCATAGACAATTTCAGTGGCAAAAATCGCTCGATCCTTTGTGGCGTGATATACTGAGCAAATGGAATTGGAATTGCAACCTTCTTCTGCCCAGCTATCCTCGCCACAAGGCCAACGGCAAACCTGTTTACAGGCAATTTTGCTTGTCTGCTTTGTTGTCTGCCTCGTGATTGGCTTTGCTGCATTGACAGCACTCTATCTATTCCAGAGTGTTGAATCTCAAGACAGCCCACAAAGCTTCTCCGAACTGATTCGCCCCGGGCAAATCATTCCGCAACTTGCTCTACAACAGCTTGCTGGCAGCTCGGGTGAACCACTTGCCGCCCAAGCCATCCAGGCAGGCGAGCTGGAAACCGCCCAAGCAATTATTCTCTTTGACACTGAACTATCCGCTTCTTCTCGCACTGCACTTTATTTAAAACTTACACGCCGTTTCATAGAATTGAATCAACTCACCCGGGCGAAGCTTGTCATACAACATGGACGTTCATTGGCCATTCTTGATCCACAGCTTCATATAGACGAGCGAACCAGCTTATTGCTCCAAAGTCTGGAAGTTCTTTTGTCTGACGAGAACACCGATGCAGACAGTTTTGATCTGGCACGAGAGAGTGCCATCCAGTTGAAGCGTATCGGCGAACAAACGCCAGATCTTCTTCCCGCGGAACGCGGACAAATTTTTGATGCAATTCGACCCTACACACGTCAATTAGACGATGCTTTATTGTTCCAGGAGCTAAATGAGCTTGCTCGAAATCCTTTTTTGAAACCCGATGGAGAGCTCTTACCCTCTCGGATTGGAGCCCTATCTCAACCAATAATCAAGCCAGATCCGGCATTGGCAATTGCTGTAGCCAATCGGCAACAAGCGGCAGCGGCGCTGATCAACCGAATCGCACATTTGGGCGGTGGGCTAGCGAATGTCCACTTTGATCCGGCGAACATTGCCCCAGAACAGCAAGCACTCGTCCAAACTCTCCTGGCTGAAGACCAAGTACGTACTCTCTACTATCAAACTTTATTGTCTGGTCAACAAGGTGAGGAACTATCACTGAATCAGCAACTTGGGTTATTGGGCGAATACCGTGCCTGGATTGCAATGAAAATTCGCATTGCGTTGGGGGGATTTGGTCTCTCTATCTTACCAGAATGGGAGGACAATGCCAACTTGATTGTTGATGAATTGGCGCGTATCACAGCACAAACTGGTGCCGTTCTCGATACATTAGTCACCGGGCAACCATCACCATTCGAAGCCGCCACATTGCGGCTAGAAAAACTTCACTGGCTTGCTTTACAAATCGAGTTGGGGCTTTATCCCGGTGCAACATTGAGGGCATTGGCCGACGAATTCCAATCTGTCCAACTCGAACTTAGAAATCAGCAATTTATTCTTGCATTTCCAGTTCAATACGAGCCAACCGCAAAGCCGCCTGGATTTCGAATTCAACTAACTGGACCATAACCTAACTTAGGCTTTTCCAGAAAAATAATTACCCATAAAGACAAGCGCCGTAGCCTGGAATGGCTTTGGCTTTCCTACCGCATTGGGTATTTTATTCTCCGGAAAAGCCTTATCGAGTCGCCACTAAACTTCAGACAATAGAGTCGTTTCTGTTGAAGGACAATTGCCCAAAGTTTAAATATTGTGGCTATTCGTACTTATCCAAAAAGCTCTTCAAGGTAGCATTCTCGCTCGGGAAGCTGGTCGGACCCACAACCACTTTTCGGATGGGTTCTTAAGAGCCAATGGTCAACAGTTAATTGTAAATTATCATAGTGGCTGTCCGGTAAGTGATGCGTTATGAGCGAACGCTCGCTACTCAGACTACAATCGGATGGTCAACGAAGCACATCACTTAACCTACAGCCACGACCTAAATTGTTAATGATCTCTACTCTACACAATTTTATCCCATAAAGCGTGATCCGTTATTAAACGTTTTGGGGACGATATTGGTTCCATACATATCGCGAATATTATGAGAAGAATCAAACAAATTTTTTGGAATGAAGACGAACGACGCTCACGTGCGTTCTGGCGGTTGCTGTTACAGATACTTGTGTTGCTTCTATTCAGTATCATTCTCGGCTTGACTGCATTTGTTGTCGTGTCGCTGGTGGTTGGCGAAAATTTTATTGTACCAGTTTTGACACAGTCTTTGGAACCGCCAGACGAGCCCTTTGTCAATACAATCTTTACCATTGCCTCATTGATGGCCTTTGTATTCAGTATCTGGTTCTCAGGACGCTTTTTTGACCAACGGCGCTTTGCTGATTTTGGTTTGCATTTTAGCAGAGAGTGGTGGTTGGATCTAGGTTTTGGTCTGTTCCTGGGTGCATTCTTGATGGCTGTGATCTTCGTGATTGAATGGGGCGTTGGCTGGGTGACAATTCAAGGGGTTTGGCAATCTGGGGTTGATGAATTGCCCTTTGTAGTCGCCATTCTCGATCCCCTCATTGTCTTTCTCTGCGTCGGCATCTATGAGGAATTGTGGAGCCGTGGCTATCAGTTGAAGAATATGGCAGAAGGATTAAGCTTTCTAAATGGACGCACCGCCACCCTCCTTGCGCTTGTCATTTCGTCCATCATTTTTGGCCTGCTACATGCTGCCAACCCCAATGCGACGGTCATTAGCACCTTTAATATCATCCTGGCAGGTCTAATGATCGGTCTTGGTTATGTTTTAACGGGAGAGTTGGCCATTTCCATCGGCCTTCACATTACGTGGAATTTTTTCCAGGGCACCGTCTTTGGGTTTCCAGTGAGTGGCGGAACGTTCAGCAAGACAACTGTGATTGCCATCGAGCAAGGCGGTGAGCCGTTGATCACCGGCGGTGCTTTTGGGCCCGAGGCCGGTCTAATTGGGATCGCTGCCATGATACTCGGTGCAATTTTAACGCTCTTGTGGGTCTGGAGACGGCAGGGTCACGTTCAGTTGTCAATATGGCTGACAACACATGAGCCACGGCGAATGACCGAGGTGATCGATAGCTACCAAGATCCCCCATGAACAATGCGTAAACTACTCACAATTACCAGTAGTCTCAGTAGATCCAAAATGTGTCTTTTATTCGCGGAGGTAGCATTAGAGATTACACGCAGTAGACATAATCCTGCACTTCTCAGTCAAAACAGACTCGAGCGGGCCAAATGGTCCGAGATTCTCTACTGCGTCTTTTTTTGCCATTTGAACGCTCTACCTCTGAGAAATCCTACTGCGTGTAATCTCTAACGCCGATCCCGTTCGCATTAGAGAATGCTGCGCCATGCATAGCGACTCCGCGTTGCGGTCTACCGATACTCGATTAACACTCTTTTCATAGATGAGCTTCATCCAATTATAGCACCTAGATAGATTCGATGCTATAATTCTGATATGGCGCAAAGGCAACTCCCCCAAGCAGTCGCCGAGCGACGTTGCCCAAATTGCGGAACCCGCGTTGCTCGAGATGCAGAAGTCTGCTTTATGTGCGGCTATGATTTGCGGATCAGGCCGAAACGAAAGCAGCGAATATCTTGGATCGATGCATTACTCGTGCTTGCAGTGATTGCTGTACTCGTCTTTTGGTGGCAAATCGGGGATCCATCCGATCTGGATCAGGTTGTGGAGAAGAAAGAGACAATTCCTTCTGTCAATATTCCAATTTTGGCTTCGTCACCGACACCAACGCAGACGCCTGAGCCACCCCCCACAATCACTCCATCTCCACCGGAAGAGATTCTGGTTACACACGAGGTGCGCCAAGACGAAAACTTGCTTGCGATCGCTGGGTTCTATGGTGTAACAGTCGAACAAATTCAGGCGGCAAATAAGCTCGATGGTGTTTTGATTCGGGTGGGTGATAAGCTCCAAATTCCGATCACCCGTGCAGCACGTCCCCCCCCAGAATTGATTCCAAAAGAATCCACATTCAAATACAGGGTTGTGGCCGGTGATACCATAAATTCTATCGCTATTGGGTTTGGTGCCCAAATAGATGATATTCTCAACGCAAACGGACTCAGTGCAAATGAGATTATTCACCCAGGAGATGTTCTGCTCGTTCCCATTCGGAATGTACCTCAAGAAGTCATTCAGGGTCCCCGTGACGCCCCAGACGGGGCGTCACAAGAGCTTCAGTTTGATAGCTCTGAAGGAGAGACCGCTGATCGCATTTATATTGAGCCTCGCTTGATTGGTCCACCAAATGAGGCTACACTCACCCGAGAAGAGTCCGTGCTCTTGCGTTGGGCAAGTGTTGATATTCTGGCTCCAAATGAGTGGTATGTACTTCAAATTCACCCAGTCGATGGTGCAGCTGTTAGTATTCCCCCGATTTGGACCAAGACAACCAGTTACCGATTTGAGCTAGAATCTGCTCCAGATGCCGGTACATTTGCTCGCTATGCATGGCAAGTTTCGGTCATTCGACTAAAGCCCGGCCCTAATAACCAACTAGAATTAGAACCAGTTAGTCCTGCGAGCGCTGCCCGTCTTTTCACCTGGCAATGATGCTGCATGACGAATTAGAGCCACAAGTTGAATTTGTGGTAGAATCGAGTGCAGATATAACCCATATTGATAGATAATGAGGGGGTGGTTCATTTTAGCTGGATAGATAGGTTTACACTTTTAGAAACAGAAAGAACGTTTATATTCTCTGATTTCGCCGGTTCTCAGAGAGAAAACGGTCTCATATAGATTTTTGTCTATATATCAAAAGTGTAAACCTAATTTTGAACCACCCCATAATGAGCATTAAAAATTAAGATCGGTAAACGAGACGGGCACGAGGAATGGTGATGCAGCGAATCTCCATCTGGCCATGTAGTTTCCCGCCATTCTTCATGTCCCTGGTATCATGCGTTTCGGATAAAGCAACTCTTGACGGGACCAGATCAGTGCTGGTTGAGTAGCCGTAGGCGTATCGAAACCAGTCCGTTTTGGCTGCTAGCCACCAAACGCCAATGAGAGAATCTACGGGTATACCGAGCCATTTTTTTAAGTCTCAGTAGATCCAAATTTGGCGTTTTTGGCTATTTTCAGTCGAGATTGCAGGGATTTTGGAGTCATTTATTCAGATTTCGGTTACAGAAAACAACCTATTTCATATCTGAAAATCGCCCAAATCTAACGCAAAAACTAGATATCGACCGGCAAATTTGTATTTATGTCAACTGTTTAGCCAGAATTCTCTCTCTAAACCTGAAATTTGGATCTATTGAGTCTATAATCAATCACAAGTAAATCTCATTTCCCAAGTGTATGCAAAGTCTCGATTTGAAGTCAGAGAAATGACAGTGTGTGCATTTTTGTGGTAGATGAGACAAATATAAACAGAAGGAGAATTGATATGCAACATCGTGGCAGAATGAGCCGTCGCCAATTTCTTGCCCTGGCTGGTGCATCGAGCGCAACAGTGGCTTTGCTTGCGGCATGCCCTGCACAGGGACCAACCGCATCTGACGGTGGTGAAGCAATGGAGGAAGTTGAGATTGAGTTTTTGGCCTGGGGTGATGTCGCCGATGATCCTGCATGGGCAACTCTGCGGGACAACTTTAATGGTCAAGACAATAGGATTACTGTCAACGTGACAGGTGTACCCGATCCAGGCAGCAACTTCTATACGAAGCTACAAACCATGTTTGCCGGCGGCACGCCACCCAACATTGCATCCTTCCAAGGCTGGGAATGGCAAACCTATGCCGACCGAGATCTGCTTGCACCGATTGATGAATGGGTTGCCGACGCAGGGATGGAATACATGTACCCCGAGGCCAACACCATCGAGGTCAGTACCAAGCGCAATGGTAGCCGCTATCTAATCCCGCTCCAGATGGCAACCATGGTCATGTTCTATGCCAAGAAGCCATTTGACGAGGCAGGTATCGACTATCCAACAGATGATTGGACGATGGAGGATTTCCTAGAGACAGCTGGGGGTGGTTCATTTTAGCTGGATAGATAGGTTTACACTTTTAGAAACAGAAAGAACGTTTATATTCTCTGATTTCGCCGGTTCTCAGAGAGAAAACGGTCTCATATAGATTTTTGTCTATATATCAAAAGTGTAAACCTAATTTTGAACCACCCCGACAGCTGAAGCATTAACTGATACCAGTGGTGATAGCAAGATGTTTGGCTATCAAGCCAATGGAAATTGGGTGCGCGATATTCACTGGATCCGAGCGGCAGGTGCACAAGAATTTGATGAATTGGTTGATCCGAAAACGGCTATGTTTGATGATCCCATAATCATTGAAACCGTCCAGCTCTTTGCCCAAGACGTTTACTTTAAGATGGGTATTTCGCCAACAGCTGCCGACATGGAAGGAGGGGCGAACACCATCGATACGGGCAACGCGGCCATGAAATATGAGGGGGCTTGGTACTTTGGTCGCTTGGATAGTCCTTCTTTACGCGAAGAGGGCAAGGAAGTTGATTTCGATGTTGTGATGATGCCACAAGGCGCTGATGGTTCTCGTCCCCACCGCGGTTGGTCAGAGGGTGTTGCCGTACCAGCGACAGACAAAGCCGAAGCAGGTTGGGCGTTTGCCAGCTACATGGGTGGTTTGGAAGGCAATAAAGTATTCTCTGAATTAACGGGGCGTCTCCCCAACAGTTCGGAGTGGAAAACGGGGCGGCTTTCTTAGAAGCTTTCTCGACTTCAGAGGTCGATGTAATTGGTGGGGTCACCCGCACTCAGATGTGGACAGAGGTTGTCAAGCCTGTTGGTTATGATGCGTTAACGAATAACAGCGCAACGGCTGCCGAGGTGATGCCCGCAGTGAACGAAGGTGTGCAAGCCTTGCTGGATGATTACTGGGCTGCCCAAGGGTGACGAATCAAATGATTAAAATAGGGGCAGCATACGCTGCCCCTATTTTAATCGAGTTAGAACCTATCCGCAAAGTGGTTGTGAGTCCCACTAATTCCTCAAGCGAAAATACATTGCCGCAGACCTTTTCGGATAAGTACTGATACTGAAATCAGCTTCAAAATCAGAGTTTTGGGATTAGGGATAAGTGACTGGTTTTCCCTAGTCCCTAATCGCCAATCCCTAATCCCTCTAAAGCTCAGGATCTCATGTTGAACCGAGTATAGAATTTCTTATGGAATAGAGAGGAAATTTGTGACAGCAAGAATAGCCATTCAAAAAAGACGTTCCTTTTACACGATCCTCAACAGCGAATGGCTGGCGGGGTATCTTTTTGCATCACCCTTTATCCTGGGTTTCTTGATTTTCTTTGCCTTTCCGATGATCTATTCAGCTTGGCTCGCTTTTCACGATTGGGATCTTTTGTCGCCACCGCGTTATGTGGGGTTGACAAATTTTGTCAAAATATTCGAAGATCCGCTGGCGAACTTGAGTCTCTATAACAGTGCATTTTACACAATTATTGCTGTCCCGGCTCAGTTGGTTATCTCCTTCACATTGGCATTAGCTTTAACGCAGCCCGTTCTCTTTCGTGATTTCTACCGGGCGATTTTTTATCTGCCCATCATTGTTCCGTTGGTGGCATGGGCTGTGGTTTGGCAACGAATGTTTCATATCGACTACGGCATGTTCAATATTGTACTGAGTTGGTTTGGCGTTGAGCCACGAGCTTGGCTTTCAACTACCGAACTCGCCAAGCCGGCCATGATCATTATGTCTCTTTGGTACATCGGTCGCCAGATGGTTATCTTCATTGCTGGGCTCACGAGTATTCCACCAGCCCTGCTCGAGGCAGCCAGTATCGATGGCGCCAATGGATTTCGGCGTATTACACGCATTGTCGTCCCGCTAATGACGCCGTTCATTTTTTACAATATGGTCATTGCGATTGTGAACTCATTCCAAAGCTTTGTTCCCGCTGCGATTATGACAGAAGGAGGACCAGAGAATTCGACCCTCTTTGCTGTTTATTATATTTGGCGCCAGGGTTTCCAATTCTTTAATATGGGATATGCCTCCACGTTGGCTTGGGAATTCTTCATTATCGTCGTTGGTTTTACGGTCGCTCAGTTTTATATTTCGCGCCGATGGGTCTATTACGAGTCAGACTAATTCATACACAGCAGACCGCAATCGTTAGATTCTTCACTCCGTTGGTGCGATGCACCCACTAGGTGAGTGGAATGATACGATTGCGGTGTGCTGATACAGGCTTTTGGGCTCATATATGAAAGTAGGTGAAAAGTATGTAAAATAGGGAAAGAGGTCAATGAGAAAAAAGAAAAGAGAAAAAGAGCCATGAAAATGCGATATCCGATCCAAGAACTGATGAGCGAAGAAGGCTGTTATGAGAGATTGTTAGAGATCTTGCATCCAGAAGGGATGCAATGTCCAGATGGACATAGATTGCCAGAAGGGCAAGCGCCTCACAGTCGAGAGCGAGCCCCGGTGAATAAGTACAGATGCCGAGAATGCGGCAAAGTATACGATGCCTTTACGAATACAGTCTGGTCTGGAACGCATTACAATTGTGTGACGATAGTCTTAGTGATGCGAGGCATCATTCAAGGGACACCAACGCTGCATCTATCAGAGGAACTGTCTCTGAACTATAGTACGTTGTTGGAGCGTCGCCATCGGATCCAGAATACGGCGTTGCTCCAAGCCGCAGCCGCTTCCCCCTTTTTCGCGATTCTGTAGCTGAAGCCGATGAACTGTACCAGAATGCAGGAGAGAAAGGCGATTACCATCCCGATCCAGATGACCCGCCCAGACCTCGAGCCAACAAGCGCCGTGGACGAGGGACGATGGAGAACGACCGACCACCGATTCTGGGCGTTGTGGGACGAACCTCTGGCCAAGTCCAGTTCACGGTCTGTGACAACACACAACAAGCAACCATTGTTCCTTTAGTTGTTGCTTGCTCTCTCCCTGGCACCACTCTCTATACCGACGAGTGCAACGCCTACAATCCCATTGTGGAGACTGGTCGCTCTCATGCCACTGTTTGTCACTCCCGGTACGAATGGGCTCGCGATGATGATGGCGACGGCATTCGGGAAGTTCACTGCAACACCATGGAAGGCATTTGGACTGGTCTACGCAATTTTCTGCGTCCCTTTCGGGGTGTTCATAAACGTTATCTTGCCCAATATGTTGCCATCTTTGAATGGACTCACAATCTCAAATTCGTCAATGACTCCTTTCTTCGCTCTCTCATTGACTCCCATTTCACCTATTTTCATTCATGAGCCGGCTTTTGTAACTGTTGAGATTTGGAGTGCAAAATGCCGGGTATTTTGCGTGTCGAACCAACCTCATTCGTATATGATTCAATATTGCGTCGAATTCACCCCTGACATAGAAAAATCTCTGGCACTTATACTTTGCTCTGTATGAAAACCGTAGTTTGTTCTCTCTGGTAGAGCTCTCGAAAACTACGTATGGTGACATTTGTCACCTTGGTCCCTGATTTTGGGTGTTCAAACCCTATACAAGCGAGTCCTTAGAACACCTCTGAGGGTCTGTTAGCGTCAAAAAGGTTACAACATGACAAATTTGAGGTGCGAACCCTCTACAAACCCTTGAAATTGTCAATTAGGGTGACAAATGTCACTATTACGGTTTTCATCACAATCGCAGTATAGACATACATTATTCATTAGTTAACTATGACAATAGAAACCGATGTATCACAAGTTCAGTTGAATAGACGTGTATCCATCGAAAGACGAAAAGTATCGGAATTGAGCCAACTCGTTGTGCTTCAGCTGGTTTTGACCGTTGTTCTCGTGCTTTTTGCGGTCCCGCTACTGTGGATGCTTTTTTCATCCCTTAAAGCATCGACGGAAGTATTCCAAGTTTCATGGATACCAGAGCGTCCTCGCTGGCAGAACTACGTCGACGTATTTGAATTTGTTCCATTTGGGCGCTTTTTATTTAATAGCGCAATTGTGGTGATCTTTGCCGTGATTGGAACAGTCATATCATCTGCATTGGTAGCCTCAGTAGATCCAAATTTCAGGTTTTGAGAGAGAATTCTGGCTAAACAGTTGACATAAATACAAATTTGCCGGTCGATATCTAGTTTTTGCGTTAGATTTGGGCGATTTTCAGATATGAAATAGGTTGTTTTCTGTAACCGAAATCTGAATAAATGACTCCAAAATCCCTGCAATCTCGACTGAAAATAGCCAAAAACGCCAAATTTGGATCTACTGAGCCTATAGTTTTGCTCGACTTCGCTGGCCGGGTCGGGATTTCTGGTTTGGTCTTCTCATTGCGACAATGATGCTACCCGAAGTCGTAACGCTGATACCGCGCTTCGTAATCTTCCGCGAGCTTAAGTGGCTCAATACGTTGTTACCCCTTGTTGTACCCTACTGGTTTGCAGCAACCCCCCTGTATGTGTTCTTGATGCGTCAATTCTTCCGCGGTCTACCGATGGAATTAGATGAAGCAGCTTGGATCGATGGTGCGAATCGCCTACAAATTCTCTTTCGAGTGCTTCTTCCGCTCGCAACACCAGTTATTGCGACAGTGGCTGTCTTTTCTATGTTGCAGCACTATCAAGATTTCCTCAACCCGCTGATCTTCTTAAACTCAATTGAAAATTATACCGTTCCACTTGGTGTCGCCTATTTCAACGATTCGGACGCAGCACGGACAGAATTGATATTTGCCGCCGCAACAGTGATGGTGACCCCAATGGTCATTCTCTTTGTCTCTGCCCAACGTTTCTTTGTCCAGGGAATTGCCATGACTGGATTTGGGGGGTGGTAAGCAGATTGACAAATCCATCTATCGCGATATAGAATGATCTTTAGGTGTGCGTACAATGTGCTTTGAAGGGTGCCTCTTATGAACTATATGCCACAAATCATTCCCATTACAGATATGCGTCGTAGTCAACCGCTCATGCTAGAGAAGCTAAGTAACGGACCTGTTTACCTCACCCAGCGTGGTCGAGCTGCAGCAGTAATGCTCTCTCCAAGCCACTGGGAAGATATGAACGAGCAGATGGACGATCTCCTCTGTGCGGTGGAGGCGCTCAAGGCCAAGCTTGCCATTGCGATTGGTGAGGAAGAGGTAGAAGATTTTTCGCGTGACGAACTGGATGACGAGGAAGTAGCGTTAAATGGCCTATCGGCTGCGGCGTAGTAAAGTTGTCAAACGACAGATTGATCGCTTACCTGGCAATGTTCGGCAACGCGTGCGTCAGGTGATTCGAGACCTGGCAAAGAATCCTCGCCCTGATTATGCAGAAGAGTTGAGGGAAACTCTCGAAGGTTGCTACAAAATCAAGATTGATAATTGGCGCATCATTTATGAACCAGACGATGACTTAGAAATTATCATGGTGCTGAGGGTCATGCGGAGAGGTTCCAAAACGTACGAAGGATTGTGAGAGGATTTCAAGCTTAACCCACCTCCAACTCGTCCCCAATCTGTCGTTGTGTTCAGTCACTACGGAATGCAGTGGAACCAACAAATGACAAAAAATATAGTAAATGAATAATAGGGTTGACAATGCGTATTCTTTATATCGATATCGATTCTCTTCGCCCTGATCATCTCTCTTGTTATGGTTACCATCGCAAAACCTCGCCCAATATTGATGCTCTGGCAGCCGAAGGGGTTCGCTTCTCCAATTTTTATGCAACAGACACACCTTGTTTGCCTAGCCGAACCGCGCTCTTTAGTGGTCGTTTTGGCACTTGTACGGGCGTCATCAATCATGGAGGCGTCTATGCGGATATGCCTTTACAGGGATCAGAACGCGGATTCCGTTCGGAACAGTCTTGGAACAGCTTGGGCAGCGTCATGCGGCGCGCTGGCTATCATGCGGCAAGCATCAGCCCATTTCCTCGACGTCACTCTGCGTATCAAGTTTGGAATGGCTTTACGGAAACTTATGACACCGGTGGTGGCGGGCTAGAAAATGCAGATGAAATGTATCCCCCTATCCAGCGCTGGCTTCAGGCCAATGGGTCGAACGAAAATTGGTTCTTGCACGTCAATTTTTGGGATCCTCATACACCCTACGATCATCCAGAAGGGCATGGCAATCCCTTTGCAAACGAGCCAATCGGAGATTGGATTACACAAGAGATGATCGATCAACAAAATGCCAGCTTTGGTCCCCATAGTGCGACGGAGGTGGCAGGATACTCAGACCAGCTACCAGACCGTTGGACTATGGGTGTTGGCCATATCAAAACTTTGGACGATGCTAAGGCGCATTTGGATGGTTATGATACGGGCATTCATTATGCCGATTATTACGTGGGTAAGCTGGTTCAAGCTCTCAAAGACCTAGGAATCTACGAGGAAACGGCGATTCTGATCAGCGCCGATCACGGTGAAAATCAAGGTGAACTCAATGTCTGGGGTGATCACCAGACGGCAGATCATATCTGTAATCGGGTTCCGCTTGTAGTGCGTTGGCCTAGTGTCACGGATGAACAGGCCGGACACGAACGAACCGGATTTCACTATAACATCGACCTGGCAGTGACACTGGTTGAGATGATAGATGGCCAGATTCCCCCGACATGGAATGGCAGAAGTTTTGCATCCGCACTGAGCGGTCCAGAAGTTCCTGGCCTAACGTGTTGGGATTACCTGGTTCTCAGCCAGGGTGCATGGAGTTGCCAGCGTAGTGCACGGTGGGACAAATATATCCTGATCCGCACCTATCATACCGGCCTCAAAGAATTCCCGGCCTATATGCTCTTTGACCTGGAAATCGATCCGCATGAGACGACCAATTTAGCGGCAAAACACCCAGATCTATTGGGGCATGGGTTACGTTTGCTCGACGAATGGATGGCGGAACGAATGAACGACGGTCTGCGCGGCGATCCGTTCTGGGGTGTGATTGCAGAGGGCGGCCCGCTCCATGCCAATGAACGTGGACAACAGTGGGCAGGCTATCTTGAGCGGTTACGCTCAACTGGACGCAGCCATCATGCGGAAAGACTTACCAGATTCGGTGGTCGTCCGCTGACGAGCGGGTTGGAGTAAACTCGTATCGATGATAAGATGGATAATATTTGGGAAACTCGGGAGTGTGTCCCAAAGTGTGTAAACGGACGCCACTCAGTCAGAGGGTCGGCTGCATTTAGATACTTTGTGGTACACGCTCCAAAACCTCAGACAAGCAGGATCACTACACAATTATGTCACTTGACAAATTAACTCATATTTGGCTCGAAGCTCAACCGATTTCCGATATAGGAAATCTCGTCCCTTCTGATATACAACTTATTGTACGTGACGATCCTGACGAATCACCTTTTGCCTCTGCGCATCCAGCGCAGGCAATTTTAGCATCGTCGTTAATTCGATATGATGGCGACTTTTACGATCAATTGCCCAATCTACGCATGGTCTGTCGTACAGGTATTGGCATCGACAACCTAGATCTAGATGCTGCTACAGAACGGGGAATCGTTTGTTGTCATACCCCCGATGGTCCCACCCAATCAACAGCTGAACATGCTGTTGCCCTCATGTTGGGTGTGATGCGGCGACTCAAAAAGGGAAATGACAACCTGTCTGCTGGTCAATGGGGACCGCGGGTCGGAATGATGATCGGTACAGAAATAGATGGCAAAACGCTTGGATTGGTGGGGTTGGGGCGGATTGGGCGCAAAGTGGCACAAATCTGTCGGCTGGGGTTGAATATGCGCGTGGTGGGACACGATCCATATGTGACAGCAGAGCAAGCTTCTGGATTTGGCGTAGATTTCCTGGAATTGGATGACGTAGTGGCACAGGCAGACGTCTTGAGCATACACGCTCCTGCCACGCCTGATACGTACCATCTGGTGAACAGTGAAAGGATTGCCCAAATGAAGGATGGGGCATATCTGATCAACGTCTCACGGGGACCGCTTGTTGACGCGGATGCTCTACTCAAGGCAGTTGATAGCGGTAAAATCACTGCCTCAGGTATCGACGTCTTCGAACCTGAGCCACCAGAATTGGATTCACGGTTGCGTAACCATCCGAACATTCTTGCCACGCCTCATATTGCAGGTGTCACGGTGGAAAGTCGGACGCGGATGGAACGCATGGCAATTGAACGTGTGCTTGCCTTTTTCCGTGGGGAACGCCCTGAAAACCTGGTGAATCCAGCCGTCCTTGAGCGTTAGGAACAAGCAGCTTCTACTTTTCTAATCCTGATCATCCTGTCAATCTATGCATGCTTATATTTTTTAAACCCCTTTAATCAATGGAACTAACATCGAACCCAATAGGTCCTTACCAAATTCAGGACGAAATCGGCCGTGGTCGCGACGTTGTTGTCTTTGCGGGGATACGATACGCTCTACGACCGTGATGTTGCCATCAAAATTTTACCCCCCTACCTGACACAAGATCGAAACAGCGTCCGGCGCTTTGTGACGGAGGGGAGAGAAGCAACTCGTTTGCGCCATGTTCATATCGTCGAAGTATATGATGCCGGTCAGGTGGATGGGTACGTTTATGTGGCGCAGCAGCTAGCTGAAGGTGGCACATTGGCTGAACGCCTGGATGGGCAAGAGTCCATTATCGTTCCTCGGGGCAGCTTTGCTCCGCATCTCACACCAGCGAATTTTATCAGACCCAGACAGGACAAAACATTTCTGAGCGGCTATAGCGAGGAAGAGGCGATTCTTCTGATCGAACAGATTGCCGCTGCCCTCGATTATGCCCACAGCAATGGAATTTCTCACGGTACTCTGCAGCCCAAAAATGTTCTGTTGACCAGTGACAACCATGTTCTGTTGACGAACTTTAGAGCAGCCACAGTTGAAGCTGAAGAAGAATTGGTTGTTCGTTTGGTTGGCGAGATGGATATAGCGCAGCTTGCCTATTTTGCGCCGGAGCAAGCATCTGGTCAAATCGCTGTGGCACCTGCTTGTGATATTTTCGCCTTGGGGGTTATTGCATATCGACTCTTTACAGGACGGCTTCCGTTTGTGTCAGAGCATCCTTTGGCTCTGCTGCGGATGACTATCGATGAAGCGCCCACAGCTCCTGACGAACTCAACCCTGAGCTTGTACCGGCCATCATTGATGGACTCAACAAGGCCCTGGCAAAAGAACCGAGTGAACGCTTTCGCAGTGCTGGCGCTTTCGCCACAGCATTGAGGCAAGGACCTACCTATCTTGAACAAACAAATCTTGTAACCGACAGACAGGAAGTTGTCCTTCCATCAATTTCGGAATCATCCCTTCAACGGAAGATAGAATCGAGGGAGCTCAGTCGTGAGATTGATCATGTAGAACAGATTCCCTTACGAAATATTCAGTCCCGCCTTCTGCGTCGTAGAAACAAGGCAATTTCACGCTCAACAATACATTCAAAATTTTCTGCTGTCCGAAAGCGTCCTCTATCGGCTGCAATCGGGATAGGAGTTGGACTGATTGGGATCCTATTGATGTTCTTTGTTTTGGTACAGTGGAGTGATCTCATTCTGCCCGAGCTTGATGTTGTCGGCACGAGATTAGATTTGGATGCGGATTCGCCAACGGATTGGAGCGATGTAGGTAGACAGAATTTTGAACGTGTGGCGGAAGGTGATTCACCAGAAAATGGAGATGTTGCAGATGAGTCATCTACCCGTTTGTCGAAAGAGAAAACATCTGAAACGCAACTCAAAACGACAGAGTTGACAGTTCAAGAGAAAACATCTGCGCAGTCAAATGCTGAATTTGTGCCGATTCCCCTGACGACGTATGAAGAGCCAGGAGGTACTTATCAAATCGCAATGCCGATTGGATTTGAGACTTTGATCGACAACAATCGCATCCGTTTTGAGTCGGCTGAACTACCGATACAGTTCCTGATTCAAAAAGTCGTTAATCTCTCTGCGACAGATACACCAGAAATTCTACTTGACAAATACCTAAGCGAGAATGTTTTGGCAGACAATACAGCCTTACAAAATGCTCAGCTTGTTCATGAAGGTTCTGTTGTCGTTGGAGATCACCAGGGGTATGAGCGTACGTTTGAAGCAGAGATTCTCGGTCAAAAGATAGTGGTTCGACTTATTTCGGTGGAATATGAGGGAACTGGCTATGTCGTGACGGCGAGCGTGGATTCCAATCACAGTATCCAACTTGCAACGCTCGTCGATGCGGTTATTTATAGTTTTGATCTAAAACAACCTGCACCGCTTACGACACATCTGTTAGAACCCAAACCTGCAGTAGAATCACAACCTGTTCCTGTAAATTTTATCACGCCGACTGTGACACCATCGCCAACGCGTGATTTACCAACACCAATACCGCCCAAACCTACCGAAGAAGATAGCGAGTTTTTATTCGCATCAACAATTGATTTGTCGCTATCCGATGCAGATGTGGGGACGATTCAGGAGGCGACAACAGTGACATTCCCCACCTCAGATCTCTTGCCTCCCGGACCACCGCCTTCGGGACATATTGCGTATGCCATTTGGAATCCAGTTACGGACCGAATGGACACCTATATTTATAGCATTGTCAATGATGTAAGCTGGCCGCGTTTAGCGAATAAACGGCAACCCGATTTCCGCTTTGATGGGGAATTGATTGTCAATGGTGAAGGAGGGGATATTGACAATTTGGTTCGTACCTGGCCCAACAGTGAAAGTTATCTTCTGGTTAGCGAGCATCCTGAAGACAGCCGGCCTCATTGGTCTGCGTCAGGCAAACAGTTCGTTTTCGATTCAACTTTTGTTGGAGATCGACGTCATCGAATCTATCTACAGCCCGATGCAACGGTGCGCCAATCGGTCTCGCCCATTATGTATGAAGCATGGGAATTATTTGGACGCTTTCCGATTTTCTTGGCCAATAATACGATCGCGTATCAGGGATGTAATGTTTGGGAGAACGGTGGATCATGTGGGATTTACAATGTTGAGTTGGGGGGTGGTCGTCCGCACTCAATGACCGATTGGCCTGAGGATATTCCTACCGATAATTTGGATACACAGATTCTCTTTATGTCGAATCGAGATAGGGTCGATAATGTTGACAATTGGGATGTATATTTGATCCCAACCGGAATTGGACAAACAAGAGAGACCAAGGTCAGACGACTTACTCAACACCCTGGTCGTGATGGTTTGGCCACTGCTTCACCAGATGGCAACCACATCGCATTTGTGACCGATCGAGACGGCATTTGGTCTGTCTACATCATGCGGATCGATGGTAGCAATAAGCGTAAACTCTTTGATCTACAGGGCGAATATGGCCGCGGTGAACAGAATTGGCATCAGGATTGGAAGCAAGAGCGTATTAGTTGGGGGTGGTAGGAGATTTATGATTTTGGATTAATGATTATTCATCTCTCAAATTGTGTGCAAATCACCAATGGTTGATGAGAAAAAGCGTTTGTTATGCGTATTAGTGGTCGATAAGCTTACGAATTAATGGCACAAGTGTATGATCAAAAGGAGATAAAATTATGGCTTTAGTTGACACAAGTTATGAAATCCAGGATGATCAGCAGGAATGGCTGAACAAGATAGTCGAGGAGTATGATCTACCTGATTCCTCAAAAGCATTGCGTATTTTGCTCGATTATGCAATAGAAGATGGGGATGAACGTGAAATCTTTGCGCCAGAGAATTCACGTTGTCGGCATTGTGGGTAGATAGTAGTGGATAGTAGATGGTCGGCTCTTACCATCTATTATCCACCATCTGCTGTTACTACTTCGGAGCCATCCGTATTGCTCCGTCTAGACGAATCACTTCCCCATTCAACATTTCGTTTTCGATGATATGACCAACGAGCTTGGCGTAATCGTTTGGTGTACCAAGCCTTGAGGGGAAGGGCACTTGTTCTGCGAGTGACTGACGTACATTTTCTGGCATCCCAGCAAGAAGGGGTGTATCAAAGATGCCTGGTGCAATTGTAACCATACGAATTCCATGTGAAGCAAGATCGCGTGCAATTGGGATTGTCATCCCCACAATGGCTCCCTTAGAAGCCGAGTAAGCGACTTGACCAATTTGACCTTCATAGGCTGCTACTGAAGTTGTGCTGATAATAAGACCACGTTCCCCGCTATCGTTCATTGGTTCATTGTTGGCTATAGCCTGGGCCGCCAATCGGCTGACGTTGAAGGTTCCGTAGAGATTGACTTCAATGGTTTTCGTGAAAGTCGACAGACGATGCGGACCCCGTCTGCTTAGAATTTTTTCACCAAAGGCTATGCCTGCACAGTTAATCGCCCCGTGTAATGCACCATATGTCTCAACTGTCATACTGACGGCAGTTTGAACGGCATTCTCATCACTTACATCTGTTTTGATAAAGCAAGCTCTATCTCCCAACGATAAAGCCAGTAATTCGCCGGTTTCTTCATTGATATCTACAATAGCAATATTTG
Organism: Chloroflexi bacterium TSY; assembly: GCA_019217005.1. Next base: position 50,212 of record JAHBNG010000018.1, read on the forward strand.
CCCCTTTTTCTGTTAGAAATTGAGCAGTTCCGGCGCCAAGCCCCGATGCTCCTCCACTGATCAGAAATGTTTTTCCTAGTATATCCATTATGATTCTTTCTTTTTGAGAAGTTGTTGATTGATACTGAACATTTTCTTAAGACAGTTCCAGCAAATTCATACAATCTTCGCAATCACTGCACTGCCGTAGCTGAATTAGGTTATCATACCATCGTGCGCTCGAATGAAAAGAAAATATTCTTTATAACATTGTAAGAGACTTTACAGTTTTCTGCCTCAAAAACGGGCACACTACACGAACCTTTAAAAATGATGATTGTCTTCCAAATGTGTATAGTAGATGCATACATTGACTATACTGGGTTAACGATACGGACATTATTTATAGAATAACAATGTCAAATTGGGTGTTGAAATTGGTTAAAATTCCTGTTATAATATTGATTATGACCATTGCAGGAAAATGGAGTGCCAAAGCCTGACATGCTCATAGAATAGCTAATGAGAAGGTAGCTAATGAGAGGTGGGAGAGGTTCTCCCGCTCTTTTTTTGCCTCTAAAACATTGTGGCAGCTACGAAATTATCTGAATCATATGTCGGCACTGAGTCAATCCAATTCATCTTATGATAAGGACATTCCTGTAATCGATTACGAAGGCAGTCAATACCGAACTGACTTTTGGGTTGGACAGGGACGTGGTTATGAAGATGCGGTTGAGCGTCTGGCACTAAATCGTTTGTTACCGTCTCATGGCGGTCGTATGGCAGAAATTGGAGCTGGGTTTGGACGTTTGGGTGAGTTGTATCATGGCTACGAACAAGTGATATTGTTTGATTATAGTCGTTCATTACTTGCGGAAGCAGTCAATACTTGGGGAGACGATTCCCGTTTTGTTTTTGTCGCTGGAAATATTTATAAATTGCCTTTGGCAACGAATATCCTAGATGCGTTGGTCATGGTACGTGTGATGCATCACTTAGCGGATGTTGGCCACGCAATTACACAAATCAAACGCACATTACGGCAAGATGGTATTGCTGTAATGGAATATGCAAATAAGCGAAATCTAAAATCTATTTTACGGTGGGTTTTCGGCAAGCAAGATTGGTCACCGTTTAATCAAGAGCCATTAGAGTTTGTTGCTTTAAATTTTGATTTTCATCCAGTATGGATGGATAAGCAGTTTGAGGAAGCAGGTCTTATCAAAAATAACCAATTTGCAGTCTCGCATTTTCGGACACCTTTTTTAAAGAACCGATTTAGAGCGCAAACCTTAGCACGATTCGACAGTTGGTTATTTCAGCTAGGAGGTCTTTATCCAATTACCCCTAGCGTATTTACACAGTTGAAGGCATCTCGTAATCGGCCAAAAAGCGTTAAGACGACAAGTGGTAAAACCCAGCGTCGTGAGCAAACAGGTGCAAAACAGATGACTGTTACGCAGCTGTTTCGATGTCCAAGATGCCTGATTGAAGCGTTTGAACCCCGAACAGAAGATACCATTGTTTGTGGAAAGTGCGGTGCAGCTTTTGCAAAGCAGTCCTCAATATGGAATTTCAAGGAAATCATCAACTGAGAGGCTATCCGAAGATAGCATTTCTAACTCATAGATTGAGGTACCGGGATGAGGAGAGATAGTAACAGTACAGTTAAAGAAACACCAATTGGAGTTTCTTTTGGTATGGAGTTTGAGGTAGATCAAAACGCGATGGACGCAATATCAAATGGTGTACCCATAGATGAATCTATGGATGAAGAGTCTCAAAATGAGCAAGCGGAAGCGCTGACACCAGAACAGGCTCTTGAATATTTACAAAATTTGGGACGATCACAAGGATACGTCTCTTATGATGATGTTTTACGGGTCATGCCATATGCCGAAAACAATATGGATGAGCTGGAGGATATCTTCGCGGCTTTGTTCGATCAAGGAATCGAAGTTGGACAATCTCCAGCAGATGGACCAAATGAGCCACCAGAAAATATCGAGGATGAAGTTGCTGAAGAGCCGGAATTTGATCTGAGTCAAATTGAAATTGATGATTCAATCAGCCTTTATTTGAAAGAGATCGGTCGTGTTCCGCTTCTAACGGCTGAAGAAGAAGTCGCTCTGGCTAAACGCATGGAGAAGGGACGTGAATCTCGGAAGCAACTCTCCAGCGGGATTGAAGATTGGGATCGACGTGAAAAACTGCTTTGGTATGTCCGAGATGGTCAAGCAGCACAGGAACATTTGATCAAGGCAAATAGTCGTCTTGTCGTTAGCGTAGCGAAGAAGTATGTTGGGCGAGGTGTACCCTTTTTGGATCTTATTCAAGAAGGTAACATCGGTTTGATTCGGGCTGTCAAAAAGTTTGACTATCTACGTGGCTATAAATTTAGCACTTATGCTACTTGGTGGATTCGACAGGCAGTCACTCGTGCAATCGCAGATCAAGGACGCACAATTCGCGTGCCAGTTCATATGTATGAACAGATTAATCGTTTGACACGGACCAGTCGGCAGCTTGTTCAAGAACTTGGTCGCGATCCGACAACTGAAGAGATTGCTGATGAATTGGGCGTATCGCCTCGCAAAGTCGAGCATATTATGCGTGTTAGCCAACGTCCCTTAAGTTTAGAGATGCCTGTTGGCGAAGAAGAAGATAGTTACCTTGCTGATTTTATTGAAGATGAAGATGCCGATAGCCCCAGTGAAGCAGCGGGGCATCAGTTACTACGTGAAGTCATTGATGAAATCTTCCAAAGCTTGACGCCGCGCGAAGTACGTATTTTGCAATTGCGCTTTGGTCTTGTTGATGGCTATTGCTATACGCTTGAAGAGGTAGGCAAAAAGTTTGGCGTCACCCGCGAGCGTATTCGTCAAATTGAGGCACAGGCATTGAGTCGATTACGCCATCCTAGCCGAAGCCGAAAATTAAGAGACTATCTTTAAGAGCATTCAGTAACAACTAAATGTTTCACGTGAAACAAACCGGTGCCGAGAAGGGCATCGGTTTTCTTTTTTCAGTCACACTCAATGTATAATTGCGTCTATTCTTGATAACAAATAGACATGCTCATCGCACCTTAGTGTGCCGAGTAGCAGCGATTTTTTATACATAATCAAGTCGTACACTTTGTGTTGGAGAGCAAATTGAAAATAAGATCAAAGACACGCTGATGTCTTTCAATGCACACGACAAAAGGGTATTGCAATGGCTATGCAAGCAGAATATATATGGATGAATGGCAAAATTATCCCTTGGGCAGACGCAACAGTTCATGTGTTTACCCATGCTCTTCACTATGGGAGCAGCGTATTTGAGGGTATACGGGCGTATGAAACACCCGATGGCCCTGCAATTTTTCGCGGCGAAGAGCACTTTGAACGTTTACTCTTTAGCTGTAAAGTAGCACGCATTCCATCACCTTTGAATATTGATGAATGGATGCAGGTAACGGCTAACGTTCTGCGCACAAATCAGCTTCGTAGTGCATACGTAAGACCGCTCGTCTTTCGGGGTTACGAAAGTTTGGGGGTTGATGGACGTAAATGCCCTGTCGAAGCGATCCTTGCTTGTGTTCCTTGGGGGGCTTATCTTGGTGAAGAAGGGTTACAGAAAGGAATCGATGTACAAGTAAGCACCTGGCGGCGCATGGCGCCTGATACGCTCAATGCTTTGGCAAAAATCGGTGGGCAATATGTAAACAGCCAGAATGTTGTGATGGAAGCAACTGACAATGGTTTTGCCGAGGGAATAGCACTTGATATCAACGGGTATGTCAGTGAAGGCAGCGGTGAAAACATTTTCCTCATTTATAAAAACGAAATTTATACACCTCCACTATCAAATAGTATTTTAGGTGGCATCACGCGCGACTGTGCTATTACCATTGCAACAGATTTGGGATACACAGTACGGGAAATGACGATTCCGCGCGAAATGCTTTACCTTGCCGATGAAATATTCTTCACGGGCACTGCTGCCGAAATTACACCTGTGCGTTCTGTTGACCGTATGGATGTAGGTTCAGGAACACGTGGCCCAGTCACCAAACAGATTCAAGATGTCTTCTTTGGTATTGTCAAAGGGGAGCAAGCAGACAAATGGAATTGGTTGACCCCGGTCAGCTTAAGCCAGTAGATCGCAAACGGTATAAAACGAGCATAGAAAGCGTTGGGTGATATTTTATTGATTCTTCCTTCCCGAAAATGCCATCACCATACACTTCGTTGATAGTAATTAAGAATCCCGATTCAACAGGATCGCATATGGTTGACCCGCTTTGGTGTCGATACACCTTTGGCTGCTCAACACGCGCTAATCTTCCTGGCATTTGTCAACTACATGAATTCCAAGAGAGCTAGAATCCCTTATCTAACCTATTTTGACGAGTTGGGTTACATCTGCCGACGGCCCATCGCGAGACGACAACAGCAGGAAAATCGTAGACTTCAAAGAGATAGGAGAGAAATTCTGGGCTGTTTTGGAACAGCAACCCTTTGTATAAAGATAAGGGGAAAAAAGGGGTGTACGTCAGGCTTTTGAAAATACTCAAAACCCTCGACTGGCAGCAGTTCTGTTAACAAAGGTTGCAGCCGCATTTCCAAAAATCTGACGGGTACCCGTGAAAAAAGGGTATTGACATTTCGTTCATCAGGGTGTACCATAACACTGTATTCGACAATCGTTAAAACATTCATACCTATTGAGTCACAGACAATGTCTGCTCAAGATACAACCTCCTATCAAATCCACATGCAGACCAACATCTCCTGTGCTGTTGGCGGACTTGTCGCGCTTAGATAGCCCGCACCTCCTGCGGGCCTGTTCCGAAATTGAAGATACAGGCACAATAAGAAATATCACAACACATACGATTTCATAACAGAATTGAATGTGTTAGTTGAGCGACGGTCGAATGTGCTTCTACTTTCATTTTTGCATTCTCCCAGTCAAGCTTGAACTTAGAGTGTGCTTTAAAAGTGTCGCAGCGTGTCAATCTGCTCAGTAGTGGTCCGGAGGACGCCGGAGGAACGGAGCGAAGAATCTGCTTTTTGCACTTAGTAGCAATGGATTCTCCATTCGGAAGGCTCAGGGCCGCAAAGCCTCCTCAGAGTGACTTCTAAAACACGCTCTTACTCATAGATGACGTTCGTACTACTTTAAAGAGTACAGAGTCTGCGATCTTTGTGGTTAGATATCGGACTCCTTGTATGAAATAGTCGATGAACGATCTATAGTAGTGCATAACAGTTAACAAGATAACTCTGCGCGAGCTTTCACGCGTTCAACACCTACTTCTCGGGTGCACGCAAATTCATATACAGGAGATAAAGATGCCTAATAAATATATTCCGCAAGAAATAGAACCCAAGTGGCAATCGATTTGGGAAAAGAACAAAGCTTTTCAAACACCCACAGGTGATGAATTACATAAACGGCCCAAATACTATATTCTAGATATGTTTCCATATCCCTCTGGCGATGGACTACACGTTGGACACCCAAAGGGTTATACAGCAACTGATGTCATCGCGCGCGTACGCCGGATGCAAAACTATAATGTTTTACACCCAATGGGGTGGGATTCCTTTGGGTTGCCGACAGAACGTGCGGCGGATCGAGCGAATATCCATCCCGCAGTGATTACAGAACGCAATATTAACACTTTTCGCCGTCAACTCCAGCGTCTGGGGTTATCGTATGATTGGCAACGAGAGGTGACAACGTCGAATCCGGACTACTATAAATGGACCCAATGGATCTTTCTCAAACTATTCGAGCGCGGATTGGCCTACATGGAAGATGTACCCGTGAATTGGTGTCCTGCGCTGGGGACTGTGCTATCGAATGAAGAGGTCCAGGATGGCAAATATATCGAGACAGGTGATCTAGTTGAGCGACGCCTGATGCGCCAGTGGATGTTGAAGATTACTGCTTATGCGGAGCGATTGCTGGACGATCTAGATGAACTAGATTGGCCTGAAAGTCTCAAGCAAGCTCAACGAAACTGGATTGGAAAGTCAGAGGGTGCAGAGATTCGTTTTCAGGTTCAGAATCTGGACGAAGACTTTACAGCCTTTACAACAAGGCCAGACACGCTGTTTGGAGCTACCTACTGCGTATTGGCACCAGAACATCCTCTCGTGAATCAGATTACCACAACAAACCAGCAAGAAGCGGTTTCCGCTTATGTCAAGGTCGCTATCAACAAATCAGAACGCCAGCGATTGGTTGTTGCAAGCGAAAAGACCGGTGTCTTTACTGGTGCATATGCCATAAACCCAACCACAGAACAACCGATTCCGATTTGGGTAGCCGATTATGTATTGATGAGCTATGGCACGGGAGCGATCATGGCTGTGCCGGCTCACGATGAGCGAGATTATGAATTTGCTACCCAATTTGGATTGCCTATTGTAGAAGTAGTTCGCAAAAGGGGTGAACCAGCAAGCGGTGAGTCGATTCAAGATACAGCTTATACCGGCGATGGTATCTGCGTACAGAGCGGATTTATTGACGGGTTGCAAACCCATGAAGCCAAACATCGGATGATAGAGTGGTTGGAGGAGTCAGAAAATGGTGAACGTCAGATTCAGTATCGACTGCGCGACTGGCTCTTCTCGCGCCAGCGATATTGGGGTGAACCATTTCCTGTTATCCATATGGAAGACGGCTCGATTGTCCCACTCCCAGAAGAACAGCTGCCTGTCGAGCTACCAAACCTGATCGAAACAAAGAGCGTGAGAGTCAATCAGCCACCCTTGTCGCGTGCGGGAGATAGTTGGTTGATGGTTACATTGCCAGACGGGCGCACTGGTGTGCGTGAAACCAACACGATGCCTCAGTGGGCCGGTTCCTGCTGGTACTATTTACGTTATTTCGATCCCAACAACACGCAGGTTCCATGGCCGACAGAAGCCGAACAATATTGGATGCCCGTTGATCTCTATGTGGGTGGTGTCGAACATGCCGTGCTACATCTGCTCTACTCACGCTTCTGGCATAAAGTTCTCTATGATTGCGGCTTGGTTTCAACAAAGGAACCATTCCAGAAACTCTTTAATCAGGGAATGATTTTGACCAATTCGTATCAAGATAAACGGGGCAAGTATTACTACCCACATCAGGTAGAACAGAAAGATGGGACCGGGCAAGACGGTCATTGGATCGCAAAAGAAAGTGGTGAACCAGTTCAAACTCAGTTGGAGAAGATGTCCAAATCACGTCTAAACGTCTATAGTTTGGATGATGTTGTTGACCAATACGGTGCAGATGCAACGCGACTGTATGAGTTATTCATTGGGCCTGTTAGTGCCAGTGGTCCTTGGAACATGGCTGGTATCGAAGGTGTTTCCCGTTTCTTACACAAGGTCTGGAGATTGATTATCGATGAACAAACGGGTGAGCTGAATAGGCGTCTGGAAAATATTGAGCCACAGAATAGTATGGCTCTCCAGAAAGAATTGCACAAAACAATCAAAAATGTAACAGAAAGTGTTCAGTCGATCGACAAGTTAAACACTGCTGTCAGCCACATGATGGCCTTTATCAATGGAGCCCAAGAAACCTCAGTGATTCCCCTGAGAATCATGAAAGATTTTTTGTGTTTGTTATCACCGTTTGCCCCCCATATTGCTGAAGAATTATGGCAACGCTTAGGCGAAGAGTCTCTCGTTTCTGTCGCCAAGTGGCCTCAATATGATGAAACACTGGTGATTGATGATCTGATCGATGTCCCCATTCAAGTCAATGGAAAAGTACGGACTGTCATTCAGGTTGATTCCGGTATTGAGAGTATGGCGCTAGAAAAATTAGCCCGAAACGACCCAAAGGTGGCAAAATATGTAAACGGACAAGAGATCAGACGGGTGATTGTCATCCCACAAAGGTTGGTCAACATTATTATAGAATTATAGAGTAGAATAAAGATGGGGAGCTGGAAGTAGAGAATCGGGATTGGCAGCAGTACCTCGATTCCTGCTCTCTAATTCTTGTTTCTCCATTTAATCATGGCAGGAGCCACATATGTTGAGTCGATACAATCCACAGGAAATAGAACCCAAGTGGCAAAAGTCCTGGGAAGAGCAAGAATTATATAAAACGATTGAAGATCGAACGCGCCCCAAATGGTATGCACTTACCATGTTACCTTATCCATCAGGTGATCTTCATACAGGCCATTGGTATGCCTATACCCCAAGCGATGCTGCGGCACGCTTCCGACGCATGAACGGCTACAATGTGTTTTTTCCACCAGGTTTTGATGCCTTTGGTCTACCAGCGGAAAACGCGGCAATCAAAAACAACATTCATCCCAAAGGGTGGACCTATCAGAACATTGAGAGTATGCGTACCCAAATGCGTCGTATGGGTGCTATGTGGTCATGGGACCGCGAAGCAATTTCCTGTGATCCAGAGTATTATAAATGGACTCAATGGTTCTTTCTCAGGTTCTTTGATGCCGATCTGGCCTATCGTGACTATGCTCCGGTTGATTGGTGTCCAAGCTGCAATACGACACTCGCCCGTGAACAGGTGTGGGGTGAAGATCGTCATTGTGAACGCTGTAATACACCTGTTATTAAAAAAGAACTAAACCAATGGAAGTTTCGGATCACAAACTTTGCCCAAGAGTTGCTGGATGATCTCGCTAAAATCGATTGGCCTGAACGGGTTAAGGTCATGCAGACCAATTGGATCGGGCGGAGTACTGGGGCTGAGGTAACTTTTCGGACGGAGCAAAACGATCCGATGGAAATCTTTACAACCCGTCCAGATACACTCTGGGGGGCAACATTTATGGTATTGGCCCCAGAACATCCGTTGGTCTCAAAAATCACCACATCAGAGCAGAAAGCGGCTGTTGAGTCGTATCAAGAACAGGCAACGCGTCTGGATGAAATTGCACGTACGGCCATCGACAAAGAAAAGACCGGCGTCTTTACGGGTGGCTATGCGATCAATCCCGTAAATGAAGAGCGAATACCAATTTGGATCGCAGATTATGTAATGATGGGATATGGAACAGGTGCCATTATGGCTGTGCCAGCCCACGATGAACGTGATTTTGAATTCGCCCAAAAGTTTGGTCTTGAGATTCGACGCGTCATTACCGGACCAGATGGCGCGACGGGCCCGATGGAAGAAGCATATTCCTCTAAAGATGAAGGGGAAATGATCAATAGTGGAGCATTTGATGGGACACCAGTAGCTGGTGCAGTGGAGGCGGTCGTAAAGTGGTTGGAAGAGACCGACAAAGGAAAAGGTGCTGTAAATTATCGCCTTCACGATTGGTTGATCAGTCGACAGCGCATGTGGGGATCGCCTATCCCCATTCTCTACTGCGACACATGCGGGATTGTGCCAGTGCCTTATGAAGATCTACCAGTCTTGCTGCCCGATGATGCTGAATTCAAACCAACTGGCGAAAGTCCCTTGCGATATCACAAAGGCTTTCTGAATGTCAAGTGTCCGCAATGCGGTGGCGATGCCGAACGTGAGACAGACACGATGGACACCTTCATGTGCTCCAATTGGTACTACTATGCTTATGTAACTCCTTATTGGAAACGAGGTGAAAAGCTGAGCGCCAATGATACACCTTGGAATCCAGAACAGGGTGACTACTGGCTACCGGTCGATCTTTATACAGGTGGAATTGAACACGCCACGATGCATCTGCTTTATGCTCGTTTCTTTACCAAATGCTTACACCAGCTAGGAATTGTCCCATTTGATGAACCCATGAATCGCTTCTTTAACCAGGGAATGATCTTGGGCCCAGATGGTGAAAAGATGTCCAAGAGCCGTGGCAATGTAGTTAACCCAGATGAGATGGTCAATCGTTATGGTGCAGATACTGTGCGAGGCTATCTCATGTTCATTGGGCCTTGGGATCAGGGTGGGCCTTGGGATCCGAAAGCTATAGAAGGCGTTAGTCGCTTTTTGCAGCGTGTCTGGACAGTAACGGCTGAAGATGCCCAGGCAGAGAAGATTTCTGCAGAAGCAACTCCCGATGAGATACGAGCACTTGAGCGCAAGTTACACCAGACGATGCTCAAAGTGACCGATGATCTGGAAGACTTTCGTTTCAACACAGCAATTGCTGCGCTGATGGAGTTCAACAATACATTGATTCGCGCCAAAGAATCATCTGTGGTTGATACACCGATATGGAACGAATCGGTGCAGAAACTGCTTCTGATGATGGCACCTATCTTTCCACATATCAATGAAGAATTATGGCACAAGACAGGCAATCAAAAGAGTATTCATCTCCAAAGCTGGCCACAAGGTGATGAATCTAAGGCCAAGGAGGATGAGATCACGGTTATTGTGCAGATAAACGGCAAGGTACGGGACAAGCTCATGGTTTCACCGGGAACAGACAAGGCAGTTTTGGAAGAGCAAGCACTGTCATCCAATAACGTGCAGAAATGGATGAATGGGAAAACTGTGCGAAAGGTGATTGTCGTTCCAAATAAGCTTGTGAATATTGTGATTGGGTAATCATTGGCTTAGAATTTGTACCTATTATCAAAAAATAGTGATGTTGGCTTCCGTAAGAGATGAACAACAATTTGTACAAGAGCCAACATTACTATTTTGTCAATTTTGTACAACTTCCTGTATGATGATATACGTAGAGAGGTTGTAGGTTAGTTGCCCTTTTTGCGGGGAGTAATTGGGCAAAATCTATATTACAATATCGTAATCTTGTGAAGTCAACCCACCTTACAATTTGCACAACAACAATTGTAATCATTTTGTAAACAATGCTGGTTGATTTTTGATCTAGTTACCCATATCATAACACTGTCATTATCTATCTTGTCAAAGATTATTTTTGCACCGCTCTCTATGTCCATGGGAGAAAATATACAATGATTCACAAGATGCTTTCCTCTAGACCGGGTCATGTACAAATCGTATTTGAATTGCCTTCTTCAATTTGGGCGAACCGGATCTTCCTAACTGGCGAATTTAATGAATGGAATGAGCACAATCTGCCGATGAAACAAGATCGGGATGGTGTTTGGCGTAGATCAGTCGATCTGCCGTCGGGCCGCAGCTACGAATTTCGCTATATTATTGATGGTCAATGGCAGACGGATTTTCATGCTGATGGTTTTTCCTCAAATATGTTTGGGGCACAAAATAGCGTCATCAACACTGAGTTGCCGAAAGGTGTGTCTCAAAATGCGATGCGGACCGGACAGCAACAGTTGCGTCAGCGAGCACAGGAGATTGTCAAGCATTCTGTCTCGCAACAGACGGATCGTTCTAGCTCTGCAAAAGATGCAACTTGGTTCCCTATGTCAGAAATTGATACACCAAAGTTACAGCGTTTTCGCACGCGAACCCCTCGTTAAAACTGCCGGATAGCATGTGAACGGTTGAGAGTGGACCGTTACGAGCCACTTTCTTCCATTCACAACCTTCCTCCATTTTCTTTCATTATACCCTTCCTCTATCAGATCTTTGATTTCACCGCGCTCTCAGAAAAAATGGCTCATTGGGATCTTCCGTGGTAAACCCGCTTTGGTTTCGATACGCTTCGCGACTCAACCGGCGCTCGTCTTGATTTTGGTCACGGACCACGGACATTCCCAAAGAGCCAAAAATTTGTCGTGTGAAAAAATGATAAGATTATCATGACACCCGCAGTATAGGTGCGTGTAGCTCAATATGTTAAAATTGATCGATGAGTCATCTAGTAGCCACATCATTTTAACTTCCGACAATCGTCCTTCGACAGAAATCGATTCTATTGTCCGAAGTTTAAGCGGCTTCTTTATAAGAACAGAACGGATGTGTCTGGTAACTGGAGTTGCATTATTAAAAAATTAGGTCAGCCTCAAAATGAAAAGGGGGGGTATCAGGCGGTCCCCGTTTTTGATAATAGATATGAGTCGGCGCCCAAGTTCTCTAATTTCTATTCCCAAGTCTACCAGTCAGACCATACTCCAAAATTCATGGTTAACAAAAAAGCAGCGAGTATTGCATCTCTCCTTTCTTCTTATCTCCTTTCTTCTTATCGCAATCATTGCCGCTGCCCTGCTGCGATTCTGGTCTATTGGAGCTATTCCCCCGGGCTTTCATTTTGACGAGTCTTTCGAAGGTTTGGAAGCGTGGCGTATTCTAACTGATCCAACTTACAGACCCATCTTCCTTACCGGCAACTTTGGCGTCCCGCCCCTCAATGCCTATGCCAATGCCATCACGTTTTGGCTTTTCCAGCAACTAGGTCTTCCACCTGGACCAACAGCGATGCGTATCACAAGCGCGTTCTTTGGTACCTTAACAGTCGCAACCATTTATGGTCTGGCAATCGAACTATGTTGGCTAGACTCGGCAAAAGAAGATCCGAACAACCAATCAAACTGGCACGCTCTTTTGTTTGCTTTCTTCTGTGCTGCTTCACTCGCAACTATGCGTTGGCATATCCACTTTAGTCGTATGGGGATTGAGCCAGTAATTGTTCCCCTCGTCTGGGTCGCCTCAACATGGTTTCTATTGCGCGGCTGGCGCACTGGATTTCCCTTTGAGTTTGCTTCCTGTGGCCTTTTCTTAGCAGCAGGCATGTATGCCTACCAAGGGGCCTGGATCCTTCCCTTTATGATGATTCCAGTTGCTCTGCTGCTTGTCTTTGATTTCGCACATCGCTCTGTTGATGAAGAAGATGCGGGTCAAGGTAAAGGACAAAGAAACTTTAAGCAAATTTACTGGACGCCCGAGTTGCAACATCGCTATGGCGGCCTGTTCATTACGGTTATGATTGCCATCGTTCTAGTTACACCGCTCGGTTGGTTCTTCATCCAAAATCTTGATCTAGTATTTCTACGACCAGCACAGGTCGCGGTTGTGGGTGAAACGGGTAGTCCAGCTGATGACAGCGTGTGGAGCAGTGCCTTGGCGACGATCAATATGTTCACACCGCTTGGCCTGCCAGGCGATCTTGATCCACGGCGCAACATTCCGGGATTACCTGTACTCAACCTCTGGCAGGTGACCCCTTTCTACCTTGGATTGCTTATCGCTTTAAGAAACATTTTGCGGCCTGCCTACACAATACCTGTCGTTGGGCTGGCTGGATTGGCGCTTCCGGGGATGGTGAGCGAATATGCGCCTCACTTTCACCGCATTCTCGGCGTGGCTGGCCCAACCGCCATTCTCTGTGGTCTTGGATTGAATACAATATGGCATGGAAGGCTGAAGCCAACACAATGGTGGCAGACAAAGGGGGCTTCACTATTTTTACCCAGAAATGTCTTGCCCCCTCATTACTCAGATAGACAAAAAACGAAGCATTTTCGAGGAACAAAAAATTGGACAAAATGGACAACGATCGTTTTACTGCTATTAGGAACCGCAACGGCTAAATGGAACTACTTTGAACGCTGGGCCAAGCAACCAGATCTCTTTTATGCTTTTGATGTTGGGCTGTGGGAAATTGGTCAGTGGATTGCAACTCAATCACCCACCACCGGGCTCTATTTGACACCTCGTCAGCCCGATCATCCAACGCTCGCCTTTGCCATCGAGACGGTTGACAACGCCCCTCAACCAATCTCTTTTGATGGACGTGCCGTGTTCCCTGTCAGGGAATCTCCTTCTGTTCAACCGGAAGCATATATTTCAATCGAACATGAAGATTTCCGCACGCGGCTGCTCCTACCAGGCGTTCTGCCCGATGCAACTGTCGAAAAAGAGATTCTAGATGAATATGGAGAACTCTATGCACGCATCTATCTTCGTCCACAAGGATCGGCGACAGATCGACCACCTCATCATCCACACCTCGAGATGCTTGGCGACGGCATTTCTCTTATAGGTTATGACGTACAGCCGCCTGAATTACAGAGTGGGCAAATCCTCTATTTGCAATTACACTGGCTCATTGATTCGGTACCAAAGAACAATTGGACTGTATTTACACACTTGCTGACCGTTTCAGCGGACGGCCGAGAAGAACTTGTCGCTGGTCATGATAGTCCGCCGGGTGGTGGAAGTCTACCGACGGTACGTTGGCAAAGCGGTTGGCGTGTTCTGGATGAATATCAAATTCCTATACCGCCGGAGCTATCTGCTGGTGCATACCGCTTGAAGATAGGCATGTATCATCAATCAGGTGAACATCTCCCGGCAAATGGGCAGGGAATCATTCTGGGAGATGTTGAGATCAGAAATTAACCCGACCACTCCGAAGGATTTGTCAAAGAACAATTAGTGATAGATAGTCAACGAATGCAAGATTCTCAGGCGCCGCTAAATTTGCTTTCTCTCCTCTACGAAACCGAACAGACATACGGCTGGAGTGTTGGAATGCGGCAGATCACGCATAGATTGCTCGAGAATGTACCAATACCATTCGGCTTAATCATAGAGGTTGGCTGCGGTGGGGGTACGTTTGCTCAGGAATTGGCTAAATGTCACCCTGAGCACTCAATTGTGGGGTCGGATATCAGCGCACGAGCATTGACCGTTGCAAATCAACACCGAACAGAGAAGATTCTGTTCACACAAGCAGATCTCGAACAGATGCCATTTGGTTCCTCAACTGCAGCCTGTATTGTTGCACTCGATTCATTTGACCAACAGGGCATTAAGCTGCAAAATGCACTGGCAGAGAGTTATCGCGTCCTAGAACATGGTGGACTTCTATTTACACGTGTGAGCGCCCATGAGTGGCTTTGGGCACCGCATGATCGAGCTTTCAATACGGGGCGTCGCTATGGAATGGTCGAATTTGTTCAGGCGACAGAAAGTGTTGGGTTTAATATTGAGCGTGCGACCTATGCCAATACATTTTTGTTATTTCCAATTACGCTACAACGTTGGCTTCAGAGAAAAGGCTGGCTGGTCTTCGAGTCATCCCTTTACACGAACCAAATTGCGAATTATCTTGTACGGCTCTTGTTGTCGATAGAAGCATCTTGGCTGCGTCGATATAATCTGCCAACAGGAATCAGCTTATTTGTGATGGCGCGCAAAAATCATCATTCCTAACCTAATCCTGATGAACACAGACACAGTGATCCAATCTAACCTTCTTGTTTGTACCCTCTTGCCTACATTCAACGAGCATGACAACATCGGTCCGCTGATCGATGGTGTGCTGGAATCAGCCATCACGCGGCACATGGTACTCGTGGTAGACGACGATTCACCTGACGGTACTTGGCGAGTGGTTCAGGAACGGATGAAACAGTTCAATACCAACGATGAAACCAAAGTTGTTTTGGAACGCCGCATAAACGAAAGTGGGCTCACCTCGGCTATCCAACGGGGCATCGATCTAGCGATTCAACAACACAATGCTGATATTATCACCTGGATGGACTGCGATCTCTCCATGCCGCCACAGGATATTCCCAAACTGATTACAGCCATTATCGAGCAACGAGCCGATATGGCTGTTGGTTCTCGTTGGATTAAGGGCGGTGCAGATATAGCACATGGACCGATGGCTCGCGCTTTGAGTTGGATCATCAACCACTTTGCCATCTTGGTTCTAGGCAACCAAGTACATGATTATACAAGTGGCTTTATTGCGGCACGTGCGTCTGTTCTCCAAAAACTGCGTCTACGTGGTGATTATGGTGAATATTGTATCGACTTACTTGGACGAGCCCTTCAAGCAGGATATAAGCTTCAGGAAGTACCCTATATTTGTGTGCCACGCACATCAGGCGAGAGCAAGACAGGTGTGAACCTATGGGACTACCTGGTGAAAGGGCGAAAGTATGTAAGAACGATTGTGCGCTTATCCGGTCACAACTCGAACAGATGATCGTCAAGCACATTTCTGGGGCGGTACTTTACGTTTTATGACCCATTCCGGAATGACCTGTCGATCCCCTTGCTTCGATCGAGCCGACCGCCACCGGTTGAAACTGGCGTCTCGCAACCAAAGTACGCTGAAGCGCACTACAGTTCAACCCGCTTGAGCGAGTTTACCTTATTAGACCAGCGTTTCAACGTTGGGTCGCAAAGTTTGCGACTGCTCTATGTATATAATTTTGACAGGTTAATAAAATATGGTATAGTCGTATTATACAAATTGGTATAGACCAATGGACCATTTAGATTCGTTAATTCCTTTATACGTTCAAATAGCAGATGGACTTCTCGGGCGCATTCAGTCAGGAGAATTAGCACCAGGTAATCGTCTCCCCCCAGAACGAGAGCTCAGTAAAATGCTTGGCGTCACTCGGGTAACATTACGTCAAGCACTGCAAAATCTGGAATCCCAAGGACTATTAGTACGACAGCAAGGAAGCGGGACTTATGTTGCTGAACCGAAAGTTGAGCGCGAAGTTGGGCAATTGGTGCCCTTTACCAAAGGGATGGAACGGCGTGGTTATACGACTGGGGCAAAGCTGATTAAATTGGAACAGCGGGTCGCCAATGCAGCGCTCGCAAGACAACTCCAGATTCCAATCACTGCACCGGTTTATTATGTTCATCGATTGCGCCTATTGAACCAGGAGCCAGTGATGTTAGAAAAGTTTACGTTGCCTGCTCATCGAGTTCCAGGATTTGAACAACATGACTTAGCTACACGTTCGATCTATGAAACCTTGGAAACCGAGTATGGCGTTACAGTAAGCAAAGCGCAACAGAGTCTGGAAGCTGTGAGGGCCAGCGACTATGAAGCAAACTTATTGAGCATTGAACGAGGCTGGCCTTTGATGATAGAAGAGCGTCTTGGTTTCGATCAAAACGGACAACCAATCGAGGTGGCGAAGGATTTATATCGAGGCGACCGGTTTCGATTCGTTACAAAGATGGTTCCTCTGGAAACGGTCACTCCATCACCCAAAGTTTAAGTGATGTAGATATAAGGAACTTTGTGTTTAATCAACCTATTCCTGGATGGAAAGATAAAACCCTTTTTACACCCGGCCCTTTGACAACGAGCCAAACAGTCAAGCAGGCCCTATTGCGTGATGTTGGATCACGTGATTTTGAGTTTGTCCAAACTGTCAAGACCATTCGCCAACGATTACTTGAGATCGGTCAGGTGGCGCACAAAGGATATGAAGCAATTTTGATGCAGGGCAGCGGAACATTTGGCATTGAAGCTGTATTATCATCTTTGACTCCTCCCGATGGCAAATGGCTGGTCGTGATCAACGGTGCCTATGGACAGCGAATCAATCACATTGCCAACGTTTTAAAGATTGAAACCACACCCTTGGAAACGCCTGAAAATCGAAAACCTGATGTAAAGGTAATCGAGGAAATCCTATCAACGGATGAAACCATTACACATGTAGCTGTGGTTCATTGCGAAACCACGACTGGTATCATGAACCCAGTTCAAGAAATTGGACGGCTTGCACAGCGGTTCGGCAAACGTTATTTTGTTGATGCGATGAGTAGCTTCGGAGCAGTACCAATCGATCTAGCCCACTATCATATCGATTATCTGGTTTCCTCAGCGAACAAATGCCTTGAGGGCATTCCAGGCTTCAGCTTCGTTCTGGCGTGCCGAGAAGCCCTGCTTGAGACAGAAGGATATGCTCGTAGCGTTAGCCTGGATTTATTTGCTCAATGGCAGGGTTTGGAAAAGAATGGACAATTTCGTTTTACTCCTCCGACCCATACCCTGCTTGCTTTTGCCCAAGCCTTAGACGAATTAGAGCAGGAAGGTGGTGTGGCTGGGCGTTCGGCACGCTACAATCACAATTACCAAATATTGATAGCGGGGATGCGGGCGTTCGGTTTTAGGGAGTACCTCACCCCAGAAGATCAAGGATATATCATCACCTCTTTTCACTATCCGAACCATCCCAACTTTGATTTTGACCACTTTTATGAATTATTGAACGAACGAGGGTTCGTCATCTATCCTGGCAAAGTGAGCGATGCCGGTTGTTTTCGCATTGGCAACATTGGTCGAATTTTTGAAGCAGATGTCCGTAACCTTCTGGCTGCAATCCGAGAAGTGTTGATCCAAATGCATGTTGCTTTGAGCAGTTAAGGCTTTTCCAACAATTAAAATCCCTGATTTGATATGGAAAAGCTCAAGCCATTCCAGAGAAATCGATTTGGCAAATCAGGAATTTATTTCTCTGGAATGGCCTAAATTCACGCATTACGAGCTGCAATAGTTGGGAGAGTTCGCTCGTCAATCGTGAATCCAAAATCGTAAATCCTGATCTTGAGGAGACAACAAAATGGACTTTGTCTTTCAACGTTCCTATCGAGGCCCCTTAAAGGCCATTTTATTAGATTGGGCGGGCACCACTATGGATTACGGATGCTATGCGCCAGCCGTGGTCTTTGTTCAAGTCTATGAACGAAAAGGTGTCCCAATCAGCGTAGAAGAAGCGCGTGTTCCGATGGGTGCCCACAAAAAGGTTCACATTCGCTAAATTTCGCAAATTGACGCTGTCAATCAGCGGTGGCAGAAAATCCATGGACAAACGCCAAATGAAGATGACATCGAAACCATGTTCCAGGACTTTGTTCCACTACAGCTAGACTGTTTGGCTGACTACGCCGATCTCATCCCTGGAACTTTAGAAGCCGTTGCCGATTTCAGACAACGCGGTCTCAAAGTCGGTTCGACTACTGGCTATACGGGTGATATGATGCAACTTCTTTTATCTGAAGCCAAAAACGCGGTTATGAGCCCGATTCGACCGTCTGCGCCAACCGATGTCCCAGAGGGTCGTCCGGCACCTTGGATGTGCATCAAAAACGCGATGGACTTAGGAATCTATCCTTTTGAGTCAATTGTCAAGGTCGATGATACTCTACCTTAGGGCAATCGCGAACTTTGCAGCCAAGGTCCCAAGCAAGTCTAGATGGTCAGATGCACGGGGCGAGCAAACCCGGATTGGACCAAGAACTCTCTCTTGAGTGGATCATTGAGTGGTCCAATCCGGATTGCGGATGGCTCCTTCCAGTAACAATGCCACTTTTTTAAGGTACGCGATTGCCCTATACTCTACCTGGCATTGAAGAAGGGCTAAACGCCGGCATGTGGACCATTGGGCTGGCCAAAACTGGTAATGAAATCGGCCTCAACCAAGAAGAAATCAATCAGCTAGATGCCGATGTGTTGGCGCGTAAGATGGAGCGAGCCTACAAGCGAATGTGGCAAAGCGGCTCCCACTATGTGGTCGACGGGATTTGGGATGTACCCGCAGTGGTAGACGACATTCATGAGCGATTAGCCCGAGGTGAACGACCTTGACTCGACCAAGGCTAGATTTGAGTTTTATTTATCTCAAATGTGTGCTTGCCTGAGCAATTGGGGAATCGAAATTAAATAAGTTGAACAGATTCTTCGCTTCACTCGAGAATGACATGTTCAACTTATTTAATGCTCATTCCTAGAGGATAATGTCTTGTTTGCACATATTCTGAATCATGGAGTTCCACCGGCGAGCCATTTGTTATACCATTCAACGATGGTTAGCCGATGGCTATCTGACCAAAGTCCCCATACGCCTTCCACATACTGCTTTACCAACTCTGTTCGTGCTTCTGGCGTTGGCAGATGAATAATATCGACTATGGTCAGCGAACCGGAAAAATCGGGCGGTGCTAACCAAGAAAAGCGCTCCTGTTTCGAAGAAGGATCTCCCTGCAATGCATGGCGACGCATCCAGAGTGCATTGGCCGGGTCGATACCTTTTTCAAAGACACCGTAAAGCACAAGCAAATGAACAGCAACAGACTGAATTGCTTGGGGCGATGGTCTACCAGGATGTTGTGCAGCATAAGCATCGACGAGCAACTGGTTCGTCGATGCTGGCGACAGCGGTGGCTCGCCAGCGTTGTTTAACGCCGAAAATATGGCCCAACAGGCAGCCGATGCACCGATATAGCGATGAGTTGGACCATCAACTGGTGGGAGTTCCGCTCTGCAGTCTGGACAGGATTCTAGAGCATCCATCATGTTATCCTATTGACGTAACAGGGTATCCGAACGATTGAAATATTGGCTCGACCGGATCTGAGAGGGGCGACCCGCTTTGGTTTCGATACGGCTACGCCACTCAACCGGCGCTAACCTTTTCAGTGTTTTACCCCCTGAACTCCTGGAGAACTGAAATATTGTCGGACATTTGCGTGATGTTGATATACTCCGCAGCAGCACATTATAACATTCTTTCTCGACTAAAAAGTGTTATTTTATGGCGCTGCTCAGTATAGTATCAATTCATACTGTTTCGCTTTCCCATGCGGTGATCTTACGTGCGTTGTTGCTGTCGAAATTGGCCCCAATTAAAATGAGGGGCTTTCCGGTCCGAAGATATTTTTCGGCATATTCCGTCTTTCGAATCTGCGCGAGTGCATCACCAGCATTGCCGTTTAATTTGAACTCAAAGAGGAAGAGGCGGTCGTCAAATTTGATTACAGCGTCAATTCGTCCCTGGTTGGTCTTGCCTTCTGCATCAACGCGCAATCCCAACAATTTAAAGATGATGAAGAAGATCGTCTGATAATACTTTTCCTGTTTGATTTGCAAATCATAATCTATATTGGCAAAGAAGACATTCAATATGGCGAAAAATTGATCCAGATCCTCCGTTTGTAGTGCATAGAGCAACTGCCGCAGGTAACCGTCGGAGAGCGTCACTTCGATCTGATTATAGGCATTGAGCAAATAAGTAAGAAAGGCATTCTTTACTTCATAGTTGGGGTAGGAGAGTGTATAGATTTCACCAAATTGATTTGTACGAAAATCTTTAATCGTGAGGTAGCCTGTCTGGTAGAGTAGCGGGATCAACTCCAGGCTCTCAATTTCATAGGTGCTAAAGCTCAATTCGGGCACGAGCAATTCGTCAAAGGGTTCAATATCGTAATTGCGATCTTTAATCAACTTGATGAGAAATGTGGGTGTGCCGGTTGCAAACCAATAGTTGGCGAAGCGCTGATGATGGAAGAGTTGCAGGGTGGAAAACGGATTATACACATTATCGCCATGCTCCACAAAGCGAAAGCCATTATACCAGTGACGAATTCTCGCCAACATCTCATGTTCAGTCATTGCTGTCTTAACTGCAAAAGCTGCGATATGTTCCTGAAAATAGTCCACAAGCTCATCATCGGTAATGCCAAGCGCGTTCGCAAAGTGTGGACTCATTGATAAGTCATCCAAATTGTTCATCACTGAGAAGACGCCAACCTTGCTAAACTTGCTAATGCCTGTCAGTAGGACAAATCGCAAGTGGCGATCCATCGCTTTGATAACTCCGTAGAAGTTACGCAGCACGTCGCGAATCCGGATTGCCTCTGACAGTGTATCAATGTTGTCAAGGATTGGTTTGTCATATTCGTCAATCAGGATAACAACCTTGCCGTCGCCTGCTAGCCTCTGAATCAGCCAGCGAAACTGACGCTGATAGGGTGCTTCTGAGAGTGCAATTCCATGGTGAGCCGCAATCCCGTCCATAAAGACGCGTAGCACCTCCTTTAACTCTTCACTACTTCGAATGCTTTCCTGACTAAAATCAATGCGAATGATCGGATAGCTTTGCCACTCGTAATCGCTCTGATCGAGCCACAGACCTTGAAAGAGTTCTCGGTTGCCCTGGAAAATCTCGTACAATGTAGAGATCATCAGACTCTTGCCAAACCGTCGCGGACGCGCCAAAAAATAGAGACCTTTGCTATAGCGGATCAACTCATAGAGATAGCGAGTCTTGTCCACATACAAGAATCCGCCCTCGATGATATCGCGAAATGTATATGAGCTGGCTTGAATCGGTTTGGGCATGAATATCTCCTGCTATGAGAAACAGATCTGTCGGCAGACCTATTTTATCATATTGGACAAGTGCACCCAACGTTCTGATGAGAAATGGGTTTATTGCAGGAGAGGGTGACTGTCTATTTTGGCGCTTCCAAAAAAATTGATCATCCACAGATGAACAGGATTGACAGGATTAGAAGAGAGAAATCCAGTCCATCCCATCAATCTGTGGATCCTTTAAAAATTGGGTTGACCTTTAATATGACCCAGGTGAGGGTTCGATCAGAGTTTGGATAGATTACGGTTAGAGCGCGGTGAGTGCCGCCGTGGTATGCTGGAGGTGGCAGGAACGTTGCATTGGATAGGTTGCGTGGTTTCCTCGACGCGCAACCAAAATATTGGTGTAGCTGTTGAATGTGTTTTATGATGTAAAATCTCTGGTAAAAACATAAATTCGTTTTATTGAAAAGCCCTCACTGCAAATTTAGATTAGTTAAGCATCTAGATATCCAGATGGTTTTTCCGATATCTTGATAAATAATCGTTAAAATGGAATTCAATGCCATGATGACTCCGCTTTTTTGGTTGGTACTAACAATTGCTCTAGTCGTTCTGTCTAGACTTATATACATTATTGATTTGATTAGGACTCACAATTTAACGAGGGCCCTCGAAAATCCAACAGAGATACCTGATGGTTTATCGCAGTGGGCAAAAACAGCTAATAAAACATATCAGGAGGTTTGGCAAAGCGTTGTCACTGTTCTCGTTTTAGTCTTATTTGCTCATGTTGCGAATTATTTAGATAAAAAAATCATTGAGCTCGTAATTGGTTCTGCAACAAGCATATATTTTTTATCTCTACTTCGGGGTGGTTCAAAATTAGGTTTACACTTTTGATATATAGACAAAAATCTATATGAGACCGTTTTCTCTCTGAGAACCGGCGAAATCAGAGAATATAAACGTTCTTTCTGTTTCTAAAAGTGTAAACCTATCTATCCAGCTAAAATGAACCACCCCTCTACTTCTCCTATTTATTAATACCTTGACAGATAGCGACAGAGCAAAAAA
Organism: Chloroflexi bacterium TSY; assembly: GCA_019217005.1. The sequence goes on from JAHBNG010000018.1 coordinate 72,995, forward strand.
AACCGCCAATTTTATTAGACATTTTATCGAATTACTGATATTGATTCTAATTATTCTCCAGGGAATTATTTGTGGAGGGAGCTGCTAATAGAGTCATTGTCTACGTTCTGCTAACATTTAATCTAAGATACAAAGCTAGGTTAATCAGTAACGCTATTGAAAGGCTTTACGGAATAAATTTCACGATTATTGGGGTGGTTCATTTTAGGCGGACAATTAGGTTTACATTTTTGCAAAGAGAAAAGATGTTTATATTTTCTAATTTGAGCCATGCTCAGGCAGAAAATGACCTCATATAGATTTTTGTCTATGTATCAAAAGTGTAAACCTAATTCTGAACCACCCCCGATTATTGAATTTCAATCCAATTTCTTTATCATGTTGTAAGCTAGCTTAGTTTTTGTATGCTCATCTCCTAGTAGCCTTGCGTATATAATCGCTGCATCATTAAAATATCGATTTGCGTCTTCCATCTTTCCTGTTAGTTGAATAATTTTTGCAAGGTCATAGCTAGCATCTGCAGTTGACAAGTGGTTCTCACCGAATACTTTGAGCCGAATCTCTAATACTTGCTCGCAGTATGTATGTGCCATGTCGGGTTCGTCGAGCGCAACCATCACTTGTGATAGTATGTGAAGTGTGTCGGCTGCTAACCTATGTTGAGTCCCCAACACATTAGCACGAATTTCTAGGGCGACATTTAAGACATCACGTGCCTGTTCTAGCTCGTTTAGTTCGAGCATAACCTGCCCCAAAAACGTCTGTGCTTCAGCAATCCTTACGTGTTTTGGTGGTAGAATACGCTCGAAAATATCGAGCGATTGTATATAATAAGATTTTGCTTCGCTCAGTTGACCTTGAACATACAGAATATATCCAATATTGCTTATACTAAGCGCTGTACGTTGGTGTTCTAGACCAAAAACCGTTAGATGAATTTTGAAAGCTTCTTCATAGTATACCTGTGATTCTTTGTACTTTTCTTGGTTCTGTAACATGAGCGCCAAATTGTTTAAGGACTCGGCTATATCGGGATGATCTTCAACAAATATTGTCTTGCGCATTGCTAAGGCGGTTTGTAATAAACTACTTGCCGTTCTAATGTCTCCAGCAGCATAGTATACAATCCCTAAATTGTTCAGGCAGGTGGCTGTATCTGCGTGATCGCCACAAACATCTTCATAAATGTACCTTGCTCTTTCAAAGCAATCTTTTGATTGGTCAATCTGTCCAAGCATCCATAAGTGTTCACCTAATACAAGAAGCAGATCGGCGTATCTCTTATCCATACGGAGACTATCGAGTGCAGTCACAGAAAGCAGGTGTTTAACCAATTTGGCCATGTGTTCGGGATGCTCGAGTTCGTTAAGCCTGGATCCCATCCGAATCAGTTCCAGTTCAACACATTCATTGGCTATGGAAAGTACAGCCGCTGGTATTGTAGTCCGAGCGAAAGCTGTAATAAGTCTATGAACGTGTAACCCACTTGCTTGTTCGTCACGAACCAGACCTAATTCACTTAATCTAGCGATAGTGTCTTCAAAAGTCTCTCTGTTATCATTTTCTGAGTTCCGTGTTGCAATTGAAAACAGCAGGTCTCGCTCAATCGGCTCATCTGGAGCAAGAAATGCTGCAAACGCAAGCAGAACGATTGCTTCAGAATCAATCGGGTTCTCTATATCCAATCTTTCATAGCTTAGTGCAATAACACGACTTACGTTCTGAATATGACCAGTTGGCGAAACCCTATCTCCCTGTAAGGAACGATGCTTAAGTAACTCAAGGTTGTGCAACTGCTTTATGTACTCCGCTCCATCAATTACTCGCCGATAGCGAGCCAAATAACTTCCCGCTAAATGCAGTGCAAGGGGCAGATCACCCAACTCTTTTGCAATCGTTCCGAGGACAGTCGTATCCTCATTCGGAACATGCTCCTGCAGTAGCTCAATGCTCTCTTGTCGTGCCAATATATCCAATGCTAGAGTTTGTACATCGAGAGTGGAGTCCCATCCTTCGCGGCGACTCGTAATCAGCACGCGACATCCACCGCTAGACGGCCGCCATTGGGCAACTAATTCCTCGTCTTCACAATTGTCAAAGATCAACAGGCGTGGAACGGGCTCACGCCACGCTCCTTGTACAAGATTCACTTGATCGGTTAGCGATAGCTCGCCATAATCCGGACGCAAGTCTAGCATCCCTGGACCACCGCACGCAGCAATTTCCGATGGAACGGTCTTCGGATCGGCAAAGCTTAGCCAAAAGATACCTCCTGCAAAAAATTGCCCATATCGATGGACAAACTCACTGGCAAGTTGCGTTTTACCAATACCTCCCAGCCCTGTCGCCGCTGCCGTCTTTACCTGGCCGATGGCAATGGTGTCTCCACCTTTGAGCGTACGAGCCAACTGCAACAGATCATTCTTGCGACCTACGAAAAGTGGGTTGCGACTAAATGGCATACGTGAGCAAGGCGGCAACGGGACCTGTGTCGGAAGTTCATCCAGCGGCATGGATGCTATTCGTTCGATTGGGTCATCTTGGATAGGCTTCACTTCCTGCAAAGCAACTTCGACGCGCTCAACCAGTTGCTTCAAGTCTGTTACTTGCTCATTCGCCGATTGCACAACCTCGGAATGTGGTTTGTTCGTCAGTCTCTTCCACTCATTATCCCCAATCGGCACCCACTCCCACTCCTCGACCAGAATCTCCCATACCTCCACGAAACGGTCTGGGGTATGGTGCAATCCCAAGTCGGTCCATAGATAGCCGATGAATTTGGCGCGTCGGCGTCGCTCGTTTGGTCTATATTCGCCGCGCTCCCAGGCACCAGCGGTCTGGTGGCTCTGCTTGCCTGTCAGCCCGCAGTGCTGCGCCATTTGGGTGAGGGTGAGTCCTGCTTCCTGGCGTAGTTCGGTTAGAATAGAGAGTCTGTGTGGATTGGGCATAGTTAATCGAGGGTGAGGAGAATAAAATAGGTATATTTGATATTCAGACCAAATTTCATGTTTATTTGTTCTGTATTGAACCCCGGACGCATCGTCGGATAAACGTTGTTCACGTTCGATACTCCGCAGTAGAAATTGCATTATATGGACAAAACCTCTCTCCGTCAACAATGAGAAAATCTGGCGTCCATCCTGCAAAATAGACAGAGTAGACAATTGTTCATGAATCGTGTTACCCTTGTGGATAGTACTTAGGATTTCCAAGTTGACCAGAGGATGCACCAATGGAACTTTCTATCGATCGCGATTATCTTCTCGATACACTCACGAATCTTGTTCAAATCGATTCAACCAATCCATCACTTTCACCTACTGGCGCAGGGGAGGCAGAAATTGGCGCTTATGTAGCCAATTCGCTGGATGAACTGGGTTTAGATGTAACAACTCATGTTCATGAGCCGGGTCGCGTCAGTGTGGTTGGTATTTTACCTGGCTCGAGTAAGGGACGCTCCTTGATGCTCAATGCACATTACGATACGGTTGATGTTCAAGGGATGGACGAGCCTTTCTCGGCCACAATTCGTGATGGTCGCTTATATGGCCGCGGCGCTCAGGATATGAAAGCGAGTCTGGCCGCTTCGATGGCGGCGGTCAAGGCGATCTGCGATGCTGATATTCAGCCAGCCGGCGATCTTCTCATTGCCGCAGTAGCCGATGAAGAATATGCGAGCATTGGCACAGCAGGCATTCTTGAACAGTGGCAGAAAGACGGATATAGAGTAGATGGGGCCATTGTCACAGAACCGACTGATCTAGAGCTGTGTCGAGCCCACAAGGGGTTTATCTGGTTAGAAGTGGAAACGATTGGGCGAGCTGCACATGGTAGCCGCTTTTTGGATGGTATTGATGCCAATATGCGAATGGGTCGCTTTTTGGCTGAATTAGACAAGTTGGAACAGGAGCTACGAGGAAGAGAGGGGCACCCATTGACAGGACCACCTTCGCTTCATGCAGCAACGCTGCACGGTGGTAAGGAGCTGAGCGTTTATGCAGACCGTTGCGTCTTGCAAATCGAGCGCCGCACCATACCTGGCGAAACAGAAGAGCAAGTTGTGGCTGAGCTCCAATCAATTATCGATCAGCTCAGTGCATCTGACTCAACCTTTCAGGCAACAATCAAATCTCTTCTTGTACGTGATTCGTTTGTCGTGGAACCCGATTCACTGATCGTCCAAACACTTGAGTCAAGTGCCACTCAGATCCTCGGACACAAACCACCGCATGTAGGACACACTCCCTGGATGGATGCTGCGCTTCTGAGTGCGGCAGGTGTCGATACCGTTGTTATGGGGCCGACCGGTGCGGGACTGCACTCGGTTGAAGAATGGGTGGAACTAAATTCAGTTTATCAGTTGGCTCAGATATTGGCGCAAACAGCGCTAGACTATTGTCAAGTTCGATCATAGGATAAAGCCATGCCGCACCCAAACATTGACTCTGCTATTTCACTGCTCCCTACAGCCTTACAGGCTCCTTTACAAGCACTGCTCCTGACTCCTGACTTTCACGGTGTAATCCAGAGCCGGGACGTTCAACGTTTGGCTCAAACGTTCGATGTTTCTATCGAGCAGCTAGCATTGCTTTTGTTACCAATGGCGCGCCTGTACGCGATCGCACCAATATCCGATTTCTATGTCGGTGCCGTTGCCATTGGTGACTCTGGCTCGCTCTATTTTGGTGCGAATGCAGAATTTGAAAATCATCCACTCAACAGCACAGTTCATGCAGAGCAGGCCGCAGTGATGAACGCCTGGATTTGTGGTGAACAGGGGCTTTCTGCTGTAGCAGTCAGTGGAATTCCTTGCGGTCATTGTCGTCAGTTTATGAATGAACTCGTGAGCGCTAGCTCCTTAGAAGTTCTAAGACCAAACGAAAATCCACTCCTTCTCTCAACACTTCTTCCCAATGCTTTTGGGCCCCAAAGCCTGGGCAATTCTGGCGGTCTCATGGAATCCGTTGATCACCAATTGCACTTCAATCATTTGCCATCCTTGAATCCCCATACAAAGCAGACGTTGTTGGCCGCATTAGCAATGGCAAACAGAAGTTACGCCCCCTATTCCGGTAATTATGCGGGCGTTGCTCTCATGACGACAGATGGTCATATTTTTGGTGCACCTTATGCAGAAAATGCTGCCTTCAATCCCTCCCTTTCCCCTTTGCAAAGCGCATTGTTCCAAATACATCTAGCAGGAATGACTCCAAGTGCCATAAGGACAGCAGCTCTTGTTGAAGCTGGCGATACACTCTGTCGTCAGGTTGATGCAACTCGGCAATTGCTGCAATCGGTTACCGATATCGAGCTACTTGTCGTACCGGCAAAAAACTAGAATTTTCTTCGACCACCCCTAATTATAGCAGGATTTCCTAGAAGATAAATAGTACTATTGGCCTAGTGACGTCTCGTATGACGCTTGTTATAGTTGCTTTCACCCAGTTCCTGAGAGGTGAAAACAAGCGTCATGAAATCACTTTTACAACAAAATACAGATCGCCAGAAACGTTCTGAGTCATCTTTCTCAAAGCCGAGACAGGATAAAACTTTTCTGGGCAGGTATTCGTCTCAGAGGCTTAGAATCCGGTTCCATTTGATTCTAGGCGTCTTTGTATTTTTGTTACTTGGGCCTATTTTAGCAAGTTTTTGGCTAGCTCCTTCATGGAATGCCATCCATTTCAATAGGCTACAATCGTTAGATTCTTTTGACTTCGCACAAGACAAATCTTCACTTCATTCACGATTGACACGATTGCTATTTACTGATTTTGAACGATGGCCATCCGTATTGCCAGAGTTTGACAGGTTTGTTCATCCATACTTGGATAAGGTTGCGGATAGCCAGCCCCAAGCTGTAAGTGTAACACTTTCAGGACAGATTGATGATGTAACAAGCCTTAAACAAAATATTTTAAGCAGTGCTCAACTAGTAAATCATCAAGTATCTGAGCCCGATCGCGCCCTAAGTCAGGGCAAACCCGAGATTGTTCTAGATGCAGAATTGCTCCAGCGAACACCATTGTGGCCCAATCCCTATCTAGCTTTTCTCCCCACTGGTGCTAGGCCTGAATATGCTCTATGGGAAGCACGCATGCGTACAGCGTCACAGCAGCGCGCTGAGCAGTACAGTATATCCTCTGCTGCATTTACCCAGTTCAATGAAGTGGAGCCAAACAATTCCTTAAATTCAGCGAATTTTATGGGGTGGTTCAGAATTAGGTTTACACTTTTGATACATAGATAAAAATCTATATGAGGTCATTTTCTGCCTGAGCATGGCTCAAAGTAGAAAATATAAACATCTTTTCTCTTTGCAAAAATGTAAACCTAATTGTCCGCCTAAAATGAACCACCCCAATTTTATCGCCAATTTAGGAACCGCTCCGGGAGATGCATCTGCTATGCAGCTTGTGGGTATTCTGATCCCACCACCGGATGCCATACAGATTGCCTCATTTGATGAGGACAACGGAAGCATCTCGGTCTCAAGCGTTGTTCGTCTTGTTGAAGGCAGTCAGATCCGAACCACTGGCACGATTGGTGATGGTCCATATGGTGGGCAAGGGACAAGCTCTGGCGATTTTGATTTCTATCAGGTTGAGGCTCGTGCAGGTCAGACACTTCTTATTGATATTGATACGCCTCAACCGACCGCTGGTTTGGATTCGATCGTTGGCATTTACGCGTCTAATGGAGTTTTATTGGCTTACAATGATGATGATCTTTCCGGAGGTACATACGATAGCTATATAGAATTTAACGTGCCCGAAGATGGTCTTTACTATGTGGCCGTTGGAGGATTTATCCAAGTCCCTGTTTCTCCCGATAGCTTTCCCCTCAATCCATTTGATTCAAGTAGTGGCCCTGGAGTTGGCAGCGAAGGAACTTATGCGCTCATAGTCGGTCTCAATGTTCCCATGGACTTTGACTATTTTAGCTTTGATTTGCAAGCTGGAGATATTCTTGGCATCAATGGACTGGAAAGTGTCCGAATGATTAAGTTGCTTGATGCTGCTGGGAACTCGCTAATTACTTCCTCAAAAGATACAGCTGGTGCATACCCAGAAACCTCACCTTTGCCCGCTGGGGGAAACACATCTTTGGCCTATGTTGCAAGCCGGGATGGTCGTTTCATCATTTCCGCTGAGAAGGGAGCCGGTCAGTACAAAATCGAGGTCAATGTATATCGACCTTTGCTGTCCCAACAGGATGGAGAAGCGATTCAAACCATTTTTCTGGATTTTGATGGTGCCACAATCAACCCCTCTATTTTTAGTGGTCCAGATGAAGAGCGAACGCTTTCGCCTTTCCGCACATTTTTACCCCGTTGGGGTCTGACGGCAGCAGATGAAAACGCAGTGCTCGATGCCATATTAAAAGTTGTCCATGAAAACTTAGCGCATGATGTCAGCGGTAGTACAGGCAAAGGACGCAATGGCGATTTTCTGATTACAGGCATTCCAGGCGAATTTGCCATTCAAATTCTCAATAGCCGAGATCATACCGATCCAGTTGGACATCAGCATGTCAGCCGCGTGATCATCGGGGGAACAACCGAACAGGCAGGTATCAATACGATTGGTGTTTCTGAGTCCATCGATGTTGGAAATTTTGATACGTCCGAGAGTGCACTGGTTCTTCTTGATCTGTTGAGTGGGGGCACCAACGATCCAAATTCGCTTAATCGATTCGGCCTTGCCGGTTCACTATCCAAAATTGATTTGGTGGGCATCGGAGTTGGAAACATCGTTGCACACGAAGCTGGCCACTTTTTTGGCAATTGGCATACAAATAATAGCTCCTCAACTCCGGCTAATATCATGGACCGCGGTGGGGACTTGTCGAATATCGTTGGTATCGGTCCAGATAATATCTTTGGATCTGCCGACGATCAAGATGTTGATTTTGGCATCGATCAATATACACCAGAGGAAGATCTTGTTGGCTTGCAGGATACGTTACAAACGATAGCATTTGGTCTTTCGACAAGCGCCCTTCCTCCCCAACTTGATCTTCAGCAAAGCGTTACTCCAACAGTGATCACACCAGGGGATTCCTTGACCTTCACAATCTCTTATTCAAACATTGGCTCAGCGATTGCAACAGGTGTTGTCATTTCCAATATTTTCCCTTCTCTTATCACAGAGCTTTCCTATGTTAGCCAAGGTGCAAAGTTGGAAACCATTGGATCAAAACCTTATGTTTGGCAGGCTGAAAATCTAGCTTCAAGACAAGGGGGCATCATTCAGGTAACAGGGATAGTTTCTCCTGATCTTGTGGATGAAGAAACCATTATTAGCAATGCACTTCTTCATGCCAACCATCTCGACGTCTCCGGAAGTAGTAGTGTATCAACGGAGTACGAGATCAATCTCCCCCCATCTGTTGATATTGGTGGACCCTATCGAGTCTTCCGAGATACACCGGTTCATTTGGCAGCCAGTGCAACCGATCCAGGAAATGATGAGTTGTTCTTTCGCTGGGATTTCGATGGTGATGGAAATTTTGATGACGGTGAAGGCCTCAAACCACTATTTAATCCGTCTGACTTTGGCGAACTTGAGGTTGTCGAGATCACCGTACGCGTAAATGATAGCGACGGTGCTTATGATACGGCGACAACCGCAATCGTGATTGTCGACAGAGAAGCAATCGCCAATCCTGGTGGCCCCTATCATGTAAATGAAGGTGATGTCGTAACACTGGATCAAACGTTTGTGAGCGCAGCGTTTGGCAATGCTGTTCAATATGAATGGGATTTCGATGGTGACGGTGTTTTTGATGACGCAACGGGCAAAACACCAATCTTTGATGCACGCCAGCAAGATGGCCCTGCGACTGTCACGATAGCCATGCGTCTACTACTCCCAGAGAATGAACAACCCTGGGTCGGCACAACAAGCGTCATGATACAAAATGTGATGCCCATCGCTCGCGGTGGTGGTCCATATAGTGTCGATGAGGGAGGAACCGTCATGTTAACTGGCTCTGGTGAAGATGCCTCTTCACTGGATTCACTAGAGTATGCTTGGGACCTGAATGGGGATAGATTGTTTGATGATGGAGCTGAGGCAGAGCTTCTATTTGATGCCGCTGGCTTGGACGGTCCACAAACTCTTGATGCCATGTTGCGCGTCATGGATGACGACGGGGGATTCATGACAAGCACGATCCAGATTAATATCCAAAACGTTAAGCCAGTAGCAGTTGACGATGTCGCAAAACCTTATATGAATCGGGCAACGAATATCGACGTGTTAAAGAACGATATCGATGCAGGAGGAGATACCCTCACAATACAAGCGGTTGGAACACCAAATAATGGCGTGGCAACAACAGATGGTATTACAGTGGTCTACACGCCAACAGCAGAGTTCATCGGGTCGGACGAGTTAGAGTACACAATCATGGATAAGGATGGGGCTAGCGATTCAGCAGTCGTAACGATTCGAGTGGAACCCCAGCCTGCGGCAATTCATGTGACCGACGATGTCGTCACAGGAACACAAGATACGACTCTTACTATTGATGTTTTGGCCAACGATCATGGCGCAGATGAAGAAACGTTGCTGATTCGCGAAGTTGGTGAAGCGCTTAATGGTAACGCAACGACTGATGGTTCAATCATTGTCTATACACCACGTAGTGGGTTTAGCGGTCGCGATCAGTTTTCATATCTAGCAACCAACTCAATCGGATTAACTGACTCCGGATTGGTTGCTGTAGAAGTACGCAAAGGCGGCACCGTTTCCGGTACTATCTTCTTGGATGAGAACGAAAATGAGCGATTCGATGAAGGGGAAGAAGGGATAGCCAATGCCACAATTACATTAACAGCTATTGAGCGCTTCGCATCCTTTGGAAATCCAGACGATCGGCTTTCGTTCCAGACAAAAACAAACTCACGAGGCTTTTTCTACTTTGACTTTGTACTCCCAGGTAGCTACGATATCTCAATGGAACCACTCGTATTGAACCGTAACGCTCCAATCGGTTCAGTGATTGAAAGTCGTGGTCAAATAGATGTTCCGCAAAGACTTCCTCTATCAAATAAACAATTAAAGTTTTTCTTGCCATTGATGCAAAGGTAATGACGTATATCTATCTGTTGGTCTGAGGTCATGTTCTATCTTCTCGAAAATCTTCCTGCTCACTACCGAAAAGTTCGACATCAAATCAAATAAATGGATCAATCGGATCTCGGAGGTAGACAAAAAAGATCCTGTTGAACGAAATCAATGACTCTGGTATAAGCAATCAAATCTTACGCCAGAGTCATTTTGGCCTTGAGTTATCGTCAATCTTCTTTGACCGGGTCAATGCCACCTATCCATCAACTCAGATCCTTACATTATAGGCATCTCTATTTCCAGCAAGAAGCGAACCAAAAGTGCAATGATAATTAGGTGAAACGATTGGTCTACCATTATTCGGACAAAATCATCGTCACTTTGTTGCACGATGCATCCCCAACGACCAGCTAAAGCGAGCGCGTCAATTAACCAGTGTGAAACAAAAGTAAAAAACCCAAAAAGTAAAAGCTCCATCAAGCGTAAAGTGTTCGGGTAAATTGACCATAACATCAGCATCATGCAGAGCGTATAAATGATAAAGTGAGTAAATCCAGCAATTGTGAACAGGTTGCGTTGTTTATTTTTGGCCATCCAATCATTCTGCAAGAGCCAATCACCAATCAAATGCCCAATAAAGAGCCATCCAAATAGAGACATAATTAGAATCCCGCTTATAAGTTACTCATCAAGTAGTGGTATACTATTACAACTTATACTTTGCTCTGTATGAAAATCGGTGTTTACTTCTCTGGTAGAGCGATGGAAAGCTCCAGTTTTCATCACACCCGCAGTAAATGAATCCTGGCATAGAACTCGACCATTTATACCAGAATCAATTAATTAAGTTACAATAGTATCTTATGCAGTAATTTCACTCGAGGTCGCTGACATTTGTTGGCGCAAACACCTGCATAGCGAGCATACCTGGGTGTACAGCACCACAACCTCCTTAAGCGAAATGACTATTCGATGGGGCCAATGCTTCTGAGAGCACACTCTAAATGTCAACAGAGCCTATTATTCAATCAGGTATAGCTCAGTCGGGTATAGTGGAGGGGAACGTTGGAATAGAAATTCAGAGTATGTTTTCGTAGGAGGTTGATGGATCAGTCTCTGACGAAAACGACCATCTTGAGAAATCTTTTTCTGAACAACTATAATCAGTAGTTCGCAATCGTGCCATTCTCGAACGACGTGAAGAATCTAGCGATTGCAGTCTACTGATAATCGTTACGATTAAATCACATAGAGCCGTGTATTTATAGATTCTTACTGTTTCGGCTATCGTAGAAAACAAATTATCTGGTTTAGTAATCCAGATAATCCAATTACTTTACTGTCATTATTCTTTGGTCGCTATGTTCTCCAATACAGTCAGCATGTGTACCAAAACACAACTGGTTTATATGCCACAAATGTGTATTTTACATAATCAGAAACTGCAGTCGTGTCATTCTTAAGCGAGGCGAAAGCTTGTTCTAACTAGGAGTCGTTGACATTTGACAGCTCTCCTCAGAAAAATGATTGCGTAATGCAACCAACGCTCTGAGAGCGCACGCTAAATGTCAACAGAACCCAGAGCCGAAGGATAAATCCTCATTTCACGCAGGAATGACGCATGGATTCATCTAGTCTATTATTCTATAATATATGCAGAGTTAGTACAGGGTAAAATGATGACAAAAAATTTGCAAAATGAACATAGCCTAGATTCAAAGCATCGCGACACTGCATTGACGAGACGTTTGGACTTTCTTCGTACGGTCACGCTCTTCTCTGAGTTAAACGATGTTGAACTCACCACAATTTTAAATAATTTACGACCCAGAGAATATACGCGCGATGAAATTATCTTTCGCCAAGGAGATGAAAGTCGTGAACTTTACCTTGTTTTCCAAGGAAAGGTGCGGATTTTCAAGGTTAGTCCTTCGGGCAACGAAACCTCGCTCGTCATATTTGGGCAGGGAGACGTAATTGGAGAGTTTGCTGCGCTTGACCACGAACCGCGGAATGCAACAGCAAAGGCGATTGGTAAAGTAACGCTCTTGGCACTTTCACACGATGATTGGCATCAACATTTGCGTATGATGCCTAAGCTGACCCTGGGCTTGTCGAAGATGTTGGTGCAAAAGCTGCGTTGGACAGCGTCCTATGCAGAAGCTGTTGCACAATTCGATGCTGCTGGCCGTCTTTTGCACATTCTGCTCCTTTATACAGCCCAATACGGACACCAAGATCCCGACAATCCGCTTCGCTATACCCTTGATCTAGCCCTCAATCAGTCGGATCTCGCATCGATTGTCGGCGCTCGGCGAGAATGGGTCAACCGCATCCTGCGTGATTGGCGCAAGCGAAACCTCATCGAGTACGCAGGTGGTATCATTACCATTCTGAACATCGAGCATGTGCGGGCCGAACGCGATAGCCGGATTGAAGCGAATCAAGGTGGAGACTGGTAGCAAGCATTTATGACACCAAAGAAACTACAAGATAAAGTTGCAATCATTACTGGGGCAGCATCTGGAATCGGTCGAGCAACGGTGAAACGCTTTGTCGCAGACGGGGCTCATGTCGTGGCGAGCGACATTCAAGAAAGAGTTTTACAAACCCTCGTCAATGAACTCGCTGGCCATGGTCACAATGTTCAACCAATTTCTGCCGACGTCACCCAATATGACGATACAGTTTCCGTTGTCGAGCGGACCATCTCGGTCTTTGGCCGGCTCGACATTCTGGTCAACTCAGCTGGAATTACCTCTCGGACGGTCGATTCTGAGGCAACTTTGGAAGAAAAGTGGCAGGCAGTCATGGATGTCAATGCAAAAGGAACGATGATGATGTGCCATGCCGCAGTCGAGGCGATGCGCCAGACCGGTAGTGGGGCCATCATCAACATTGCCTCGATTATGGGCTTGCTTGGTTACTCGCATGTTTTACCCTTTGCGGATGGCTTCAGTCCCTATACGCAAAGTAAGGGTGCAGTTGTGCAACTCACGCGCGATCTGGGTGTACGACTTGCGTCCGAAGGGATACGAGTCAATGCAGTCTGCCCCGGCTTCGTCTACACGGCTCTCACCGATAATGTGACAGAAGACCCAGAGATCCACGAAACCATCCGCAATTTGCATCCGATGCAACGGATGGGACAACCTGAGGAAATCGCCAATGTGATTGCTTTCTTAGCGTCCGATGAAGCCTCCTTTGTGACAGCAGCTACTTGGCCTGTGGATGGTGGTTACACAGCTACGTAAAGGGTTCAACGAGTTTAATTCGCTGAGCCATACCCACCTAATCAGAGCGACATCGGTAGAAACACCACATGAAACCTACCCGGAGGACGCCATGCCCTTAACGTTTGATTTCTCTCTCGATCAACTTTATGAATATCAAGGTCGCAATCCACGTCCAGATGACTTTGACAGCTTTTGGGACGCGGCGTTAGCCGAAATGAATGCGCTCGATTCAGAAGTAGAGTTGGTTTCGGCTGATTTCCAAACATCCTTTGCGGAGTGTTTTCATCTCTACTTTACCGGCGTTGGTGGAGCCAGGGTTCATGCCAAGCTGGTTCGCCCGCGCCAGGTCACTGCACCACATCCGGCTATCCTGCACTTTCATGGCTATACAGGCCGTATTGGAGATTGGGCCGACGAGATGAAGTTGGGCTTTGCCGCGGCTGGCTATACATATGCCGGTCTTGATTGCCGTGGTCAGGGTGGTTACTCTGAAGATGTAGGTGGTGTTCATGGGACAACACTAAGGGGACACATTGTCCGCGGCTTAACGGATGCCCTTAATGGAGCGCCGGAAAAACTACTCTTTCGACAGATCTTTCTGGACACAGCTCAATTGGCCCGCATCGTTATGGAAATGGAGGATGTTAATGAGACACGAGTAGGGGCTTGGGGCGGCAGTCAAGGTGGTGCGTTGACTGTGGCTTGTGCAGCCCTCGAACCACGTATCAAACGACTCGCGCCCATCTTCCCCTTTCTTTCTGACTACAAACGAGTTTGGGAGATGGATCAGGCCAAAGACGCTTATCATGAATTGCAAGACTGGTTTCGCCGTTTTGACCCTCGGCATGAACAGGAAGAAGCTGTCTTTACCAACCTCGGCTATATTGACATACAGCATCTCGCACCTCGAATTCAGGGCGAGGTCTTGTGGACGATCGGCCTCATGGATACGATCTGCCCGCCATCCACGCAATTTGCGGTCTACAACAAGATCCGGTCTCAAAAAAGGCTCGATATCTACCCTGATTTTAAACACGAGGGGGCTTATCCAGGATCAAAGGATCGGATCTATCAATTCATGATGGAGCTTTAATCTGACTTACGACCGATTGTCCTGTTTACGTACGCTTGTCGTTCTTCGGCAGAAGCAGGGTCAGCCACAGCAGCAAGGAGCGAATCTCCATCAGCAAAAGATGTGGAACCTGCACTCATGGCGCGTGCCACCGAATTGATGTGCTCTTTCGTAATGACAATCGGTACACTTGGTTTTGCGGCAATCTTGTCCGCAAGTTGGCGGCAGGTTGTCGGGAGTTGCTCCAACGACACGACGCGATTGACAAATCCCGCCTCCTTGGCTTCTTGGGGTGAAATGTGACGACAGGTCATGACCCACTCTTTGGTCAGAGCAGGTCCCACTGCGCTGACTAGACGTGGAATGCCACCCCAAGCCAACGGAATGCCCAAATCCACCTCAGGAATGAAAATGACAGTATCCTCGGCCACAACGCGCAAATCGCAGGCAGACATCAGGACAACGCCACCTCCAATCGCATAACCGTGGACCTGGGCAATTGTGACGGCGCGCATTCCCTCGATTGCCTCGGCCATCCGTCGTCCAAGCTGTGCTCGTTCGCGCCGTTCAATCCAGTTGGTTCCCTCTACTGGTAAGACCGATGGTTCCTTAAGATCGGCTCCCGCACTGAAGGCACGTCCCGCACCCTGGATGATGACAACGCGTATATCCGTCTGCGTATCGAACCAACGTGCGGCGTCAGCCAAATCGCGCAAGATCTTTGGACTGAGTGCGTTCATTCGTTCCGGCCGGTTTAACGTTAAGGTGCCGATTGAGCCGTTGATTTCGATGGTCAATGTGTCAAAATTCATTTTTGGTGTACCCCTCTGTTTATCGCTCACCAGACGAAAGTGCGCAATCCACGAATAATTCGACAGTTTGATCGCATATTTGCACACTTTCTGTAAGAAAGACTTTTTCCATAGATGAGCCTTGTTTATTTCAATCAACGATCGCTTGATAGGTCAACACCCGCAATTCGCGTCGAATCGGATAAGAAGATGAAGGCATCAATTGTGTGAGAAAGATCATGCTCATCTCTTCGGCAAAATCAACCCAAAAAGCCGTACTGGCAGCACCGCCCCAAGCAGATTCACCCGGTGAACCTAAAATTTGTGCTCGTGCTGGATCGAGCATGACAGAGAAACCCAACCCAAATCCAATTCCGTCATATGGTGTCTCACTAAAGACCGCCTGCCCCATACTGGTTAAATCACCACCGGTTGGCAAATGGTTCGATGTCATCAACTCAACAGTCTTGCGCCCCAAAACTCGCTTGCCATTCAGTACGCCTTTGTTCAACAGCATTTGCGTAAAACGAAAATAATCGGCTGCAGTTGAAACAAGACCACCGCCACCAGAAAAACAACTCGGTTGCGACAGATATTTGCTCTCAGCAGGACGATCAATGAGGCGGAAGCTATTGCCATCCCGTTCATAGTTGGCCGCAAAGCGCTGAACTTTGTCTGCGGGAACAACAAACCCTGTGTCATTCATGCTGAGTGGATCAAAGATCGTCTTTTGGAAAAATCGATCCAGCCTTTGTCCTGATAGCACCTCAATCAAATACCCAAGAACATCTGTGGCTACGCTGTAACTCCAACGAGTTCCGGGAGAGAAGAGCAGTGGAATTTCACTTAGATGCTGAATCATTTTTGTCAGGGATTCGCCTTGAATATCACGCTCACGATACATGGCATCGACGGGATGATTGTTCATGAAACCATAGGTCAATCCAGACGTATGCGTTAGCAGATCGCGTACAGTCATCTCACGCTCCGCGGGAACTGTCTCATAATTCTGGTCAGCGCCCGATGAAAAGACGGCTAAATCTTTAAATTCAGGAATGAACTTGGAAACTGGATGATCAAGTTGGAACATGCCGCGTTCGTAGAGCGTCATCAATGCCACGCTCGTAATCGGCTTCGTCATGGAATAAATACGAAAGATGGTCTCTTCTTCGACCGGTTTCTTGGTCTCAACATCACATAGGCCATAGGAACAGAGATAGACTGGTTGCGAACGCCGTGAAACAAGGACAAGATAGCCGGGGATTTTCCCGCTATCGACATATTGATTGAGATGGTCGGGGATATAGCCAAGTCTCTGGCTGCTTAAGCCAACGCTTTCGGGTGATGCAAGTTCAATCATTGCTGTTTTCTCCGTTTTTTGGAGGCTCATCTATACTTTGTTCTGTATGAAAACCGGAGTTTGATCGCTCTGGTAGGACTTCAGAAAACTCCGATTTTCATCACAACCGCAGTATACGAAACACTATCTTTTGATGAGCGTTTTTGGCTCGTAGTTTGAACAACGTATTGGCATGATACCCAATAATAGTGCGTTATACAAGCTTCTTCTCCAGGCTTCGAAGCCGCGCATCTAAATCAGCCAAAGAATGGGTCAATTCCTCCCATTCACGCAGCAGGGTCAGCAGGCAACCTTCTTGTTGTTGTACCCAGATGAGCAAGTGTCCCACCACTTCTTCCGTGCAGAGCTCATTTGCTTGCCACTTATCACACAGTTCCTCCCAAGGATGCAAAATCGGGGCTGTTTTATCGCTCATCGCTCGCTCCTTTCCGTAAAGCTGAGGGGATATTGCGTCTCGTGTATCGCGATGATCCGTACAACACGATGCGCAACACACCTTTTCCATTGTGAATGGCCAGAAGCATGGCTAGGTAAATCATTGTCTTCTGGCTGTGAGAATCGCCAAACAGAAAGCGGCCACCCCAACAGATGGAAGGTCTGTCGCATCAAGGCAACAGGGTATCCAAAATCGAGGTGACCTCATCTCTTTTGACAGACTCGTAAGGAGCAAGTAGACTGAAACACAGCCACCCAGACAGTTCGGGTGGTTAGCCGTTCGCTAGGTGCTGGTACACCTGACGAACGGCGACTCTTCAATTGACCACTCCAGCAAAATGCACGATATTTTCTGAAATGTCCAGATAATAATGTATCAAGTGGGATGTGTCAAATGTAATTGAGTCGGCCCATGCTCACTGTACGCACACATGACATTTCTGCGCAGATAAAGTATAATCATCACTCTTGTTTACGAAAGGAGTCTGATGATGGCAAAAACATCAACAAAAGTAGACAAAAAAATTCGTTAGCCAGCGGAACCAATGGTCACCCGGTCCATCGCAATGGGATAAGAACGTCCCAGAGTGATCTGCTCAAACGAGAGGGCGCGCCCGATGATGGACGATATGTTTCGCTCGAAGAATATTGGGAGACCTGGTATGATCATGGCGATGCGAGCTATGAATGGAACAATGGCCGTCTGGAGGCAAAACCTTTGACAACGCCGACACAATATAGCCTCTATGTGTGGTTTTTGATGTTACTCATACAATACGCCAAATCAAACTCAGATGTGGATATTATGGGTTTGGAAACAGGCTTCACGATGAATAACATACCAAATCCTGACTTGCCTGGTACATTCAAAGATGTGGTTCGAAACCGGATATTGCAGCGATTCGTCACGATAACCCAGTGCAGTGGGGGGAAAACGATCGATCCTATAAGGGCATCTGCAACGTCTGCATCGAGTCATTGTCTGATTCCGACCCACACCAAATCCTACGTGACATCAAGACAAAATATGACGAGTATGAGTTCTCTGGGGTGCAAGAGTATTATATTCTTGATCCTAGCGGCGAGCACATGCATTTCTATGAGCGAACAGCAGCAGGTGTTTATGTAGATTTGTCACCAACGACGGATGGTATTGTCTCTTCAAAAGAGCTACCTGGTTTTCAGTTTCGCGTGTCTGATCTCTACGACAGACCAGCGTTAGAAGATTTGGCTATGGATGAGATCTACCAAGGCTATGTTCTTCTCGAATATCAAGCCACAATGAGGCGGGCAGAGGAAGAGCGTCTGCGGGCGGAGGAGGAACGTCTACGGGCAGACAAAGCGGAGGAAAATGCGAAGCAATATAGAGATATGTTACGCAAATTAGGTATCCCGGTCGATGAAAACTGAAATCGGTTAACAAATTTAGCGTTTGGTTTAGAACCTGTCCGAATAGTGGTTATACTGAGCAGCGCCACAAAATAACACTTTTTAGTCGAGAAAGAATGTTATACTGAGCAAGGCCATAGATGAGAAAAATTAGCCCAGTTTTACCCGAGTAGATCATTCTCATCTATGAGCGCTTGCGGTATATAATGTGCTGCTGCGGAGCATATGAGTTCGACCGATTTCTCGAGCAAGAATAGATCGTCATAGAACTTTTCGGACAAGCCCTTAGTCAACGGTGCCTGCATGATTCACATGTAATTTCCATACGTTGTTCAAAAGGAGGTGATTCGCTCATCTCCTTTATAATTGCAAATTAGACTCGTTTGTTCCCCAAATTGGTTCATCTATAATTGCGGAGTTAGCATCCTCAGATGTCAAATACAGTCGAGTAGATACGTATATGCAAATGCCTATTCAACGGTAATTTGATCTAGTTAAGACTTTACGCCTCCTAGAGAATCGTCAATTATGCAAAACCATTGGTGCTGTATCTTACTGGACAGAACTATCCACTCATGAGACAATAAAGAGCGTTCCTTCAAACGGGCAAATCGTTGTAGACAGCTCATCGTCAAAGGTGCAAGTAGCATTTCTACCGGGCTACATGTTTAACACCTTGACATGAGCTTTATTTATGCTGAGCACTGCCATAAATTTAAAATAAATTCACCGATTCCACCCCGCTAAAAATGGTCAAATTTATCTTAAATTTATGTGCGAGTGCGGTATATTAAGGAGGCGCTTTATGTGTACAAACCTGAAGTTCATACGATATTCTCCCGATTCCAGGAATCCCTGAGAGCACAATGCTCCAGGGATTCTGCCTTTTTAGGACAGATCAAAAAATTGCTGCGATTGTCATGAAAATGAAAGTTGTCAATAGTCCGGAAAAACCATTATGAAACAACGAGGATTGCGCTTTCTCTTACCCTATATGAGACCATATCGGCGGGATCTCATCATTGGGACGATCTATGCGCTCATCAGCGCAGGCGCACAAGCTTATAGTCCGACCTTGCTCGGCTATGCCGTCGATAACTTAACCCCAAGGTATTCAAGCAGGTATGTTGGCCCTTTATGGGGCTGGTTTGGTGCTTCTAGCTGGAATACTTGCTTCCTTTCGCTACCTGTTGCGTATGCTCACTGGCTACATTGCGGCGGGTGTCACCTATCGCATGAGCGCTGAATTGTTTCACCGCCTGCTGCTCTTCGATAAGGAGACGCGTGAACAATATGGAACAGGGGATCTACTCTCGCGTGCAACCAGCGACTTCATCTACATTGGACGCTTTTACAGCGCTGGTTTTCAGATGTCCATGCACGCACTTTTTCTGCTGCTCATTGGCTGTGGCTTGATTGCTATTACAAGTCCCTCTCTAGCTGTGTTTGTGATGGTCACGCTTGCGGCAAGCATTGCGGTACAAGTGCGGCTAAGCCGCCGAATGGAGCAAACATTCTCAAACGTCCAAGAACAGATGGCCAAGATTTCGGCCTTTGTCGAAGAGCATCTGGGCGCGGCCCGTATGTTGCGCGCCTATGCCCAAGAAAAGGCGGTTGGTCAAGAATTTGCCCATGCCAATCAAAACTATGTGCGGGATAACCTGCGCTTTGTTCTTCAATCGAGCACCATTTCACCGTTACCCCGTTTTGTGGTGCAACTTCCCTCTGCTGTCGTGATTTTTGTCGGTGGTATCTTCATTCTTGGCAACCAGCTAACTCTGGGACAATATGTTCAGTTTATTGTCTACCTAACTGTCCTCAATGGCGCCGCACAGATGATCACTGGTGCATATGAACGCTTATTGCAGGGAAGCGCTGCAGCTGGACGTGTTGGAGAAATATTACATCGGTGGCCCAAGATCGTAGATGACAAAACAGCTGTCAACCCCAAATTAGACGGGCATATTCGTTTTCGAGATGTAGGCGTCTATGCAGAAGATCAAGAGCGCTGGGTATTGCGCAATATTAATTTAGAGATTCCCGCGGGGCAGACAGTCGGGATCGTTGGACCAACGGGCGCTGGGAAGAGTATGTTGCTTGGACTTCTCGGGCGAATTCATGATCCTGATGAGGGAAGCGTTGAAATTGATAGCCATGATCTGCGTCAGCTCATGTTGACTACTCTCCGTGAAAATGTCATTTATGTTCCTCAAGAGACGTTGCTTTTTAGCATGAAACTGCGTGACAATGTCGCCTTGGGTGTCCCTGAAACGCCCGAACCACGCATCTATCGGGCAATCGAACAGTCGCGCTTGGCCAATGACCTACCACTTCTTCCCAAAGGGCTCGAGAGCCTCGTTGGTGAACGAGGTGCCACCCTCTCTGGCGGCCAGAAGCAGCGCACAGCTATTGCGCGTGCCTTGGTCCGTGATCCCAAAGTACTCCTGCTGGATGACGCATTGGCGAGCGTCGATATGAAGACATCGGCAGAGATTATCCAAGAGCTACGCACGGCTCGCACGAGACGCACTTGCATTATCGTCAGTCAGCGTATGGCTGCTGTCCAAGATGCTGATCAGATTGTTGTATTGGATCATGGGAACATTGTTGAGCAAGGAGATCACGAGGAATTGTTGGCTCGAAATGGACTCTATGCAGAGATGTACTATCGCGAAATGGAACAGGCACAAGAAGATGGAACGAATGGGCTCATCACGGATACAAAAACAACAGACGGAGGAACAAGAAATGGCCTCAATGGATTCAAACCAAACGGACAACGTCCTCGTTCCCAAAATGGAAGGGAACGGCACGAACGGAACAAAATTCCAGCATACAATTGAGAACAAAACAGATGCTCCCCTGGATTGGGCTCAGGCCCTCGAGCAGGCGAAGGAGGATCGCGCCAAGATCGACCAGGCGAAACTGATTGATGAGCCGGGGGAGTTGGCGCTAGAGTCTAGTCAAAAAATTAGTCAAGATTGGGCACTCTTCCGTCTGTTAGGAGAATCACTTTGGCCCTATAAAGGCTGGATGCTGGCCGCTTTATTCCTGATGATCATTGTGGCTACGCTCAACGTCATTCCGCCACTTCTTTTGCAATGGGCAATCGATGGTCCACTTGCACAAGCGATCAACAATCCGCAAGGAAGTGGATTCAATGGACTTCTTGCCCAGTCGACAGAAAGCGGATTGTTAGGCATCGCCGCATTGTATGCTCTCACTGCAATTGGCATCTATGGAATTACCTATGCTTATACCTATTTCTTGCAACAGGCAGGGCAACGTGCATTGGCCGATCTGCGCGTGCGTCTCTTTAATCATCTACTGAACCACGACTATGCTTTTCTTTCCCAAACGTCTACGGGTGAACTGGTCGCAAGGTTGACCAATGATATTGACCAACTGAATGCCGTATTATCGAGCAGCGTCGTGGTGGTCCTAGTGGAAGGGGCAACGCTAATTGCTGTCGTGACGATGATGTTTGCGATTAATTGGCGTCTGGCGCTCCTAGCATTGGCTATTTTGCCGGTTGTTCTCGTGGTAACGGTCTATTTTCGTGCACGCCTGCGCCGCTCATCGACGGGTGAGCGTTCAGCGATGGCCCGCATTAGTTCATTTTTAAACGAGCATCTCCACGGCATGACAGTTGTTCAACTCTTTAATCGAGAAAGTGAGAGTGAAGAGGAGTTTGACACCTACAACAGTCGGTATCGTCGAGCGCTGATTTTGGTGCGCAAGCATAGTGCCGTTTTTCTTTCCGTGCAAGAGATTCTGGCCTCGATCGGGCTGGCCCTCATGCTCTATGCTGGCGGCTTGGGCGTACTGGCTGGCTGGGCCACCTTGGGTGTCTTGGTTGCCTTTATCCAGTATACGCAACGCGCCTTTCGTCCCGTTATTATGTTGTCACAGCAATACAATGCGGTACAGATTGCGCTGGGTGCGGCGGAACGGATCTATCGAATGTTGAATACTGAGCCAAACATTCAAAATCCACAACGGCCTACATCCCTAACCAATTTGTCTGGTTCCATTCAACTTGAGGATGTCCATTTTCGCTATGTTGAAGATGAGCCTGTTTTGCGCGGCGTGTCGCTGGATATTCCGGCCGGACAATCCGTGGCCATTGTAGGGGCAACAGGTGCAGGGAAGTCCAGCTTGGTGAGTCTACTTGCCCGTCAATATGATCCCCAAAAAGGAGCCGTCAAGCTAGACGAGATCGATATCCGCGAATTAAATCTGGCTGACCTGAGACGGTCGGTGGCTGTAGTCCCACAGGATCCAGTCTGTTTGGCAGGAAGCATTGAGCGTAATATTCGTCTTTACCGCAACGATGTGAGTGAAGAAGAGATACGCAAAGCTGCAGAATTTACAAACGCGGCTCAGTTCATCGATGAATTACCAGGGAGATATGATTTTGAGGTTCTGCCGGGCGGTGCAAATCTTTCACAAGGGCAGCGGCAATTATTGGCATTGGCCCGTGCTTTGGCCCTCAGCCCCAACGGCGTACTGGTATTGGACGAAGCCACCAGCAGCATCGACACTGCAACAGAGGCGCTGATCCAAGATGCTCTGGAACGTGTTTTGCGCACCCGCACCAGCCTCGTCATTGCTCATCGCCTGAGCACCATTCGCAACGCTGACCGGATTATCGTGATGGACAAAGGGAAAGTTGTCGAGGACGGGGAGCATGATTCGTTACTGGCCCTGAATGGTTTTTATGCACGGTTGCATGAGCACCAGGTTATGCCAGAGATGGTGGCTGTATAAAAGCATTTATAATATGTTGGAGCCTGTATAAATCAAGCAGGGCGATACGGCAAAGTTTACAAACTCGTAGAATGGTCTTGTGGGGCAGTGTGGCTACTTTAGGAATGGGAATTTAATAACTTGTACAGTTGGTGCGAGATTAGAGATTACATGGGCCGAATCTCTCTATCTCTACTCTCACAATCTCCAAATGCCCAAGTTATTTACGGCTCATTCCTTAATCAATTCGAAACATTATGCAGGCTCCAACCCAACCATTTGGAGCATCTTCGCCTGGACTGATTCCAGAACCGTATCTCTCATGAAGACAGAAGCATTGAGAATTTCAACACCAATTAGCTCGTTCTTCTCATTTAGTTCAACGATAATATTTGGAGTCAGTTCAAGACTATTGCTCTCAGGACCTTCCATAATCACGATATGCAATATATCTTCTTGTTCGAAATAAGTCATCTTTGGTTAATTCATTCGTATATCTTCCCGTTTTTGGGATGGTTCATTCCAGCTGGAGAAATAGGTTGACACTTTGCCACGGGGAGGAGGCGTTCTCTATTACACGCAGTAGGCCAAAAAAGGGGTAAAATAGCCCTAGGAGGCCAAAATGAACCAAGAATTTAGCGCCGCAGTAACAGGATTCTGTGCCCATGTGAGAATGCTTTCTCCGCAAAGCGAAACTGTAAAACATTACGAAAGTGACCTAAATCAATTTGGCCAGGTGATAGAAAAAAGGCCAAGAGAGATAGGTCGCCAAGAGATAACGACGTTTGTAACGGCGCAACTCGAAGCGGGGATGAGCAGTGCGACGGTCAATCGCAGAGTGGCAACGTTGAGCCGATTTTTCGACTACTTGGCGGATGAGGCAGAAGACGAAAGCTGGTCAAACCCGGTGGTGTGGCGTCTACACCGACTGGATACAGGTTGCCATCTTCCCAGAGATATAGCGGAACGCATCGTCCGCCAGTTATGGGGGAGCGTGAGTCAAGGTCAGATAAGAGACCAAGTGATGTTGGCCTTGATGCTCGACGTTGGCCTGCGGGTGGGCGAAGTG
The DNA here is from genome assembly GCA_019217005.1 of Chloroflexi bacterium TSY. The sequence goes on from JAHBNG010000018.1 coordinate 97,169, forward strand.
TCGAAACTAGAGATGGGCGATATTGAAGCTGCCATAAATCCGGACGAACTGTGGTCACTGCGCGTACGCGGCAAAGGGAACAAAGAGCGTCGAGTCTGGTTGACGCCAGAAACCACAGCGCTGTTGGTGAGCTATATGGATGAGCGTCCTGATGCAGTCGATAGCCATCTGTTTCTGACTCGTCGTCACAAAGGCATCAGTGTCCGCGGAATCCAGGAGCGCCTCGATTATTACCGTCAGCAAGCCGGACTCTCCGAGAACAAGGTCTCCTGTCATCGCCTGCGCCATACCTTCGCCAGACGAATGGCAGAGTCGCGTATGCCACTGCCTAGTCTCTCTCATTGGTTGGGCCACAGTCAATTGAAAACGACCCAGATTTACATCGATGGTGCCAATCCTGATATGCGAGCCGACTATGAAGCTGCTATGGAGCAGTTGTCTCGCCAAGCCGCATGCTCGGATATTGAAGGAACGACATCTGCAATAGAGACAGAGAATACTGTGCCTTCTGAACATCGCACAGTGGAGCCAGCTGTTGGCATCTGTTTGTCCGCTGATGAGATCCGTCAACGTCTCACCTCATTGCCGCTCTGGCTTCATCAACCCATCATCTCATTACTTCTCCACCAGCAATTACGCTGGAAAGCCCTCTATCGGCGGGAACGAGCCCTTCAGTGGCTTGGCGAACTCCAACGCGGTTGGCAATGGATGCTCGACCAGCGCATGCTCTCCAGCTTATCCGAACTAAGACGGCGCGATCTCCAAGACTACATCACCCACCTATGTGACTTAGAGTATTCCGTCCATACCATCAATCATTTTATTTGTACCCTCAAGAGTTTTCTGCATTTTGCTGAAGAATGTGGCCAGTCGATCGCTCCGGCTTTATATCGCATTCAACGTCTCAAACGACCCACTACCTTACCTCGTCCGTTGCGCCAGCATGAATTTGCTCAACTTGAACAGTTCGTCTTAAACTCAACGGCTCAGAGCCTTTCTCCTTCCGACCTCCTTGACCGTGCTTGGTTTCTTATTCTGGTTGATGCTGGGCTACGTATGGGCGAAGTGCAAGCTCTGCTCGTTTCTGACTGGAATTCGGATACACAGACTCTGCTCGTTCGAGATGCCAAATCCCATCGTGACCGTCGGTTGCCTGTTACCCAACGCACTGCTCTTGCCATCGATGCCCATCTGCAACATCGCACCGATGACCTGGCTACTCATTCCCCGCTTTTACTACGCGATGGCTTACCTCTTCGAGCCAATTATGTGCGCAACCATCTTCATGCCTTTGCCGCCCAAGCTAACTTAGAGGGCGTCACTCCTCATCGCTTGCGCCATACCTTTGCCACCCGTTTGCTCAACAGTGGCCTTATGCCCATCACTACCTTGCAGAAACTCATGGGGCACACTCATATCGATACCACCATGCTTTATGCACAGCTCTACGATGAAACCATTCAGCAGCATTATTTAGCCGCTATGGCTTCACATTCTGTTTACGCTATCCCTGAACCTGACCCCGCTATTTGGGGTCCCACTTTGGAGAATGCCTTTGAATCAACTTTTCAACAGCAACCACTTTAACTTTTATGTCTACTGCGTGTAATAGAGAACGCCGATTCTAGTCGGGTAGAGCCGCATTAGAGATTACACGCAGTAGGATTTCTCAGAGGTAGAGCGTTCAAATGGCGAAAAAAGACGCAGTAGAGAATCTCGGACCATTTGGCCCGCTCGAGTCTGTTTTGACTGAGAAGTGCAGGATTATGTCTACTGCGTGTAATAGAGAATGCTCCCTCCTCGGGTCGACTTTGTATGCTGGTTTTAATTGATGAACGCTGACCACCTTCATTCATATTGAGTGGGTTTCATTATGAATAGATCAAATCAACTCGGGCTGCGGTTTGCAATTTTGATGGTTGCCAAATCTAGATAGGTGTGCTAATATAATAGTTGCGTGATGAATTGACTGTTGTGATTGATTATTCCCCATTTATCTCATACAGAAAAAATAGATAATGTCTCTACTGCACGATCTCCCGAAGTTGCGGTTCTCGATAGCCTTGTACATGGTTCCCCTTTTGATTATAAGTGGGTGTGCAGGGTTCAGCTGGCTAGACGAGTCTACCCTTGTCCAGACAAGTGTATCTGGTACATCGACACCTGTTCCCTCCCTAACGCCAACCCCCACCATCGCACCAACTCCTGAACCAACTCCCACTCCCGCTGCGTATGCTGTTTTACGAACACGCGGTGGAAATCTTCGTTCAGGTCCAGGGATGAACTTTCCCGTGGTTTTGGTGATTAAACAAGGCGATATCTATCCGATTGTTGGTCGAAGTGAAAATCGTAGTTGGTGGCAGCTCTGTTGCGTACCAAACCCGGACGATACGACGGGTGAAACGCAAATACCTGTTTGGGTTGCAGCATCGATCGTTGACGTTGAGGGTGATGCTGCACAAATCACCGGACAAATGGAGCAAGTTGACCGGCCAGAACCTCTCTTTGCAGACGATTTTACGGCACAATGGACAATCTCCTATCGCTGTGATTCGCAAAGATGTGAGGTCGCCGAATGCGGCGGTGAAGTGCTTGTGCAAGTCCGCAGCATTCTACAAAACACCTGGTTAGAGCTTGATCACTCTGTGACATGGCCAGATGAGTGTGGCGACGACACAGTCGCACTCTACCAGATCAATCGATATACAGGCCAAGATCGGTACGTCGGTGAAGATGCAGCATTCTTTGATCGCTACTGGATGGGTGCCAACTTTGTGAAAGCCGACAAAACCATATCTCTCCCCGATGGCCTAGCCGTACAGGCCTGGTGTACAGAACCACAATCGCTTGAGTTGGAAGCGAATGAGAACTGGATCGTTGTTCATGACGGTGAAGCCTGCTACGACGTGGACACCGGTATGATGATCCAACTCTCCTACTCGAAACGCTGGCTTTTTACGGGTGTTGTGGAAGGGCAAAACTTTGAGCGAGCGTTCTTTGGGGACACCGAATATTATAATTTTGATCTTCATTTCACCAATGCACCTCTCGGTGATACGAATTGACCACAAGAGATCGAGTGTGTACCACAAAGTGTGTAGATGAATACTGCTCAGTTAGAGAACCGCTGCGTTTTTCTATGACCAGATGTATCAGGCCATGGGTGGCAGCAGCAACGGCTATTTCGATATGTTGGGTGTGCATGGCGCGGGATTTGCTGCGCCGCCAGAGCTCGATCCAGGCGAAGCAGCGGCCAATAAAGTGCCCTATGGCGGCGAACGCTTTTTCGCCTTCCGCCATGTGGAAGATATCCGCCGCATCATGGAGAGGTATGGCGATGGGGGTAAAAAGATTGTGCTGCTGGAGTTTGGCTGGACATACGATTCCGTCAATGCGAGTTATAAATGGCACGGTGCCGATGCCGGAATCGACCAGTTTGTCCAAGCGGACTACCTGAAGCGCTCCTATCAATACGCCGCGGCAAACTGGCCCTGGATCGGGCTAATGAGTCTGCTCACCATGCCCAATGTCGATTGGCTCGACGGCAACCCACAAGACGAAGAGCAATTTTGGTGGGCCATCATGGCCCCCAGCCCCAACGACAACCGTTTCCGCGCGGCCTATATCGCCCTCTGCGACTACTTCAATGAAGTGCAGTTCAACTTCTATTGTCCATATGATCCGGATCCCAGTCGGCGGGGGAGTCGTTAGGCGAAGAGCCATTCCCACTGGCTTTTCGGTCTTTCAAAAGACAACTACCATCTTTCCTATGAGCGCCAATCGAGCCGTTTCAGTTGACAGAGATGTACAGCATGCATGTTTCACAAGCAAATTATGCGAGCTATCAACTTGGCGTGCTATACCGCAATTATTCTATTTGACTTCCAATGTCGAGCATGTTATAATTGACAAAATTTTTATTTGCTTCTCAGAAATTCCCTGCTAATAATATCATAGTTTTTTACAAAAGAGAATTGATTTTTTTAGTCAAGTCATATTGCATGTCAGTGCAGTGATACTGAGCAAGTTTGAATAACATAAATCGTTGCAGAGTTATAAGGCAACAATATGATTCATACATTTTCCTTCTCGGTCCTCTACTCGCTCCAAGGCGTAAATTTGTTAGTTCTTTGTAATGTAACAGGTAAGTTTCTCCCAAATTAGCAAACTTTGCTAATTTTCTTTCCCGCATTCATTTTTAACGATTTTTTATTCCGTACCAGAAACGGTCTAACGTCTGTTTATCCTCATGAACTAATAGATTCTTATTAAGCAAATAGGATAGGTTTTTCTATGCGAACCTCAGTTAATCTAATTTTTTCAGGATTGAAAGTCATTCTCATACTAATAATAATCACCCAAGAGGTGTGGCCTTACTGTTCCCAAACCTATTCATGCTGCACACTTAGCAACACAGATTGACCGCCCTCAGCAGATATCAATAGGTCCAACATCAAGACCGCGCCCAGGCGTTCCACAGTCTGATCCTCTGGATCCGGCCTCTATCTACAACAATCTACTGGTACCAAATTTGCCGTCCCAAGCGGCAGAAGCCAGCCTGCATGGTGGTAGTGGACCTGCAGTTTCGTCTGGGGTGACAAATCTGGCCAATGGTGGCGCACTGACTTACCCAAATGTTTCCAAACCTCAAGCGTGTGTTACCTTCGATGATTTAGATAAGTGGGCCAGCAATGTTTACGCTGATGGACGGATCCAAGGCAGCGTCTGGAAGGACCGATATGCGGGGTGGAGTAGCTTTGCAGTAGACGACGGGGGATTTTATCGAGCCAGCAATGTAACAATAGGATATGACAAAACAGTCGGTAATAGCGTGTCTGCTAAGATTGCAAGCACCCAGCCTTACGCAGCTGGATTTGCCAGCCCTCCGATTCCCACCAAGCGAGGAGATAGAATCAGAGTTCGCGCACGCTATCTTATTGTCAACCCTAATCCAGGTCGCTCGGCCTATGATTGGGCTTCGTTGGGAATAAAACCAGCGATAGAAAAGGATACATCCAGGTACGTGAATGGATATACGCATGGCAAATGGGCAGAACTAGAAAATACGGTCATAGCCGAAGGTAATCAAATTATGATACGGTTGCAAGGTCATAGTCCTGCACCTCAGAACTCAGCTATCTATTTTGACGATGTTGAGATCTTTATTAATGAGATTGCATTGAAGACGTGTGAGTTCTAATCACTGTGAGTTGGTGTATTCAATGCAAGTGCTTGTTCAAATACTAAGCTTTCGAACATTGTTTACTTGGGTGAAACAGTTTAACCGTGTGAAACGACTGATTTATTAGGGTACCCAATTTTTACTTCCTATCTTGTTAAGGAGACAACTATGATATTTATACGATTTAACAAATTCTTGTTCAAGGCAAGTGTTGGACTGTTGGTTTTGGCTTTGCTGTTGCCCACTACAGTTGCAATGGCGGCAGTGCCTTGTAATGATGGAGAACCTGATGGTATCTACTCTGCGCAGAATGGCTTTCCGATAAAACAGAATCCTAATGTATGTACCGAGGATAATGCTCTATACGTTAACCTAGCTGCTAACAGGGCTATCCAAACGTCTACTGAAGCTGGGGAAGACCAAGTTGCTGCGGGTGATCCAGATCCAGCTCATGTGTTTGCGCCGCGCATAGCTACAGCTGGGACAATTTTCTCGCAGCAGGCAAGTGTCGCATGTCTGGATTTCAATGACCGCACAAAATGGCGCGGCGGTGGCCAGAATTGGTCGTATGCTGGATGGGGGATCCAGGCATTAAATGCGGAGGGGCAGGGCATTTACAAAGAGAATGCCTCATTTGAACTTGAGCAGTACTATGGCGATGGCTTGTCATTAAAACTGAATCATTTTAAGCCATTCCGATCTCAAATTATTAGCCCTGAGTTTGAAGTGAAAGCCGGTGATAGAGTCATCGCTAAAGTAAGCTACCTCATTAACGATCCTACACCTAACCACTCCGTATCGGCGGAGATTAGCGTCCATTTGGCAGGCGATACAAGTGCTCCGGTCAAACAGGGATTTTTTAAGGGTCCGAATACTTGGGGAAAGTTAGAAAGTACGTTTATCAATGAATCTCAAGCAGCAGCCAAAATCCAGGTGTTATTGCAAGGTAACAATCTGTATCTCGACCATGAGATTGCTATCTACTTCGATAATGTCGAAATTTTAGTCAATGATGTGCCGGCTATCAAATGTGAGTTTGCTCACATTGGGCTAAAGTTTGACTAAATAGATAAGTCATCTTTGGTTTTAAATACGAAGTAAGGTTCAAGAAGTTTAGGATAAGCGGTGCCGAGATATCTCGGCACCGCTTATCCGTGAGACGGCACACTATCTGAAGGGCTAAATGCAAACGGATTTATTGGAATTACCATTTTTGCCATAATCAACAAACGTTATGAGGTTCTTCGCTGCCGAAATATTTGGTCCATTCTGTATCGGTGAATCTCTCCCGATTAGCACGTTGGCATGCGTGCTGTTCCCAAACCGACACATCTACATGCCACATAATAACCGCAGACGCTGTATTTGCCACAAGCCGCTTGCCCAAACTATCAAATACCAAATGACTAGCAGAACCTAGCACAGAGTCTATCCTCAACTCACCAATTGATCGTCGGGTGGCCATATCCCATAGTGTAATGATGCCATCCAAACTGCTCGTGGCAAGCATTGAACCATCACGATTGAATGCAAGGGATTCTACTGCCTTACCAGCGGTAGCCAGCAGTTGCTGCTCATCGTTATCTAAATTCCAGAGAGTTGGAGGATGTTGTAATCGTGCGCCGGATGCAAGCAGATTACTCGATTGATCGGGACTGAAAGCAATGACCATCACACCGTTGGAACCATTTAATGGCAGCTTGCCGTGTAGTTGTCCACTAGTGGTATTCCACAACGTGATAAGACCGTCTCCGCTACTGGCAGCTAAGAGTGAACCGTCTGTACTGAACGTCACGCTGGTGATAAAGTTGTCAAAAGCTTTAATTTGTGATATCAGTTGGCGATGCGTTTCAACATCCCATAAAATGACGGAACCGTCATAACCACCAGAGGCTAACTGACTGCCATCAGGACTAAAGGCCAACGTCTGAACAAAGTCCGTGTGCCCTTGAAATGCTCCCAGTGTCTGTTGCTGTACCGCATCCCATAGACGAATCTCACCGGTCTGGCAAAACCCTGCTTCATCCAGGGTACAGCCACCTGTTGCCAATAGATTGGCCTGTTGTTTGGGGCTGAAAGCAACACTTTGCACGCCCCCCTCAGGAACTTGCAGTACCCCCAACAAAGTATTTTTCATCAGGTCCCGAATTTCGAGTTCACCTTCAAGACAGTGAATTCTATCCATTGCTGCCTCTGTACATTTACCAACTGCCAACAGCTTGTCATCTGGGCTGATTGCGGTATCCTTAATCGCATGGTCCTGCTGCATTATTATCTTCATCAGTTTCTGATTGACCTCGCTGTCCCAAAGAATCAGCCGCCGATCACTGCCTCCGGACAACAGTGTGTGGCCATCCGGAGCAATTGCAATGTCAGTCGCCCAATCGGTGTGACCAACCAGTTCGCGCACAAGCGCAGTTGGCCGATCATCTGGATAATCCCAAACAGAAATGGTCCCCTGTACACACTCTGGATAAAATATGGTACTCGTTCTGAAGCTGCCACACAGGCTACCAATGAGTTGCTTGCCATCAGGGGTGAACCGTAAACTGCGTATAAAGTTGTTTGGATTTGGATATTCCCTTAAGCTTTGGCCATTGACGAGATCCCAGACAATCATGCCGCCCCGTCTGCTTGAAACCAATACATTCGGATTCCGAGGGTTGAAGGCTAAACTCAAAGGCGCATCAGGATGACCGACGAATACCTGCTTCGATGACCAGCCATCTTCAATGTCCCACAGCCGAATTTCGCCTTGGTTACAATTCCCATATTGATCACCATTGGCACAACTACTAGGAGCCAATATATGTCCATCTGCGCTAAATGCAAGATCGTTAACACTACCGAATGGAACAGATAGTACGGGTGTAGTTCGTTCCTGAAGGACCAAATCCCAGATCCAGATCTCACCACTCTCGCAAAACTCCTCGCGAGACCAACCGGGTAAGGTACAACTTCCTGATGCCAAAAAGCGACCGTCAGGTAAGCTAATTGCCAAACTTCTTACTGATCCAGGATGGGCATAGAGTGTGCGGCTGATTACATCGTCGCTTGACAGATCCCATGAAGTAACGTTGCCTTTGACATCGGCCGAAAAGAGAATTGGTTCCTCAGGATGCCATACAATTCGAAACACTTGATTGGAAGGACCAGTAAGCGTCCTAATCTGGGTCCGTTCCAATACGTCCCACAGAGCAATCGTCCCATCTAGGTCGCCAGCAGAGGCCGCCATCCGCCCGTCAAATGAAAATTCAACGTCTAAGACTGTATCCTTGTGTTTTGGAAGAAATGCCAGCAGGCCAGGCTTGGCCTTAGCGACGGATAATAGACTCGATCGCGCTGCAAATGTATCGGCAAGATGTTTAGCTTCCACAGCAAGTAGAAGGGCTAAATCAAGCTCTGTGTCCTTTAAGGATTCTGCTTGAGCAGCCAGTGCCCGAGAATTGCCCTGGCTAGCTGCTGTTGCGCGTCGATCCGCTAAGTAGTAGAAAAACACAGCGATCACTGCCAGGACAGCCGCAACGGTACCGATTCCGATAGCTATGCGAGCACGACGCTGGATGCGTACATTGGCCTCCTCCTTATCTTCGGCACGTTTTTGTTGCTCTTCTGCGCGCGCTTCTTCGGCCTCTGCTCTTTTACGCTGCTCTTCGGCAAATTCTCGTTGGCGCTCGATTTCTTCCTGCTGTATTCGATCACGTTCTCGAATACTAAGATTCAAAAACTCTTGTGCATCTTTGGACTGCACTGCGACATCATCCATCTGGCGTAATTTCTCTCCCTCTGCCAAATAGACGCCGCTCAGTAAAAAGGCATCCGATCGTTGGTTCTCTAACCAATCGTTAACATGTAATTCAAAACGTCTACGTTGTTGAAGGTGCTCTCGCTGTTCCTGGACAGCTGCTCGTAGGTGCTGCCAGTTGAGAATCAACGATTCGTGGATGATATCAACTGATTCGACCTCTTGATCGTTGGCGTCTATCTTCTTTTCACCAGTGCTCAGAAGGCGTTCAGTCGTAAGTTCTTGGATCAAGTTTTCGATATCATTTTGACCCCGGGTGACATCATCTAATCGGCGGGTACGTCTTACATCTCGACGGATATCTTCTTCCAGTGAGACATCGACCAGATCCAGAAATATATTAAGAATGGTCTCCTGTTCTTGAGGTGTACGGTCGATCACATTGTTGTGTACATCGCGTTTGAATTGATAAACATCATCGGCACGCTTGCGAATGGCATCTGTTAGACTCAGTAGATCCAAATTTCAGGTTTAGAGAGAGAATTCTGGCTAAACAGTTGACATAAATACAAATTTGCCGGTCGATATCTAGTTTTTGCGTTAGATTTGGGCGATTTTCAGATATGAAATAGGTTGTTTTCTGTAACCGAAATCTGAATAAATGACTCCAAAATCCCTGCAATCTCGACTGAAAATCGCCAAAAACGCCAAATTTGGATCTACTGAGACTTGTATAATGGTCTGCAGTCAATAGACCAGTACGCCAGATATCGTCCAACGTTACCTGGAGTAGTGGGAGGTAAGCGGCGTCTTCACCGGCGTCTCTGGCCAATACATTTAGTAATGCATCTTGAAAGCGCTTGCCCGTGTTGGGGTGCATTGACTGCAACGGACGTTGAATTGCAACTTTCAACTGTGCTTCGTTCATGACCCGCAAATCAATGCCTGTTTTGGCCAATTCGTAAAGCTTTACTTTCTGGTAAAGGCTTGAGTGACAAAGGGCAAACCGAAAGGGGCGGAAAAAAGAATCCACCCTGAAAAAACGGGATAAAATGTAAAAATAGTGCTCGGCTAGTTTAAGCAGCGGCATTGAGGCGGCGATGAGCGAGAACGCCTTTAGGTAAATGGTGTGAAACCGAGGCCTTTTTCCGAAAGTCAGGGTCGAGTTGGAAAAAGAGCACTCGAGAGAACGCGGCGCAGCCTGCCGGGAGTGGCTTGAGGCTCTCGATCCCAGTAGCCAGTCGGTATGGGAGGAAGAGAAGCGGCTAAATGGGAAAGAAGATTGCCAGCCAGCAGCCCCAGTTCAGGTAAGCGGAAGCAAGCCTCATCGGCATGAACAAATTGACGATGTAAGCCAATCATCTGCTTGGAAGCCAAGGGGGGATGTTCAACAGGCCAGCGCTCCAGATAGAAAAGATAAATGGTTTCGGGGTGGTTCATTTTAGCTGGATAGATAGGTTTACACTTTTAGAAACAGAAAGAACGTTTATATTCTCTGATTTCGCCGGTTCTCAGAGAGAAAACGGTCTCATATAGATTTTTGTCTATATATCAAAAGTGTAAACCTAATTTTGAACCACCCCATGGTTTCAGCTTGTAAAGCCATGACGGTCGCCAGAACCAAAGGTGTGTGATAAGCAGGATCCTGAAAGACGTAAATCGAATAGGTGCGGTTGGCTGTATCCACCTTGGTTGTCCTGGGGACGAGATTGTGCCATGCTTGATAGCGAATCAGGCGACCACTATAGACAAATTGACCAAACGAGTCTGGAGTTGTGGCCTCGAGTCGCTTTCCCCTATAGCATCGAGAGAGCGGACGCACAATATCACCATATTCGGGTGGTCTGCCTTTTTCCTTACGTTCGGGTAACTCATTGCGGCGCGCTGTGCAGTTAATCGCTTCCCGAAGGACAAATCGGTCGACGTCGCTTTCTAGCATTTCTCTGATTGTAAACCCGGCATCGACCACCGCCACTTCGTCTGACTCCAGTGATTTCTTCGTCTCTTTCAGCAGCTTTTTCCGAAACTCACTTTCCTTTGTGCCTACCTCGCATCTCATGATTGCCTTGAGCAGTGGCACTCGTTTCCCGCCTATCTCCCCCGAGCTTATCATCACTCCAAAGATGAGCGCGGGCAATGCCCCGACGAGCCGTTGAGTTATAGAGTCGGTTCACTTTCCCTTGCAGCTTCGGTCGCCAGAACCCTGTGATATCTATGCTTTTCACTCGGTATCCTTCTAACTTTTTTGCCTCCCATTCCCCTTTCCACTCCACTTCTTCTTGCCACGATGAGAGCAGGCTTGCAATATCCCATGATCCATATCGAAAGCTCCACCAGCTTCGCCGGAGCTCCTCATCTTCAAACCCGCTTTCACTCAATCCACTATGGATTGCTCCTCGACTTTTCAGAAACGACCCATTCATCATCGCCCACATCAGACGCATTACATTTACGTTTGTTCCCACCGGCGTTACTTGCAATACATTCATCAGTACTGCTATAGTTATTTCTGGCGCGGTTAGCATTCCTTCCTCCTTTTTGGGTTCTCTACCTTTAGGATGAAACGCTAACCGCTTTTTGTCACATTTCTCACCTCATCTCTTTTCTTTTACCAGAAAGTAAAGTAAAGAGATTCATCGGCAAACAAGTCTGGTAGGTAGTCAGCACGCATAGTGGCAATGATATGCATGCGCAAGTCTCGAAAAGGAGGCAGCGATGTAAGTAAGGAGAAGATTTCTTTGCGTTGAACTGGCTCTGACTGGCTAAATATCTCTTCAAACTGGTCGATAACCAGGATCGATATCTGGTTATCGTTGACCGGATTGGGTGGTGGGGCTAGTTGATACTCAGCGGCTATGGCAAATACGTCCTTGGCGGCCAAATTGAGCTGGCGCAATGCACCAGCCAAACCAGCCAATGGCTTTTCGCCAGGACGAAAAACAGCGTGGCGCAGCGTGAATTCTTGCTGGTGGTAGTACGCTTCTAAAGCGGGCAGCAGTCCTGCTTGGGCAAAGGAGGATTTGCCGCTGCCACTAGCCCCGGTGACAAAGAGTAGGGTACGTTCGCCACCGGATTGCGTTAGTCGTGTAAGAGCATCCGCAACCTCCCCTTCGCGACCGGCATAACGATTGCGTTCGGCATAAGTGAACGCTTGCAGCCCTATGTAAGGATTTTTCATACCTCGTACATCATAGGCTTGGTCACCGGTGATCTCCTGCCGTTCAATGTAAGTTTCGGCATCGATCTTGCGCGAATGGGTGCCGGTCAATACATCGCCTTTAATGATGTCAGCGACAACACTTCCTTTCCCATCAGCCTTGGATCCAGCACCTACGGCAAGGCCATCGTCACCAGTATCGATAGTACCAGCCTTGACCATGCCACCATTCGTGTTCACGTCACCGTCAATATTGGTCTGATTTCCACCCATGGTCTGCCCTCGTTAGTCAAAAACGGATAGAGAATTTGGTTATTTCGATTTATTATCAGATTTTCCATCAACCATATTTGCATTCTTACCTGTCACCGTACCATCATAAATAACGTACCTTCGCCGAGCTGAAATCTACTAATGCACATATACTCCAGCGCTTGACTGAATGGAAAAATGATCGTTTAAAGCCATCAAGGAAAGCATCAGTGCCAAAAATATTTGCCGTATTGCAAAATAGTATAATGTTTATCATCTTAAATAGCAACTGTTTTTTGCATATTGTATTGATAAAACATAGTCAAAAATACATGTCACAAGAAGTTTCTGAAGAAATGGGTGCTAACGCATAAAGCCTTGCTTCCTATAATAGTGTCGTTGTCATGGGCATTTTTATTTCAGTTTTGCAGGTGGATGAGAGGCTGGGCTCCTGCTGTTGTTGTGGGGATACTCACCTTTGTGAGTGGAATGTGGCATGGCTTGACGATTGTCCGAATTTGTAATCGGATTTCCGGTGACCGACAACTTGTCGATCTGAGGCAAAATCTTGCTAGAATTGGAAACCCTCATCTCACCGACACCGAGCAATCATTTTGGTTGCCAACTTGGATCGACAATTCATCGAAATAAATGTTGGAATTAAGGCTCTGCGGACTCTCAGCTTGTAATAGAATCTGAATATAGTCGGATTGTGCTGTCACCGTATGCGTAAGCTCAGACCAGCATCCACGAACACAGCCGTTAACGTAGCAGCCCTTGCCACACATAGCGTGTGCATTTGGTTTTAAACCCGGTGAGACCCAATCTCGCGAGGGGTGCCGCGATTAAATATAATAGGGTCTACGCGAGAAAGTGGGAGAACAGGTTGAAACCATGTTCTGGGCAAGGCTGACCGTCCACCTACGTGGACGGTCAGCTCACAAATCCGCTTCGGCGCCTTCAGTCGCTTCCTTTGGTACACTTTGTCTCGTAGACCCATATAATATTTGGTGGTGACTGTAACTTCGTCACGTTCGTTCGTGGTCGAAGTAGATATCCCAGTAGCGGTTAGAGTAGATATTTTTGTAGCACGGCGCTAAGGACAAAGAGCGAGTTGAGGTTGTTCTCCGAAATATTCTCGCCATTCTCCTTCAGTTTGAGTCACTGGATACTAACCAGCGGCCGTCTGGACTGATCTCAATGTCAGTTACAGTGCTGTCTGGATGACCAAGGATAGGGTCACCTATCTGACTTTTCGTCTCAGTATCCCAGAGTACGATGCTACCGTCACTTGTCGAACCGCCTACTAGAAGCGAAGATCCTGGTCTGAAGGCAATTCGTGCTAGGGCAGCAATTGTTTTCCCCCCCCGGGAAAGCTCTAATCGCTCAGGCACATTGGTGTCCCTGTTCCAGAGATATGGTTCCCCAAACCTTGATGCTGAAGCCAGCAATCGACTATCGGCGCTGATAGCTATGTCCTCCACCGGTGCAAATGATACATCCGTAATAAGTCTATCTATTTCTGTAAAGGTTTGAACATCCCATAAGGCAATGGTTCCATCGCTACTACCGGAGAGCATGCTCTTTCCATCTGGGCTAAAGGCCAAACTGGTTACGAAGGCATTGAGTACTTGGTGCTTAGCCGTGAACGTGAGCTCTCTCGGGAAGTGAAGTCCAGAAACCAGACTCAGTAGATCCAAATTTCAGGTTTTGAGAGAGAATTCTGGCTAAACAGTTGACATAAATACAAATTTGCCGGTCGATATCTAGTTTTTGCGTTAGATTTGGGCGATTTTCAGATATGAAATAGGTTGTTTTCTGTAACCGAAATCTGAATAAATGACTCCAAAATCCCTGCAATCTCGACTGAAAATAGCCAAAAACGCCAAATTTGGATCTACTGAGACTGAAGGGTGAAAGTGAGGGCTCAAAGAGGGGAGGAATGCAAGCCGGAGGTAGAAAGTCGTTGTGGGATGAAAAAGAGCCTATGGTGCGGAAAGTCAGGCAGGGGGAATCAAGCGCAGTCGTGAAGGAGTGCGGAAAGCAAGAATCGGTTGGTGGCCGCTAGCGGCAGTCAGTCACGGATGCGAAAGAACCAAGCATCAATGTGCTGGCACATGGCAACAAGAGCGAAGCGGAAGAACCAGCGGTCGCGCCCGGCAGTGCGAGTCTGGAGCAAGTGAAAGTCGTACTTTTTGCGCTTGACAGAGCGTTCAGCACAGGAACGAGCCTTGGCGTGAAGTTGCCAGAGGTCACAGTCTCTAGGGATGCGAGTGTGCAAGCGATAGTTATGCTTGGGATAGGTGTAGACGACGCGACCATAGGGTGAGCCGGAGCAATCCTGAGCAAAGTGAGGACAGGTGGTGAGAGCGGGGGTCTTCTTGGCGGCGGCCAAGGGACAGCGCCACTTGATGCGCAAACGGTCAGGACAGAAGCCCCAGTGAGTCATGTGCCTGCGGGACAGAGGGGAGTGCTGCCGTTGAGGGAGATGGGGCTCTCATAGTGAGTGTGGCCCTGGTTGCGTTGGTTGAGTGGAATGACCAAAGCCATGTGCCAGCGCAGTGTGGCGAGACGATAATAGCCGATGACATCATGAGCCGCATCCAAAGTGGCAGTCTGGATGGGCAAGCCGAAGAGTTCGCACCCTCGATAGAGTGTGGCAAGACCAAGGACGCTGTCGTGGCGATTGCCATCAGCCATGGTGATGACCAGGGGGCAGTTGACAGCGATGCTGGAGGGAATAGGCAGTCAATTCATAGCAAGTGTGCCCATAGACCCAACAGTGGCGATAGCTATCCCAGCCCCAAAGGGCATGGGGGTCGTTGTAGGCCCGATGGCAGCGGCAGCGTTGGTCTGATTTCTTCCCTCGATTGTCGCAGTCACACAGTTTCTTGCCAGAAGGATTGGCCCAAGTCGGTAGTTTGGCTCCATCTCCATGTGGCTGGAGATGGTCCAGGTCGATTAAGCCCAACTCGACCGAGTGGGCCACAAAGCAGCCATAGAAGAGCCGTTGCAGCACCTGCTCCCAGGCGGGCAAGGTCGCCAGAGTGCTTTGACCTGCCAGTAATTCAGCCACGGCTGTGGGCGCATAAGGACGTCCCAAGATACGCTCGGTCAATCGATTGATAATCCCCGCATGAGGGCTCAGGTTATTCTTCTCCTGATGGGTTGCCGCTTGGTCTCGTTCATCTCGCCGTTGATAGGGACGACGCAAGTGGCTGCGGGCTTGCCGTTTGCGTTTCAGAAGCCGGTCTTGAAAGTCGTAAAAGGTACCAACTCCTGGCACATTACTTGGCTCGAATCCGCTGATGAGGGCGTAGAAGGGCTCGTCTCGCATCTGGCCCACCCACTCATCGAAACTTGTCTGGCCACACTCCATCATGGCCAGACACGAACGCAACATTGAGACCGGATCCCGCGCAGGGCGACCACACTCTGGCACGTATAACGTCTTCAACAAACTATACGCTCCATCGAGATTCGTCTTTGATAGCTTGCGCCATACCGCATAATGGCGATGGTTGCTTCGCAGACCGCCATTCCGGCCTGCTCGATTGCGCACAAAACGCACATACTGCTTGTGACGGAAGATTTTCGCTAACATCCCAACTCCCTTTCTGTTTTGTACCGTCGTATCCCTGATTCGACGCTTTCTACATAACACTACGCTTGAAACAGCTTAGGGTTGGGGGTGCTGGCGTTAAGGCTAAACCAAAAAAATAATTATACGCGAACGAGAGAATGGAGAGGGGGAATAAGGACAAACCATTTTTCTAAACCAGGTAAACGTTGGAAGCGTTGTGCCAAACGGTCCATCTCTTTCTGAGTGAGTTTGACGCCGGTCTCATAAAGAGTGGAATTCAGGTGAACGAAGGGTTGTAGTTGGTTAAAGCGAAAAGAACGGGCAAAATTGAGAACGGTCTCAAGAGAATCGAGAAGAGAACCGTTCCAGTGTTTTTCAAGATGGCCCCAAACCCGTTCGATGGGGTTGTATTTACTGTGATAAGGAGGGTAGCAGGCGAGCTGAATAGAGAGACGATAGTGCTCAACAAACTGAGTGAGACGATACATAAACTGAGTCCGACGGGTATGATTTTCGGGACCATTGTCCTGATTGATCACGAGGGTCTTGACGTGAGGAAAGTGTTCACGTACGCTTTCCCAAAAATCAATCAGGCAGTCGACAATACAGTCACTAGTACAGAAAGGCATAAATGATTACATAGATAATTGCAGGAGTTATGTAAACTGGAGGCATCGATAATATCCCAAAGAAGGAGAAAAAAGAGATGCCAGGTCCAGAAGCCGAAAAAATCGAACTAAGCCCAAAAGCGAAAGAAGGTCTAGAGCAGTTAGTCAAGGGGCACACAACGGGCCAACAGATGGTCAAGCGAGCGCAGATAATTTTGTACGCAGCTGCGGGTAAAGATTCTGGGACAATTAGCCTAGAAGTGGGCGTGTCTCGCAAAACGGTCTTCAACTGGAAAAAGAGATGGCTAGCTCTAGAAGCGATACCGCTGGAAGAACTCACAGCGCAAGAGAGGTTGGAAGACCTGCCACGTCCTGGGGCACCGTCCGTAATCACGGCAGACCAAAGATGCCAACTGGAAGCCTTGGCCTGTGAATCGCCAGAGAAGTGCGGGCGTCCCATCAGCGAATGGACAGGGCGAGAAATCGCCGACGAACTGGTCAAGCGAAATATAGTAGAAAGTATCTCACCCAGACATGCGGCGAGGCTTTTAAAAAAGATGCATCAATTCGGCCCCATATGAGTCGCTACTGGCAAAACACGCCCAAGGATGAACTCTTTGAGGTGAAGAGCCAAACCATCAATGACCTCTATGCCCGTGCTTCTGAACTGGCGAAGAAGGGTGAACTCGTTGTTTCCAACGATGAAAAGACAGGGGTTCAAGCCCTCGAAAGGAAATATCCCGATCGTCCAACTGTCCCTGGCAAAGACCGTCTCATTGAGCATGAGTATATCCGTCATGGCACCTTAGCCTTCATCCTGACATTCAATGTTGCCTTGGGTGGCATTCTCTGGGTCACTGCTGAACCCACCCGCACCGAGCACGATTATGTTGCACATATTCGCCAGATGGTTGAGGCACACCCTCACATCAAACGTTGGCATATCGTGGTTGATAATCTCAACATCCATTGCTCCGAATCTCTTGTTCGCTACGTGGCCGCTGAGTCGGACATCACCTGTGATCTTGGTGTAAAAGGCAAATCTGGCATCCTCGAATCCATGAAGACTCGTGCCGAATTCTTGTCCCATCAAGAACATCGCATTGTCTTCTACTATACGCCTAAACATGCTTCCTGGATGAATCAGATTGAAATCTGGATTAGCATTTTGGTCCGTAAACTATTGCGCAAAGGTTCTTTTCTTTCTCTTGATGACTTACGCAACAAAGTTTTCGCTTTCATTGACTACTACAACCAAACTATGGCTAAACCTTTCCAGTGGACCTACAAGGGCAAGGCTCTATCTGCGTAATCATTTATGCCTCTTTGTACTAGTCACTTTCGACTGAGTCAAGTAAAGAAAGAGTTCCTTGGTTGAAGGGAGGTAAATGCCAAAAGGAGTGACTTTCTCGGTCTTCTTATCTTGAAAGTCATGATCGAGCGCTTTGACAACCACTCGACTTATCCCTTCTCTCGAGAAACGGTCAAGTAAAATCGTCGCTTTGGCATCCCAAGAGAGGCGCAGAACCGTCTCGTCTGCATCCGCTTCTTGATTGATCTGATGAATTCTATCAAAGATCGCATCGGTCTCTGGGATCTTTTTCACTGGTTGACTTTTTTTGACCCGGTTTGAGCCATAGCCTAACTCATTGAGCTTCAAGCGGATGGCCTCTTCGCCAGGCAATTCCTCATCTGTGTATCCTTTCTGCTCGATGAGCTGGGTACGCATTTCGGCGGCGGTTAGTCGAGTGTACAATTGGGGGGGTTCGAAAGGTGGGATCGGTCTGGCTGAATTGATCGGCGATTTCAACCATATCGGCCAGTAAAGTGGGGATATGGTCTTCGGCTTTTTTGCGACCACGTCGGTGGCTTTGGTCGACATAACAGAAGCCGCCTTCTAGTTCTTCCAGGGCTTTGGCTATCGTCGCCCGATTCCAGCCCAACTCTCGTTCTGCTTTCGTCGGACTCCCTTCGCATATCGTTTTGACCGTTTGGGCCATGAAGTGCCTTCTTTCGTATCCACTTAACATGGCCTTCGTCTCTTTCAAGACTTCAACCATTTCTGGCGAGATTGTCATTTTTGCTCCTTTTGGAGAGCTAGTTTAACACCTTCTCGCGGGGGTGGTTCAAAATTAGGTTTACACTTTTGATATATAGACAAAAATCTATATGAGACCGTTTTCTCTCTGAGAACCGGCGAAATCAGAGAATATAAACGTTCTTTCTGTTTCTAAAAGTGTAAACCTATCTATCCAGCTAAAATGAACCACCCCTTCTCGCGTATATTTTATTTTTTGGATTGGCCTAACAACTCGTGTGCTAACGCTCTGGCTCTCTCTCTTTGACACCGTTAGCACTTTCCGAGAAAGTTCAACTACGTGAGAGGAGGTGTCCCAGAAGATAATGGACTGATTAAAACTACCAGACGCCAATAGAGGCTCCCTGGGATGATAAGCCAAATCAGTAATGCCAGCTTCATGAATCAGAAGTAAAGGTTCCAAAGGTGTCCATGAATCGGTTTCCCACCGCCGCAAATTGCCCCTATCGTCCCCAGCTGCCAAGCTTAATCCGTCTGGGCTGAACGCAACGCTTAGAAACTCTGCACCATCTTCTGATGATAGTCGATGTTTAGCTTGGACTTCCTCCACATCCCAAATGTGTATTTCGTCACCGCTAGCCGACGCCAGCAACTTGCTCGATGGACGGAAGGCTACCATGTTAACCTGCGATTCATGACCATCAAGTCTCTTGACAAACGTATCATGCATAGCCAGATCTCGTAGGATGATTTGACCATCTTGACCACCAGACGCCAAATAATTGTTATGAAAAACAATTCTGTTGACTGTATCGGAATGGCTCTTTATTACATCTACTAACTCATTCGTGGCGGTATCCCAGATGAAAACTTCTCCCACGATACATGTTTCCGTCTTTGGAACTCTTCAACGAATGAGGCACAGCTGCTAGAGGCCAGTCGCGACCCATCCGCATTGTAAACTAAATCGTTGACCTCACCAGTGTGCGTGTTAATTAATAGAGCAGCGTCTTGACGAATGGGAACATCATCAGATAGGTCAAGCGTCCATATGATTACCCTTCCGTTGCCAGTGCCAGACGCCAATATGTTGCCTTCTGGACTAAAGGCGAGAGTGCGAATCACATCCCCTCGGATTTTAAGTGAATCTCCAACAGGCTCCCTTTGCTTTATATCCCAAAACAGGATTTCCCCTTGCGAACATGTGCCATCGGTTAAACTCTCTTCACACCCAGATGATGCCAGGATCGAACGGGTTGGATCAGGATGAAAGGCCAAATCTTCCGTAAATCCTTGGTGAACGAGCAAAGTTGGGCTAATAGATGCCCTCTTGTTTAGATCCCAAAGAACGATTTCACCCAGTATACAGACTGTTACTATCTCTTTCGAAAAATCGGCGCAGCTACCCGTTGCCATCAGCTGATCATCAGGACTGATAGCAGCAGAGGAAACGTATGTAGAGTTCTGTCCTTGCAACAGTGTATAAGTGATCGGCTCCGTATCAAATTGCCAGACACCAACCCGACCATTTCCATCACCGAAACCTAACAAATCCCCCTGATGTGACCAGGCGATGCTCGACACAATCGCAGGATTGAAAGAGGCCTCAGGTTTAGACTCAGTCAACAGTCTAATGGGCTGCATCCGTTGGGTAGTAGTTTCTTGAATGTTCCAAGTCAAGATTGAACCGTCGACTTTGCCGGCTGCTGCCAGCAAACCCTCACGACTTACTGCCAAGTCCAATATAGATTGGTTTTGTCCTCTTAGGTATGTCAACAATTGTAGATCGTCTGTGAGCCGACCGAGAAGGCCCGCATTGATGGAATTTTCATTCGATGCAATCGTTTGTGAAAATACCTCACCAATACCGAGACTAAGAACCTATCCGAAAAGTGGTTGTGAGTCCAATCAGCCTCTCGAGTGGAGATGCATCATCACAGAACTTTTCGGATAAGCACTAAGCAACAGCGCCTTATCCACTTCCGTATCTCTTAGACGCAGTGCCTCCAACGCTAATCTCTTGGCAAGATTAGTTTTTGTATCTGCTTCAGCCGCAATCGCTCGCTCACGTTCATTAGCTGCCAAGGCATAAGCTGCCTCACGAGCGTCTACAGCTGTATCACGGGCAGCTTCTGATTATCCCGCGCTCTTGCAGCTTCTGCTTCTGCTGTTCGTGCCCGATCTCGTTGATCAAGAGCTTGATTGGCAAACCAGCCTGCCGCAATGGCTAGCAGAGTGGTGACGACACCGATCCCAATGGCTATACGCGCCTGTCTCCTCATGCTTTGCGCTGCCCGTGCCTGATCTTCGGCGCGCATTCGTTGCTCCTCGGCCAGTTGTTGCGCTCTTTCTAACTCACGTTGTCGGGCCTCTTCTCGTTCCTGAGTGAGCAAATTATCCTGGCGTTGCTGTTCCTCCTGGCTTGCCTCGATGAATTCCATCACCAACGAACCCAACATCTGCCAGTTGCTTTCGAGAACATTTGAGAGCAGCGTGCCGGTGAGCAAATGCTCTTTATGACGACCGGCATCCTGCCACTCCTGGGCAAGCTGGATGAGCGGCTGCTCCAGACGCCACTTTCCGTTTGCATCCAGAATCGGTTGGATGAAGCGGTCGTGGACCAGTTCATACCAGGTGCCGCCCGCCCGCACTTCGGTGCGCAACATGAATTTTGTGCTGATAAAGTTCACCACCGAAGTAGGGAGTCGTCCTGTTTCTTGATCGCCTCGATAGACCATGCCCCGCGTGCCATCATCTGTTATCAGATCGTGTTCAAACCAATCGCGTAAGTCGATCTCCGAAACATCCGTCTCGGCGACCGTTTCGGCAATGGTTTCTTCGTAGAATCTGGCCAAGGCTTGGTCAACGTCTGCAAAATCCTGCAGATTTTCGGTTGTGATCTGCTCGCCGGGCTGAGATTGAAGGCTTTCCCACATCTGGAAGCAGACGGTCTGCAGCTGCACTGGCTCGATGTATTCTCCAGAATAGGTTGCACTCTCTTGTTCAGCCAGCCGAATTTGGCGTAGATTGTCGACGAGTCGTTCTGCCGCTCCTGGAGCAAAGGGTCGGCCAGCCTTGGCAGCAGGATTGCGCACAGCCTCCCGTGCTGCATCATAGTTCAATCGCTGCATGTAGTAGCGGTCGCGCAATCGGCCCGGTAGATGATGCAAGTAAGGATCAAGGGCCGCCACAAAATCTTCGCGCATGATCAGGACGAGCCAAAGCTGATTGTCCAGATCCAAAGCCGCACCCAATTGTTGGAACAACCCTTCACGCTGATCCCAAGCGATGGGGTTGCTGGTCAAGATCTCTTCAAACTGGTCTATGATCAAGATGCGGGGTTTGATTGGCTCATCCACGGCATATTCATAGGCAGGATCATAACGAAAGCCTTCATTCGCGTCTATCAGGTTATCGAGAAAGTGGGGGAGAGAAATGCTTTCGACGTCAGCCGGGAGATTCGCATCCTGCTGCAAGCTCAGCATAAGATTCAAGACGAAAACGTTCTCTGCTTTCTGTCCAAGTTCGCTTTGCCCACCAATTCGACCCACCGGCAATACCTCAAACCCCTGGACAGTAAGACTGGGGATGAGCCTTGTGTTGAGCAGCGAGCTCTTCCCCGTGCCCGATTGAGCATAGAAGAGGACAAGGCGTTTGGATATGATCAGGGCGGTCAGTTCTCTGGCCTCCCGCTCGCGACCAAAGAAGAGATGGGCTTCGTCAGTCCGAAAGGTGCGGGGACCGACATAGGGATTGTTGATTGGATGTAGAGGTTCTTGCTCTATCTTTGCCATTGCTGCCACGTCGTCCAGAGATTCTCAATAAAATCGTGGGATGTTTCCCATTCGACGGAGAAGTTTGAGGAGCCAAAGTATTGCTCCAAGTAGTCCATCACCTGTCGCGCCGAGACAATTTGCCGCTGCTTGCGCGGGTCCAGTTGAATCGCCAAGCTGAATTGACGCAGACCAAATGGCATCGTGCCGATAATGCCTCGAAACAGAACCCGAAAGTCCCAATCGCGTAGACGGTACCCTAGCAAAATCAGCGAGGATTGGGTCAGGGCTTGACGAAGATAGAAGGGTAGAATTGGGTTGTCTTGTCCAACGTCCTGTGAAATTGACGCCAGAAAGTCCAGATAGTCATCCTCATTCAAGACAAGGGATTCAGGGTATTTCTCCAATCCGAAAATGTGGTAAACCAAGGGTTCTCGCGGAGTCGGCACAAAATCATACTCTGTCACATGTTCCTTCTCTAGATTGATCGGTGCTTTTGACCAGAAGCAGATTTGAGTACGGGGAGACCGTCCGTCTGCCTTGATCGCACGCTCCAGAAAATCAAAATAGCTGGTTGTAATATAGATTGGCAGGTGCAGCTTGGCAAGACGCTGGATCGGGTCCGTCCATCCAGAGACTGCGCGAGGATAGCCCAGTTCGATCACAATATCAGAGAAGCTAAGGGCGTTGATGTCGGCCTGCAGATCGGCAATGATCTCAGATCCATTCAATTGGGGGTCATCCTTTGCTAAATCGAGCAAGAACTCCTTTAAAAAGTGGAGATAGCGTGTTTTGGCATGGCGATTATCTTGGCTGTTGACAACCCGATCATAGAGGGCAACGCGCGGCATCCAATGCTGTTCAGCCAGTGGGAACTCAACGATCTTGGCCCAGGTATCGGCTAACTGTTCCTCGATGCTCCAATCAAACGGGAGCTCTTCTCCGCGACTGATGCCAAGAATCTGAGCGCCGTCAATATCAAAGATGGGATCGATGAAGACAGCGTTGCTGATGATTGGAATCACTTCTCCTGCTGCAATACGACGACAAAGCTCCGGCCAGAAACCGGCCCGTTCAGCCTGCTGTGCCTGTTTGCGCTTGCGTTTGGCAAATTCTTCGGCGCGACTCATTGCATTTCCTACCTAAACTGGGCTCTGTTTGAAAGCAGTTGAATGGCGTCTATCTTATGGATACAGCTGCAGGGCCACACGAAACCCAAGACGATCACGCCTGGGACCAGACATGGCTGGCAAGAAACTGTTTCGTGCGAGTCGGCTATATTGGTCGAACGGCCCCCTCGATAGACTCTGCGCACGGTCTCCGGCATCTCCAAATTATCTCTGCCGTCATTGCACCACGGATAGGCATATTCGGGATCCGGTTCTTGTCGAGAGTTTCCCCACAGCGTGCTGGTCCACTCAGGAGCATTGCCCACCATATCACAGCACCCATACTCATTCTGGGAAGAAAACGTATCTACAGACGTTAGCTCCAACACTTTATCATTACAACGCTCGGGTATCCATTCATTCCCCCAAGGATACAAACGACCGTCGGTGCCGCGTGCAGCCCTCTCCCACTGCGCTTCAGTGGGCAATGTGTATGATCGACCCGTCTCTTCAGAAAGCCACCCACAATAGGCTAATGCCTCATACCAAGTAACACCCGTAACGGGGTGATCTAGCTTTGCTCGAGGCGGTGAGTTGCCGTCCCACAATAACGCTGCCTCAACGACATATCGAGTCTGTCGCACAAATTCGGCAAATTGTCGGATAGTGACGGGGTACTTTCCGATCTGATATGTAGGCAGATCTTCTATCACATGCTCCGGGGATTCTTCTGGTCGATCACTGTCACTCCCCATGATAAATCGTCCGTCAGGAATCATCAACGTTTCCGGTTCGTATGGCAATAGAGATCTTGACTCTGTAGGCGCTGATGGATGTACGATTAAATTGCGCTCTGTGAAGCTTCTGGCAACATAATCCTCTTTTGTATCAACGGCTTGGTGTTCGCCACCGATAATGATGTCACCATGAATATCAATGCGGCCGCCGCCAAAGGCTGATATGCCGTCCGCCTTGCCAACATTGTATTGGTCACGTCCAATTTGGTCGCCTACGATAATCGTCTGTTGGAGATGTTGATCAGGCAATTCAAGCGGTGCGAATTCAAGTTCAGTCCATTCGTTGGCCAACAGGTTGAGCTTGTTGTGTTGAGGGTTCGCTTTCAATGCTGCGGTCAATAGCTGCTTTAGACCGCCTTCACGACGAGCAAAGTAGACGACAAGGTCCGCAACGGCAGTGGTCAGATCGCGTTTACCTGCCCCTGGATTGATCCACTTCAGATCGTGATCGAGCTCGTAGTAGACAAGCCGAGTCAATTCGTCTTGATTCAAAGCATTGAGGAGGGCGTCGGTTAGTTGATCAAGTTGTTCACCGGTCGGTTGGATTGGATATTTGAAATAGGCAACTGTTTTCTCTCTGGGCTCAATCCAGAAGACCATCATGACCGCAAATGTGGAAACGCTTTCCTACCCGCATAAACAGCAATATCGCCCAACTCTTCTTCGATGCGCAAAAGTTGGTTGTATTTGGCGACTCGGTCGCTACGCGCGGGTGCACCGGTTTTGATCTGTCCAGTATTGTAGGCAACAGCAATGTCGGCAATTGTAGCATCTTCTGTTTCACCGGAGCGGTGACTTGTGACGACCGCCCATCCAGCACGTTGGCTCATGGTGATCGCGGCGACGCTTTCGGTGAGTGTGCCAATTTGGTTGACTTTACAGAGTAGTGCGTTGCAGGCGGATTCATTGATGGCTCGTTCGATACGCTGCACGTTCGTGACCAATAGATCATCGCCAACGATTTGGACTTTATCCCCCACTTTTTCATAGAGCAGTTTCCATCCGTCCCAATCATCCTCGGCCATGCCATCTTCAATGCTGATAATGGGAAAACGCTGGCACCACTCGGCCCATAAATGAACCAATTCTTCACTTGTAAGCTCTCTGCCCTCGATCTCAAGCTGATAGCGACCCGTCGATTCGTTATATAACTCACTCGATGCAGGATCCAATGCAATAAAAATCTCTTCCCCTGGACGATAGCCTGCCTGTTCAATGGCTTGTAAAATCACTTCGATGGCCTTGCTATTACCACCCAGGCTGGGCGCAAAGCCACCTTCATCACCCACATTCGTGTTCAAACCAGCATCGTGCAAAACTTTTTTGAGACTTTGGTAGATCTCAACACCCTGCCGCAAACCTTCTGAAAAAGTATCGGCGGCAACCGGCATCACCATAAATTCTTGGAAATCTGTGCTGCCCGCTGCATGTTTGCCACCATTCAAGATGTTGAGCATCGGTACAGGCAGGGTGTTGGCACGAATGCCACCCAAATAGCGATAGAGAGGAAGCCCACTGTCGTCTGCTGCTGCTTTGGCGATCGCGAGACTGACGCCTAGGATCGCATTTGCTCCCAGACTCCCTTTATTGTCAGTTCCGTCGAGTTGGATCAGAAATTGGTCGATTAATAGCTGATCTGTGGCATTCACACCGATCAATTCTGGAGCGATTGTTCCATTTACATTGGCAACCGCTTGGAGCACGCCTTTGCCACCATAACGCTTCTTTTCGTTGCTGTCGCGAAGCTCAACGGCTTCATACATGCCTGTGCTGGCACCACTCGGCACGATCGCATGCCCCATAGCACCGCTCTCCAGAGCAACTTCTACTTCAACCGTTGGATTGCCGCGACTGTCTAACACTTCGCGGCCCAAAACGTGGATAATTTCAGACATTATTGGCCTCCATTCAAGGTTTTACTAACTACCCAACAAAACGCGCATGTGTGTCATTCTTGAGCGAGTATTCGACTCAATTTACATTGTTTGAACCCGATTCCCTGCCTGAGTAGCTCCATCTGAACCGATTCGATTCGCGAAGAATCCCACGATCACTGAAAATGTGGGGTAGTGAGGGTTTCGTTGATCACTGGCAGGTGGTAGGAACTCATCTGCATAAAATTGTTGTATCATGAATATGGCGTTTAGGCGAATTTGAGTTGCCATATCTGAAACTTTTTAGCTGTCGATTCGTAAATAATAATAGATGAGATCAATAAACTTGTGCGGATGGATGCTTGTGGCCTTGAGAAGACGACCTGCAGGATCCGAATAGCACCACCAGCGTCAACATAGAGATATATAACGATGATGGAATCAAATCAACACACTCAAGATCAAGTAATCAAAAAGCGAGACGATGGAATTACACTGATTGCTACTGGTCATTTTGCATTAGGTGGTTTGTTTGTCCTGTTGACAGGACTCTTGGCAATCCCAACGATCGTGACTGGCATTGTCGGCCTCTTTGAGGCGCCAGAGGCTTTTATCGCAACATCGATCCTGGGATTTATCGCAACGATTATGATGCTTCTCAGCTTGCTCTATTTGATCGTTGGTTATGGATTATGGATGATGCGAAACTGGGCACGAGTTGCGGCAATTGCCTTGAGTATATTGGGGATTATCCTAAGTGTTGCAAGTGTTGTAATGATTCCAATCGGTGGAATCATTAGTGGATTCGTCCTCTGGCATTTGCTGAAAAAAGATATTGCATCACAGTTTGCATAGGGACTCTCTATCATAATCAAGGGAGTGTGTCTCAAAGTGTGTAAACGCAGCCGATTCTCTGACTGAGCGGTGTCCATTTACACATTTTGTGGTATACACTTAAATCAGAGTCTGCTGGTCAGGTTTGCGTTGATCACACCCCCTTTTCATTGGCGAATCGCTATTACAACTGCCTCCACATCTAACCTCAAACAAAAGTATATCCAAAGCAGCTTACTGTTAGCGAATTAAAAGTGATTATGGTAAACTTGTTGCCATAATTTATCCTTGCTGGCAAACACTGTTGTACTTTGTTACAACAGCGCATTTTCACCAAAATGAAAATATTATATATGGCCGCGTTTGGTGTAGATAGAGAACGATTGAACGAGCTTACCGAAGCAGAGCGTTCTCATCTATTGGCGCGTACATGATCAATAAAGGGGGAAATTACTCATGCAAAAACGCGTTTTTCTGTATCTAGTTCTGATAATTGTGTTTTTCTTCGCTTTTGGACCAAATGTTTTGGCGCAATTTTCACCGGACGTTTTCGTGATTGATCAGCCAGTGATTGATGGGACGGTGACAGTGAGTCGTGCCGTCATCAATGAACCTGGTTGGATTGTCATCCATGCTGATGAGAATGATGCTCCAGGACCTGTCATCGGATTTTCGCCTCTCATTGCCGGGATCAACGCCGATGTCCTTGTCGAGGTCGATCTTGATGGTGTAACCGATACTCTCTACGCCATGCTGCATGTCGATCAAGGCGAAGTTGGCACCTATGAGTTCCCAGGTACAGATGGCCCTGTCGTGGTCAACGATGCTGTTGTTACTCCGCCATTTATGGTGACTGGCTTTGAAATAAGCCCATTGGATATTGTTGATACCGCAGCTGCAGATGGTTCTTTCGAAACTTTGATTGCCGCCGTCACAGCAGCTGATTTAGTCGATACTCTCAAGGGTGAGGGACCATTTACGGTTTTTGCACCAACGGATGATGCGTTTGCAGCGTTGCCAGAAGGGACCATCGATGCATTGTTGGCGGATACGGAGACGCTTGCCAATATTTTACTCTATCATGTCGTTCCAGGCGTTTTGTTCTCTTCTGATTTGGGGGATGGCATGGAGGAAGATGCAGTCACGGTTAATGATGCGAATGTGGTGATTGCTGATATCGAAGCAGCGAATGGCATTATCCACGTAATCGATCAAGTTATTTTGCCCCCCAGGGACGATGAGTCCGAAGATGTAGAGGAAGTAGGTGGAGAAGATGAAGAATCCGAGGTTGGTGATGGAGAGACGGAAGAACCTTCGGATGATGGGGTGAGTGATGAAAATGGGACAGACGAAGAGACGGATGGTGAGGAGATGGATGGTGGGGACAATCCCCCAGAAACCTTGCCAGAAACAGGCTTGAGTTTCGGTTCAAATGCCACAACATTTTCCACAATCGGGATTGTATTCTTGGTTTTAGTAAGTGTGGCTTATATTGATCGGCGACGGAACGTATAACCTAAACTGAGCTCGGAATGGTTCGGAGTTAGGTTGACAAAGTCGTGGAGATCGCCTTCTCTAATGCGGCGGGTTGGATGAAAAACGGTGCTAGAGAACGCCTACTCCACGGGTACAGATGTCAACCTAACTCGACAGGTAATCTACCTTGGACTACCCCAATGCCGAGGTCAGAGAATCCATGCTTTCTTACATGATTGCCGACTTGCGCAACGACCAGACGCCCTTCACCAAGCCAATGGTGATACAGCTCTACGAGGCGTTCAGAGCCAACGACGTGGAGCGAGTCATCGAGCTTGTCAAAAGCATCTTCAAGAATATCCCCTCTCAAATTTTTCTTAATAAAGCCGAAGCCTACTATCACAGCCTCACTATCTCGTCTTTTTCTACCTGGTCAATACATCGAGTGTGAAGTCAACACCAACGATGGTCGTTTAGATTGTGTGGTACAAAGCCCCACTCATATCTACATCCTCGAATTCAAGCTGAACCAGACTCAGTAGATCCAAATTTGGCGTTTTTGGCGATTTTCAGTCGAGATTGCAGGGATTTTGGAGTCATTTATTCAGATTTCGGTTACAGAAAACAACCTATTTCATATCTGAAAATCGCCCAAATCTAACGCAAAAACTAGATATCGACCGGCAAATTTGTATTTATGTCAACTGTTTAGCCAGAATTCTCTCTCAAAACCTGAAATTTGGATCTACTGAGACTGCAGAGATTGCCCTACAACAGATTAAAGATAAGGGCTACGCCGACAAGCACACCCCTGATCCCCGCCCCAAGGTGCTGCTGGGTATTAACTTCAATAGCCAGCAAAAGACGGTAGATGATTGGCAGACGGAGCCGATAGGTTCTATCAGGAACGGATAAAATCTAGTCAAATCGTAGTCAAATACTTTTCGATTTCGTACATCGGTCACCTGTCCCTAATTTTTTGGTCAGATGTCCTATAAGGAGGTAGCGCATCTGGGCTATTGCGAAGTGCTTCATTGTCAATCACTGCCCTGTGCTGAGTTGAGGAGAATAGTTCTGTGGAGGTGCGAGGTTTGTTTCGGTTATACCTATTTTTTCGTCGACATGTTTCGAAAAAGAAAAGAAGCCAGCGACCTGATAGCTGGCTTCTTTTGACCATACACATCAACTGGCGAATGGACCTACACAAAAACTTGCACATTAACAATTGAATAGGTCGTCACTACGTTTTGTCTATCCAATTCATAGAGGGGCCCAATCTGTCTACAAAGGCACGCCCGACAGGATTCGAACCTGTGACCTCTTGGACCGCAACCAAGTGCTCTAATCCACTGAGCTACGGGCGTATGTTAAGATGAGTACGACAAATGCATGTCAGGCGGGGAGGGAGGGATTTGAACCCTCGAGGGACATCGCTGCCCCTACCCACTTAGCAGGCGGGCGCACTCGACCGGACTATGCGACCTCCCCAAAATCAATAGCGATTCTATTCGTTGGAGTCAGGCGGAGGGAGAGGGATTCGAACCCCCGGTGACATTGCTGCCACAGTAGTTTTCAAGACTACCGCCTTCGTCCACTCGGCCATCCCTCCACAAAAGCATGGCCCACACTTTTATATTACTGATTGTAGTATACATCTGGACCACGTACATGTCAAATAGGTAGGCATCTTTTTATACTCCCTATCTTATCCACGTCGTGACCAAGCCATCCACCAGTTGAAGATACGTTCTATCATCGGCGTTAGGCGGGTTCGGTTATATGTATCTGCCACTTTCTTGATCGCTTCGGCCTGCGTTGGGTAGGGATGAATGACATTGGCGAGCGTCTTTAGCCCTACTCCACCTACAATGGCGGTTGTGAGTTCGCTGATCATTTCACCAGCATGGTTTGCGACAATGGTTGCTCCAACGATCTTGTCACTTCCCTTCTTAATATGTATCTTAACAAATCCCTCATCATCGCCATCGGCACGTCCTCGATCTGTTTCACCAATCGGTTGGATGATAGTTTCAATTTCGAATCCCGCATCTTCCGCGTCGTGGTCATATAAACCAACATGAGCTACTTCTGGATCCGTATAGGTTGTCCACGGAACAACGAGATCGCTTACCTTCTTTTTTGGACCAGGGAAGAGAGCATTTTGCAGCACAATGCGGGCTGTTGCATCGGCAGTATGAGTAAACTGGAATTTATGGGCGATATCGCCTGCAGCATAGATGTTTGGATTGGTCGTTTGCATGGTATCAGACACGGTAACACCCTTTTGGTGATACTCAACATTTGCGGCTTCTAAATTTAAATTTTCAAGATTGGGAACGCGTCCTGCTGCAACAAGAATCTCATCGACGCGTAGTTCTCTTTCTTCGCTGTCTAGCTCAAATTCAATTACTTTCTCATTGCCATCAGCTCGAATCAGTGTGGTCCGTGCTCCTAATGCGAGAGCAATTCCTTCGCGTTCAAACACGTCTCTAATCACATCTGCTGCATCGGAATCTTCGCGGCCAAGTAGACGAGGAACAATATCAAAGACAGTAATCTCTGAGCCAAAGCGTCGGAAACTTTGTGCTAGCTCAGCACCAATGGGACCAGCACCAATCACGGCCAAACGCTCTGGACGCTCGGTGAGTGTCCGAAAAATAGTCTCGTTGGTCAAATAACCGACATCAGCAAGCCCCGGAATCGGCAGATGCATTGGACGTGTACCGGTCGAGATAAGAGCTTTCTTAAAATTCAACGGAATGACATCAGCACCATTGACAACTTCGATTGTATTTGCGTCTGAGAAACGCCCAGCCCCTTTGAACATATCAATTCCTAGACTCTGAATCCGTTGAAATGAATCATGGTGACTGATTTCAGACCGAATCCGTCGCATTCGTTCCATCACTTTGCCAAAATCAACGGTGGTTCCGTCGGGAACGTTCACGCCCATTTCTGCTGCCCGATAGATTTCTCCAATGACCTTTGCTGAACGAATCAGCGTTTTGGAGGGAACACAACCTACGTTTAGACAGTCGCCTCCCATAAGATCGCGTTCGATCAACGCTACTTTGGCCCCTAGCCCCGCCGCTCCAACAGCTGCAACCATCCCTGCAGAACCAGCACCAATGACGACCAGATTATATACGGGTGCTGGAACGGGATTTGTCCACTTAGGTGGTCGAGCATGAGCAACCAATGTTGCATTGTATTGATCTTGTGGCCACAGATCCGACATTTCATGTAGATCTGAATGACTCATCCCGTTTGTATTCTCTGTTACCGCTTCCGTTTTTGTTTGAATCTTCGTGACCGCTTCCATTTTATCCTCTCATTTTCTGTTTTTACATCTCGGTTGTGATGAAGATATGATTTTTCGATTACGCTGCGGTTGTGATGAAAAGATGGTTTTCCTATCGTTCTACCAGATAAAGCAAAACCATCTTTTCATACAGAACTTAGCTTAGTGCTTATCCGAAAAGTTCTGTGACGATGCATTTTCGTTCGAGAAGCTGGTCCGACTCACAACCACTTTTCGGATAGGTTCTTAGTTGACTGTAACCTTTTCTCGATGTCTAAAATATCGAGATAGTCCTAAACTAAGAAGAAACAGCAGAAAACTCACGCCAAGTACAACTGGGTTCAAAGTAGGCAGTTCAGTCCCGAATTCACCCTGGATTGATGCGCCAAATAGAGCAAAAGAGATCGTTCCAGGGATAGCACCGATCATAGTGGCGAACAAAAATGCTTTCCAGTCGATACGCAAGAGTCCTCCTAAATAGTTGACCAGATCATACGGGATGAAGACAAAGCGCATAATGAGAACAGTTTCAAAGCTGTTCGATCGCATACGCTTTGCGTAGCGCCGAATCAAGCCATCCTTTTCGTCATCCAGTAGATTGCCACCAAAATAGCGACCGATCATATAAGCCAACATAGCTGATAAATTACTTGCAACAATTGTCAACATAATCCCTAACAATGGGCCAAATAGATATCCACTGGCTATGGTTAGCAGGGTGGCCGAAAAGAATATCAAGGGACGAAACGCATAAATCAAAATGAAAATGAGTGGTCCATAGGAGCTGCTACGCATCAAGTCGATCAGCTGACGAACTGATTCTAGAGGGGTTAGTTCGTTGATGCTGATATACCAGACATAAAGTCCAATGAATAAGACCCAAAGGACAAGTGCAACCAGCTTTTGCCAGTGGTTTTTTATAAGAGAGAGTACATCTCTGGATTGATCTGATTGGAAGGATTGGCTAGAATCTATTTTGTCAAGTTTCGTTGCTTCAGACCCACTCAATGGCTGGTTCGTCTCGCTATTGTCCCGTTCATGTTGACTAGTTGCTGTTACCTGCATAGGATTTCCCTTAATTCTACTGATTATAAGCTGGTCGCTTTATCTGATATTTCCACTGTGGATGTGATGAAAACGTAGATTCTTTGCCTCACTCACGAAAATCATATTGTAAGTGATCGAATACTCAGTTCTAAATGTCTGTATCACACCCTGTATCAGATGAGGCTAACATCCAATTTCTTACCTATTGAAGCAGGGTCCTATGAAATCGAAATTGAATAAGTTGAACATGTCGTTTTCGAGTGCAGTGAAGGATTTATGTTCAACTTATTTGATGTTCGTCGCTTTGGCTTTTT
Source organism: Chloroflexi bacterium TSY (assembly GCA_019217005.1). The sequence goes on from JAHBNG010000018.1 coordinate 130,259, forward strand.
GCAACTGGGGGAGGCTAAAGACTCGCTCATCTCTCAAATGGCGTGGGGTAAGTCTTCGCATAGCGAGACATTGTTGTCAATTCGCATTTATGCTAGATGAGCCTAAAGATTGTAATAGGCCCACCAGACTCGTTGACTCGCTGTTACGAGAACCAACACTGCCATGAGCCATAGCAGCGGAGCCAAGTAGCTGGGAAATAAGAAGAATAAGACGTAGAACAGAATGGTCTCTGCTCCTTCGATTAAACCTGTTGGCATCTCCATACTGGTTAGACGAGCAGATGTCTGAATTTGCCGTTTTTCGATTAGTGCGGAGAGAGTCGACCATGAAAGTAGATTGAGTATATACGACGAAAGAAGAACCAGTCCCCCCCAAAGATTTTCAGATGTTGGTAGGGCATAGATCAGTGCAATCGGAACAGCGAGATACACGATAAAATCCAGCAATAAATCGAGATAGCCTCCAAAATCACTCTGTTTGTGGTGCACACGGGCAACCAATCCATCTAACCCGTCTAGCACACGATTGAGCAACCAAAGGAGTAGACCAAGGCCAAATGCACCATTAATGGTTGCGGCTGCGCACAATAGTCCAACACCAAGCGCAACAAACGACACAACGTTCGGATGAATTGCGCTAAATAGTTGTTCGGCAACGGGAAGCATATATTTGTCTTTTTGTTCCCGCAATATACTGTCTCTCATAAGAACGATGTCCTCCTGAAGTAATTGATACGCTGATGTGGTTTCTGCTACCCAAGTTATGAATCTTCCTGTTATAGATGGAGTAGGGGATTGTTTCTGTAAGCGCCTCTACAACGAAAATGAGTGATGAAAGCCCATTACAAGCTTGCATCACTCATTAATCTACTATATTTAGACAATTCAAAAAAATATCTGTGGCTCTTTTGGGTCGACGTCCTATTCTGGCCCTCGAATGGTATCGAGTCCACCCATATAGGGGCGTAAGACATCGGGTACAATAACCGAGCCATCTTCTTGTTGATAGTTCTCCAGAATTGCAATAATAATGCGAGGTAAGGCAAGCCCCGAGCCGTTCAACGTGCCCACATATTCAGGACGAGCCCCTTCTTTTGGTCTATATCTAATATTGGCACGGCGCGCTTGAAAATCCCGAAACCAGGAGCAGGAACTGACCTCCAACCATTCACCACAACCAGCAGCCCAGACCTCTAAATCATATTTAATGCAGGCCACAAAGGAGAGATCTCCAGTCGCAATCGCCAGGCGACGATAGGGCAAATTAAGTCGTTCGAGGAGTTCCTCGGCGTTACGCGTCATCGACTCTAACTCGTCACGTCCTGTATGCGGCTCTACCAACTTGACCATTTCCACTTTCTGAAATTGATGCACACGTTTAATGCCGCGGACGTCACGCCCCGCGGAGACTTTTTCGCGTCGGAAGCAAGGTGTTGCTGCAACAAAATAGTAAGGAAGTTCGCCCGCTTCGATAATTTCATCGCGATAGAGGTTCGTGATAGGAACTTCTGCCGTCGGAATCAGCCAAAAATCTTCTTCTGCATCCCGATAGAGCACATCTCCAAATTTGGGTAGATTTCCCGTGCCGACCATCACCTCTTTATGAACCATAAACGGTGGATAGATTTCCTCATATCCATGCTCATTGATATGGACGTCAAGAAACCAATTGCTCAGCGCACGCTGGAGGCGCGCACCGGCTTTGCGCAATGTGTAAAATCGACTGCCCGAAAGTTTAACGCCGCGTTCAATATCGATAATGCCAAGCTTTTCGCCAAGATCCCAGTGAGGCTGCGGCTCAAAGTCAAACTCAGGAAAATCTCCCCAGCCAGAAATCGGAACATTTCCCTCTTCATCTTCCGCCACAGGGACATCAGGTTCCGGCGGATTGGGAATACGGAGCATGGCATCCATAAACTCGGTGTCTACCTGTCTCAATTTCTCATCAATGTTCGAAATTTCGTCGCCAACCTGGCTCATACGCGCCTTCATTGCGTTTGCCTCATCAATCTTCTTTTCACGAAAGAGAAGCCCAATTTGTTTCGAACCCTCGTTCCGTTCGGCGCGCAATGCTTCCACTTGTCCCAATAAGACCCGACGTTCTTCATCTAGCGAAAGTGCCCGCTCCCAAGGAGCATCTGTATCGTTCAATTTTTGCATTGCTTCTGCAAGTGCCTCGCGATTTTCTCGCATCCATTTAATATCAAGCATAATTTTCGCTCCTAGCTTTTATCACCATTTTCTATATCATAGTCGTTCCTATATGATTACCTGGAAAACAAAAAATCCCTCTCGTCTGACTTATCGTCAGGACGAAAGGGATTCCGTGGTACCACCTGAATTCGCGGCTTTAAGCTTATCGACTCTTTCGCATTCTATCAGTACATTTCTCTATTGACACAAAATGTACTGCATAACAACTGCCGCCTCATTACACAATAACGGCGTGAACCGCCCAACCATTTCCTATTGGGAACTTCAGAGGTGCTTATTTCATCATCTTCCAACGTCTTACACCAACCGACGTCTCTCTGTAGAAAAGAACGATAAAATATTGGTCTCTGTCAATGTTTTTTTGCTAATAATATTTTACATTGCCTACTTTAGCACAGCATGATGGAGCTGTCAACCATAAAAATGAAGGTGGCTTTGGTCAATGATGGCTAACTCGAATATAGGCGATAGGCTCGATACCATCTTAGGCTCAACCGGAGTTCAGGGGGTAGACCGCTTTGGTTTCGATACGGCAATGCCACTCAACCGGTGCTAGCCAGTTTCGAGTTTGTTACCCCCCTGAATTCCCGAAGAGCCCTGTCCTTAGGCCAATCCAAAAAATAAAATATACGCGAGAAGGTGTTAAACTAGCTCTCCAAAAGGAGCAAAAATGACAATCTCGCCAGAAATGGTTGAAGTCTTGAAAGAGACGAAGGCCATGTTAAGTGGATACGAAAGAAGGCACTTCATGGCCCAAACGGTCAAAACGATATGCGAAGGGAGTCCGACGAAAGCAGAACGAGAGTTGGGCTGGAATCGGGCGACGATAGCCAAAGCCCTGGAAGAACTAGAAGGCGGCTTCTGTTATGTCGACCAAAGCCACCGACGTGGTCGCAAAAAAGCCGAAGACCATATCCCCACTTTACTGGCCGATATGGTTGAAATCGCCGATCAATTCAGCCAGACCGATCCCACCTTTCGAACCCCCCAATTGTACACTCGACTAACCGCCGCCGAAATGCGTACCCAGCTCATCGAGCAGAAAGGATACACAGATGAGGAATTGCCTGGCGAAGAGGCCATCCGCTTGAAGCTCAATGAGTTAGGCTATGGCTCAAACCGGGTCAAAAAAAGTCAACCAGTGAAAAAGATCCCAGAGACCGATGCGATCTTTGATAGAATTCATCAGATCAATCAAGAAGCGGATGCAGACGAGACGGTTCTGCGCCTCTCTTGGGATGCCAAAGCGACGATTTTACTTGACCGTTTCTCGAGAGAAGGGATAAGTCGAGTGGTTGTCAAAGCGCTCGATCATGACTTTCAAGATAAGAAGACCGAGAAAGTCACTCCTTTTGGCATTTACCTCCCTTCAACCAAGGAACTCTTTCTTTACTTGACTCAGTCGAAAGTGACTAGTGACTTTATTGTCGACTGCCTGATTGATTTTTTGGGAAAGCGTACGTGAACACTTTCCTCACGTCAAGACCCTCGTGATCAATCAGGACAATGGTCCCGAAAATCATACCCGTCGGACTCAGTTTATGTATCGTCTCACTCAGTTTGTTGAGCACTACCGTCTCTCTATTCAGCTCGCCTGCTACCCTCCTTATCACAGTAAATACAACCCCATCGAACGGGTTTGGGGCCATCTTGAAAAAACACTGGAACGGTTCTCTTCTCGATTCTCTTGAGACCGTTCTCAATTTTGCCCGTTCTTTTCGCTTTAACCAACTACAACCCTTCGTTCACCTGAATTCCACTCTTTATGAGACCGGCATCAAACTCACTCAGAAAGAGATGGACCGTTTGGAACAACGCTTCCAACGTTTACCTGGTTTAGAAAAATGGTTTGTCCTTATTCCCCCTCTCCATTCTCTCGTTCGCGTATAATTATTTTTTTGGTTTAGCCTTATACAGTTGTGATCGTTACGATAACCGAATCTGAATCTGTATCAGGTGTAATTTTAATACTAATACTGCCGTCAGAATTCGTAAATGTGAGTGAAGCGTTCTGATCGGTAACCACAGAGGTTTCAGTGGTATAGCCTAATCGTTCCATCTCCTGCTCATAAAATTCGGCTGCATCACTGATCGTGAATTCTGATTCATAAGAAACTGTCGCGTTTCCATCTTTGCTTGTACTGCTTAGGTTCGATGCATCCGTCAAAACGGGCACGTTATCTAGTGCGCCGGTCGAATCGCTTTCAGAAGATGAAGACGACGCGTTGGTAGAACTTTCAGTAGTTGAGCTTGCTGAACTTGATGGTGGTGAAATAACGCCATCAATTACATGTATAATCCCATTCGATGCTTCAATATCTGCGATCGTCACATTGACATCTGCGATCGTCACACTGTTGCCACTGGTACCAAACTGCACGGGGCTACCTTGTACGGTTTGTGCATTTAATCCATCAGACAACCTGGATGATTCGAGCTTGCCTGGTATAACATGATAGAGCAGTACTGATGTGAGTTGGCCACCGGGATCATCTAACAATGCATCAAGTGCACCAGTGGGCAGGGAAGCAAATGCCTGATCAGTTGGTGCAAAGAGGGTGAATGGTCCACTTCCTTTCAATGCATCAACAAGCCCTGCCGCTTCAATTGCGGCGACAAGTAGATTAAAGTCTTCACTATTCCGGGCAGTTTCGACAATGTCTACGAGATCAGAATCGCCTGTTTCATCAGTTGCCGTAGCGGTTGAACTACTTGATGATGACCCTGAAGTCGCTGTCGTGTTGCTGGTTGTCGTATTCGTTGCTGTGGACGAAGTTGTTGTCGAAGCATTCGATGTTGAGTTTGTTGTACCGCTTCCAACCGCCTGGATTTGTGCACGAGTTGGCAGATTCAAAACATCCCCAACTTCAATCCGATTACAGTCACTCAAATTGTTGAACGCACACAATTGACGCCAAAGGGAAACATCTCCATAGACATCACGCGCAATTAAGCTAACTGTATCACCGCTCTGTATGGTATAGGTACCTCCGGGTTCTCCTGCTCGACCTGTTCCAGTTGTTGCGGCAGGTGCAGCAGCTGGTGTCGTCGTAGTGGTCGTAGTGGTCTGATTTTCATCAGTGCCATCGCTTGTTTGTACCACAGACACCGCAAGATTTTGGGCATTGTCAGTTTGCCCCGAATCATCAATCAAAATGCCGCCTTTTACACTCAATGTGTAAGATGCTGGAATTTCAGATGTATTCTGTACAAGAGCGACATATGCACCTTCACCTGATGCATTGAAGTTTGCGACTCGTTCATTTTCGCGAAATCCTACACGTCGATTTCCTGCCGCAATCGCGATATCGGATTCACGCGTACTACCACCCAGCAAATTCAGATCTTGTTCGCGGATGACGAAATAATTCATGCGGCGTAATACTTCTTGTTGATCTTGTGGATCAATTGCCATCACGAGTTCGATATCTACATCACGACCATTTGGTTCTAGGCCAATATAATGAACAGAATCCTTTACAGGAAGTTTACCGGATAGTTCAACCTCCCGCACTTCGACTGGGTCCGTCGATACGGATATCGAAGGGGTTGTGTCGGACGAGGCGTTTGTTGATGATGGCGTTGACGAATCCACAGAGGCAACTGGCACAGCAGTGCTTTCCGTAGTCGTATTTGCAGCTGAATCAGTAGACGTTTGTACTGCTGTCGTTTCATCTGAATCACTCGTGGATTCTTCTCCTGTCGAGGTTTCCTCTGTTGAGGTCGGCACGACAGCAGGTGCTGTTGGATCCGTCACTTGACCGGAATCATCAACAATCGTTGCGTTCTCAACCGTCATTGTGTAACTGGCGTCTGTGGCAGAATCGTTAAATGGAATGACTGTATAAGTCGTTTCGCCAAAAGCGTTAAAACTGGCATCCATCTGGTTATCCCCACCTTGATAGACATCATCGCCAGCCGCCAACGAAACATCACGCGCCTGCCTACCACCCAGCACGTTATTGAGACCGACAGGATCCAACACCCAAAAACCAACACCGTTTGTTAGCGCATTTGGACGATCCCAATCTACTTGAATTCGTACCTGCGCACCAGGAAAACTGGGAACAACGGCTAACCAATGTTTGTCAAATACACCACCCGTTAATGTTCCAGTAACTATTGTGGCCCGTAATTCTTGATTTTGAGCGCTGACTTTATTGGATTCCAGTAGCCAAGCAGGTGATGCAAGCAGCAAAGAAGCTACTAGAAACATTGTCAGCAGCCGCTGATATTTCAGAAATAACATTTTCTCCTCCAGTCGACTATGAAGTCTGAGATTTTCTTTCTGCATTAATTTACTTCTACTTCTACTCATGAGTATTTTCTACAATAAATACTTTGAATTCATTACAATATTGAATTGGTTTATTGACCGTATATATGCGTTTTTTAAAATTTCTTTCAGAGCAAATAAGGAATTTTTTCCTACGTTTAGGAGAGTGTGTTCCAAAGTGTGTAAATGGAGCAGTTTTCTGACTGAGCAGTGTTCATTTGCATACTTTGTCGTACACACTCCATTTAGGAATGAGTCTATCGAGTTAATTACAATATTGTAATCTCATAGAGGCTGCAATGCTAATCTCATTTGAGCATTTGTAAGTATACTTTACTTTCTGGTAAAAGAAAAGAGATGAGGTGAGAAATGTGACAAAAAGCGGTTAGCAGTTCATCCAAAAGGTAGAGAACCCAAAAAGGAGGAAGGAATGCTAACCGCGCCAGAAATAACTATAGCAGTACTGATGAATGTATTGCAAGTAACGCCGATGGGAACAAACGTAAATGTAATGCGTCTGATGTGGGCAATGCTGAATGGGTCGTTTCTGAAAAGTCGAGGAGCAATCCATAGCGCATTGAAAGAAAGCGGGTTTGAAGATGAGGAGCTCCGGCGAAGCTGGTGGAGCTTTCGATATGGATCATGGGATATCACAAGTCTGCTGGGGTCGTGGCAAGAAGAAGTGGAAAGGGGAATGGGAGGCAAAAAAGTTAGAAGGGTACCGAGTGAAAAGCATAGATATCACAGGGTTCTGGCGACCGAAGCTGCAAGGGAAAGTGAACCGACTCTATAACTCAACGGCTCGTCGGGCATTTAAAGTTCCCAGCGAAGAAAATTTGGATCAACTGCCGTCCCGACAAAATCAACAACACCACCTACCTCTTTGCCCGGAACGGGGTAGTGAATCCCATTTTGCAAATCGGTGGTTAGATTGCCTGAAACGTTCGGTTTTGCATTTGCTATCTCCAGATTTCGTAAATGATATCGACGATAGTTGCCATCTTTAAACACAACCTGCAAACGTAGGTCATAAAATCCGTCTACCAAAGTCTTGGTATTCAACACGTAGATAGAATCTTGCCAATGTTGTTCTTTTTTGCTCGTTAACAAACTCCACTCTTCTGCTCCGGTAAGGGAAACATAAAGTTCATATCGATCAAACGTTTGATGACCAAAGTTATTCACTGTCGCAATAATGGGTATGTAACCTTGTAACAATGCTCCAGAAACTGGAGCATAAAAACCTTGACCTCCAGGAACGCGGATTCGAACATCAGGTGTCTCAGTTGGTGTCGGTGTGTTCGTGACTGGAATGAGTGTACCTTGTTCGTCGAATTGAGGTGTTGCTGTCGGTGGCATACGATTGCGTATTTCAAAACTGCGTACAAAAGCTTCATTATAATTGCTATTTTCAGAGATAGCCCGTAAACGTAAATCGTAAAAACCATCAGCAAAGCTAGTCGTATCCCATTGGAACAGTTCACCACCTCTTACAACCGGATAGTTGGTCATGAGCCACTGCCAACTCTCGCTCCCTGCGGACGCAATATGGATTTCATATCGTTGATAGGATTGAATCAAAGCAGTGCCGCTTATTACAACATTTGCAAATAAGACGTCGTTGTCCCGAGGATATGCAATATCAGCCACGATTCCTTTTGTCGGCGACGGTGACGGTGTAAGTGTGATTGTGGGTGTGTCTGTTGGTGGTCCTGTGGATTCTGGCTGCGGTTGAGTAGTAGGTGTGCTAACAGGCGTTGGAGTTGCAATACTACTTGTCAACGTACTTGTTGCCAGCGGAGAATCCTGATTTGATTGAGCAGATATTTCCTTTGCTTTTGCAAAATCATCCAGTAAAATCGATATGATGACGACAAAAAAAGCAAATCCAAAGAGCCCTATTGTCATCAACCGTCGGAGCACACGATTCATCTTTTCCTTCACATCATACATATTGATAAAGTTCAAACTTTTAGACAGACATTTCAAGCATCTACTCAACTGAGTTTAATGATTCACTTTTATGGCGCATTTATAACGCCCAATCTTGGAGCATTCCTTGCGATGTAGACAAACCATGTTTTCGTCGCAATCGTAGTCTAGAAAATAAAACGTCCACGTCAGACAAATTGTTTCAATCTGAACCAACGCTCGTCCCACGACTATACTGCGTTTGTCTTGAGTCTTAAAGACGGCCAATTTTCGTATCTACCACAAATATAGTAAAGAGATTTTCGGTTCAATCAGTTGACAGTCATAATCATAGACCACTCTGTAAAGTGATAAACCTGCTTCGATGAAAGTATGTCACTTTACAGGACGATTGGCATTTAGTGTTGATTTTTTTGTTGATCAGATGAGAGTTAAAGTGAACTAAGTTTTCCCTGGTTGATGGTTGGGAGGAAGTGATTGCATTTGTGAATTATTGCGCAGATGGCTCCATATTTCGTTACAGATCGATCTCTATGGTACACTTTCATAGATTCTGTACGAGCATATTAGAATATTTCTCGCAAAATTTGATTTCACAGATTTGTCTCAATGTCTCTTAGTAGGCGTGATTCAGTATATGTATAGAAAATATGAAGAATAAGACTCGGAGGATTCGATGAACTCTCTGCTGCGAAGTCCAATTTATTGGATTTGCGGTTTATTGCTAACCGTGCTGCTCGTTTTCACAGGTTGTACGCCAGATGCGAACACCCATATTCTCTCACCACAACTGGGTACAATAGAGATTGCCGAGCGTGCGGGAGCCGTTATTGTTGCCATTGAGCCAGAAGCACCGCCAACGCTTGCTAAACTTTCCCCGTCAGAGATCGTTGCAGGTCTGGAAGAACTTGCTCCGGATGTCGCTGCAGCTCTTGACAACGCAGATCTTACAAATGCTGAGGCGCTCTATCAGGCACGTGGTTGTGCTGGTTGTCATCTATTTGACCCAGACAATCAAGTTGTTGGGCCAACTTGGTACAATGTTGGCAATATAGCAGTTGCTCGTGCCGAAGCAGCGGGCGATCCAAGTCCAGCAGCCTATCTTTATATTAGTATTTCAAACCCCAATTCTTACTTGGTTCCAGGCTATCAGGGAGGCAACATGCCCCAAAACTTTGATGAACTCTTAAGCCCGCAAGATTATGCTGACCTAATTGCTTACCTTTTGGCACAACAGGAAGAACCGTCTCAGTAAGAATTAGTGTAACTTTTTTCTTCCGTATCCGAATGTGATATTTTGCCGGGCACATCATGACAATGACGGCAGCGAGCCTCATAGCTTTCGCTGCCGCCAACTAAGATGATGGGTGCATCGTAACTCGTAGGCAGTCCGTCAATGAGACGTTGTGTCCGACTAGCTGGAGCACCGCAGGTGACACAAATTGCATGAAGTTTATCAACGCGTTCAGCAATTGCCATCAGCAACGGCATCGGTCCAAATGGTTCACCACGAAAGTCAGTATCTAAGCCCGCAGCGATTACACGTTTGCCTGCGTTTGCTAGCTCTGAACATACATCCGCAACGTCCCGATCAAAAAACTGTACTTCATCAATTGCAACGACGTTCGTCCCGGGCTCTATATGCTCAAGAATACACAAGGCTGTTGAGGCAACCATCACATTGTCTCTCGCTACACCATTATGTGAAGCAACGCGTTCAAGTCCATATCGATTGTCAAGCTGTGGCTTAAACATTTGTACATTTTTGCGGGCAATTTCAGCACGTCGTACACGACGCAGTAGTTCCTCGGTTTTGCCGCTAAACATTGACCCACAGATAATTTCTATCCATCCAGCAACAATTTGTCCATAATATTGTTCATCCATTGCCATCAAGTCAAGCTCCATCCAGTAAAAAAGGCAGAGACAATAGTCCCTGCCTTAATCTTTAATATCTACTCAACCATCAAAAGAACCACGTTATATTTTTAGGCTTTATGCTGCGATTGTGATGAAAATATGGTTTTCCCACAGCTCTACCGGATAAAGCAAAACCATGTTTCATCCAGAGCATAGTTTAGAGAGACCATGAACATGTATCTCTTTTCACGTCGAGTTGGGAAACATGTTCATGGTTACTGCAACCCAAATTGATGCTATTCTAGGTCTTCGCCCTCTTGATACTTTTCCAGAACTTCAGCAGCGGCAGCATCAGGATCGTCACCGCGAGCGCGTGCTCTGCGTGCAGCTTCTTCGGCTTCTTTGCGTGCTTGAGCTTCAATCTGGCGTTTTGCTACACCAGATTGGCGTCGCTCCAATCGCTTCATAAACCGTTCGACTTGACCGGCAGTATCCACAATTCGTTGCTCACCAGTGTAGAAAGGGTGGCAAGTATTGCAGACATCTGTCCGAATTTCTTCAACAGTACTTCCTGTCAGCCATGTTGTTCCACAGGAACAGATCACTCTCGCTGCAGGATAATAGGTAGGATGGATATCAGCCTTCATTAAAATAAGCCCCTTACTGTACAACCTTGTCAGGATAGACGCTGATCTGCTTGGTATTCTTCTTTGCCCACTCAAAGTGAACATAGCCATCAATTTTGGTAAAAAGTGTATCGTCTTTCCCCTTACCCACATTGGTTCCAGGGTGAAATTTGGTGCCGCGTTGCCGTACCAAAATACTTCCAGCAGTTACATATTCGCCACCAAAGCGTTTGACGCCTAAACGTTGTGCATTCGAATCACGATTGTTGCGACTTGAGCCACCGCCTTTTTTATGTGCCATCGTTTATTTCTCCTCTTGATCAGTCGATTCCGCCTCATCAGTTGATTGAGCAGAATCTGCTGCATCTATATGAACCTCGCCAGACTCTGCATCATCGGTCGATTCCGGCTGAATGTCCGAAGATTCTTCCTCTTCGTCGCCTGCGCTGGTCGAAGACTCGTTTTCAGCTATGTTTCCCTCTTCCTCATCGCTCAGTTCTGTACTATCGACTGCATCCACAGAGTCAGGTCCATTGACATCATCGGCTCGTTCTGGTTGAGCAACTGAAGATTCTTCGTCCATATTGATTTCGTCATCTAAAGACGAGTCGTCAGCAACGATTTCTTCTGATGCATCTGAGAGATCGTCTACGAGCCCTGCAGATAGACTTGATGCACTTACATCAATCCCATTATCCCTCGAATCAACTTCCGCATCGTGTGCTGTATCTTCATTGCTTGTGCTGTTTGTTGTCTCAGCAACATAGGTCTCTCCCTTTACAACGATCGATTCGATAGCGAGACGTGTCTGATGTTGACGATGACCTTTGCGAACACGAATGCGCTTTTTTGGACGATATCGAAAGACGAGGATCTTTTTACCACGATGCTGACCCGTAATTTTTGCATGGACACTTGCATCCTCGACATTCGGCTGACCAATCATCACATCGTCGCCGTTTGATACAAGAAGTACATCTTCCAAAGTAATTGTCTGACCGATGTCACCTTCAAGCTTTTCAACTTCTAATATATCTCCGGCGGCAACACGGTATTGCTTGCCGCCAGTTCGTACAACTGCATACATTAATATCTCTATCCTTTCTGTCGCGTTTGGCTATACTTGCTCGAATCTTAAACCTATCCGAAAAGCGGTTGTGAATGCGACTAGCTTCTCGAGTAAGAATCCATTGTCATAGAGCTTTTCGGACTAGCACTGAAGCCAACACTTCGTTATAAGCGACATGGCACCGGGATTATTTTACCTAATCAGGCAGGCGCGTTTTGATTAACGAGAAATACATTGCAGCATACAGTTCTGTCGTTCACTGCACGCAATGTATTGATGCAAATCAGGACCCATAATTTGATTCACAAATTCCGAATTATAAACGAAATTGGCAGCATCAGTCAAACTTAGGCGGTTTCTGTAAACGTCATATTCGGTTCAAGATTATTTGAAAAGTTATCGTATTTTCTCATGCGCCTAATAGAGGCACAATGTTTGCATAATGATTGTATATCAAGTTACGGAAAGTGAATCACTTATTGGTTTATACATCAGTCAGCCCTTCAACTTCAAAATCCGGATAAATATCACTATAAGGTGAATTGATGCCCATATACCTTGCAGTCAAGGAAATGACTTATAACCGCGGCCGGTTTATTTTGATTAGCCTGATTGTCGCACTGATTACAACATTGGTTCTCTTTATTGCGGCTTTGGCGGAGGGATTGGCTGCTGCCAATAAAGAATATTTGGAAAAGCTAACGGGTGAGCTAATTGTGTTTCAAGAGAACGTCGAGTTATCTTTGCCGTCAAGTAGGGTCGGTCGCTCTCGCGTCAAGGCAATTCGACGGGTAGAAGGGGTTGACGATGTTGGACAAGTTGGGTTTGCTAGTGCAACGATTGTATTTGGTGGTCCTGATTCGGCGAACGGAGAAAGGTCAAGCAATTCACCAACAGAGATGAAGCAAGTTGGATCTTTTCAAGAACCACTCGATGTTACGTTGATTGGTGTTGAGCCAAGCAAGCCAGGTGAACCAATCGTTGTGAAGGGAGAGCAATTAGGACAAAAGCGCAGCAATACAGTACTGATCGATGGCAATGTTGCCCTTAGAAGAAATGTTCAGATTGGAGACACGATTACCCTGAAAACAACTCAGGGTACCGAGGAAGAATTCTATGATTTGACAGTGGTTGGTGTCGCTGAAAAACTTCAATATCAATTTCAGCCATCTCTCATTTTACCCTATCTGACTTGGGAAAAAGTTCGACCGCGCGGTGAATCCGGGATCAATGGAGGGGAGTTGATCTCAAATATTGTGGTTGTACGTCTAGATGAACCGGATAAATTGAGGGAAATGGCTACAAAGCTCGAACAGGAAGTAGGAAAAATCGAAGTTGTGGATCGTGTTACAGCGTATGAATCGACACCTGGTTATCAAGCTCAACAAAGCACGCTCAATACACAGCGGTTTTTCACGCTCTTTATTGGAATCTTGGTGATCGGAGGTTTCTTTCAGATCCAAACATTGCAAAAAGTTGCACAGGTCGGTATGCTAAAGGCTGTTGGCGCGTCGAATCTGACAGTTGTCCTGGCAGCCATTTCACAAATCATCATCGTCAACTTGATTGGAGTAGCCGTTGGCACAGCAGGGTCATTCGGATTACAAGTCGGTTTTCCCGTTGAAATTCCAGTTGTCTTTACTGGTCAATCAGTATTAACAGCGATCATTTCCTTAATCATGATTGGTCCCATCAGTGGTCTTGTTTCGGTTTGGGCTCTTCTGAAGATTGAACCCCTTACTGCCCTTGGCTTGGCACAGTAAAATCGATTGGAATAACGATATAATCATGCATAATGAGAATGGTGTCGTCATCCTAGAAGCAGAACACGTCACGAAGACCTATGGAAGCGGTGATAGCTTGGTTCATGCCGTTAAAGATGCCTCATTCCGCATTCATGCAGGTGAGTTCACTGCTCTTGTTGGACCAAGTGGTTCAGGCAAAACAACGATGTTGGCAATGTTGGCAGGGCTTTTGCGTCCAACAAGTGGACGCATTCTGATCGATGGTGAACAGCTCAACGACATGCGGGATGCCAATCGAACGCGATTTCGACGTCGTTCGATTGGGTTCGCATTCCAATCAAATAATCTAGTACCCTATTTGAATGCACGCGAGAATGTTGAGTTAATGTTGCGTCTTAATCGTCGCTTCAATGGTGAGGGGAAAAAACGCACGACCGATTTATTAATGCGATTGGGATTAGGTGACCGAATGAAGAATTACCCGGGTCAACTTTCAGGGGGACAACAACAACGGGTAGCAATTGCTCGGGCCATGATTCACGAACCGAATTTGGTTTTAGCTGATGAGCCGACAGCGAGTTTGGATACAGAGCGAGCATATCAAGTTGTCAAAACATTTGCAGAGCTAATTCACGAACAGGATCGTGCGGGAGTTATGGTCACTCATGATTTACGAATGTGTAAATATGTAGACCGCGTCATTCGTATGGTTGATGGCAGTATCAACCAAGTGATTCAAGATCGCCATGAAATTGATGATCTCGCAACAGCAAGCGTCGAAAGTTATTCAGGATGAATCCATAAATAACTCATCAATGTTATTCTCGAGTGAAACGAACGCTTGTTTTCTTCGAGGACTCAGGGCAAGCTCTGTTTGGATACAAGCGCTTAGCGCCAACGAAGCCGAAGGAATCTATCAACGAGTTATTTAGGCTAAACCAAAAAAATAATTATACGCGAACGAGAGAATGGAGAGGGGGAATAAGGACAAACCATTTTTCTAAACCAGGTAAACGTTGGAAGCGTTGTTCCAAACGGTCCATCTCTTTCTGAGTGAGTTTGACGCCGGTCTCATAAAGAGTGGAATTCAGGTGAACGAAGGGTTGTAGTTGGTTAAAGCGAAAAGAACGGGCAAAATTGAGAACGGTCTCAAGAGAATCGAGAAGAGAACCGTTCCAGTGTTTTTCAAGATGGCCCCAAACCCGTTCGATGGGGTTGTATTTACTGTGATAAGGAGGGTAGCAGGCGAGCTGAATAGAGAGACGATAGTGCTCAACAAACTGAGTGAGACGATACATAAACTGAGTCCGACGGGTATGATTTTCGGGACCATTGTCCTGATTGATCACGAGGGTCTTGACGTGAGGAAAGTGTTCACGTACGCTTTCCCAAAAATCAATCAGGCAGTCGACAATACAGTCACTTGTCACTTTCGACTGAGTCAAGTAAAGAAAGAGTTCCTTGGTTGAAGGGAGGTAAATGCCAAAAGGAGTGACTTTCTCGGTCTTCTTATCTTGAAAGTCATGATCGAGCGCTTTGACAACCACTCGACTTATCCCTTCTCTCGAGAAACGGTCAAGTAAAATCGTCGCTTTGGCATCCCAAGAGAGGCGCAGAACCGTCTCGTCTGCATCCGCTTCTTGATTGATCTGATGAATTCTATCAAAGATCGCATCGGTCTCTGGGATCTTTTTCACTGGTTGACTTTTTTTGACCCGGTTTGAGCATAGCCTAACTCATTGAGCTTCAAGCGGATGGCCTCTTCGCCAGGCAATTCCTCATCTGTGTATCCTTTCTGCTCGATGAGCTGGGTACGCATTTCGGCGGCGGTTAGTCGAGTGTACAATTGGGGGGGGTTCGAAAGGTGGGATCGGTCTGGCTGAATTGATCGGCGATTTCAACCATATCGGCCAGTAAAGTGGGGATATGGTCTTCGGCTTTTTTGCGACCACGTCGGTGGCTTTGGTCGACATAACAGAAGCCGCCTTCTAGTTCTTCCAGGGCTTTGGCTATCGTCGCCCGATTCCAGCCCAACTCTCGTTCTGCTTTCGTCGGACTCCCTTCGCATATCGTTTTGACCGTTTGGGCCATGAAGTGCCTTCTTTCGTATCCACTTAACATGGCCTTCGTCTCTTTCAAGACTTCAACCATTTCTGGCGAGATTGTCATTTTTGCTCCTTTTGGAGAGCTAGTTTAACACCTTCTCGCGTATATTTTATTTTTTGGATTGGCCTTACTCGATAGTTGTATTTTGAGCAGGTGCCAGATTTGACAAAGTCAAATTAAGCAGAGCAGACCTGCCGTTTGGCGAAAAGGGTAGCGAAGACCTCCGCAATCTCCTGTCCGTCATTCAAGGCATCATGAGCCGTCAAGATGAGATCTTGAATCAGTGACTGAGTTTGCTGCCGGGTAGCCTCACCAAGGGATTTGCTGGGCGAGAATTGAGTTTTAGCCAATGATGGTCCCAAACAATCAAGGTGCAAGAGAGAATAAGCCACGAAGACCAGAGACCAATGTTTTTGAAAGGCGTGGGCAGTTCGCATGCAATATTCATCAAGACCAAGCAGTTGTTTACCATCCTGATAAACCGTCTCGATAGGCCAACGAAGCAGGTAAATCGAGAGAATGCGTTTGGCATTACAGTCGGTGCGATTGGTCACTAAAACGGCATAATTGTCTTGCAATTCAGGATTATCAAAACTAATCACGATGCGTACCTTGCCGATAGAAGGGATACGCACAGTCATGGTAAAGGTGTAGTAAGTACGACCATCAATGGTGACAGGCTTGTAGGCATTCTGGGGGATGTAGGGGACCAACTCTTTGACTTTAATATGTGGCCCCTCGAAAGTTATCGGCTGACCATCTTCATCCCGCAAACGAAAACTATTTGTCTCCAGATTGCGATTGCACTTCAAGATGCTGATCCAATCTTTATTCAGACGATCGAGTACAGCTAGAAAATCTGGAGCGAGATACCAACCATCGAAGAGAGCCCAACCAAAGATAAGGTTTCGTTCAACAGCTTTTTCAACCAGTTCCTGGCAATGGTTATCTTGGTCTTAAACGCTTCGTCTCGCTCTCGAAAGGCGGGGTCAGTTAATAGGTGGCTATCCACTCGTTTATGAAAAGCGGTTCGTTCTTTCTTTTTCTTGGGAATCTCGGTCACTGGGAAATGTTTTTCCACAAATGCTTCCCAGTCGGTAAACTCTTCGTACCGTCGGTAGATACTTGCATCGACCGGAAAACGGATAGCGCCACTGACATAGTGACTTGTGACTAAGTTATGAGCCAGTGGATGCTGACCATTGCTATGATTGTAGTGGGTGTCGATATACTCGAACAGACTTCCCACATGTTCACATAGTGTATCATCAATCGCTAATACCGATTCTGACTCTGAACGTTGGTATTGTGCTGTCTCTGACTTCATGTAACCTATACGCTCATCATTGAGTTTTTCGGCTCGCCAAGGAGCTTCACTCAGATACCGTGATACATTCGTCTTATCTGCACTATCTAGAATGCAACGGGCAATATTTGCCATGCTTTTGTTGTCCAAGACCATCAGACCCGTCAGATAGTTTTCAAAGTGGCGAAACTGTTTACGATTGGCAAATACTGAACGAAAGGTTTCGCTATGCTCCTTGACCAGTGGCGCTACATTTACTATCGGCAATTGCATCTTGATGGCTCCTTTTCTGCACTTTTTTCTTGATGCAATCTATTGAGATGACTTTTGTCTCTTTTGTCAAAATTGGAAAACCTTCATTTCACAACTATCGAGTTATTTAATGCCGAGTCCTAACTTCTTGCAACAAGAAAGACACCAACACAGATGATGAATGTACCTAGCAGACGCATAGCATTTAGCGTTTCGCCAAACAGATGCCAGGAAGCAATTAACATAATCACAAAGCTAAGACTCACAAACGGATAGGCATAGCTTAAATCAACCCGAGATAGAGCAGACACCCAAAATAATGTTGCACAAGCATAGATAATGAGGCCAATCATTACAAACTTTACTTTCTGGTAAAGGCTTGAGTGACAAAGGGCAAACCGAAAGGGGCGGAAAAAAGAATCCACCCTGAAAAAAGGGGTGGTTCAAAATTAGGTTTACACTTTTGATATATAGACAAAAATCTATATGAGACCGTTTTCTCTCTGAGAACCGGCGAAATCAGAGAATATAAACGTTCTTTCTGTTTCTAAAAGTGTAAACCTATCTATCCAGCTAAAATGAACCACCCCTGAAAAGGGGTGGTTCAAAATTAGGTTTACACTTTTGATATATAGACAAAAATCTATATGAGACCGTTTTCTCTCTGAGAACCGGCGAAATCAGAGAATATAAACGTTCTTTCTGTTTCTAAAAGTGTAAACCTATCTATCCAGCTAAAATGAACCACCCCTGGAATTTGGTCATTTATGCTGGTCTCTATACATTACAGGTGTTGCGCATTTTAGAAGAGGAACGGCTTCTTGCAACCAATCCAGAATATGCAGAATATATGCAGAAGACGAAGTCTCGACTTATTCCTGGAGTGTTCTAATTCAGAGAGGCTTCCCGCAACTTATCGGTTTTTGGGCCATTCCAGAAAAATAATGACCCATAAAGACAAGCGCTGTAGCCTAGAATGGCTTTGGCTTTTCCTATCGAATTGGGTATTTCATTTTCTGGAAAAGCCTTGCTCACCTCGTTCCCAAATTCGGTCTCTGCTTATTCATCTCCGCACTTTTATCCAAAAGACGATTGATTTCGGTGATAGCATCGTTTGTTGCATCCTCTAGATCTGCCTGTACGGTGGCATTGTCTTGCATATAGAGGAGCCGCGTCCAGTAGGTGTTATAAATAATCCCCAGCCAAGTGATAAACTGTAAATTCTCTTCCAATGAACGTAAGGGTTTGCTGACAAAGAAAGCCAAGAATGTGAGAACGCCTAAACCGCCAAAGAAGGCCACACCAATTTCGGTGTCAGGGCGACCGGTAAGCCAAGCCGCAATCACGAATAGACCCACACCGACGAGAAATAGTGCCACATACATTACAACGGTCAAATAGTAAGGTAGCATAAAGGCACGCAGCACGCGCTGGAACATGACTGTGTTATTTTCCAATCCCTGCTCAATGTGGCTCCGCCAAATGGCAATCAGCTCAGGATCGATTGATTCACGATTGGGAATGTCTGGTCCGAACTCAGGGTCTATGGGGAGCGGTAACGACATTGCGATCGGCGTAGATACATCCAAATTCACCCTGATCTGCGCATCGGGTGCCTGAATCAACGGATCACATGAGATTGCGTTGTCTAACTCTGATTCAAGCAGAGGGCCAGCGTCAGTTGCCGCTCCACCAGGGGACAAAGCGGGCATCACGCGTAGCCGCTCGAATGCTTGTACGTTCTGGGCAATCAGTCGACCATAGGTCTCTGCTTGACCGGTTCCATTGTAGCCTGCGGCAAAGGTCACATAATCTTTGTGGCGCAAAGAACGAACTAGACGCGTATCTGTGCGAATAAAATCAAAGAGGCCCAAAATGTGGCTGCGTTCATCTTCTGCAAAGGCTTGAAACATTTCTTCAACGGTACGATAGCCAATGCGTTCATGGTTTCGTCCTAGGATTTGTGGTGCCCCCATACTGATAGATCGCTTGGCTGCGGTTTCATCCAACGTAAGAGCAAAATTGAATACTTGGTGCTCTCGCTGTTGATTGCCATGAAACTCTTGGAACGGTTGATCACTCCGTGCACGCCAAGTATGCCCCTGCCAACTCACCTCCTGATGAAAGGCAAAGTGTTGAAAGAAGCGGGCTTGATTGAAACGCCCCCACTCATCATAGAAGAGATGGTTCTCAAAGCGGATGATTAGCCGTCCATCTTGGAAGCCTCCTCCTCCAGATTCAACGGCCAAGACAGCGATGGCAACGGCAGGATCAAGGCCAAGCTGGTCCGCCAATCGTGCAAGCAAACCACCATAGCGATTCCAGATATCGGCCAATCGTCGTGCACCAGATCCCGCACCGCTTCCAAGAATGATTCGCTCCCCCCCAATTGCTTCCAATCCAATGGTTCTCAGAGATGGATCTGTACGAAGAAACTTCGTTCGTGGACCAGTCGGCATTGTTCCATTTGTGGCGCCTCGTGTGACAAAATCTTGGTGCCCATATCCTGCTATTGGGGCTTCGACTCCCGCCACTTTGGGATCAACATGTAGAAAGAGCCACTCATCCACTTTGGCCAATATGCGAACGGTTGTCTCGTGTTGCACAGATGTTAGAATTTTGCCATCACGGCTAGGGAGCGAACGGATATTCAGACCGGCTGGTGCGTTGATACGGCCTCTCTCACGAGAGACTTTAGGCCAATCCAAAAAATAAAATATACGCGAGAAGGTGTTAAACTAGCTCTCCAAAAGGAGCAAAAATGACAATCTCGCCAGAAATGGTTGAAGTCTTGAAAGAGACGAAGGCCATGTTAAGTGGATACGAAAGAAGGCACTTCATGGCCCAAACGGTCAAAACGATATGCGAAGGGAGTCCGACGAAAGCAGAACGAGAGTTGGGCTGGAATCGGGCGACGATAGCCAAAGCCCTGGAAGAACTAGAAGGCGGCTTCTGTTATGTCGACCAAAGCCACCGACGTGGTCGCAAAAAAGCCGAAGACCATATCCCCACTTTACTGGCCGATATGGTTGAAATCGCCGATCAATTCAGCCAGACCGATCCCACCTTTCGAACCCCCCAATTGTACACTCGACTAACCGCCGCCGAAATGCGTACCCAGCTCATCGAGCAGAAAGGATACACAGATGAGGAATTGCCTGGCGAAGAGGCCATCCGCTTGAAGCTCAATGAGTTAGGCTATGGCTCAAACTGGGTCAAAAAAAGTCAACCAGTGAAAAAGATCCCAGAGACCGATGCGATCTTTGATAGAATTCATCAGATCAATCAAGAAGCGGATGCAGACGAGACGGTTCTGCGCCTCTCTTGGGATGCCAAAGCGACGATTTTACTTGACCGTTTCTCGAGAGAAGGGATAAGTCGAGTGGTTGTCAAAGCGCTCGATCATGACTTTCAAGATAAGAAGACCGAGAAAGTCACTCCTTTTGGCATTTACCTCCCTTCAACCAAGGAACTCTTTCTTTACTTGACTCAGTCGAAAGTGACGAGTGACTTTATTGTCGACTGCCTGATTGATTTTTGGGAAAGCGTACGTGAACACTTTCCTCACGTCAAGACCCTCGTGATCAATCAGGACAATGGTCCCGAAAATCATACCCGTCGGACTCAGTTTATGTATCGTCTCACTCAGTTTGTTGAGCACTATCGTCTCTCTATTCAGCTCGCCTGCTACCCTCCTTATCACAGTAAATACAACCCCATCGAACGGGTTTGGGGCCATCTTGAAAAACACTGGAACGGTTCTCTTCTCGATTCTCTTGAGACCGTTCTCAATTTTGCCCGTTCTTTTCGCTTTAACCAACTACAACCCTTCGTTCACCTGAATTCCACTCTTTATGAGACCGGCGTCAAACTCACTCAGAAAGAGATGGACCGTTTGGAACAACGCTTCCAACGTTTACCTGGTTTAGAAAAATGGTTTGTCCTTATTCCCCCTCTCCATTCTCTCGTTCGCGTATAATTATTTATTTTTTTGGTTTAGCCTTACTCAATTCCTCGATCAGCTTGGTCTGGATCCGCGAACGGATGGTCTGATCCAAATTAGGCAATTCCTCAACAGGTTTTCCCCGATAGAGAGATTCACGCGTGGCAGGGTCTGCAGCAAGCTGATTGACATCTAATTGTGCCTCGGCAAGCAGATCATCTCCCGTCCGACCGATTTCGCCTGCCACAAAGAAAAATGCGTTGATCAGATGTTGGTTGGTGAAGACGTTATAGAGGCTGAGGCGAGGGCTGAGGAAGATGGCTCATCTAGCCCCTCTGCGTCAATTGTCCCTACCTCCTTCGCCTCAGCCTTCGCCTTAATCGTCTCTCTTTCCACACTCACCCCGATGTCGGATCGATCGCACATGAGATGGAGCGGGGCAAGATGGTGTAGAGCATAGGCGAGACCATCGAGAGCGCCTCGTGTGCGTACAGTTGCTTCGACGCGCCGATGGCAGCGCCGACAGAGGAGTTGTAAATTGTCGAGACGATTGGCTTCGCGATAATTTTCGTTTATGCCCGGAACATAACCAAAGGTTCGAAATGGTATGGTGTGATGGACATCGTGCTGGCGATCGGCTGGTTCGGGCAGACCACAAACGGCACAGCGATATTGGTCCCGAGAACGAACGCGCACCCGTTGCTCTTGCCAATTTGGAGCGTAGTCATTGGGGGCATCCATCCACTGACCACGCTCCATTAATGTTTGTTGGGTCTGCTCAGATACGCTAAACCAATAGCCACTGGTTTCGATCAGCTGTGGCGGGTAATCGAGTGGCGTGACGCCTAAATTTTCATGGGTTTGATGACGCACTCGCCGAAAGCTGACAACTTGGCTACTCACTAATAGATCCCCGTAGGCAACCTGGGCACCACCTTTTATGACCCACTCATGTTCTGCCAAAATTGTGATCTCGGTTTCGGCTCCCACATCTGTATAATAGTTCACGTTGGCTGGTGACACAATGGCCAATTGATTGTCTAAATCCAGTTGATTGACCTGGTAGCTGCGTCCTTCATGAATGTAGATTGCCCCTTGATGTACCAGTAACTGAGCACTAGGCAAATCAACCTCGCCTATAATCTCAGGTTGGCCGTTCTCTTGCTGGTCCGAATCCACCTGGATCACCACCGTTTGACCACCGGCATTGCGTAGACTCACCTGCCGTGCGGGATAACCTTCACCACTCCAGTGAAACCATGTGCCATGTTGTTGGATGTCTCCCTGTTCAGTAAGAAGTGCCAGCACATCGAACGTAAATGTGCAGTTGCCAAAGGCTTCACCAACCTGAAAAGGAAGCTCGAAGGCAGCACAGCGTAGCTGGTCGACCAGAAGCATCAGATTATCGGGGTTTACAATCGCCTGTTCGGGAGAACGTTCGAAGATAAATTCCGGGTGTTGGATCACGTATTGATCAAGTAGACCGCTGGTTGTAATGAGAATCGCGACTGCGGTCTCTTGTGTTCGTCCTGCACGCCCCATCTGCTGCCAGGTGCTGGCAATATTGCCTGGGTAGCCACAGAGGATCGCAGCTTGCAGTTGACCAATGTCGATTCCCAGCTCGAGCGCATTCGTCGCAACCACTGCTCGCACTTCACCAGAACGTAAGCCAGCTTCAATCTCACGGCGTTCGGTGGGCAAATAGCCACCACGGTAGCCGCGGACGGATTGGGTTAAATCGAGACGGTGAGGTTGGGTGTTCGTGGATGGTGGATGGTCACTGGTGGCCAGTCCCGAGTGGTCAGGCACACACGCTAGCCGCTCTCGTAAATAGGTTAGGAGCACCTCGGTTGTCAGGCGGGAGCGACCAAAGACAATCGTCTGAACACCTCCCAGAACTGTACGGGCAGCAATTTCCTGGGCTTCTAACGTTGCTGCTCGGCGTAGACCTCGATCGGGATCGTAACAGGGCGGATTGTAGAGGATGATATGTTTTTCGCCGCTGGGTGCCCCGCTTTGATTGATCAGATGGACTGGTTGCTCCAGCAGACATTCAGCCAGCTCTGCGGGATTGGCGATTGTGGCACTGGTGCAGATGAATTGCGGCCGACTTCCGTAAAAGCGACAGATTCGCTGCAGACGACGCAGTACATTCGCCACGTGACTTCCAAAAACACCTCGATAGATATGCATTTCATCAATCACTACGTAACGTAAGCCACCGAAGAACTCTGCCCAGTTTGTATGGTAGGGGAGAATCCCGGCATGAAGCATGTCTGGATTTGTCAGGAGGAGACGTGCTTGTCGGCGAATGGAAGAGCGGTGAGCACGTGGTGTGTCACCGTCATAGGTGAAAATGTAGAGAGTTTCCACTTCTGGCAATGGAAGCTCTTGCCGATCGGTGATTTTGCGATTCGAACCATTGACTCCAGCGGATTCTTCGAAGGATTCTGCAACAGAAGCGAGCTCGGTTTTCCAAATTTGAAGCTCAGTTAACTGATCCTGAGCGAGTGCCTTCGTTGGAAAGAGGTAGAGAGCGCGCGCCGCGGCATCATTCAGGAGACTGTGTAAGACAGGTGAATTATAGCAGAGCGTTTTGCCGCTTGCGGTTGGTGTCACGATGATCAGATTGTTTCCCTTGAGTGCAAATTGACAAGCTTCTGATTGATGGGAGTAGAGTTGGCCAAACCCGCGTTGAGCAAGTGCGGCGCGTAGTAGAGGGTGAAGTGCTTCAGGATGAGGTGTGGATTGAGCCACTCTGGCTGGTTGCGTGTGCCAAGCCGCTACGTTTTCCATGAAACCAGGGTCGGCGCGTAAATCGGTTAAAATTTGGGGGAGAGACATGATCAGGGTTGTCCAAAAAAATGATGAGACAATATTGCCAGGATTCGCTAGATGACAGAGTTGTTAATGAGTGTGTCCCACAAAGTGTGTAAATGAACACTGCTCAGTCAGAGAGTCGCTGCATTTACATACTTTGGGACACACTCCCGAGTTAATTCGTTTGTAATGATGAACAAACAAGCTGTTTGTTCTCCTGCTATTTTGGACGGGGAGGCGCGGCATTGAAGATGCTTGTCAAAATCCCCTTTCGTTCTTCTTCGGTTGCCCAGCGCGGTTGTGCAAAATCTTCCAGTACGGCGGTCAAGATCTCTGTATGAATAACTCGACCTTGGTAGATGGTGTGACGAGCAATGAGTCCTGTTCGGGTTGCCCAGGTCTGCATTTGGTCAAAAAAGAGATTGCCCAATCCGTAAACAACTGTGCCAGCGCCATCTGGATCATCTGTTCCGTATGTTTCCATTGCCTGAGGAACATGACTCTGAACACCTGTGACAATCTGTGCTCCTGCTTTGCGTAGTTCGCGGAATTCACGTACCTGCGCACTGAGCGGGTAGGGGTTGTACGATTCTTCGAATTGTAGCTCCACCGCCACCACATCGACTTCCGTACGTAATTGCTGAATCAACGCCAGAAGACGCTCTTTCTCGTCATAATAGTAACAGGCGCCGGGTTGTTCTTCCGATGCCCACGCCCCGGGTGGACCAAAAGCAAGAGCAGCGACAAATGCAAAGGTATTTCCATGATGATACCAACGCAACGGTGCACAAGCTTCATCACTGTTCAGACCACTGCCATAAATGCGGATATGATTTTCCCGGTACCAGCCAATCGACCGCCTCGCACCGGAGCGACCAAAATCATTGACATGATTGCCGCTTAGGCCAACAATGTCAGTACCCAGAGCCTCCAACGCAGCCCAATAGTTGGTATGGCTACACATGATCAAATTATTGAGAGAAGTATTGACGACACAATCATCCAAAAAGGGGACTTCATTGCTGATGTGGGTGATATCTGCGGTTCGAAGCGTGGGGGCAATAACCTCGGCAGGATAAGTGTACCCCTTCTGCTCCATACGAGCTGCCGTCACGCGCGTCATGGCCGTCACACCAGTCATCACAAGAGTCGTCAGTCGGTTTCGGTCACGATTTGTTTGGGTCTGGATTGTTGATTGCAGAAGAGAAACAATTTGCGAAGTGCCCACTCCCTGAACGGTCAATGCTGTCGCCAATGGATAGTCAACTGGATCGAGTTGATTATCCAATACATTGACGCCATCGACGGTTAAAACTTTGTAGCGTGGATCGAGTTGTTCAAAAGGTAAGAGTCCAACAGCGTCAGATGTATTGGTAAAGAGAGTCTCCCAACTTTTTGCGGAAAGTGTCGAAACTCGCTGAATTCCCAATACCGGTGGCAAATCTCGCGCGGCTTCGGTGGTGACATAGAGAGGTTCCGCCTTCAATCCTTGCCATCGTAACCGAAGATCTGCCAACGCAATATCATCCTGAACAGTGTCAAACGGAACAACGACAGCATAATAGCGTTCAACCAGTGGATATGCCTTCGCCGTCTGGAGCACAGAGAGTGGCTCCATCTTCACCTGTACACTCGCGTGCTCTAGTGCATCGAGCACATGAAGTGGACGTTTGAGCCAACTGCCGGTTGAAACACTCCGTGTCTGGTTGAGGATCGCAAAGATAGGGGACGCATATTCTTTTGGTACTTGTGGGGAGAGTGCCACAGTCAATGTGCCCATCACCTGTTCAGGCGTTGGCGTGGGGCGCGGTGGAGGTGTTGGTATAGGGCTTGGTGTTGCAGTTGAAAAATGGGGGGCAGGTGGAATGGGACCATTTTGTATAGCATTCGAATTGGATGACTGTGTGGATGATGTGCTCGCGAGCGCCAGTGGAACTCTACCGAGACAAAACCAGTCAAATAACATGACAACGACCAGTGAAAGTAAAACCAAACTTCCGGGCGCCTGACAACGATCATCCTGTCGAAATTGCAACCACTTGATTCTACCGAGCCTGCGTGTTACGATTCGTTTAAACAACATACGCGTCAAAGTGATACTTCGTGTTATACTGCGCTTATCTTGAGTGCCGGAGTCTTCGGTGGTTCTACCAGAGAATCAGACTTCGGTTTTCAAACAGAACCTAGTATAGAATGGTTTGGATTAATTAGAAGCCGTTGACATTTACTCACGCAGTAGGTGCGTCGCACCACAACTTCTCGACAGAAATCGTGGCACAATGCAACCAACGTTCTGAAGGCGCACGCTAAATGTCAACAGAACCTAGTTGAAGGTGCTATGACAGGGGTTTGCACAAATTTCTAAAATGATCCAGTTAGAAGTATACTATAGAGTCTTAAAAAGAACGACACACCCAAAAGAAAAAAAACGGGCTCATTGGGATCTTCCGTGGTAAACCCGCTTTGGTTTCGATACGCTTCGCTACTCAACCGGCGCTCGTCTTGATTTTGGTCACGGACCATGGACATTCCCAAAGAGCCAAAAAGCGTAGACAAAGTAAACGCATACGATGAAAACAGAAACGGCTATCCTCACATACCATCCTGATCTTCTAACTCAATTCCCCGATATCATTGGCGGCATGATCCATGCACAGGGCGTCTCAAACGGCCCAACACCGGATGCTCTACGTGTAGAGTATGAAGCGGAACAACAGAGAGTCCTTACTCGCATTGGTGATACACCCCTGAGCGAGATTACCGCCCTGGCAGCTTGGCGCCGTGCATTTCGCAAATTTGGGGCCAACCCCACCAAGTATCGATGTGCCGCTGAAGCCTTGCTGCGTCGTTTGACCAAGAAGAGGGATATTCCCAGTATCAACACCTTGGTTGATATTGGGAATTTGGTTAGCATTCGTTATGCATTGCCCATCGCAGTTGTGGATTTGCGAGATGTCCAGGGTACATTGACAGTCCAGTTTGCTGATGGTTCACAATATTATCGGGAGTTAGGCAGTGATGAGGTGATCTATCCTGAAGCCGGTGAGGTGGTCTTTGCTGACGAGAAAGACATGATCTTTGCGCGTCGCTGGTGCTGGCGTCAGAGTGCAGAGAGTGCTGCTCGACACGACACAAAGGATATCTTAATCACTATCGAAGCTCAACATGAACAGGGACGAGATGCGGTCGAATCAGCGGTTGCGGATCTGCTTCGGTTGCTAAAGCAATATCCCGCCGGACATGCCATTGGGAAAGTCTTGAGTCGGGATGACTTTACGCTTTATTCTCAGGGTTAAATATGCGTGCAATTGTCTTTATTAATGGTCTAATCGAAGAC
Source organism: Chloroflexi bacterium TSY (assembly GCA_019217005.1). The sequence continues at coordinate 157,745 of JAHBNG010000018.1, forward strand.
TACGCCAAACTAGCAGCCCTTGTTCATGAAAATGACTTCCTGGTCGGTGCCGATGGTGGTACGCGTCACTGTTTGGCAATTGGGAGAACGCCTCATCTGGTTGTTGGCGATTTAGACAGCTTGGAATCTCATATACTCAATCAGTTAGCGGAGCAGGATGTAGAAGTAGAGCGACATCCTGCGGAAAAAGATGCAACTGATCTGGAACTGGCAATCGAAAGTGCGTTGCGCCACGATGCAGATGAAATTGTTCTAGTGGGTGCCCTCGGCGGTCGATTGGACCAGACGCTAGCAAACCTGTTGATTCTTGCTCAGAGCAGGTGGTCGATACCGATTCATCTTGTTGAAGGAGAGCAAACCGCCCAAATTGTCCGTGGTGGCGAAAACGTCACTCTAACTGGCTCTGTTGGTGATACAGTCAGCGTGCTGCCTCTATGTGATGAAGTGACAGGCCTCACCTTTACAGGCCTCAAATATCCCCTCGACAATTTCACGATGCCTTTTGGCAGCACTCGCGGGATTAGCAATGAAATCGTTGACCATCCAGTCACAATTCGAATCGCAACAGGTACCTTGCTGGCTGTTCATTTGCCAGCAAATACTCAGTAGATAAACATGCGGTGAGCCAACACAACAGGGGATGAAAAATGTGTTAAAGTGTGGTGGCAGCCGCCGAACAGAAATCGGGAAAGGTCCGTGGTCAAGTAAAGAACGCTCAGTAGCTAGATTGGTGTACACCGACGCACCACGGGATGTGGACGTTCCTCGGGACGAAACACGCAGGGCAGACTGTGCTCACAATCGGGTACACATAAGCGGCTGCGAAAGGAAAGGAAGATGGAAGTGATGTTTCCGAAGTGCAGCGGCCTGGATGTTCACAAGCGGATGGTAGTGGCGTGTGTGGTAGATGAATCAGGGAGGATGGAGCAGGTGCGCAAGCGATTTGGGACAACGACGGTCGAGTTGGAGGGGGTTGAGGTCGTGGCTGTCGTCGTATGGGATCACGCATGTGGCGATGGAGAGTACGGGAGTGTATTGGAAACCGATCTACAATGTGTTGCATGAGCATTTTGAGGTCTGGATTGTGAATGCCCGCCATCTGGCACAGGTGCCTGGTCGCAAGACGGATGAGAGCGATGCGGCCTGGATCACGAAACTGATGAGTTATGGACTGCTGGAGCGCAGTTTCATTCCAGATGTGGAGCAAAGGGACTTGCGAGACCTGACGCGCTATCGGACGCGTCTCTTGCAAGAGAAGAGTGCGGCAGTCAATCGCCTGCATAAGGTGTTGGAAGATGCCAACGTCAAGTTGGGATCGGTGGTCACGAGCATCCAAGGTGTATCGGCACGCCAGATGATCGAGGCCCTGATTGCAGATGAGATGGACCCAGAAGCCATGGCTGACTTGGCACAAAAGCGGCTGCGGGCCAAGATTCCCCAGTTGGTTGATGCGTTGACGGGACTGGTCCGTCCTCATCATCGTTTTATGCTGCAAGAAGTTCTGCATCATCTCGATCACCTGAATGTACGCATTGATGCCCTCAATCAACAGATTGGGGTCCTCATGGCTCCGCATGCTGACCTCATCGCACGCCTAGATGCCATTCCCGGTGTGGGGCGAGTCGTCGCCGAGATAATTCTGGCGGAGATCGGTCCCTCGGTCGAAAGCTGGCCCTCAGCTAAGAAACTGGCCTCCTGGGCTTGTGTCTGTCCTGGCAACAACGAATCGGCGGGCAAACGCAAGAGTGGTCGCCGACGAAAGGCCAGAAATGGTTAGTCACCGCCCTCGTTGAAGCGGCGGGCCGCCTCTCGCACCAAGGACACCTATCTCGCCGCACAGTTCCACCGTCTCAAGGCACGACGCGGAGCCAAGCGGGCAGCTATTGCCGTGGCCCATTCCATCTTGACCATCGTCTATCATCTCATCGACAAGCCCGATGCCGTCTTTGAAGAACTCGGCGGCGACTTCTTTCTCAAACGACGCAAGGAGCATGCACAACCGGCGCACTCAAAACCCTCGAGTCCCTCGGCTTCAAGGTTTTGGCACCGACCGCCTTCAGGTTTTCTTGGCACCGACCGCCTAAGTACGGTGCTCACTACAACTGATTTGCGTTGGGCACAGGCAACGACGCCACCCACTCTGGCGGGTCAACTTGGACCCGCTTCTTATTCAACGCGGCCTTTAACCCCTCTCTCTCTTCTCTTGCTGCCCTTTTTTTCAGGGCAGATTATAAGGATGAAGAATGTGGGACACGGATTAACACAGATTTCATGGATTTATTCTGATGGATCTCTTTGAACAAGCCCACCAAGAGCGTCTAGAAAAGAGCGCCCCATTGGCCGCCCGAATGCGACCACGCACCTTGGATGAGTATATCGGCCAAGAGCATATTGTTGGATCAGGCCGATTGTTGCGGCGCGCAATTCAGGCTGATCAATTGGGCAGCCTGATCTTCTATGGCCCGCCGGGAACAGGCAAAACAACGCTTGCCCAAGTGATTGCAAATACGACCAGCAGCCATTTCATCGCCATCAATGCCGTGCTGGCTGGCGTCAAACAAATTCGCGAATCGATCGACGAGGCACAAGATCGAGCGCGCTTCCATTCGCAGCGGACAATTCTGTTCGTTGATGAGGTCCACCGCTTCAACAAGGCCCAGCAAGATGCGCTGCTTCCGTGGGTCGAGAATGGAACCGTGATTTTCATCGGAGCAACCACCGAAAATCCCTATTTTGAGGTCAACAAAGCTCTTGTCTCCCGCAGCCGTATCTTTCAGCTTACCCCGCTGACAAAAGAGCATCTGCGTCGAATCGTCCAGCAGACATTGACCGATCCGGAGCGCGGCTATGGCAATCTTCAAGTGACCATAGATGATGAAGCGCTTGCGCATTTAGTGGAAGTCGCCAATGGCGATGCCCGCGCCATTCTAAACGCTTTGGAACTAGCCGTCGAAACGACTGGCGACCGACATGACGATCCGCCAGACAAACGCACCAGGCAACATGGCTCTCGCAATACGAATCGCGCAACACGAATCACCCTATCCATTGCCGAAGAATCGATCCAACGTCGTGCCGTGCTGTATGACAAAGAAGGCGATTACCATTTCGATACCATTAGTGCTTTTATCAAGAGTTTACGCGGCAGTGACCCAGACGCAGCGGTTTACTGGATGGCCAAAATGCTCTACGCCGGTGAGAGTCCGCGCTACATTTTTCGACGGATGTTGATCTTTGCCGGCGAAGATGTAGGAATGGCC
>JAHBNG010000181.1 GCA_019217005.1 Chloroflexi bacterium TSY
TGTGCAATTCAATAAGGAGATTCGAGATGTCATATGCAACCCTGCCATCACTACTCAATGTGGACCTACAGACCGGCAAACCACCGATGCTGTGGGCCGAGGCCAGTGGTGACGCATCGAACTGGGCCGCCGAACATCGGGACGCCCTGCGCACCATCGTCGCCGAGCATGGTTGTGTCCTTATCCGCGGCCTCGGTCTGGACGACGCGACCGAGATCGGTGCCGTCTTTCGCCAATTGGCCAACGGTCTGATGACTGAGAAGGAGGCTTTTGAGGCTCGGAGCACCTACTCTGACGGGGTCTACGCCTCATCGAAGTGGGCGTCGAACCAGCCGATGTGTTCGCACCACGAAGTGAGCTACACGTGTGAGTTTCCCGGCCTGATGCTGTTCACATGCCTCAGCGGACCCGCGACCGGTGGGGCGACCGGGGTGGCCGACTCGCCGACCGTGCTCGAGGCGCTACCCCCTGAGTTGACTGACCGTTTCGAGCGGGAGGGCTGGCTGCTCACCCGCAACTACAACGAAGAGATGGGGTCGTCTGTGGCCGAGTCGTTCGGCACAGACGACCGTGACGCCGTCGAAGCCTACTGCCATGCCAACGCGATCGAGTTCGAGTGGCAGCCCGACGGTGGACTGCACACTCGGCAGCGCCGCAGCGCCATCGTTCATCACCCCATTACCGGCCAGCGCTGCTGGTTCAACCAGATCGCATTTCTTAACGAGTGGACGTTGGACCCTGAGGTGCGCGAGATTGGTGAGATCTACGGTGCCGATGGGCTGCCGTTCAACACCCACTTTGGCAACGGCGACCCGATTGGCGAGGACGTCGTGCAGTTGATCAACGAGGTCTACGAGGCCAACGTCGTACGCGAGCCGCTTCAGGCCGGCGACCTGATGCTCGTCGATAACATCCGCGTCGCGCATAGTAGGGAGACATTCGAGGGACCGCGCGAGGTGCTCGTCGCGATGGCTGATCCGGTACGCTTAGCCGACTGCGCTCCAACTATGGAGGTAACCACTAGATAACCACCAATCGTTCTACTACAACAAAGTACGTGACTTCCGAGCCGATCATCTTGCCATCGTTGGCCAACCAACATATATCCCGACCGCCACTAGTCCGATATACTTGACTCGCTCAAAGATACAAATGGACTACTCGAGTAAATCATGCCAAATCTTTCTTATCTATGGCAGCCAAGAGTGTAAACAAGGAGGCGAAATTCTAAAAGATCAACCTTAGAATTCAAATGAACGGTCTCGATTGGCCATCATAATTCACTCATAAGGACGGTCTGAAAATGCATTGATGTTTCGACAGCGATGCAGTAACCGTATTTGTGTCAAACGGCAATAGCCATCACCAGTCATTGAATTGTTTGCGCGAAACTAGAGAAGTACAACATTCTAGCTCCCTCTATACATTTTTCTCAAAGGATGCAGGAAACCATGAAATTTCAATCTTCATTATCATGCCGACCTGATCAATCTGTTACGCAAGTACTACCAGTTAATGAAGGAGTGTTGTCTGCCGTTGGTAATACACCATTGGTTAAATTAGACCGACTCTTTCCCGATTCGAAGGTGAATCTTTTTGCAAAGCTCGAAATGTTAAACCCCGGCGGCAGCATCAAAGATCGTCCGGCGCTTAATATGCTACAAACTGCCTGGCAAGAAGGAAAAATCAACGGGAATTCAACAATTATTGAGTCAAGTTCTGGCAATTTGGGAATCGGCATGTCCCAGGTATGTGCCATACTTGGATTGCGCTTTATCTGCGTTGTTGATCCCAAAACAACGACCCAAAATTTGAAATTGATGAAGCTCTACGGCGCAGAAATCAGCATGGTCACCGAGCCAGATCCGGCAACAAATGATTTCTTACCTGCTCGAATCGCGCGCGTTAACGCCCTCCTTGAAGAACTCCCAGGAGCATACTGGTGTAACCAGTACGCTAATTTGGCCAATGCTGGTGCCCATCACCAGACAATCAGTGAAATTATGCAAGTATTCGACAACAACGTTGATTACCTCTTCTGTGCTGCCAGTAGCTGCGGTACATTACGTGGATGCTCAGACTATATTTACACCCAAAATCTTCCCACAAAGATAATAGCTGTTGACGCAGTTGGTAGTGTTATTTTCGGTGGGCCACGCAAAAAACGCCTGGTTCCAGGCCACGGTGCAGCTCGCGTTCCCGAGCTCTATAATACTGGCCTAGAAGATACGCACATATATACAACCGACGAAGAATGCGTATTGGGATGTCGTCGCCTCCTAATCAGCGAAGGTCTCCTGGCCGGTGGTTCCTCTGGTGCAGTTGTCATGGCCATATCGAAGGTAATCGATAAACTACCAGCCGATTCAACGTGCGTTGCCATCTTCTGTGACCGTGGAGAACGCTATCTTGATACTGTCTATTCAGATACTTGGGTAGAAGAGAATCTGAATATGCAAGCTGCTGAACATGAGTCCGTGTCGAATGATATGTTTGTTAATCTACAGGATAATCTAACTCTCTCTGTGAATTAAGGTTATCTGAAGAATTATGTGGTTTTCAGTTGGTTTATTGGTTAGATGGTTTGTTGGTTGGTGAACAAACCAACAAACTATCCAACATCTACCCTACAAACCTGAATTAGTTGGCTTGCATGTGCAGAAAGATTCCACATAAATGTTTTTGGCTTAATGTTCTCCCATCGAGTAGATGGACCAGATTGGCCCGTCAAGCCCTAAAAAATGCCCATCTAAAAAGTCTATGCCTCCTTGAGCGGATGGATGATTTCGGTCAGCCATTCGGTCGGATCGGGCACTTCGCCGGGGTCTGTAATATAGGTTTCCCAAGGGGCGCCGCCTGACTCCTCGTTGTTTTCCATCATCCACTGTTGAATCGCTTCATGACCTAGGTTCAGACTATCATAGGGGCCCTTGTGGATGGTGGACACTACGCTGCCACCGACTAGCGAACCAACCATGATATCCTCGGTTCCCGCAGCATGCCCTGCGATTGGCATGCCTGCTTCAATCGTGACCAATCCAGGACCGAAACTGACATAACGCGCTGTTGGGGGGCCGGCAAATGGGATGCCTTGGGCGGTTGCGAACTGAAACACCGGACCGAACATGCTGGCGAGCGCAGCGGAAATTTCCTCTGGTTGTACCTGGCTCTTCATATATAAAAATGGGACATCGGCGATCTTCTTCTTTGTGATTTCGTAACTCATATCAGCTCCTTTTGTCAGGTTCATATTTTTTTGTTGATTCGCGACAGAAACGCGGTATAGACTCACGCAAGGCGCGGTTCGATTCGCCGTCTCTAAGTGCAATTGATACTGACGAATGAAATGATTGAATGTGACTCGCTGTTGCTCGCGGAACTTCCTCGGTGACAACGAAAACATCGCGCGGAAGGCACGTGAGAAGCCTTCGTGACTGTCGAATCCTGCGTCGAGTGCCACTTCGAGCACACTTTTCTGTGTGACGAGTAGTGAAGCGGCCGCGCGCTGTAGCCGGACTCGACGACCGAACTGCGATGGGCTTTCGCCTACCTCAGCACTGAAAATACGCTGAAGATGGAACGGCGAGCGCCCATCCGCCGCTGCTATATCAGCTAAGGGTCTTGAGCTCGCCGTCGACTTCAATCAGTTGGGCAAGTAATGGGAGTAATTCTTCAAGTCGGGTCATTATGTGTTCAATATTGGCTCATGAATGAAAATAGGTGAAATGGGAGTCAATGAGAGAGCGAAGAAAGGAGTCATTGACAAATTTGAGATTGTGAGTCCATTCAAAGATGGCAACATATTGGGCAAGATAACGTTTATGAACACCCCGAAAGGGACGCAGAAAATTGCGTAGACCAGTCCAAATGCCTTCCATGGTGTTGCAGTGAACTTCCCGAATGCCGTCGCCATCATCATCGCGAGCCCATTCGTACCGGGAGTGACAAACAGTGGCATGAGAGCGACCAGTCTCCGCAATGGGATTGTAGGCGTTGCACTCGTCGGTATAGAGAGTGGTGCCAGGGAGAGAGCAAGCAACAACTAAAGGAACAATGGTTGCTTGTTGTGTGTTGTCACAGACCGTGAACTGGACTTGGCCAGAGGTTCGTCCCACAACGCCCAGAATCGGTGGTCGGTCGTTCTCCATCGTCCCTCGTCCACGGCGCTTGTTGGCTCGAGGTCTGGGCGGGTCATCTGGATCGGGATGGTAATCGCCTTTCTCTCCTGCATTCTGGTACAGTTCATCGGCTTCAGCTACAGAATCGCGAAAAAGGGGGAAGCGGCTGCGGCTTGGAGCAACGCCGTATTCTGGATCCGATGGCGACGCTCCAACAACGTACTATAGTTCAGAGACAGTTCCTCTGATAGATGCAGCGTTGGTGTCCCTTGAATGATGCCTCGCATCACTAAGACTATCGTCACACAATTGTAATGCGTTCCAGACCAGACTGTATTCGTAAAGGCATCGTATACTTTGCCGCATTCTCGGCATCTGTACTTATTCCCCGGGGCTCGCTCTCGACTGTGAGGCGCTTGCCCTTCTGGCAATCTATGTCCATCTGGACATTGCATCCCTTCTGGATGCAAGATCTCTAACAATCTCTCATAACAGCCTTCTTCGCTCATCAGTTCTTGGATCGGATATCGCATTTTCATGGCTCTTTTTCTCTTTTCTTTTTTCTCATTGACCTCTTTCCCTATTTTACTTTACTTTCTGGTAAAAGAAAAGAGATGAGGTGAGAAATGTGACAAAAAGCGGTTAGCAGTTCATCCTAAAGGTAGAGAACCCAAAAAGGAGGAAGGAATGCTAACCGCGCCAGAAATAACTATAGCAGTACTGATGAATGTATTGCAAGTAACGCCGATGGGAACAAACGTAAATGTAATGCGTCTGATGTGGGCAATGCTGAATGGGTCGTTTCTGAAAAGTCGAGGAGCAATCCATAGCGCATTGAAAGAAAGCGGGTTTGAAGATGAGGAGCTCCGGCGAAGCTGGTGGAGCTTTCGATATGGATCATGGGATATCACAAGTCTGCTGGGGTCGTGGCAAGAAGAAGTGGAAAGGGGGAATGGGAGGCAAAAAAGTTAGAAGGGTACCGAGTGAAAAGCATAGATATCACAGGGTTCTGGCGACCGAAGCTGCAAGGGAAAGTGAACCGACTCTATAACTCAACGGTTCGTCGGGCATTGCCCGCGCTCATCTTTGGAGTGATGATAAGCTCGGGGGGAGATAGGCGGGAAGCGAGTGCCACTGCTCAAGGCAATCATGAGATGCACGGTTGGAACAAAGGAAAGTGAGTTTCGGAAAAAGCTGCTGACAGAGACGAAGAAATCACTGGAGTCAGACGAAGTGGCGGTGGTCGATGCCGGGTTTACAATCAGAGAAATGCTAGAAAGCGGCATAGACCGATTTGTCCTGCGGGAAGCCATTAACTGCACAGTGCGCCGCAATGAGTTCCCCAAACGCAAAGAAAAAGGCAGACCACCTGAATATGGTGATATTGTGCGTCCGCTCTCTCGCAGCTATAAGGGAAAGCGACTCGAGGCTACAACTCCGGACTCGTCTGGTCGCTTTCTCTATAGTGGTCGCCTGATTTGCTATCAAGCATGGCACAATCTCGTCCCCAGAACAACCAAGGTGGATACAGCCAACCGTACCTACTCGATTTACGTCATTCAGGATCCGGCCTACAACACACCTTTGGTTTTGGCGACCGTTATGACTTTGCAGCCTGAAACCATTTATCTTGTCTACCTGGAACGCTGGCCTGTTGAACATCCCCCCCTTGGCTTCCAAGCAGATGATTGGCTTACATCGTCAATTTGTTCATGCCGATGAGGCTTGTTTCCGCTTACCTGAACTGGGGCTGCTTGCTGGCAATCTTCTTTCCCATTTAGCCGCTTCTCTTCCTCCCATACCGACTGGCTACTGGGATCGAGAGCCTCAATCCACTCCCGGCAGGCTGCGCCGTGTTCTCTCGAGTGCTCTTTTTCCAACTCCTGACCAACTCGACCCTGACTTTCGGAAAAAGGCCTCGGTTTCACACCATTTCCCTAAAGGCGTTCTCGCTCATCGCCGCCTCAATGCCGCTGCTTAAACTAGCCGAGCACTATTTTTACATTTTATCCCGTTTTTTCAGGGTGGATTCTTTTTTCCGCCCCTTTCGGTTTGCCCTTTGTCACTCAAGCCTTTACCAGAAAGTAAAGTATTTTACATACTTTTCACCTACTTTCATATATGAGCCTCAATATTATACTTCGGTTGTGATGAAAAGCGGAGTTTTCCATGGCTCTACCAGAGATGTAAACTCCGCTTTTCATACAGAGCAAAGTATAGCAGAAAGGCAAAAGCACTTCTTGACCATTCTTGCGATCCGATGAGCAATTATACTTGACACGGGCAGAATTTGGACATTGTGAACCTTTGCCGGCATTTAATAGTACGGAATCAATTCGCCTATTTTACTCGACTGAAAGTGGTCAAATTGATTCTCATTTATGGCGGTGCAGAGTATACCCCTTTCTTCGTTGGGCACTCATGGCGAGGAAAACTTGAGGATAAGCGTCGAAGTTTGTCAAGATGAAACATTTGTGCAGATGTAAGCATAGAAAATATAATAAGGAATGTACTAATAACCGAGGGGAGAGAACCATGCAGCCATCAATTCAGATTCCTATAACTGATTATGTTGCGCGCCAGCAACGGCTGGTCGCACACCTCAATGAACAAATGCTCTCGGGTGCGGTGCTTTTCGACAATTACTACATTAGCTACTACGCAGGCTTTGCCTTTATCCCGACAGAACGTCCTATGGCCTTTGTGATCAACGCCGCAGGAGAGCGCGCGCTCTTTGTGCCGCGGCTGGAATTAGAGCATGCTCAATCTGTGGCCCAGGTTGATCGTGTCGCTCACTATGCCGAGTATCCAAGTATCCCCCATCCATCAGAAGTATTGACCGACCTCCTCCAAGAAATGGACATCGGCGATACCATTGGCGTAGACAGCGATGGCTATCCGTGGATTTTGGGCTATCAAGGGCCAGATCTGTCCACACAAACAGGGGCAACTGTTAAACGGATCGCGGGCTTTGTCGAAGCGCAGATGGCCGTTAAGAGCAAGGCCGAATTAGCCCTGATTCGCGAAAGTTGTAAATGGGGCAATCTCGCCCATCGTCTGCTGCAAAAATATACCAAAGTCGGCATCACCGAAACCGAAGTCAGCATGCGCGCCAGCCAGGAAGCAACGTTGGCCCTGATTGAGACGATGGGTTCGCTTTACCGGGCGCAGAGTATGTTTTCGCCTGGAGCCAGTGCCGGCTATCGTGGACAGATCGGACGCAATGCGGCTATCCCCCATGCATTGACCACCAATGCGAGTTTTCTGGAAGGTGATGTACTTGTTACAGGTGCAGGCTGTGCCATGTGGGGCTACCACTCTGAGCTGGAGCGCACGATGATTGTGGGCACACCCAGCGACGAGCAGCGCCACTTCTTTCAACACGCCAAGGTTGCCCAGGAGGTAGCATTTGATGCCATGAAAGCAGGCGTCAAGTGCAGTGCTGTCGATCAGGCCGTACGCGACTACTATGAGGAACATGATCTAATGCCCTATTGGAAACATCACACAGGGCATGCCATTGGTCTGCGCTACCACGAGGGACCATTTCTTGATATTGGCGACCATACGGTGCTAGAGCCTAGCATGGTCTTTACGGTAGAACCGGGGCTCTACGTAGAGAACATGGGAGGCTTTCGTCATTCGGATACGGTGGCGATTGCCGAGGATGGAATTGAGATGATGACCTATTATCCGCGCGATTTGGAAAGTTTGACGATTGTACCCTATTAACAGTACGTCAACCAATTTCTTGTACATCGGGCAAGAATTCGCTGAACGAGACAGGGTGAATGAGATGAATAAGATGACCGAATGAATAAGATGCTCATCCTATCATCTCTCGCCAATTTGGCGCTTCATCTTATTCATCTCATTCATCCCTAAACATATCGTATCTACCCAACAAGGAGAATATCTATGATGCAGAAACGTAAGAAAAAGTTGTCGTCGGTCGCCATCTTCCTCGCATTGATCATGGCGCTCGCCGCATGTGGTGCACCAGTCCCTGGGGGGGGTGATGCCGCTGATGCAGATACAGCCGCTGATGCCGACGCTGGCAACGCAATGGCTGACAGTGGTGAAAAGACGATTATCATTGGAACGCTGGGTGAGGCGCAGACGTTGAACCCCCTCATCGCCAATGAGACGGAAGGTACCTGGCGTGCCATGATGATGTTCGAGCCGCTGCTTCAACTCGACGCGGAAACCTTCGAGCCATTTGGCCGATTGGCGACGAGTTGGGACGTGTCAGATGATGGATTGACCTACACCTTTACCCTGCGTGACGACGTCAAGTGGCACGATGGCGAACCGACTACAGCAGACGATGTCGCTTTTACGGTCTATCAAATTCTCGATCCCGACTACACCGGTCCTCATTACTCGGATTGGGCGAGTCTGCTCGGCGCCGAAGAGGTGAGGGCAGGCGACGCGACAGAAGCTGAAGGGATTCAAGTCATTGACGATTATACCATTGCCTTTACCCTGAAGGAGGTCAATGCCCCGTTCTTGGTCAACACCATTGCGTCAAATCCATTTATTCCCGTCCCTGAGCACATTCTGACCGATGGCGCGATGAGTATGGAAGATTTCGGCGTTGCTCCTGTTGGCAATGGCCCATATAAATTTGTCTCATGGGAGATCGGTAATGTCTTTGAAATGGAAGCCAATCCCGATTATCATGGCGAGGTGCCAAAGATTACGCGCGTGATCCACCGCAATATCCCTGACTCACAGACGCTGGTGATCGCATTGGAAGCAGGCGAAATTGACTCCTCGCTCTATGCGCTGCCAACGGTGGCCGACTCCTTGCGTGAGAAGGAGAATCTAGAAGTATTGGTCGTCCCCTTCAACGTTCCGAACGGTTTCAAATATAACCTAGAGCATCCTGTTCTTGGCGATCCAGCGATTCGCAAGGCCATTGCCCACGCGGTCGATAATGAGACCTATGCCAGCGAATTTTTGCTGGGGTTGGGCGCGCCGGGGAACTGGGCTTATAACGCGGAACTGGAGCCCTATGCGTATGATCCCGAACTCTCCGCACAGATTTTGGCGGATGCAGGCTGGGTCGACACAGACGGTGACGGCATTGTTGAGAAAGATGGCGTAGCAGCGAGTGTAATAGCAGAGACCAACGCGGGCAACGTCATGCGTGAAGATTACTGCACCTATCAGCAAGCGGCGCTCTTAGCCATTGGCATCGACTGGCAATGTGAATTTAAGGAGTGGTCGGTCATCGTCAACAATGCGAGTTCGGGCAACTTCGAGGCCATTCAGCCGCAGTGGGCCGGTGCGACGGTAGAGCCAGACGAGCTCTTTCAAGCATTCCATTCGACCGGTTCGAACAATATGGGCAGCTATAGCAACCCCGAAGTAGATGCGCTGCTGGAGCAGGGCCGCACGACCGTGGATGTAGACGAGCGAAAAGAAATCTACGACCAAATCCAGGCAATCATCCATGATGAGCAGCCCGTCTCTTATGACTGGTATCGCCCCTTCATTAGCGTGGTGGACAAAAAGTTTGATGGCCCATGGCTAAAGCCAAGCATGTTGACGGGTGGGCTCTATCGGAGCCTCTATGAATGGGATATGAATCAGTAGATTCGGTAGTCGGTAGGATCAGTAGTCGGTGGCCAGTTGCTGACCACCGACTACTGACCACCGGCTTACCGCTATGAACCGATCCACTTATCTGCTGCGTCGCACTTTTTCCATCATCCCCATGTTATTGATGATCAGCATCATTGTGTTCACGATCATTCAGCTCGCGCCCGGGGATCCGACTGCATTTTTTATCTCACAGACTGATTTTGATCCGGCCCAGCAGGAGCGTATTCGCGCCAAGCTGGGGCTGGATCAGCCAATTTACGTTCAATACGGGCGCTGGTTAAGCAATGCGGTTCAGGGTGATTTTGGGCGCTCATTTAGCTTTAGCGTCCCAGTTGCGCAACTTATTGGGGAACGCTTACCCTCCACGTTACAGTTACAGGGATTGGCGCTCCTCTTCGCACTGGTGGTATCGATACCGATTGGCATTATTGCGGCTGTGCGTCAATATTCGTTCTTTGACCATTTCTCATCGGGCATTGCTTTCTTTGGTATCTCCATGCCCGACTTTTGGTTTGCCCTCATGCTGCAACTCTTCTTTACATTGCAGTTGGGCTGGCTACCCTCATCAACTGATGGAGCTGACACACCCTTTCCAGGGCGTCTACTCTACTACATTATGCCCGTTATTGTCTTAGGATTAGCACGCATGGCTTCGTTTACTCGTTTTATGCGCTCGAGTATGTTGGAAGTGATCCATCAAGATTACATTACAACGGCACGAGCCAAGGGCGTCAACCGCTGGGCAGTTCTGACAACGCATGCAGTACGCAACGCGCTGATCCCCATGATTACCATTGTCGGGCTACAGCTGCCGCGGCTGGTCGGTGGAGCGGTGATTGTGGAGTTTGTCTTTGCCTGGCCAGGGTTAGGGGCGCTGGCAGTTGATTCGGTCCTGCGCCGCGACTACCCCGTCATTATGGGAATCACGATGGTGACGGCGGCGTTCGTGTTGATCTTGAATTTGGTTGTGGATATCGTTTACGCATTTGTGGACCCGCGGATTACGTTTGAGTCTAGGGGAACCTAAACATGGCTACGATGACGGAACCCTCAGATTTTCCAACGACGGCTCCAGAGCAAATTCTGCTTGCGAAAGAGCCGCTCTCCCAGCGCGCCATTGTTTGGCGTTCCCTCAAACGCAACAAACTCTCTATCATCGGGATGACAATTATTATTTTGCTCTTTGTCACCACCTTTGGCGCGCCCCTTTTTACCTCGTATGATCCCATCGAAATGAGTCCTCGCGAGCGGCTTCAATCTCCGTCTCTGCAACATTGGCTGGGGACGGATAGCTTTGGCCGGGATATGTTCGCACGCATTCTCTATGGCGGTCGCGTTTCACTCTCTGTGGGTGTGGCTGCCGTCACGCTGTTGATGGCCATTGGCATTGTATTGGGTTCGATTGCTGGTTACTATGGTGGTTGGGCGGATTCAGTGATCATGCGCTTTGTGGATGTCATGCTCTCGATCCCCAATTTCTTTCTGCTGTTGACGATTGTGGCTCTCTTTGGACCGAGCCTGCGCAACACCATGATCATCATTGGCCTCACTAGCTGGATGGCGACGGCGCGGATTGTACGTGGCCAATTTCTAGCCGAACGCCAGAAGGATTATGTGACGAGCGCACGCAGTATTGGCGCATCCCACGCACGCATTATCTGGCATCATCTATTGCCGAATACGGTCGCTGTCATTATTGTCTACGCCACGCTCTGGTTTGCCTTTTCGGTCATTTTAGAAGCCAGCTTGAGCTACTTAGGACTCGGCGCGCAGCCACCCACACCAAGTTGGGGCAACATGCTACGCGAGGGGCGCCGCTATATGCGCGATGCATGGTGGGTGACGACCTTTCCAGGGTTATTTATTTTCCTTACAGCGATTTGCTTTAATCTGCTGGGGGATGGTTTGCGGGATGCGTTGGACCCCCGACTCAATAAGCGATGAGTAAGGTGAACATCATCATCCCGCGCCCCAATGGGGTTACGTTGGAAAACGTATCGACCTGATTTATCGAACTCAGGTTACCAAGAATATAAGGAAACAAAACGATGAATCGAGTCAAACTAGGCATCATCGGCTTCGGAATGCAGGGCCAGTTTTATGCTAACCTGTTGACTGGTCAGAGTCCCTTTCCAGGTATGCCATCCAGCGGAATCGAGCCAGAAGCGATTGAGCTGGGCGGCTTGTGTGATATCGCGCCCGCGGCAAAGGCCAAATGCGCCGAGCAATTCCCAGACACCCCCTTTTTTCAGGAATGGCAGGAAATGGTTACCAGCGGCAAAGTTGATGCCGTTGTGATCACTCTCCCCCACTACATGCACCCAGAAATCGCGATTTTTGCCCTGGATCAGGGACTGCATACATTGGTTGAAAAACCGGCTGGCGTCTACACCAAGCAGGTTCGTGAAATGAACGAGTTTGCTGCGACAAAGCCAGATTTAACCTTTGCCATGATGTTCAATCAGCGGACGAGTTCCCTTTACCAGCGGTTGAAAGAGATCATCTCGTCCGGCGAACTGGGCAACATTCGCCGCAGCAACTGGATCATCAACTCTTGGTGGCGTCCTCAGGGCTACTATGATCAGAGCGACTGGCGCGCCACATGGGGCGGCGAAGGTGGCGGCGTGCTGGTGAACCAGGCGCCCCATCAACTGGACTTGTGGCAGTGGCTGTGCGGTATGCCAAAGACGATCAGCGCCAAGATCATTTATGGCGCGCACCGCGATATCGGCGTCGACAACGATGTCACAGCAGTTGCCGACTATGGCAACGGTGTGACAGGCGTATTCGTTACCTGCACCCACGATCCGATTGGGACAGATCGGCTAGAGATCAACCTGGATGGCGGCAAGATCGTCGTGGAAAAGAGCAAAGTGGCGACCGTCAGCCGCCTGAAAAAGTCCGAAGCGGTGATGAATGCCACGATGACCATGATGGAGGTCGGCAAGATGATGATGAGTGGCAAACAAGACGAGCTATATACGACCGAGACGATCGAGGACACGGATGGTTGGGGCACACAGCATCTGGAGGTGCTAGAAAACTTTGCCAGAAACATTCTAAACGGCACAACCTTAATTGCGCCCGGTGCAGATGGCATCAACGGGGTTGCGCTCGCGAATGCGATGCTGCTCTCAAGTTGGCTGGGCAAAGAGGTTAACCTGCCTATAGATGAAGACCTTTACCTGGGCGAACTGAACAAGCGGATCGCCGCGGAAGGCAAGTTCCCTACCCAGTAGTTGGATACTCAATCATAGTAGTACGACAATATTAAATTAACATAAGATACTAGCACTCCCGCTCGTAGCCGGTCCTGCTCACGAAGTGGTCGCTCCGCGACACCGGCGGTCTTGCCACGTAATCACGGGTCACGGACCCGTTTTGAGCCTAACTTAACATTGTCGTAGCAGTTAGGCAGCCGGAGAATAAAATGTGCTGGCTCCAATATGTAAGATTTTTTGCAGAGCAATTTGGATATTGGCACAGGTGGTGGTGAGATATTTCTTTCGTTAGCACCTTACTTTGGCGAAGGGGTTGGTGTTGACCAAAATCCTAAGCATATCGAGGCAGCCCAAGACAATTTAGTTACACAGTCAGTTGACAATATCTCTATGATGAGAATGGAAGCCAGTGATCTACGATTTGATTCCGAAGAGTTCGATGTGGTCTTACTTCGACACTTATGGGTATATGTGTCAGAGGTTGTGCGGGTACTCCGTCCAGGTGGGTACTTTATCACGCAAATGGTTGGGCATCGTGGATTGTTGATTGTACAAAAAGCATCCAGACCTGGGATTGAAATCCCCGTCTGATAATGAGCCAAAAATAAAGGAGGCAGATGTGAAGAAGGGTTTGATTGGCGTACAGATGATGATGTTGGGCGGCAAGGTGCAAGAGATGGGGGCCTATGACGTCCTGGAAAAACTTGCCGAGATTGGATACCATTGCATCGAGATCTCACAGATCCCCATGACGCCAGAGAATGTGGCCGCTATCCAAAATGCGTGCGAAGCATTCGATATCAAAGTTGCTGCCTGCTCTGCGATGTTGGAACCTATGGGCCCTGCTGCGCCCAAGATGGAAACGCTAGAGACCGATTTTGATAAGATCGTGGCCGACTGCAAAGTGCTGGATACCAACTTCCTGCGCATCCCGATTCTACCGTTCGGGTACATGGGCGATCGGGAAAAAGCCTTGGCTTTCGTCGCACGCGCCGAGGAGATGGCCGAGCGACTGGTCGAGCACAATATCGACCTCTACTACCACAACCACCATGTCGAATTTGAAAAGTATGACGGCAAGTATCTGCTGGATATCATCAAGGAGAATACAACCCGCATTGGCTTTGAACTAGATGTCCACTGGATTCAGCGGGCAGGCGAAAACCCGGTCACGTATATTCAACAGTTTGCGGGTCGGATCAAGTTGATTCATCTCAAAGACTACCGCATCAAGTTCGATAGCTCTATCTTCGCTGATGGATTGAGCATGGAAAAGATCATGACGGCCTTCTCCAGTGCGATACAATTTGCCGAGGTCGGTGAGGGCAATCTGGCCATGAAAGAGATCATTGATACGGGGCTAATCTGCGGCAGCGAATACTTTTTGGTCGAGCAGGATGAGCAATATGGGCGTGATCCATTTGACTGCCTGATCACCAGCCGCGACAATCTGATTAAGCTTGGATACCAAGAGTGGTTTACGCGCGGTTAAATGCTTATCCGAAAAGTTCTGTGACGTTTCATTCTCACTGAGTATCTGTCTGAACTCACAACCACTTTTCGGATAGGTTCTAAGCTAGACTTTGGGGGTGGTTCAAAATTAGGTTTACACTTTTGATATATAGACAAAAATCTATATGAGACCGTTTTCTCTCTGAGAACCGGCGAAATCAGAGAATATAAACGGTCTTTCTGTTTCTAAAAGTGTAAACCTATCTATCCAGCTAAAATGAACCACCCCAGACTTTGTAAGTTTTAAGCACCATAAAAAGTTAATAACAGACAGCAGAAAGTAAGGTGTTCACCTGAGAGGGAGAGAATAAACGAAGATCAGGTGAAAAGTGAGATGTCTGGAAAAGGAAATGGCACCATAAGCGGCGGCGAACCAGAGAGAGGAGGTCATGGAAGGTGGCGTGAGTCTTGTGATACCAAGCAGCTTGAGGCAAAGGGATAGAGCCATCAGGAGAGAAGGCATGAGCCATCAAGATGACAAGGCTGAAAAGACCAAAGAGAGCAGGAGTAGTCCTCTCAATGGCCAAGTCACTCCACTGGCGCTGAGTTTCGACACCGAGGTGAGCTCTGGCTTCCTCGAAAGAGACTTCAATGGACCAACGTTTGACGAAATCAGCGATGATGTGGGGGGCAGCCTGATGAATATCGGTGGAGAAGTAAGCGACGGTCTCAGCTTGGCCTTTGGGATCGCGGACTAAAACCCAGCGCAGAAGGAGCGGAGTTGTGCCGGTAGAGTACCAAAAGGCAATACCAGTGGCCCAGTCGACGACTTCAGAGTCTCCCCCATACCAGTCAATGCGGCAGCGGTGCCAACAGGTGGTTTTGAAGAGGGCAACATCTTCCAGCTTGGGCAGTCGCTGCCCAACGACAGGAGGACGACCAGGTCGTTTTGTGCCGTCAGGTTTCAAACGGGAGGGTGGATAGTCAAAGAGACGCGCATCCAGGCGCAGAGGCCCAATCAAGGTGACTCCTTGGGATTGACAGCGCAAGCCCAACTCGATCACACTGTAAGCCCCATCGCCGATGAGCTTGATTTCTCGACCTGGCAAAGCTCGACGCAGCCAGGCCACCACCTGCATGGTTCGTTTCGCCACTGTTCGGTGGCGCTGGTTGAGCGTTTCGCTGACTTTCGGTGTTGTGAGTAAGACGCTCAGAAAGGGCATTGACCAGTAGAGGTCACTCCACGGCAACTTGACCACCACACAGAAGACCAGCCACCGCAATCCGCTCGTGCTTACGCTCATCTTCCGGCCTGACGCCAGGCTATCTCGCCAGTGTCCTCGTTTGCTGATCTTGGGACCCCAGCGCCTTTCTAGCGTCTCGTCTACCGTTATCTCGACTGGCGCTCCCATGACCACAAACGTATCCACAATCAAGTGCAGTAAGATATAGCTCAACATCAATCCATCCCACTTTGCTCGATTCAGCACATGGTGATACTTGGACCAGTCTCCCTCTTGCTCCAATCCCATCACTCTCAACGCCGCTGTCACCGTTCGTCTTCCCTTCGTTAACACCGTCCCTATCACCAAGACCAGTGCCTTTTGGTACGTCGGTTCTGTGAAGACTGGGCGAAAGCTCTCGAACAACGGGATTATTTCTGCTGGAAGGAACATTGGGCTCTCCTCTCTTTGATAGTTGTTTTCTCACTCCTATCTTACATCAGCTTCCCTTTTGTTCCTTCTTTATTAACTTTTTAATGTGCCCAAATTGTACAAAGTCGAGCTTAGGCCAGATTCACCCATCAGTTTGACATAACCCACAAACGCGTACGTCACTTCAGCTTTGGTTTCGGGCCTCATATTTGTTCTGGCGCGCAATTCGCGCGTATGGAGATGGTCATTGCGTTAGAGCAGTTGTTTACACCCATCGCTTCCTGGCGCTTGGTTGAAGAGCCAAAGCGAGATCTTGTCACCAAGGGTTCGGCCCCCCACAACGTTTTTGATCGAGATCAAAAAGAGTGCCTAGCTGACTTACGGTTCGATGCGAAAGGGTTTAGACCATGAAGCAGACTCTTACCTCTGACTGGTTGCTGTTTACTGAACAGTTTCCGCTATTTATGAAAACGTATCGGCGGCTTGCTCGTGAGGCCTGGTTCCAAAATGAGGAATGGACAGCGTTCATTGCTCATTACCGAGACGGGATCTATATGCAAATCTACAAACTTCATTGGTATAATCATACACATGAAGGGATCCACTTAGAGTTGGCACAGAATGAGCAATTACGAAACAAGAAACAGATCAATCTTGAGCTACATGCGCACAAAGAAGGATTAGGGCCCATTCGCGATCAGTTGAACGACGAAATCACCGTTGCGCTACAAACATTCATCGAAGAGTTGGGAACACCGTTTGAATTTCGGGAGAAGAGCCTATCAGCCAAGATCAGTGCCACCTTTGCTCGCAGTCCCAGTCGCTTCGCCGTAAAGGCAGCCCAGCATATCACGCTTCTACGTCCTATCGGAAAAATCATTGATGATGCACTCATTCGTCTTCACGCTACGCAAGAACAGTCTGAATAACCACTACTGCTAAGAAGCGACATTTCCCTTTCCGCCCGACAATGCACCAAACAACCCAAATGCAGCAGACGCCCAGAGCTTGGTTCGTGGTTAAAGTTTTGCGCGTCAGGCTTCATCTTGCGCCACTGATTTGGTCGCGTTGTTGGGGGAACTTTCAATGAGCATCATGGGGCAGCTCCCCAAACTGGTCGGTGGCAGTAAAATCAGCCACTTTACCAGCATGATGCATGGGGATTCCTTCGATGAAGAGAAATTTGATGCAGAATTGGGTTTTCTGCTGGCCAAGAGCGTAGGGATTAGCGTGCAACTCTCCGAGGATGTGATTCTGACCGAGCGGGTGCTTCCGCCAGTTGAAACCATGGCGACTGTCGTGCTGGTCGGTGGTCCGCTCTGTTATCCAGCCGGGTTTGTCGCGGTTGGGCAATGGAGCGAAGACAACGGCTACGATATCGCTGGACCGCAGCGGGAGATATTTCTCGAAATTCCTGCTTCGGGCAAACCAGATGACATGGTGATCGAAATACAGTTTCCCGTAGAGCAGTCGATCTCTGATCCAGCACTATTGCTTTCGATGACAGACTAAAGCAGATTTGTTGAGCGGTATCCGTGCACTCTATATGGGCAAAAGTAAACGAAAAAGATTTATTCTGGATCAAAGTTAGCCTCATCAAGGAGGATAGAATGTGGAAAAGCATTCGAGCCATATTTGTCGGTTGGGTATTGACGGTCATCCTCATCATGTTGCGAGATCTGGCCCTGAATACAATTTTTGCCGAAAGTCAGGGGGTGGTTCATTTTAGCTGGATAGATAGGTTTACACTTTTAGAAACAGAAAGAACGTTTATATTCTCTGATTTCGCCGGTTCTCAGAGAGAAAACGGTCTCATATAGATTTTTGTCTATATATCAAAAGTGTAAACCTAATTTTGAACCACCCCAAAGTCAGCAAGCGCAAAGTAATGTTTTTGCGCCTTCATCCAGTTTTCTGATACCCAGAATCGTGATTGGCCTTACTGCGGCGTCTATCGGTGGCTATCTGACTGCCCAATTAGCACCAAGAGCCGGTTTTATTCATGCTGTCATCTTGGCCGCTTTCCATCTGGCATTGGTTATTCCCTTGCTTGTACCAGATGGCCAAGCGCCACAGCCTGGATGGTTAGCATCTGTTGCTATCATTGGCTCGCTCATTGGTGGATTCGTGTGGCATTTTTGGGCTGGCGGCAAGCAATCAGGATGAGATAAGGTCTACTCTATAAAAGACCTCTTTCGGCCGTGAGTTTTGATGATAGCTCACAACCGGGAGAGGTCTTTTCGCGTCCACAAATGGGGCAGATTCAGTCAATTTATGAGTAGAAGACGAGAATGTAAGTTTGATCACTTGCCGGTGACGCAACGTAATCGGCTACGCTGCCCATGTCGGACGAACGTCCTTCGCTAGCAACGTCAATCGCTCATCACATGAACGTGAGCCAAACAAAGGGTGCGTCCCATTTTTGGGTGCTTAGTCAGATCATTGAAATTTCTCTTCCAGCATATCCCAAAAATTATGAAAGCAACGCGCAGTATTGTCATTGACGCCCCACTGGACAGAGTGTGGAAAACCGCAGCCCATGATTTCGATAAGATCGCAGCTTGGGCAAGTTTGGTCAACACCTCAGAAGCCGCACAAGATGCGGTCGCGCCTGACGGGGCAGAGATAGCGGGCCGGGTCTGCACCACGTCATTTGGTCAAATCTATGAGAAGATCGAGACATACGACGAACGGCGCCACTCCTTTACATACGTTATCGAGGGCATGCCCAGCTTTATGAAGCGAGTTGCCAACACGTGGACGTTGGAGAGGCTTTCCGATTCGCAGACTCGACTGACGATGAGCATGGAAGCAGAACTGAGCTTCTTCCCTGGCATGTTGATGCGCCCACTCATGGGGCCACAGTCTCGCAAAGCGCTGGATTTGAATCTGGAAGAGATTAAACACTACATCGAAACAGGGAAACCGCATCCGCGTAAGGTGAAGCAGATAGCAAAGGCTTTGTAATAGGAGATTGATCAAAATGAACCGGGGCGGACTCATCTACTGGATTTCAACTCTACACTCCGGATAAGTCTATATTAGATTGCTTTGCACTTTGTGAACAAGTGTTCTATAATTGGCAAAGTGTTCATGTCATTCGTTATTCGCCACCGATTGTATAGTATAAAGCCAAACAGATCGGTCATAAGCTGGCTGCTTGATTCTGACCCGTCGATCCGCTGGCAAGTGATGCGCGATCTGACCGATGCGCCCGCGAATGAGGTCGCGGCCGAGCGCGCTCGGCTGCTTGCGCGCCAGGGTGTCGATGGCAGGTGGGGCGGCGCGGCATGGAACCGCGGGTGGAACTCGACGATGCATGTCCTCATGCTGCTGCTGCGGGACCTGGGACTGGATCCTGCGAGCGGCCAAGCACGCCGGGCAGTGGGCCTCGTCCGCGATCGGGTGACGTGGCAGGGGTGTGGCCCGCAGGAATGTGACGGGAATGCTTTTTTTGAAGGCGAGAGCGAGCCGTGCATCAACGGGCAGGTCGGGGCGGTCGGTGCCTACTTCGGCCAGGACATCCGGGGCATCATCGACCGGCTGCTTAGCGAGCAATTGCCCGACGGCGGCTGGAACTGCGAGGCACCGAACGGCTCTACGAGGTCATCTTTCAACACCACGCTCTGCGTGCTGGAGGCTCTGCTTGAATACGAATGGGCGCGCGGAGGAATCCCAGAGGTGACCGAGGCCCGTCTCCGTGGGCAGGAGTACCTCCTCGAGCGCCGACTTTTCAGGCGACGCTCGACCGGCGAGGTGATCGAGCGAGATCGCAAGAGCGGCGCTGCCTGGACGCGCTTCGCCTTCCCGACGTGGTGGCATTACGATGTGTTGCGGGGGCTCGAATACCTACGCAGTGCTGGCGTCAACCCCGACGAGCGCGTAGCCGAGGCGATCAGCTTGATTGCGTCGAAGCGCAACGGCGACGGCCAGTGGCCGCTTGAGACCCGGTATCCCGGCGTGATGCCAATCGAGATAGACGAGGACGAGGGTCGGCCGAGTCGGTGGAACACCCTCCGGGCATTACGAGTATTGGACTGGTATTCAGCACAAGACTAACGCAGATGTCTCTGAAAGGAGACTGACAACGAGCCAGACTGGCCCGTTCGGTTTGTGTTTCTCCATATAAATTGGCGATGTAAGAGCAATGAATATACATAAGTGTTGCGCGTTATGCAAAAGAGTCATCCACTAACCTAAATGGAGGCATCATGAAAAAAACCGAAGAACCAATTGTTGTAGAACAAATCTTTGCCACGTCTGTAGAGAATGTTTGGGATGCGATAACCTTACCTGATAAAATGAAACAACTTTACTTTCTGGTAAAGGCTTGAGTGACAAAGGGCAAACCGAAAGGGGCGGAAAAAAGAATCCACCCTGAAAAAACGGGATAAAATGTAAAAATAGTGCTCGGCTAGTTTAAGCAGCGGCATTGAGGCGGCGATGAGCGAGAACGCCTTTAGGTAAATGGTGTGAAACCGAGGCCTTTTTCCGAAAGTCAGGGTCGAGTTGGTCGGGAGTTGGAAAAAGAGCACTCGAGAGAACGCGGCGCAGCCTGCCGGGAGTGGCTTGAGGCTCTCGATCCCAGTAGCCAGTCGGTATGGGAGGAAGAGAAGCGGCTAAATGGGAAAGAAGATTGCCAGCCAGCAGCCCCAGTTCAGGTAAGCGGAAGCAAGCCTCATCGGCATGAACAAATTGACGATGTAAGCCAATCATCTGCTTGGAAGCCAAGGGGGGATGTTCAACAGGCCAGCGCTCCAGATAGAAAAGATAAATGGTTTCAGCTTGTAAAGCCATGACGGTCGCCAGAACCAAAGGTGTGTGATAAGCAGGATCCTGAAAGACGTAAATCGAATAGGTGCGGTTGGCTGTATCCACCTTGGTTGTCCTGGGGACGAGATTGTGCCATGCTTGATAGCGAATCAGGCGACCACTATGAACAAATTGACCAAACGAGTCTGGAGTTGTGGCCTCGAGTCGCTTTCCCCTATAGCATCGAGAGCGGACGCACAATATCACCATATTCGGGTGGTCTGCCTTTTCCTTACGTTCGGGTAACTCATTGCGGCGCGCTGTGCAGTTAATCGCTTCCCGAAGGACAAATCGGTCGACGTCGCTTTCTAGCATTTCTCTGATTGTAAACCCGGCATCGACCACCGCCACTTCGTCTGACTCCAGTGATTTCTTCGTCTCTTTCAGCAGCTTTTCCGAAACTCACTTTCCTTTGTGCCTACCTCGCATCTCATGATTGCCTTGAGCAGTGGCACTCGTTTCCCGCCTATCTCCCCGAGCTTATCATCACTCCAAAGATGAGCGCGGGCAATGCCGACGAGCCGTTGAGTTATAGAGTCGTTCACTTTCCCTTGCAGCTTCGGTCGCCAGAACCCTGTGATATCTATGCTTTTCACTCGGTATCCTTCTAACTTTTTTGCCTCCCATTCCCCCACTCCACTTCTTGCCACGATGAGAGCAGGCTTGCAATATCCCATGATCCATATCAGCTCCACCAGCTTCGCCGGGCTCCTCATCTTCAAACCCGCTTTCACTCAATCCACTATGGATTGCTCCTCGACTTTTCAGAAACGACCCATTCATCATCGCCCACATCAGACGCATTACATTTACGTTTGTTCCCACCGGCGTTACTTGCAATACATTCATCAGTACTGCTATAGTTATTTCTGGCGCGGTTAGCATTCCTTCCTCCTTTTTGGGTTCTCTACCTTTAGGATGAAACGCTAACCGCTTTTTGTCACATTTCTCACCTCATCTCTTTTCTTTTACCAGAAAGTAAAGAACAATGGTTTTTCAATAATATTGAATCATTTGAACCCAAAGTAGGTTTTGAAACACGGTTTGTCGTTCAGGTTGAAGATAGAAATTATCCACATTTATGGAAACTGACAGAAGTCGTACCGATGAAGAAAATTTGTTACGAATGGCGATTTGAAGGATATCCAGGTAGTGCAATTTCAGAATTTGAAATATATGAGGTAGGCAATCGGGCAAGGTTAAGATTGACTTACACAGTTGTCGAAGATTTCCCAGATAATATTCCTGAATTCGAAAGAAAAAGTGGTGTTGAAGGCTGGAATTATTTTATAAAAGATACCTT
>JAHBNG010000182.1 GCA_019217005.1 Chloroflexi bacterium TSY
GCGTGGATGCTTCAAGCCAATATCGTTTGCGTTGGAAAGGATAAGTTGGCAGGCCTACCCGGCGTGGCTGTTGATTACGGTGAAAGCCCGCCCAGTCAATGTCGATACCATTCGCATACAGAGTAGCCAAACTCTGCAACATTAGCATCCCATCAATTTGGTTCTTTCTGAGCGACGGCAGCCAGTCCCCTACATCGTTTGGCAAACAATGCCGCCCTAGCGCCAATAAGGTCGGCTCAGGGCCCAGCTCAATGAATATCTCGCAGCCTAGTTCATGAAGCGTCTGCATGCCAGTCGAAAACCGGACCGTTTCTCGAACATGACGACACCAATAGGTCGCGGTCGTTACAAGCTCCTCGGGAACCAATTGTCCGGTTCTATTTGAAATCAGCTTGATGCCTGGCGGCGAATAGACGATCTCGGCGGCCGTCTGCTCAAAGTCGGCCAACATTGGCTCCATCAGGGATGAGTGAAAGGCATGGGAGACCTTCAGAGAACGGGGCTGAATGCCTTCGACAGCCAGTTGGTCTACGATCATCTGGATGGCATCTCGGGCTCCGGAAATGACGATATTCTGGGGACCGTTAATCGCCGCGATGGAAACTGTCTCAACATGTGGAGAAATAGCGGTCCTTACCCGTTCTTCATCAGCAAAGACCACAGCCATCTGCCCGTCTTGAGGTAGCTGCTGCATCAGCCGCCCCCGCTCGGCAATTAGTTTCAACCCATCCTCCAGACTAAATACGCCGGCTACGCAAGCGGCTACGACCTCGCCTACACTGTGGCCCAACACCACATCTGGCTCGACTCCCCATGAGCGCCACAACTCAGACAGAGCATACTCCACGGCGAACAACGCCGGCTGGGCATAGGCCGTCTGGTCGATTGGAGATCGGAGATCGGGGTTTAGAAACTGTTCGTTATCCCTCGTGAACTGTTGAACGATACGCTCTGGGTACAGGATTTCGAGGAGCGGAATCTCTAAATACGATGTCAGGATTTCGGCACAGCGGTCGAGTGCCAGGCGAAAGACCGGCTCCGTTTCGTAGAGCTGACGGCCCATGTTCACGTATTGAGAGCCCTGACCAGTGAACAGAAATGCTATCTGCGGCTGATCCGAGTTCGAGCCTGCCTGCCTAACGACAACGCCCGTCGTTTCCTCTCCAGCGGTAAAAGCAGCTAGTTTTTTCCCCATCTCAGCCGATGAATCGGCAACCACCGCCAACCGGTGGGAAAAATGTGTGCGCCCTACACTTGCGGTGTAACAGATATCTTGTAACGGAGTCGATCGATGGATGGCCAGATACTGTTCATACCGGCTGGCCAGTTCTTTTAACGCGTCTTCATGCTTGGCCGAAAGCGTGAGCAGATGATTTGTACGCTCTTCCTCAGTATCTGCTGTTGGGAGGCTCGGCGACTCCTCCAAAACCACATGAGCATTCGTGCCACCCATGCCGAATGAGCTGACGCCAGCTCGACGAGTCATGCCCTGTGATGTCCATTCTTGGGTTGTCGTATTCACGTAAAATGGGTTGTTGGCCAGGTCGAGTTGCGGATTGGGGGCGTCGAAGTTGAGGCTGGGCACGAGTTGACCATGTTGCAGCATCAGAACGGTCTTGATCAGGCTGGCAATCCCCGCCGCCTGTACTGTATGGCCGATATTGGTCTTGACCGATCCGATGGCAATCTGGCCCGGCGCAGTACCGGCAAACACCTCTTTCAAGGCAGACAATTCGATCAGGTCACCCAAAGCCGTTGCGGTACCGTGGGTCTCGATGTAGGTGACAGTTTCCGGCGCTACGTCGGCGGCAGCCAGAGCCTGGGTGATGACATCCGCCTGACCATTCAAGCTGGGGGCGGTATACCCCACTTTTGCTTCCGCCCCATCGTTGTTGATGGCGGATCCTCTGATAATGGCTAGAACCGTGTCGCCATCGCTAAGGGCTTCTTCCAAGCGCTTCAATGCCACGATGCCCGCCCCAGATGAGAAGATGGTGCCGCCAGCTTTGGCATCGAACGCACGCGTATGGCCGTCAGGAGAAAAGATCATTCCCTCGGTATAGTGATAACCGGCCTTCTGCGGTACCCTGACCGAAACGCCACCGGCCAACGCCACGTCGCATTCACCGTTGAGTAAGCTTTCGCAGGCTAGATGGACGGTCACCAAGGAGGTGGAACAAGCGGTTTGGACGTTGAGACTCGGCCCTTTCAAGTTCAATTTGAAGGAGATGCGTGTGGCCAAATAATCTTTGTCCGTGCCAAACAGACGTTGGAGATTAGTCACTGCTGAACCGGCCTCTATCCCCGCTAGATCGGGTGGTGGCTGGTTAAATAGTAGGTATTCGCTGATTCGTGAACCAACATAGACCCCAATCTCGCCCCCTCATACTGTTGGGATGTATATCCGCTGCTCTCTAGCGCTTCCCACGCACATTCCAAGAGGATGCGATGCTGCGGATCCATCATTTCTGCTTCATGTGCACTGATGTTGAAGAAGTCGGCGTCAAATTCTGCAATAGGCTCTGCCAAGACAGCTCCCGCCTTCACGTAGTTAGGGTCGTGGAGCGACATCGGATCAATACCCGATCTCTCTAGCTCATCATCAGAAAAACATGAGATGGATTCAGTTCCATTAGACAGATTTCGCCAAAATTCCTTAATGTTTCTGGCCCCAGGAAAACGACAAGCCATCCCAATAATGGCGATACCATCGCCAGCGCTAGACACGTTTGATCTAGGGTCACTCATACTGCACTCCTCCGCTTTTGAGCAATGTGACGCTGTTGTCTTTGTCGCCGTTTCGCTTTACGTTTGTCTGCTCGACTGATACTTCGCTCTCTCTGCTCAGACGTCTGGTCATCTGATACCTGGCTAAGATATTTCGCCAGGGAACTGATGGTTGAATGATTCAACAGGTCGATCATATGAATCTCTTTGCTCAATAGTTCGGTTAGCTTGCTCTGAATTTGGGCCAGGTGTAAGGAATGGAGTCCCAAATCTAAGAAGTAATCATGAACGCCGACTTGCTGTACCTGAAGTAACTCCTCCAGTATCTTACAAATAAGTTGCTCCGTACTGTTTCTTGGAGGCGTATAGGTCGTGCTGTCCCCCACAGATAATGGCGGCGGTAAGGCCAGGCGATCAATCTTGCCGTTCGGCGTGAGCGGCATCGTTTCAATTCTCACAAGCACCGTTGGAATCATATGAGCAGGTAATTTCTCTTGTAGAAAGGCTCGCAACCCGGCAGGAAGAAGGGTATTATGCGCTACATAGTAGGCTATCAAGCGTTTCCGACTCTCTGTACTGGAGTTCGTGGCACTAGATATTTTCAACTTGTGCTCATGCGGCTCTTCTGCGTCCGTAGTGACGGTACATTGGGTCACCGCTTCGTGGGATAGGATAGCCCCCTCAATTTCGCCAGGTTCAATGCGCATCCCACGCAGCTTAACCTGATGATCACGTCGCCCCATCAACTCCAGATTTCCATTAGAGAGAAGGCGAGCGATATCGCCAGTACGATAAAAACGGGCGTGTACTTTCTCCTCTATTCCGCTACCGTCAGAATCTGGCAGAGGTGTTACATTGATCGAGGCGCGATCACTGAAGGGATTACGAATAAACTTCTCAGCCGTTAACTGAGGGTGGTTCAAATAGCCTCTCGCTATACTAGGATTCGAAATGTATAGATCACCCGGAACCCCGGCAGGTACAGGTTGCATTGCGTCGTCTAAAATATAGAGTTTTGTATTGGCAGTTGGGCGTCCGACGGGGACAACGTTTATCTGCTGCTCCTCGGCATTGTCTGACATCGAGGATGTCGGTATCGGATAGGCAGCGACCAGACCTGTCGTCTCGGTTTGGCCAAAGATGTTGGTAAGCTGGGCATTGTGTCTGAAGTCCACAGTCCATTTTCGGGGAATATCAGACAGGAGCGGTTCTCCAACACAGACAATATGTTGCAACTGGTTATCGAGCAATTCTGCCCTCTCTGCGGGGGCTAATTCATCCAAGGCTTGGTTACAGCTTCGCCAGAAGGAAGGCACAAAGTCCATTCGGGTTACGCCCTTCTGTTTAATCAACTCAAACAAGCAAAGAGGCTCGACCAATTGGGTAGAAGAGGCCATTACCAGGGTAGTGCCATGACAGAGCGGAACCATCAACTGTCGAATGGACAAAGCATAGGTAATTGAGCCTGAATGAAGATAAACATCGTGCTTGCTAATGCCTAGTGTCAAACGTACTGCCTGGACAAAGTGAAACAGATTCGCGTGGGTGAGCATGACGCCCTTTGGCACGCCTGTCGAGCCAGAAGTGTACATGACGACGGCCAAGTTATCAGCCACCGTCATCGTTGTCAGGTTGTGCATACCCAACTCGGCAATGAGAGGCCAATCGGTGTCGATACAGACCATTCTTACGGCAGGCGCTACTGTTTCCTCTATAGCTAGAAGATTTTCCTTAAGTGATTCTTCTGTCAGCAAGACATTGCATTGCGTATCCTGCAGCATAAATGCAAGTCTATCTTTCGGATAGTGAGGGTCCATCGGGACATAAGCTGCACCTGCCTTGAGAATGCCCATTATGCCGATAATCATTTGTGCAGAGCGTCCTAGCATGAGGCCGACTAAGTCTTCTGGCCCAACACCCAGAGCGCGCAGATAATTGGCTAGTTGATTAGAAAGTTGATTTAACTCTTGGTATGTCAACTGTTCATCTTCAAAGATGATGGCATTTGCATCAGGTGTCTGCTCAGTTTGAGTCTCAAAAAGTTGATGAATGCACAATATCTTTGGATTGTCCATTTGAGTTTCCTTCAGTTCAACCGCGGGTTGGTCCAATCGCCAGATGGGTAAAGGTGGCCAAGTGCGAACAAGCGGTGATAGCGACAAACCCCCGTCAGCATGGGGTGATCCTGATTGTTGTAACAGTGCATGCCGTTGCTGCCGATGGTCTGCAAGCTCTCAAAGCCTTCGAGATAGTTGCGGATGACCTCCAGATGCTGGCGATACTCGCCGTTGTAAAATGTCTATTGCAAGAGTATAAGACGACAGCGATGGAACTTGGTTGGCATGCAAAATGGGGTCTACGCGAGAAAGCGGGAGAACAGGTTGAAACCATGTTCTGGGTAAGGCCGCTTCGGCGCCTTCAGTCGCTTCCTTTGATACACTTTGTCGCGTAGACCCGCAAAATGTTGCGTTTGCAAAATTTCGTCTGATGAGCGAAATGTTATGTTCAGGTAGTTGTCAACCTTATCTTTGTTTATAGGATTTATAAGATTTGTCTATAGTGCCTTTGTGCTATTGATATATCAGCCTTCTCTACTGCGGTTTTAACGACGCATGATTTTTTCCGTGGCTCTAGCAAATGAAGCCAACGTTTTATACAGAGCGAAATTTAAATGGATATATCGCCATGCATTTTATTCGCAGTAGGCCAATTCGAATCTTGTTGCTTCAACAACGTCAACAGGCACGATAGTAGGTTAAAGATACAGCGAAGCGATGTAAAACGGGGTGACTACCATGATGAAGAAAAGTTACCAGGCTATTTGCCTTGGGGATAACAAATAATGTCCAGTATTCCCAGATACAACTCTGTGTAATAGATGGCTTGATTCATACACTGTACTTCCATTTTCGAGATTAGTATAGCAAAATTTCCAAGCCGACAGTCTTTCAAATTTCTGACAAAGCATTGCTGATTTGTGGTTCTAGTAGGATCGTTATGCGCGGTGGATTGTCGTTCTGTTTCTAAGCGTGTGGCAAATTGACATTTGCCTATCCCCTTCCCATTCTCGCTCTTCAGAGCATATAGCGTGCAGGTTTAAAGAACCTTGTTTCGACCTTCCCCTTCCGATCCATCGACGTAAATACCGGTACGACAATCGCCCCTGAATTGAGTCCTAGCTCAGCAAACTCTGTTTTGAATTCGTAGCTGCGTTTATGCAGCGAAAGGGAATTCCTTTCCCACCGAACTTCCAAAAAGGCTATAGAATAGCTGTTTTTGCACTGCTTGTTGCACCAATGAACCACATGGCAGCGAGCCAGCTCACCTGCGGAAATATCATCAAGACCAGATTTTGTACCTGGGTTATTTTACGGTTTTCCATCTATTAATGCTTGCTATTTGCGTTTTTTTCTGCACTTCCCAAAAGAAACCTAATGTATTCGCCACCTGCGCAACAAAAAGCAAGTCTACAAGCAGCCAGGTCTGCCACTTCAGATCCTGGGTCAATGGATAGCACAATAAGTTGAGATAAAACGAAAATGGTTCTGGCGTTCCTCGCTGGTCTTCGTCTCGCATCCGATGAAAGTGAAACGCACCCCGTCCATAGTTGAAATGCTGCCGCCAGAAATGGCTCAGATTCATCTGATGGGTATGATAGACGATCAATTCCGGCGCATAGAACATTCCTCGACCTGCGGTCAGCCACCGGTGGCAAAGTTCACGGTCTTCGCCCGCGGCAAGAGGAAAGCTTGTGTCAAACCCTCCCAAATTCTCAAAATCGCCAGCTGGCAGAGCAAGATTGTTCGAGGCAAAGAAGCAAGATTGCTCGGGAATCTTGTTGTAATATTGATAGAAATAGTCCACCAAAAGCTGGCTGGTTATTGCATATAGATTGTTCGTTAGGGTGTTGATCGTCCGACCACCAATCATGCTATAGGGGGCCTCCCTAAATCGAGTTTCCAGCTTTGTCAGATAGTCCGGTGCAAGAGTACAGTCATCATCTGTGAAAACAAGATACTGTCCTGTGGCGTTGGCCGCTCCGGTGTTGCGAGCAGAGGCTGGTCCACCATTTTTTTGTCGAACTTTGGTCACATTCATCTGGTATTGGGGTTCTTCCACTATCGGCTGGGTGAATAGATCATCGCCATCGTGGACGACAATCACCTCAAAACAATCGCGTGGATAGTTTAGGCTGGCGAGAGATTGAAGACAGTTATTCAGTTGTCGAGGGCGATTATATGTGGAAACGATGATAGAAAAAGATGGTTGAATAGAATGCATCTGCATAGACGATAAGACAAAAAACCATAAATTTAGTCTGACGGTTCAGAAGTCGCCGACACCGTTGCCGCCAGATAGCCGAGAAACTCTCCAAAAGACCAGCAGATGATACCCAGGAAAACCAGTGGCAGAGAACGCAGATACTGGGCATGATAGATGTTTGACTTTCGTACATCCTGGGTTCGCCGGTATAGAAACAGAAATGGAAGAAGGGGCGAGCCGAGGAGATAGAGCAAAAGCTGCCTGAAAGGCACTGCTTTCTTCGCAATGCGAATTTGGGCGAAGGTCTTGCCATGCTTGACTTTGTGCCGTAAAAAAAGACTAAGTTGCTCAACATTGATATGGGCCACTCTGATTGACAGCACAAATAGGGCGGTATGCCCGGCGGCAGCTAGCACCCAGTTAAACGCGGTATCCTCGCATAGGCCATCTTCTAGGAAAGGCCCATATTGCTCAAAGGCCCATCTTTTTACCGACATGCAGCCAGTCGGAATGTCTATCCGTTCACATTCATCCTTTTGGGGCATCCACTGACTAAAACTGCTGAAGTAATATGCCCATCCCACATAGCTGTGGGGATTCCCATTGGTGAGCGCACCACCCACAACAGGGTGGTTTGTCCTGGCGTGAGCACTAATGATTTGCGCTACGCCATTTTCTTCAACCATACAGTCTACATCAATAAAGATTAGAAGATCTGCACAGGATTGCGCAGCACCAAAATTTCGTGCGCCTCCCGCATGCTTACGCTCCGCAAAGTGGTGGAACTGGACCGTGGGAAATTCTTGGCTGACAATCGTTGGCGTATCGTCTGTAGAGCTGTCAACAACGATGATTTCAAATTCGCGTCGATTCGACTGCCTTTCCAAAGCAGAAAGGCACTGCCGGATAGTGCTGCTGGCGTTGTATGATGGAATGATAACGGATGCTTGAACTGTCGTCATGACGATCGATCACGATACAACACTTTGACGAGGATAGTGTTTCCTCGCCATAGGCCATTAGAAGTGGTCGACTGCTTCAAAATCTGTAGCCAAATAACTGAATGTCCTTCTGATAAATTTGACCGACCTTTTCCACTAAGTGGGTGTCGTAAAATTCTTGGTAAGGCCGTTTGTCGGGATTGACATTCTCGGGCACCAAATCTCTTGACTTTATACCTAAATGATGGAAGATTTTATGCGCATCATCATCAAAGGTTTCCATGCGACCCAAATAGTCGATTTCATTCAGATCGATCAAAGCTGATTGCAATCGAATGTGAATATCGCGGCAGGTCTCTACCTCAAAATCAGCAACGTAGTCAACAAAGTTCCTAAAATCCTTCATTTGTTCAAGTTCAGCTTCACTAAAATCATCTCTTGGATACCTGAACACCCTAAATTGCCAGTAAGAAACAAGGCGATCCCAAGGATTGCGGACGAAGGCAAATTTGAAATAATCACGATATAAGTTTGATGGGTAGCGCATCGAATACGCATATTCAGCATCAAGGGTAATTTTGTTTCTCTTAAAGTCCAGACGATAGATCGTTTGTGTCCCGACTTTGGCCACCCGAAACCAGATAAATTTTTTGTCGTGACTGATCGATAGGTTATAGCGCCCAGCCGAGGGCAGAAATGGAATCCGGTGTATGGCATGATAGACGCCTTGCATCATCCAGCTTCTTCTGTCTAGCTTGTATATGCTAGTCGAACGTGTTCTCATGTCAGTATGTCCTGTTAGGCCGTTCTACAAAATTAATTACCCGTGGTGCTGCGTGATTCATGGTGCGTGTACTAGTCGAGATAATTGTTCTAGTATTGGGTAATTATTTCTGTGGATTAGCCTTAAGGTATAAAGAAAATTTAGGTATAAAGTCTCTTTCCGAACTTTACCCATAACCAATCGCGGACAGATGCCGGCAACGTTCGCCGTCCAATAATCAGGATTATCTGGGGCAGCAGCCCTAGATTATCTAGCCAAAGATTCACCAAGTTTCCCAGTATCGGTATTTGCAGTAACCGTAATATTCGTCTTGGGGATTTTAGTCTGGCTTGGAGATCGGTCCACACAGCATCCTGCTTGATGTTTTGTTCCTGTAAGTAACGTTCGAGCCACTTTAGGAATTTTAGTCTGGTGGAATAACGGATGATTCTATCTTTTATTCTGGCTTCCGAGTACTGCGCGAAGCTGGACTCTGGATGTTGGCGATACTTAGCCCAGACGTTATCAGCAACAAAGACGGGGTATGCTAATTCAACTTTGGCGAAAAAGATCTGGTCTTCAAAGATGTCGTGATAGTCTTCATCAAAGCCACCAATTTCATCAAAAACTGACTTGCGTAAAATCGCGTTGCAGGTGGTGGGGGTTTGTGTTATCCCTTCTAACAGGAGCATTAAAAGGCGAGGTGGCTGGACTAAGGTATCAGGCGCAACACCCAAATCAGAAAATGAATCCTGCTCCAGTTTTTCTACATCACCCGTCCAACTGACCCAAAGCTGTGTGCGGCCATAGAGCATGCCCGCTTCAGGCATCTGCTCCAGGATGGCTACTTGCTCTGCTAGTTTGTCTGGTAACCAGACATCATCGCCGTCGAGTAAGGCAATGTACTTGCCTTGCGCTTGCGCAACACCCAAATTGCGCGAGGCATTTTTCCCGCGATTCTGGTGGTTTTCGTGCTCAAGATAAAACACTTTGTGGGAATGTTGACGAGCGTAGTCTTGGGCAATTGCTGTGCTGCCATCGGTCGAGCCATCGTCAACTAAAAATAGCTCCCAGTTGTCGTAGGTCTGGGCCAAGACGCTTTCAATGGCTTCAGCTAGATATTTTTTAGCATTCAGAAAGATAATAATGCCGGATACAAGTGGTTTGTGGTTACTCATTGGAAGCCTGTGAATAAAGAAATTAAATATGACTTTGACTTGATGTGGGACGTTCCTTAGGATTCGGAATTAAATAAAGCCGTAAGATTCTTCGTTTCACTCAAGAATGACAGTACGGTTTTATTTAATCTTCATTCCTTCGTGTGCATTTCGTACCCAAATTCCTCAAAGTCAGCTTGGTACAACTCGTTGACAACGGTGCGCAAACGCGGTATCCACGAATCTGTAAATGGCACGTCACTTGTGCTGTTGTACTTTCTGGATAGGTCAAGACCTAGCTGATCATACATGATATGTAGCGTATCTGTAGACTCGACCTTCAAAATTCGGTCAATCTTGAGTGGGAAAGCAGGTTTACCTCGGAAATAAATTTGTCTAGTCATCACTTGGGGACGAAGATGCACGTCCTGTTGATAGACATTGGGCAACAACGTAATGAATTGGGCAAAGGATAAGCTCAATAACTTCTCGCGAATTATTATTGGTGAGTCCTGGGAGCCGATCTGAAGGTAGGGGAAAAATAGGCGCTGACAAACCTGCAAGTCATCATACTTATATAGTTTCACAGATGGTGCATGGCGGAATTTATCTTTATAGAACGACACGGCTCGTTGGTATGGATTGCGAACGAGTAGAAAATGCGGGAATCGCCAAAAAGAGATAGATCGTTGCAGGAAGATAGATAGATTTACTCGGGACATGGCAACCATATGTAGAGAGGGTTGATGATATAGCAGGGTGTATAACACCTTATAGCTGGTGGAAATGTAATATTGTCGTGATGGATTGATAAAACAGGGCAATGTTTATCCTTTTTCTTCCCAGGCAAGATTTGAAGAGTGAGTATCTATTGAATCTATTGAAGACTTTTCCGGCAATTTAATCAGTGTAATTGTCCATTATTTCTTGAGGAAGGAAGGTTTTTCCGAATAGATTAATCAAGTCTAATATGAAGGCTTCGCTTGGCTGGTTCCCTTGAATTACCTTGCTATAACATTCGGCTTCGGACAATGGGGGCTCAATAACTTGCTCTAGTCGATTCAGTTGTCTTCTTGCAGCGAATAGATATGCTTTTTGGGTCCACGCAGAAAAGAGCAAGTTTGAGGGCGCGTAGGTCTCTTTGAGTGAACGATATGCTTCGGTTTCCCCAAGCCGAAGAACATTGTTGTAGATATGTTCCTTATAATCACTATGGGACATCGAGGAAAAGAAAGACGTTAATCTATGATTGAGAATCGCGAGGTCAGGCGTAAGCGATTTGCGGCGACCAAGGTTTGTATCGTCCAGCATCCCCAATGAATGTCCTAATTCAAGCAGTTCCAACATTGGCGTGGTCACTGATTGATAATTCTCATAGCGCAGAATCTTGGTATTTGAGCCAAACACATTCAGCCATCTCGTCGCTATGTCACCATACAAATTATTACCAGTGTGATGCTTATATAAATTATTGCCAGCATAACGCCATAAGAAAGCGTCTGGCGATATGGACTTACTTGATCCACGTGAACAGTACCAAGATTGGATATGTAGAATAGGATGCCGAAAAAAGAGAACGGCCTGAATGTCGTAAGTCGCAAGTTCGGCTCTTAGCATGGACAATTGCTTTGCGTCTAATAGACTGAACCCTTCTGACGACAAGAACAAGGTGTGGCATTGGCTTGCTTCGAAATCTTCAAGAAGCAGTCGTAATTTGCTTTTCTGAGCTGTCCCAGTTGCCCTTCCTTCAAGAAGCTCTTTGGTAATCAAATGCAGACCGCCATGAAGTGATCCAAACCACTTCTCTTTATTGTTTTTATCCGGCGGTGGAACGAACACACCGTGGTTCAAAGCCCTGGCGTGGTTTCTTCTGATTAGGTGCTGAATGGTGGTCGTTCCTGTCTTATGTAGCCCTCCATGCAGCAATACACGTTTCTTCATAATGCGGCCTCGATCATTATCATCGCCCTTAGATATCAACTAGCCAGGTTTGAGGTACACAAACGCTCTGCCGAATTCCATGATTGACCTGACCTGTACCAAAGAAATCACCTAATTCAACCTCCAGTGTAAAGGCGTTCCGAACTCGATCGGCCAGTATGCCATTCAGCCGAATGGCATACTGGCCGAAATATCGCCCCGTCATCAATGGGAAGCGTTCGAGATGACAGTAGAGTTGACCCGTGGAAGGTAAACGCTGATCAAAAGCATTATTTGCCAGCCGACTATTAAGGACGATGACGACTTGGTCTAATTCGGTACGAATACTAATGTTAACCTCGAGGCTATCCATTACTTTTTGGTGGATGGAGGCCGTCTCATAACTTATTTCTAGATAGACCTCTTGACCAGTTCTGACGCACTCCAGAGGAGACAGCGTTTTTGCATCAAGCCAGCGCAAGTTCGTGATTTGAACATGCCCACTGCCCTCACGTCCCGTCCGTTCAGAAAGCGGCGTCTGCGTAAGGTTCTCCATATCCATTACGTACCGCGCTATGCTCTTTTCTGTGTCCGCATCTATTTCTAGTTTGCCATTCTTTAAATAGAGAACCCGTTGGCAAAGAGCCGAAATCATTGTCAGGTTATGGCTGACAAATAATACGGTTCGACCAGTCTGGGCTGCATTTCTCATCTTATCCTGAGATTTGCGCCGAAAGGCAACATCACCCACCGACAACACCTCATCCACAATCATAATCTCTGATTCCAAGTATGCGGCCACCGAAAATCCAAGCCGCGCTCGCATGCCGCTGGAATAACGTTTCACGGGGGTGTCGATAAACTTTTCCACACCGGAAAAATCCACAATCTCATCAAATTTACGATCAATTTCGGCCTTCTTCATGCCTAGAATGGCACTGTTCATATAAATGTTCTCTCGCCCTGTGAGTTCAGGGTGGAAGCCAGTGCCAACTTCGAGTAGACTAGCAAGACGCCCATATAGCTCTATCTGCCCTCGGCTGGGATGGGTTACGCGAGAAAGTATCTTCAGCAACGTGCTTTTGCCCGCCCCATTGCGACCGATAAGGCCAACCACCTCACCCCGTTTGACCTCAAATGAGACATCATTTAACGCCCAGATGATATCTGACATGTAGTCATCGTCTCGAATGGCAATATCAGACATCGTTATATCACATCCGAAAAAATTCGTTCTGTACGCTGGAAAAATTCGTTCTGTACGCTGGAAATATAGGATACCGCTGCTGGCGATAAGGACGGCTGTCGCCGTCCCAACCAGCAACAAATCCCAAGGCATGGAATTCGTATTTAGCAACGCCGAGCGAAACCCTTCAATGACGCCCACCATTGGGTTGAGTGCGTAGAGCAAACGATAAGGCTCAGGAACCAAGCTGGTAGGATAGATCACCGGGGAGGCAAATTGGAGCATTTGTACGATTAGCCCCAAGCCATATTGGACATCGCGGTACTGCGCCGCTAGGGCTGTCAGCCACATCCCTAGTCCTGCCGCCGTCAGGATCATCAATAGTATCAATAACGGCAGGATAAGTACCCCCGTCGTCGGCACAATCCGGAACCAAGCCATTAGACCCCCCAGAAGCATCATCGCCAAGCAAAAATCGACCAGCTTGGCTAATACGGGTGCAATCGGGATGATCAGGCGAGGGATATAGACCTTGGAGACCATCTCGGTGCGGCCGGTTAGGCTACTGCTTGAACTGGTCATTGACCCAGCGAAGTAGCCCCAGGGCACAAGAGCTGCATAGCTGAAAATCGCGTAAGGAACTCCGTCGGAGCTAATTTTGGCCAGCTTGCCAAAAACTACCGTAAAAACAACCATCCCGAATAGTGGAGGGACAATTGCCCAGATGAACCCCAAGATGGACTGCGAATAAAGCGTCTTTATATCCCGCCATACCAGAAAAAAAACAGTAGCAGCAAAAGTCGGGTACAAATTTTTCATGCAAACAGAGGGCTGCTCTAGGATTTCACCCCTTATGGTCATTTTTTGTACCCGACTTTTGCCGTAGCTGAAAAAAAATAACTCGCGGTATTGCCACAATTCGCGCCAGTCGATGACGTGCCACTCGACATCCGCTTTGATGATAATTCTGTTGTAAGGTTGCTCGCCTACTGTATTACGCATTTAGAACCCTTTTGGGACATAATCATAATTGCTCAATATACCGCTTTTGGCCATTTTTAACGGAACATTCATTAGTATCGACTGCCTTTAGAAATCATTTTCCTTGACGTTTTAACGCTTCCGCCTAGCAATACCCCAATCGCTTCATGGTGGGACCTGCAATTTTCATAACAACCACCAACTGCTCCTCAGAAAGGGCCTGTTCATATTTTCCAATGCTGTCTCCACGAACTATATCCACAGGGAAGCTGTTTGGATCAACGTTTAAGTACTCGCCAACGGCAACCATCTCTCGCTTTGGGTCGCGAATCAAATCCTCATAACGAATGATATGGATTTGATTCGCATGTTGTTCCATATTTTCAATATCTTTGACCCAACGTTTGGCGATTTTTTCTACCGTGTCCATATTTTTTGCAAAGCCCCTAGAACGCCAATCAGTTTCTACTTTCTTCAATACCGATTGGGTAACATCTCGACAGTCTCGGTAGATAATCAAAATGGCAAGATTATCGACTTCTTTATATAAATCTAGCTTTCTTTGATAAATGCCAAATTTGTCACCAATAATCTGTACTGCTGGCATACAAGCATGAAAGGCCTTTTCGGCACTAGCAAAATCAACCGATCTCAGCTTCTTACATAAACCCAAGTGCATTAAATACCGCAAGGCAAAAACAAAGTTTTGCCAGGATCGGTGCCAAGGCTTCTGTTCAGGAGGCGGGTTCCAAAAATAGTGTTTTACATACCAACATTTATAAAGAAGGTGGTAGACATTTTGCAGGTAGGAACGATTGACATAGATAAAATTAGAAAACTCAAGCGTTGTAGCAATATCAGGGTGTCCATTACAGAGCCTTTGGAGTAATGTCGTTCCAGACCGAGAGTGTCCACTTATTAATAAGAGCATTTGTCTTCGTCCTTTCGACCAAGGCCGTTCCAAAAAAATAATTACCCGCGGCTAGCTGGCCGTCTCTGGAATGGCTTGGCTTTTCTGCACTAACTTTTGGGTAGTTTATTTTTTGGAAAAGCCCAATTTCTAGTTCAAGTCTGTTTCTAATCTTGTTTGCACCATCTAAGGAGCGGGAATTAAATTGAGCCGTAAACTTATGCGCTTCACGCGCCTTGAAGCTGAACCGAACCTCACGGCTTTATTTCCGGTTCAGCTCTAATGACAGATAAAACTACTACCAGGCATAGTTAAAGTAAGCGATTTCCCTGGCAAAATCCTGGGCAATCTTCTCTTTATCGCGTTCATCAAGTACATCTCGATAGCTCCGCCTGTCCTTTCTATAGTGACCCTTTGCATGTGGGAGCGATGGTTTTGTTCCCAATCCTATGCGCTGATAGATATCATCCATAGCGTAATGTAGCTCCTCGTACTTATAGACGGTATCAACCACGATCTCCCCAGAGAACGTGTAGAGGTTGAATCCCCGCACTGTATTTGCTTCGCCAGACTGGATAAATTCTGATATTGATGGGCGAGGTGTCTTAGACCTATACCGCCAGTAATAGTACGAAATGACTTTATCCCAAGGGTTTCGTTCGAAGCAAAACTTGTAATAGTTATTCCATATGTCTGGATTTATATACTTCATGATAAATGTAGCAGCAGCATGGCTACAGAAGTAAATTCGCTTGCGGCGAAATAGTAAATTCAAAATATCTTGCTTTGAATATTTGTTTAGGGGAATCCTATAGTTTTGGGAACCTCTAAATCCCAACTCTTGTCTCTTGATTTCATCTTCAGGGCTTATAGGCGTGATCAGGTCTTCTGATCCACAATATTCTGATAAGGCTAAACCAAAAAAATAATTATACTTTACTTTCTGGTAAAGGCTTGAGTGACAAAGGGCAAACCGAAAGGGGCGGAAAAAAGAATCCACCCTGAAAAAACGGGATAAAATGTAAAAATAGTGCTCGGCTAGTTTAAGCAGCGGCATTGAGGCGGCGATGAGCGAGAACGCCTTTAGGGAAATGGTGTGAAACCGAGGCCTTTTTCCGAAAGTCAGGGTCGAGTTGGTCAGGAGTTGGAAAAAGAGCACTCGAGAGAACACGGCGCAGCCTGCCGGGAGTGGATTGAGGCTCTCGATCCCAGTAGCCAGTCGGTATGGGAGGAAGAGAAGCGGCTAAATGGGAAAGAAGATTGCCAGCCAGCAGCCCCAGTTCAGGTAAGCGGAAACAAGCCTCATCGGCATGAACAAATTGACGATGTAAGCCAATCATCTGCTTGGAAGCCAAGGGGGGAGGTTCAACAGGCCAGCGTTCCAGGTAGACAAGATAAATGGTTTCAGGCTGCAAAGTCATAACGGTCGCCAAAACCAAAGGTGTGTTGTAGGCCGATCATGAATGACGTAAATCGAGTAGGTACGGTTGGCTGTATCCACCTTGGTTGTTCTGGGGACGAGATTGTGCCATGCTTGATAGCAAATCAGGCGACCACTATAGAGAAAGCGACCAGACGAGTCCGGAGTTGTAGCCTCGAGTCGCTTCCCGCAGGACAAATCGGTCTATGCCGCTTTCTAGCATTTCTCTGATTGTAAACCCGGCATCGACCACCGCCACTTCGTCTGACTCCAGTGATTTCTTCGTCTCTTCAGCAGCTTTTTCCGAAACTCACTTTCCTTTGTTCCAACCGTGCATCTCATGATTGCCTTGAGCAGTGGCACTCGCTTCCCGCCTATCTCCCCCGAGCTTATCATCACTCCAAAGATGAGCGCGGGCAATGCCCGACGAGCCGTTGAGTTATAGAGTCGGTTCACTTTCCCTTGCAGCTTCGGTCGCCAGAACCCTGTGATATCTATGCTTTTCACTCGGTACCCTTCTAACTTTTTTGCCTCCCATTCCCCTTTCCACTTCTTCTTGCCACGACCCCAGCAGACTTGTGATATCCCATGATCCATATCGAGCTCCACCAGCTTCGCCGGAGCTCCTCATCTTCAAACCCGCTTTCTTTCAATGCGC
Source organism: Chloroflexi bacterium TSY (assembly GCA_019217005.1). The sequence goes on from JAHBNG010000182.1 coordinate 16,927, forward strand.
TATGGATTGCTCCTCGACTTTTCAGAAACGACCCATTCAGCATTGCCCACATCAGACGCATTACATTTACGTTTGTTCCCATCGGCGTTACTTGCAATACATTCATCAGTACTGCTATAGTTATTTCTGGCGCGGTTAGCATTCCTTCCTCCTTTTTGGGTTCTCTACCTTTAGGATGAACTGCTAACCGCTTTTTTGTCACATTTCTCACCTCATCTCTTTTCTTTTACCAGAAAGTAAAGTTCTACGCGAACGAGAGAATGGAGAGGGGGAATAAGGACAAACCATTTTTCTAAACCAGGTAAACGTTGGAAGCGTTGTTCCAAACGGTCCATCTCTTTCTGAGTGAGTTTGACGCCGGTCTCATAAAGAGTGGAATTCAGGTGAACGAAGGGTTGTAGTTGGTTAAAGCGAAAGAACGGGCAAAAGAGAACAGTCTCAAGAGAATCGAGAAGAACCGTTCCAGTGTTTTTCAAGATGGCCCCAAACCCGTTCGATGGGGTTGTATTTACTGTGATAAGGAGGGTAGCAGGCGAGCTGAATAGAGAGACGATAGTGCTCAACAAACTGAGTGAGACGATACATAAACTGAGTCCGACGGGTATGATTTTCGGGACCATTGTCCTGATTGATCACGAGGGTCTTGACGTGAGGAAAGTGTTCACGTACGCTTTCCCAAAATCAATCAGGCAGTCGACAATACAGTCACTCGTCACTTTCGACTGAGTCAAGTAAAAAGAAAAGTTCCTTGGTTGAAGGGAGGTAAATGCCAAAAGGTGACTTTCTCGGTCTTCTTATCTTGAAAGTCATGATCGAGCGCTTTGACAACCACTCGACTTATCCCTTCTCTCGAGAAACGGTCAAGTAAAATCGTCGCTTTGGCATCCCAAGAGGCGCAGAACCGTCTCGTCTGCATCCGCTTGATTGATCTGATGAATTCTATCAAAGATCGCATCGGTCTCTGGGATCTTTTCACTGGTTGACTTTTTTGACCCGGTTTGAGCCATAGCCTAACTCATTGAGCTTCAAGCGGATGGCCTCTTCGCCAGGCAATTCCTCATCTGTGTATCCTTTCTGCTCGATGAGCTGGGTACGCATTTCGGCGGCGGTTAGTCGAGTGTACAATTGGGGTCGAAGGTGGGATCGGTCTGGCTGAATTGATCGGCGATTTCAACCATATCGGCCAGTAAAGTGGGATATGGTCTTCGGCTTTTGCGACCACGTCGGTGGCTTTGGTCGACATGAAGCCGCCTTCTAGTTCTTCAGGGCTTTGGCTATCGTCGCCCGATTCCAGCCCAACTCTCGTTCTGCTTTCGTCGGACTCCCTTCGCATATCGTTTTGACCGTTTGGGCCATGAAGTGCCTTCTTTCGTATCCACATGGCCTTCGTCTCTTTCAAGACTTCAACCATTTCTGGCGAGATTGTCATTTTGCTCCTTTTGGAGCTAGTTTAACACCTTCTCGCGTATATTTTATTTTTTTGGATTGGCCTTAAGCAATCTCAATAGACGTACTGGCTGTTTTGCGGTTTTAATAAAATAAATTGATGTCTATATGAAATAATCATCGGTCTTCTTCGTTTGAATATTCGCTTCAGTATCTCTTTGAACCAAACGATTTTTCTTAGCCGGAATAACAGCTTCGGCGTCATTTTGAATAAACTCAAGGTTTTGCGCGCGCAAGTACATCCTGAAAAGGATCCTCTAGATGGCTTAGGTCTAGCGGTCGCGTGGCGCACCGTATCCAAGTTAACCTCAATTCTTGACCAAAGCGTTTGCTCAGGTAGGCCTTCCCTTCTTGAACAGCGCTTTGAACAACCGCGACCAACAGACTGAGTCCGATCCAGATTCCGATCGGCATGAAGGTATCGAACGTTCCATTTGTCGCCTCTACCACTGCATTAATTGTTTCTCGCCCCACAAGTGCTTGGATGCCAGGCATAACAGCAACGATGAGCGAAATGCTTACCAAACCAAATAGGAGCGTGCGTGTATGCATCCAGGCCATATTGAATGCCATGACAGGCCCGTAGCTCGGCCCAGTTGAACGCGTGTGGGGCGGCGGATTAAACCTGGCGCGTGCAGATCGATCCACACGAATCTTTCGTTCTTTCATATATACAGCATAAACTAGGTTTTGGTATTCTGATCCCTCCTAATCCTCCCCAATTTGGGTTTAGGGTGGACAGTTTCTATGCGATGTGGTAAATCAGGCGATTTTGCGGCAATTTGAGTCTTGGTTGGCACCAGCGCTGCATAGCTAAAGATGGGATACAGAATCCCATTACTCGGGCAATTTGTGAAAACCCCATCAACTCCAGCAACAACTAGGCACCGGATAGTCGTTCATGTTGCAGTGGATATCGCGGCAGATTGAGATAGAAAGAGAGTCATTCTAATCTGTACCAAAATCATCTTGGGAAGCGGACTTTTTGACATTTCCACCAAAGAGGCAATCTCCGGTTCTCAAGTTGACCCGAGTATCGATAGAATTATTACAGTAAAAAGAAGATACGGCGGAGTGCAGACAATGGGGCAATGACGCTACGGAATGAACATTGTTCTCATACTGTACTTCGAACTTCTCGAACAGTATAACGACTATTCCAAGAAAAGAATATTTCAAAACACTAACAAAACAAATATGTTCATCTAAGTGCTTATCCGAAAAGCTCTGTGACAACGCATTCTCACCCGAGAAGGTGGTCGGATTCCCAACCACTTTTCGGATAGGTCTAAGCAAAATTTGACTTAAACCACCTATCGAACGATCTGATTCAAAAACAGATGTGTGCCACGCGACCAATCTACAAAAAGGTAGAGAGAGCCACCACAATAGAGTAAAGCAAGAAGTAGAACCTGCATCATCCGATCGGAAGTCGCTTGTAGTCCATGGGCTGCCAAGAGCGCCAGTGCTGGAAACGAGAGCATAAAATATCGATGATCCGGCAACGTCAACAGCAAGGGTACCCATATAAGAACGATCCAGGCCAGGATGAACCACTCTGTCCAAGTGCGTCTTTTCCAAAAGGCAACCAATCCCAGTGCCATAATCGGAATCGAATAGACGCCGAGAGCAGAGGGTAAGCGGGTCAGCAGAGTCTCGAGAGCAACTCGCGTGCCATACTTGACACGCAGCCGGAAAAATGAAACCGTATGTTGAATTTTCGGCTTTTTTTCTGCTCGAACCTGAGGAGCTTTTGATGCCGTGTGTCCTTGGGAGGCAGCAATCTGTTGCGTAACTTTCTGGGGTCGAGTCATATGACCAGCAAACCAGTTAAGTCGCTCTTGTTGAGCAGCTAATATCCCTACGAATAGGCAAATCCAAGCCAGACAAACAAGATCAGGGTTGCACAAAGGCAATAATCATCAGTCTGGGAAACGTCTGCATCAGCCTTCTTTGTAAGACAAAATAGCAAAGGACAATCGGTGCCATAAGCAGCATGGTATATTTTGTCACGAGACCGAAAAGGCGAAGCCAGCGGCAATCGCCTGTCGATACGATTGATTCCGGAGAGCGATGACGCCAAAGTAGAGGCCCAAGAGTGCAAAAAAGGTGACTTGAATATCCAGCATGCTTGTCGTGCCCAGCCGCAAAGAGAGGAAAAGAGGCCATTGAAACTGCTGCAAAACCCCTGTTGTTCGGTTGTAGAATAGACGCCCCAATTGATATGTCAAGACCAGAATACCAATCGCAAAAGCAACGTCACAATGCGTGCGTAGACCAAGTTGACCCCAACAAGATCGTAAACAAAACCGTTGATGAGAACCACGAGAGGGGATGCTGGGCACCAAGCCAACCGAGTTGTGGATATTGATGAAAGAAGACGCAGCCCTTCTTCGGCGATTAATTTGGACGCAGCGTGGGACATTTCCTCATCAAAAGCCAGATACGTTGGAAGATTGCATAGAGGATGCCGATCAAGAAAACGCCAATCGATAGTCCGATCATCCATCTGACGGGCCGTCTTGCCGTCTGATCCGCCACGATGTCAGATGTTGTTGACAACGAGCTGGCAGAAATAGAACAAAAGGCCAACGAGCAGCGTATACGCGATGAGAACAGGCACCTTTGTACTATTGGTTGCGCCAGTGAACCACATGGCAAAAACTCGTCTGCAAAGCATCATCAAGAGAAGATAAAATGTCGGCGCTCGCTATTTTGTAATTGGTTTATTTTACGGTGTTCCATTTATTCGTTTTGCTCTTTTTTTCTAATACTTCATATTCCGTTCTGACTCCACTTTCCCAGAAAAAACCCAACATATTCGCTACCTGCGAAACAAAAAGCAAGCGTGCTAGCCGCCAGGTTTGCCACCCTAACCTCCGAGTCCAGGGTAACGTAATAAGTTGAGATAGAACGAAAATGGTTCTGCATTAATTGCGGCTGACCGCGCTTGCCTGCAACTGATGAAAGTAAAGCACCACGACCATAGTTGAAGTGCTGCCGCCAGAAGCTTCGCAGGTTCATTGCGTGTGAATGATAGACAATCAATTCCGGTGCGTAGGTCATGTTGCGTTCCTCATGCCAGCGGTCGCATAGTTCGCGATCTTCTCCAGCGGCAAATGGAAAATCGGTGTCGAATCCGTTCATCGCCTTGAAGTGGGTCGCAGGCACTGCCAGATTATTTGATGCAAATAGCGTCGTCTTCTTTGGATCTCGATTGAAATAATCGTAAAGATAATCAATCAATAGCTGGCTGGCAGTTGCGTAAAGATTATCTGGCAGTGCATTGATGGTGAGTCCACCAATCATTGCATCTGGTTCGTCCTTGATGCGATGTGCTAATTTCGACAGATAGTCTGGTGCCAGGGCGCAATCATCATCCGTGAAGACCAAATATGTCCTTTGGCCTTGGCTGCGCCTGTATTGCGGGCCGTAGCGGGTCCAGCGTTGGGTTGTTGGACGAGGTATATGTTCAGATTGACTTGGAATGTCTCAATGAGTGGATTTATTGAATCTGGACTACCATCATCCACAACGACGACTTCAAACTCCTCGACTGGATACGCAAGCCGCGTCAGTGAATCGAGACACTTCTGTAATGCCGCTGGCCGAGAGAAGGTGGGAATGATAATCGAAATAGATGGGAATGAATTTGTCATTTGCTCTTAAACAGACCATCCGGCAAATGGCTGACCGGTCAAACCACGCAACCGCGCCATATC
>JAHBNG010000183.1 GCA_019217005.1 Chloroflexi bacterium TSY
ACAACCTGTGGCAAAAGCGAGAGCGGGGCAATCATATTTGAGGAAAACTGAGAACGAGCCAAGAAACCAAAGGCCAAAATGACTAAGGTCATATGATGATGCCAACCGAGCCAACTGCGAGTTTCATATTCGTTGAGTCCGAGAAACTGCTTTGTTCAAAATGGTTTCAATGGGCCAACGCAAAGCAGAAACAGTGGCGAAGTCATCCAAGGAAGTCTCAAGTGCATTGGAGAGAAAGTATTGCAGAGAGCAATCGGGATTGTGGCGGACGATGAGCCAGAGAGCAGAACCGGGAGCCCATTGCGGACAGAGACAATGCGGCGACAAGCAATGGAAGCAACGATGAAGCCCTGGAGCCCTCTTTGAGAACATGCTGTTGCCACTCATGCCCTGGAAGGTGTCAGCAGTTGAGCAACGGTGAGAGGCGTAGGTTCACCAGGCCGGACGCGGAGCTTGAGCTGCCCGCATCCAGATGATGCGGGCAGATAGGTCTGGGGGCTGGAGGTCCAGACACGAGTCTCTTTGGGCACTTCAGCAAAGTAGCTGTAAGCGGTTTGGCCATCAATGCAGTCAAGCAGATGAGTATCTTTGCCAAAGGCTTCATCCATAGTGATCCAGCGGATGGGCAACGCACCCAGGGCGTGCGTCTGCTCAATCATGGACCAAGCCAATTCATTTTTTGTTTGGAAGGTCAGGTCAGTGGGAAGACCGGTTTTGTACCGCTTCTCTGCATACTCATCACTAAACCATTCTTGGGGGATATACAACCGACAGTTCAGTAAGGTATAGCCATGAGAGCTATTATATCCCAGGAAGACTCCGGCTTGACAGTTGGCGATCTTGCCCAGTTCGCCACACCGCTGCCGCTTGACGCCCACTGACTCTTCTCCTTGCTTGGGAATGTCGCTCCCATCCAGGAGTAAGACGCCATTTGCATCTCCCAACAACTCACCTGTCTGTCGAGTATGTTCCGCCAGCATCGCTTCACCGCTCCAGCGGCTCTGACCCACAAAGCTTTGCAGGGGGCGTACACCCGATTCTCCTACTGTCGCCAGCGCGATGTTCTCGGCCGATTTGCGTTTGATTTCGGGGTCTAACAAGCCTCGCATGTAGTGGTACGCATGCTCTCTGAGCCACATGGCTGAAGTATGGACTATATATGGCATGATACTCCTGGAGTTGGTCGGCCAGTGCCGCCAGTTGCTCTTCTGTCAGTTCCAGCAGCGGCGGGCTTTCCAGTTGGCTGTAGTCATATTGATTGACTGTTTGAGCAAGTTTCATCTTGATTTCCTTTCATCGAAGACTGCTTCATTTTATTGGCTCTTCAGTCTCAGTAGATCCAAATTTGGCGTTTTTGGCGATTTTCAGTCGAGATTGCAGGGATTTTGGAGTCATTTATTCAGATTTCGGTTACAGAAAACAACCTATTTCATATCTGAAAATCGCCCAAATCTAACGCAAAAACTAGATATCGACCGGCAAATTTGTATTTATGTCAACTGTTTAGCCAGAATTCTCTCTCAAAACCTGAAATTTGGATCTACTGAGTCTATCTCATTTTTCCTTTGCATTCTGTTTGCGTTTTGTTAGCAATATGCCCAGAAATATAACGAATTTCCTTTGTGTTTCACAATATATTGCTGCACAGTAGTATTAGGCTTTTCCAACAATTAAAATCCCTAATTTGATCTGGAAAAGTGCAAGCCATTCCAGAGAAATCGACTTGGCAAATTAGGGATTTATTTCTCTGGAATGGCCTTATGCCTACAAACCTAGCTCTGACAGCCCCGGATGATCGTCTGGTCGCCGACCGAGAGGCCAATGAAATTTACGTTCATCCTCGCGAATCGGGAGGTCGTTAATGCTGGCAATGCGACGTTTCATGAAGCCCAACTCGTCGAATTCCCAATTCTCGTTGCCGTATGCGCGGAACCAAGAGCCGCTGTCGTCATGCCATTCGTAGGCGAAGCGGACAGCGATACGGTTGCCCTGCGGTATCCATAATTCCTTGATTAATCGATACTCTAGTTCTTTCTTCCATTTACGCTGTAAAAACGCAACAATCTGGTCACGGCCAGTGATAAATTCGGAGCGATTTCGCCATATGCTGTCAACTGTATATGCAAGCGAAACGCGGCCCGGATCGCGACTATTCCAGGCATCTTCGGCAAGTCTTACTTTTTGGATCGCGCTATCTGTGTCAAATGGAGGTACTGGGAGTTTAGATTCAATGTTCGTTATCGTAGTCATCATTTGTCTCCTTTGCAGAGCACTGCTGTTATTAGACCGCTACTTTGCTTCATCTATTCATAGGCGAACCAGCCTTTACATTTGCCGGTAGGCGCACGTCACGCTTCATTACAAAACACCTCTCGATTTCCAGCTCGCTTCGTTATACTTTGCTCTGTATGAAAACCGGAGTTTACTTCTCTGGTAGAGCCATGGAAAACTCCGGTTTTCATCACAACCGCTGTATAGTTTGAGGGACTGCAATTGACTGAGCCATTGCCTTTTAAACCATGTTGATGCGTTTCACCGCTCGTTGTACCAATAGGATAACTGAAAATCCAGCGTACGTCGTCAGCGATGCGCTTATTTCGGAGGTTAAAAAAAGGCCGCAAAAAGCGATCTTTCTCTCTGATCACCAAAGGTGTATACAACATTTGTTGTACAGAATGACCTTGGTTTGGATCTGATGTAAGGGGCGATCAATTGGAGGATGAGCGGCTGGCGAAATTACGCCTCCAATACTACTTTCGATCCGTGACAACGACAGCGGTTTACTGCTATTCTTTCATCGTACATACATATAAAAATGGCTCTACGCAAGATAGTGTACTTGACAACGTGATTCGTGATACGTGGTGCGTACTGGATCGCTTGACGCACCACGTATCACGCACTACGAATTCATCGCTTGTACGCTTTGTCGCGAAGACCCATAAAAATTTGGCTCGTCAGGAATTCAAGGGGTTGACAAGCTCAAGAATGACTTTCGATCTAGCATGAGGGATACCGAGCGTAAAGCACATAATCGGAATGTAGGTATACAAAATGGAAAAGAGAACCTTATCAGAAGCGGCCATCTATGAAATCCGCGTCAAGGGCTTACTCGATCAGCGCTGGACTCACTGGTTTGATGGTATGGTGATTGTGCTCGCTCCAGAACGAGGAGAGACTGTTATGACAGGCATGGTGAGCGACCAGGCTGCGCTACATGGCTTGTTGGCTCGTATTCGGGATCTGGGTTTACCGCTTCTGGCACTTACTCGTATTGAAGAAGAAAAGTAAATGTATGAGGAGAAAAACATGACTGAAGAGAAGATCACGCTCGACGTTCCACCATGGATCTATCCGCTGGTTGTATTGTCTATTCTCATTACTGCGAGTGCAGCTGGGTATATCTACACCGGTTCTCTAGTTACCGCACCCATTGCTTTGGCTGGGTTTCTAGCCCTATTGGCTTGGCTTGGAACCACTTACCGCTATCCTCGCAAGCGGCGCATTCTACCGCTCTACATTGGTCTGATAATTGTACTGTTGATGCAAGGGGTTGAGCAATGGTATTTTGGCTATCCAGCGGCAATCAAGAGGCTGTTTCCGGCGAATTTTGAACCGCCGGTCGTCTTCAATGAAGCAATTTTTCTGTCCAACTTTGTCCTGGCTGGAACGACGCTTTTTCTCTCGGCTGGCGTGGGTATCTTCTTCCATCACCATTTGGGTAACTATGTGGCTTGGCTGCTCATGACTCATGCGGTCATTGGCGGCATTTTCCTGTGCCTATCTCCTCTGTTCTCGGGAGAGGGTTTGCAATATGTACCAGGGATGGTGATCGCCCCATTAAGCATCGTGATAGGATGTTTGGGCATGATTCAATTAAGCAAGAAGACAAAAATCACATCTCAAACAGATTCCACTCTGAAGGAGGTATTTGCATGAAAAGAAAACAATCTCTCTACCTGGCACTGATCGCTACATTTATTGTCACGTCTGCCATTTGGCTCGTGCAGACGGCCGGCATTATGCCCGCCATCATCGTGTGTGGTTCGATGGCGGGGGGAGCCGTAGGCTGGTACTTTACGTCTCTGAAACACCCTGTTGATCCACGGAAAATCGTACCGGTCTATCTTTTAACGGCTGTTCTGTTGTATCTCCATATTTGGGAAGAGTACCTATTTGAGTTCGGCCCGCGCATTGGCACACTGACTGGCACCGGATAGTCAGAGGAGCAGTTTATTATTCAGATTGTCTTCTTTTTCCCAGCGATATGGATTCTGGGCGCTATCGGTCTCTATTACCGACACCCATTAGGCAATTTTGTCGCCTGGTTCATATTTTTCGGCATGTTTCTGGGAGAGCCGACTCATTTGCTGGTCTTCCCAAATTTGGAAGGAGGTCGCTATCACTATTTCCCAGGGATGTGGACCGCTCTCTTACCAATGGTTATGGGTGTCTGGGGTATCCATCTGATCCTCAAAGAACATAAAAATCATGCCTAACCAGGCGACACCGTGGTCGATAATCGATATTTTGTGAAGCTCATTTACAGGAGATAGTTCATGAAACTCAGGCACGCGTTCGTGTTGATCTTACTGATGGCAGTTCCCCGGCCCATTTTTGCCCATGGGCTGATCGGCAACGAACTCTCAGCGGGATCGTCCAATCCCATTGCGGGCTGGGATCATTTAGTAGCCATCATTGCTGTTGGCATCGTCTCTACAAAAATGGATGGTCGGTCTATTTGGGGAGTGCTGCTGCTGTTTTTACCCAGCATAGCCGTTGGCTACAGCATAGGTATCCAACACGTGATATGGCCATATGCAGAATGGGGTGTTCCGCTTTCCTTGGTTGGTCTTGGGCTGCTCATGACTTTGCCCAGGCGGCCGCAACTGTTGGTTGTATCACTAACTATTCTACTCTTTGGTATGAGCCACGGCTATGCTCACGGCATCGAATGGATAGACAAAACTTCAGGCTGGTGGCATTCATTAGGCTTTTTGGGTATCACGATTGGGGTGTACATCATGGGCGTTATCTTGGGGCTTCTATGCCGCGAGGTAAACGATCCCACCCGCTCATTCGCACTTGCTGGAACGGGAATGATGACGGCGGGTGTCGTCTTGATGCTTTTTTCTTTGGTTCAGAACGGGGGCATACTGCTATGAATATCACCATCTTTGCGCTTGGTTCCCGAGGTGACGTACAGCCGGGCATTGCGCTAGCTGTTGCGCTGCAGAAAAATGGACACAACATCACTCTTTGTTCTTACGCCACCTTTGCCAACCTCGCCGCCCAGTACAATATTCCCTTTGCCCCAATGAGTGGTGATATTACAAAGATACTGCAAAGTGCAGACGGCCAATCGATGCTCCGTAGCAACAATCCTTTAAAATTATTGCGTACCATCTGCAACGAACTGCGGGAAAATTTCGCAGTTATGAAGGAAGATGCGTTACGGATTATCAAGGAGTGCAATCTGATCATCTCGGTGGGTGTCCCCTATTACGTAACCACGCCAATTGCTGAGAGCAAAGGAATTCCTCATATCCAGGTCAACTTACAGCCTCTGCTTGTCACGCGGGAATTTCCCAACGCTTTGATGCCACCCCCATTCATCCGAAACGGCACGGTCAACTGGCTAACCCATCGTGTCTCCGAGCAACTCTTTTGGGAGATGTTACGTCCCTTCACGAATCAGATCTGTATTGAGCTAGGGCTGCCCAAGCGGCCCCGTTTGTGGCCCATCTCCAAAGCTGTTCATTCGGGTGAGACTGTTCTCTATGCTTACAGCCGCCACGTCGTGCCCAAGCCCGCAGACTGGCCGGAGAATGCACATGTTACCGGCTACTTCTTTCTTGATAGCGCGGAACAGACAGGCGACATAGGTTGGCAACCGCAGCAAAGCCTGCTCGATTTCCTAGATGCAGGACCGCCACCGGTCTGCATTGGCTTTGGCAGCATGAACACCCAGTCCCCCGAAGAGACGGCAGATCTGGCACTACGAGCACTTGAACTCAGTGGACGACGAGGCATTCTGCTTACGGGTTGGGGTGGGTTAACTGCAGAAAATGTACCTGAGACAGTCTATGTGCTGGAAAGAGCGCCACACGACTGGCTCTTCCCGCATATGGCCGCCGTGGTTCATCATGGCGGTGCAGGAACCACAGCGGCAGGATTACGCGCTGGTATACCGTCTATCCTGACACCCTTTTTTGCAGACCAGCCGTTTTGGGGACACTATATTGAAAAGCTGGGAGTGGGTCCCCGACCAGTGCCACATAAAGCACTAACGGCATCAAAACTAGCCGCTGCGATGACGCAAGCGGTGACTGACGATGGGATGCGGATGCGCGCCGAGGAGTTTGGTACACGAATACGTGCCGAAAATGGTCTGCAAAGTGCTTGTGACATCATCGAGCAAAAACTCGAAATCATTTCTTGCTCGTTCTAAAGTGAAGTCAGTTTGAAAACGCGAGTTGTGAATCTTCCCGGAAGGGGTCACAGATCGGCCTGTCTACCCTGCAATATCTGACCCCTTCCGGGAAGATGGGTCAGCGAAAACTATCGTTCTCTATCAGATTTCACTGTAGATGATTCATCAAAGTACTCAGAAGGTATTTTAAAAGTGCGGTAGCGTGTCATTCTGCTCATGCAGTGGTCCGTAGGACGCCGTAGGAACGGAGCGAAGAATCTTCTTTTTGGGCTTGGAACGTGGGAGTCTCCCTTCGGAAGACTCAGGGCCCCAAAACCTCCTCAGAATGACTTTTAAAATATGCTCTCAGATATCTGATGGATCAATGCCCATTTCACGTAATTTCGCTTCTAAACGTTGGTTCTTTGCCTTTTCTTCTTCTTTTTGGCGTCGCTCTTCTTCGACTCTCCGTTCTGCTTCTTGAAATTCCAGCAAAACATAATGTTGATAAACTTTGTCACGAGCCAGGGATTCTAATGATGGCTTTGAATCCAAGTGGGTCCAGCGAAATTGAAACCCGTCAAGCACTTTAGAGCGAATGACGCCATTTCTATCCGGCTTCAGCTCTTCATAGTTTCCGTGTATATTTAATGTATAGAAGTGCATATCCCGATGGCTCGGATCGAGGATATAGTACTCTTTGACACCAGAGAATTCGTATTCAGCAAACTTAATTTCTGTATCTCGTGTGATTTCTGACTTGTGAGAATCAGAAATCGACTCAACACAGAGATCACAGATGCCATGATAGGAACGATGATCATCACCCCAATGGGTGGGGTTGGTATCCAGAATGGCTCCAATGTCAGGTTTACGTGTAACCTCTTTCATGGTGGCAGGGTGCTCTGGATCGGGAACTATCATCGTAAAGCCTGTCTCTAAGGCCATAATTTGACAATTTGCAACATTCAACTGAAATTGGAGTAACAGTTGTAAAAACCAAGTGTAAAGACCAAATTGGATCGGTGTCGTCATCGGTATGGCCTCTAAATAACCATTATTCCATTCATAAACGGTGCCTTCATACCACTTCTCCCAGTACTCTTCTTTAGATACATATCGGCCATGACCAGGTGCATCAGGGCGTGGTCTGTAAGTTTTCATTTGCGCAGAATTGGGTTTGGCTAGTGTAGATGCCATTTGTGAATTGCCTCATGAAGAAAAGGAATGGCTCAATTACGGGCAAGTATTCTATCGGGCAACTGGAATGATGTCAAGGCCGTGTAGGAATCTTTTGAGGATAATGGTGATGTCGAAGATGCCATCCAGATCTGTACTTTTCTCCCAAATCACGGGAGTGCGTCCCAAAGCGTGTAAATGCAGTCGACTCTCTGACTGAGCAGCGTCTATTTACACACTTTGTGGTACACGCTCGCAAGTCTAAAAGTTAAGGCTGTAAAGCGCTTCAACTTGTCGCTGCTTCAGGTACGCTGGTGTCCACTGAAAAGCCAGATTGCGCAAGCGCCGCAGCCATGGATTTGCCATGTGGGCGATTTGGCCCAACCGCCATGCGGTTGTCACTATTTTTCTCGCTTTGGGCTGCCGAATCGTCTGGTACTGCGCAAACGCACTCTCGAGAGAATCTCCTGCTTGTAGTAGATGAGCCAATACATAGGCATCTTCAATGGCTTGAGCACCGCCTTGCCCCAAATTCGGCGTCATGGCATGAGCTGCGTCGCCCATCAGCACAATGCGCCCTTTGTGCCATCGTTCGATGGGGTCAAAATCATATAGAGCGGGCCGAATAATCTCCTCCCCACTTGTGTGATTGATGATATCCAGAACGGATGAGGGGAAATCGTTATAGAGGTGACATAGAGTTTCCAATGGATCTATAGGCATTGCGCTATCCGCTGAGGATTTGACTGGTGCAAACCAGTAGATTTTGTCTCCACTTACTGCCGAATAGCCAAAGCGCACCTTGCCGCCCCATATCTCGCGTACCGTTCCAGTGGATGTTGACGACAACGAGAAGTTTGCCACCCCTAGATAACAGTTCTGTCCAGAATAGCGTAGCGCAACATTGGGGACCACGGCCTCTCGCACACGGGAACGAATCCCATCAGCCCCAACGACCACATCTCCAGTCACGCTCGTGCCATCTTCGAAGATGACCGTGGCGCTTTTGTTGTCATCTTGTAGATCGATACACCGTTTTCCAAGATGAAGTGTGCGATCCTGCAAAGCCGCGACCAATGTTTCTTGCAAATCGGCGCGCAAAATCGAAGTCGTTGTACGGCCAAAGCGTTTATAGACAGCAGTGAGATCAATCGCTTGCAGCAGACCGTCTCTCATATCACATAGCTCGATTCTTTCCAGTGCTATACCCTTTGCGGCTATCTCGTTACCAAGATTGAGCCTGTCGAGGACGAGCATGGCGTTGGTCGGTACCCAAATGCCTTTCCCAATCGGTTTGATCGCGGGCGCAGCTTCGTATACGTGAGCGTCATAACCATGCTGTTGAAGTGCCACAGCCGTTGTTAAGCCGCCGATGCCTCCACCAACAATGATGATTTTCATGGTAAGCCTCCGATTGGTCATTGGTTGCTGGTTATTGGTTGCTCCAGTCTCAATGGCAAAGGAGCGATGACGAATGAAAGACAATCACAAGGTTAGTTTAACTGATAAACCAGATTATATGAATGACCAAAAGGTGTATTTCGCGCACGATACCACTTTCGATCCGTGACAGACCAAGTGGTATCGTGCTATTGTTTCATCATCAGCATTTGGTCATGACTGAAGATTAAGGAATAGCTCGTGAGACTAAGATAAGGAGGCGCTTTGGAAACCTTACAAGCCAAAATTACAAAGATGACCACTGCTCAGGCTACTTACGTGATTGATCAAACCAAAACTTCACTCCAAGATACGATGCACCAAACGGTATGCTTGCCGGATGGTCGTACCCTCGGTTATGCCGAGTATGGTGACCCGGCCGGGAAACCTGTCATTCATTGTCATGGCTCAAATAGTTCCCGTCTGGAGCGTCCATCTGATGAATCAATATTGACCAAACTGAATATCCGCTTGGTGGTTCCAGATCGGCCCGGTCATGGACTCTCCGATGTGCATCCTGGACGAAGCCTGCACAATTGGGCCGATGACGTGGTAACCTTAGCCGACCATTTGCAGCTAGAACAGTTTGCCATATCTGGTTATTCGGCCGGTGGACCACATGCCGCAGTCTGTGCCTATAAGTTAGCGGATCGAGTTACGAAGCTGGGGTTAATTAGCAGTATCGCACCATTAGACCGTGCCAATCCGTTTGAGGACGTTTCCCTCGGCGGACGATTCGCCGTATATCTTGGACAGCGAGCATTGTGGCTCTTGAATCTTGCCGCACCCCTCCAAGCATGGTTGATTGGGACCAATCCAGCCTGGGTCATTGATCGTTTTGTTTTGACCTTACCCACGGCTGACCAAGAAAGCTTAGCTGACATAACGGCTCGTAGACGATTAGAAGATACGACAGTTGAGGCCTATCGTAATGGTGGCGCCGGGCCAGTAGAAGATATCCGCGTATATACGGCACCCTGGGAGTTTCGGCTCGATCAAATTCGGGTACCAACATATATATGGCAGGGTGGGTCAGATCATACGGCCACACCTTCAAACGGTCGCTATCTGGCAAATCAGATCCCGCACAGCCACTATACGTTATACCCCGATGAAGGTCACTATATGATCGCTCGTCATTGGCAGGAGATATTGCAAATACTGGTAGCTGAATGAATGCGTCACATTCAGGGATTGACCATATGGTTGACATTCAGAGTCGACTCGCGCAAATCAGTGCTATTTGAGGATACCTATGTTTAACTGGACACTATTTGGATTGCTTGTGGCCATCTGCATTCCTGGGCTGGTCATCAGCGCACCCCGGCTGATTGAAGCACTTCAGACAACGATAGAGGCGAGCTTACGGCCGGGGCAGAAGATGCCATCTCGGTTCGCACTCGTTGGGCTTTCGATGCTCCAAAATACAATGATCGTCGCCATTGCGGGGTGGTTCAAAATTAGGTTTACACTTTTGATATATAGACAAAAATCTATATGAGACCGTTTTCTCTCTGAGAACCGGCGAAATCAGAGAATATAAACGTTCTTTCTGTTTCTAAAAGTGTAAACCTATCTATCCAGCTAAAATGAACCACCCCGCCATTGCCGCTGCGATTGGGACTGCACTAGCGCCGCGCGTTGGCTTGCGGGCACCTTTCTTCGAGGCGTTAGTTGCCAAAGAACCTGTATGGCCTGCCTTAACGCCACAACTTGTGCCTACGTTTCTGGTTGGGATTGGCGGTTCGCTATTGTTTGTGGTGGTCTATTATGGGGTCGTTCGCCCCAGGCTGGATCGGCAAACGCTTATGCACGCCGACAATTTGCGCAGAAAGCTTGGTGTCTGGGGCCGTCTGCTCTATGGCGGAATCGTCGAAGAGATACTCACGCGGTGGGGTCTGATGAGCCTGCTGGTTTGGGGTGGGGTATGGCTATCCGGTGCTGTTACATCTGGCGTAGTCTGGACCGCGATTGTCATCACCGGCATCTTGTTTGGGCTTGGTCATTTGCCCGCACATTTTGCTGTGGGTTGTCGGAAGACGCCTATCTTTATCGGTTCAGTGATTGGATTAAACCTGTGGGTATCGCTGATCTTTGGCTGGCTCTTTTGGCAGGTGGGTTTACTGGCCGCGATCGTGGCACATATGTTGTTTCACCTGGTCTGGTTGCCGTTCGAATTAAGTACCCAATCTTGAACGAGAAAATCATCATGGAGAGAAGATCAAACAATATAATTAATGGACGGTCGGATGGATAATGTTTCCTAGATTTGAGAGAATCCGTTGCCATTCTGTATAAATTCAATGCGATTTCCGAACGGATCTTCTGTATGGAATCGACGAACATCGCTCAATGAGGTATCCGCCACGACCTCGGCGCCAGAATTTTTCAGTGCCTTCCATAACTCGTCTAAATTAGAAACCAAAAAGGCCGGATGTGCCTTCCGCGCGGCAACAAAGCCCTCCTCAACGCCTAGATGTACGATAACCCCAGGCGTCTCGAACCAGCATCCACCGCGCGAGGCCAGCGGTTCGGGTTTGTCGACTTCCTTGAGTCCCAGAAGACGCCCATAAAACTGTCGAGCTTTGTCTTCGGCTCCTTCTGGCATTGCCAGCTGAACGTGATCAATTCCGACAAGCTGCATCGTTACCTCCTATAATCATCTGGTCTCCAAGTCTCGCATTGGTCCGACTTTCTCATGAGTAAAGCACCCGGAGACCGCTCAATAATGTAAACACTTGTACGTAATACGTTCTATCCACTATCCCATCCACACTCAAAAAACATGCTGATTTTACACAATATGTCGCAAAGCGACCACTCTATGAACTACAGAAGGGTGCGCTTAAGCTTCTGGGCGCGATGGAGGAGGCGTGAACATCAGCCCACGTCATCAACACACTATAATCATCTCTGCCCTAAAAATCTCGAGTGTGTACCACAAAGTATGTAAATGAACACTGCTCAGTCAGAGAACCGCTGCATTTACACACTTTGGGACACACTCCCTAATCTCCGAGATGGTGTTTGAGAAAATCACTCATTTCTCGATTCGCCTGCAACCCCTCTGGAATATTCGGAAAGTAGTGCCAAATGTGCCACATGCCCGCCCAGACATCCAATGTGACCTCAACATCCGCTTGCCTGGCAACTTGCGCCAACATGGAAGCGTCTGTCAAGAAGATCTCCCTCGTCCCGACCTGGATCAACATCGGTGGGAAGTCTGCCGAATAGTCAGCGAAGAGCGGAGATAGGTGCGGATGGGTACGTTCCGTTTCGTCGGCATATTGGGCTGCGGCATTGTCTAACACGCTATATGTTTGAATTGGGTCCAAGTGTGCCGTTATTTCATAGGCATCACCGGACAAAGTCAAATCGGTCCACGGAGACGCCAACGCAACAGCCGCAGGCAGCGGTTGACCTGCGGCTTGCAAAGCCAATACCGTTGCCAATGTCAGACCACCACCTGCAGAATCCCCAAAGATGGCGATGTCTTTAGCTTCATAACCTTGCGTCAAGAGCCATTGATAGAGCTTGGTCGTATCCTCGACTGCGGCAGGAAAAGGGTAGTCTGGTGCTAATCGATAGTCGACACTTAAGACTGGAGTGCCAGATTCATGGGCGACGGCCACGGCAAAAGGCGTCACGACCCAACGGCTGATATAGGCACCCCCATGAAAGTAGAGAAGGGCCTTGCCCTCGTCCTTTGTCTCAGCGGTCCGAATCCAACTCGCCTCAACACCATTGGCGTTTATTGGTTCGGTGGTATATACAACCCCATATTCATTTTCAGCCTCTGCGATGAGGTCAACCACTTTCCAAATTCGTTCAGAATAGTCTGGATACTGAAACAGAGTCCGGTAGAATGTCTGAGCCTTTGGGCTAACATTGTCGGGTATCCATTCATCTATGGAGACTTGATCTGCAGAAGCCTGCTCTGTGGACACAATAGATGGCGCTTCTGCTTGTGTAGTGGCCGGTGGCGTAACCAAGACCACTTCGCAAGCCGCCAGGCAAATCACCGCGAAGAGACATACTGCGATCGTCAAACTGCTTTTCATATGGAATGTTCCCTCCATCAAACTCTTTCGTATGCCGATCTGTGCACAGACCCTATGAACTTATAGACAAACTATAGCCTTTCAGAAAAAGAATTTCCTGTCGTTGATGGCATTTCAGCCAGTCAGCCCGTCAGCTCTCTGGCTGACCGGCTGAGATGCTGACAAGCTACTGTTTCGCGTGGAAAAACATTATCTGAACATCTATAGGGACGACTTCTATTTGTTTTGTCTATTAACGCACCGCTGTCAGCGCGACGACAGCACCAACAATGATCAGGATGATAGGCCATAAGTCGCCAATGTCTAGACCGAAAATAAATGCCAACGCCACGCCAAACATCGTTATCCCAATCGCAAACCATCCTGCGACTTTTCCGGTGACTCTATCGCTGTACCTCTGTATTTGGCGACCCTGAATCAGCGCGGCAATCGCCCAAGGGAACAGTCCAATGGCCCAAAGATCATCGTAGTCAGTCCGAGCCAGATTCTCTGCTAGAAAAACAGACCCCATCAGGATGATCATACAGCCAGTCGCAAATAGCCAGATTATTCGAGGTGATCTTTCAGTTAATGTTGTCATGCTGAAGCTCCTTTGTTGTTCTATGTCGAAAGTGAAGCATAGACTCAGTATCTCATGAGAAGCGCGTTTTCGGATCCACCTTTGGGTGTATCAGGAGGTACATTGTGATTGTCACAGGTGTACTCGGATCTCTACACCCCGAGCTTCCCTATTGTGTGCCAATCGGAAGCTTGGCGCAATTGGGACACTTAGAAAGTATCCCACATATGCTATAATTGAAGAATGAACTCGTTATCCTGGATGTAAAGTGGATTTGGTGTTGGTGCTGTTCGCTATTGTGAAGCTTGTCAGAAGGGTTATAGATGATGACCATCGTGCGAAATGACACCGCAGCTGAACATATGATTCCGACCAAGCTATTTGTACCACCGCAGCGGCACTCGCTGATTCCGCGTCCACGTCTCATTAATCGTCTCAATCGGCAACAATTTGGCAAGTTAACGGTCGTCGTTGCTCCGGCAGGTTTTGGCAAAACAACCCTCGTGACGACTTGGTTAACGCAATTGTCGACAACTCATAATCAAGAGACAGCCAGTAACCACACGTCAGTGGCATGGCTATCTCTTGACACCGACGATAATCGTTTCGTCCGTTTCTTCACCTATTTCATTGCGGCGGTACAGACGGTTGACTCTGAATTTGCCCAAGCGCTGCTGTCAAGCTTACAGTTGCCATCGCCACCGAGCCATAATGCGTTTGTGCAGAAGCGTCTGCACGAGCTGACTCGACTCGATCGACCGCTGCTGATTGTATTGGACGATTATCACACTATCACAAATGACGAAATTCACGAAGCCTTGCGTACCCTCATTGACTACATGCCATTCACAATGCATCTTGTCATCACCAGTAGGGCTGAGCCACCTTTTCCCCTTGCCCGCTTACGTGTACAAGATCAGCTTGTGGAGATTCGCGCAGCCGATTTACGCTGTACGTTGGACGAAGCCAAGGCTTTTTTCGAGCAGACGATGGGGTTGCAGTTGACTGAATCAGCCATTGCCAAGCTGGAAGAACGCACAGAGGGGTGGATCGCCGGGTTGCAACTGGCCGCGCTCTCGTTGCGCGATGCACCCGATACGGAACAATTCCTTGCTGACTTTCGTGGGGATCACCGACAGATCGCCGATTACCTGCTTGAAGAAGTGTTTCGCCACCAGCCGCCAGAGGTCCAGAATTTTTTATTGCAAACCGCCGTTTTGACGCGCTTTTGTGCGGATCTCTGCGATGATCTCGCTATCGCCAAAGATGTAGAAATAGATGAGTTACACTGCGGTTGTGATGAAAACATGGTTTTTCCTACAGCTAGACCAGATAAAGCAAAACCATGTTTTCATACAGAGCTCGGTTTAGCTTCCATCTCGTCGAATCTCAACGCTCAGCAGATCGTAGACTACCTGGAAAACGCCAATCTGTTTCTAATTCCGCTCGATGCACGTCGCCGTTGGTATCGCTACCATCACCTGTTTGCCCAACTGCTTCAAGATCGCCTGATCCGCACACGCGGTCAGGAGTGGAGGAACCTTCTGCACAAGCGAGCATCGCGCTGGTTTGCTGACCAACAACTCATGGAGGAAGCGATTGCTCATGCTGTAGAAGGGCAGGATTTTGATGGGGCAGCACGCTTAGTGGCAACGGTTCCGCTAGAATCGTTATGGGGTCAACAAAGCGCGAGCCTTCTCAAGCAGTGGGGACCAATGATTCCAACGAAATTTTTGTTGCGCCACCCGCATGCACTTGTCTCGGTCGCGGCAGCGCACCTTTTTATGGGAGACGTGGATCATTTTAACAATCTGTTGGGCCTCTGTGAAGATCTGCAAAGAGAAGACATTGAAAGCATTGCCGGTGAATATACATTGTTTCAGTGCATCCAGTGTCAATCTAGTGGCGATTTCCGTCGGGCACTTCATCTTGCTGAAGAAGCGGGCGAGATTTTGTCCGACAGAGTATCACCCTTGCAAGCCGTCGCGATGAACCAGATCGCAGCCAGCCTGTTGCAATTGGGAGATTTGGCTCTGGCAGAACAGATGCTGGTCAAGGCGCGCAGGTTGATTGCACAAGTGGGTGCGCCAAGTCTGGATATTCATCTGCAAATCATTTCGACCTATGGATCCCTGGCCTTAATGCGTGCGGATCATCGTCAAGCACACCGACTCTATCGCGAGGGAGTGGTGTTGGTGGAACAAGCAGACTCCCCTCCGCCACCTCGGCTTGGCTTTATGTACACGGGCTTGGGGCAGGTACACTATGAACGAAATGAGCTGGACGAAGCGACTGCCGCCTATGCGCAAGCACGTACTTGGGCAGCACGCAGCGGCCTCTTTGATCTCCGTATGCATACCCTTGTGGGTGAGATCGCCCTCCTCTGTCAAAAAGGTGATGCGGCGGCGGCCCAATCCCGCCTTGCAGAGTATCATCAGTCTGGTTATGAGGGGCATTATCAGCACATGACACATCTGACTGAAAGCGTCGTGGCCAACTTCCGATTGCGCTTGGGCGAGCTGGATGAGGCTGTGCGCTGGGCCGATACATGCGGCTTTGGGTTGACCGATCGGCCTGATAACGGATTGCGTTTTTTTACAGTAGCAGCAAAAGTCGGGTACAAATTTTTCATGCAAACAGAGGGCTGCTCTAGGATTTCACCCCTTATGGTCATTTTTTGTCCCCGACTTTTGCCGTAGCTGTTTTTTTATCATATATTGGCTGCCGTGCGTCTGGCCGAGCAGCGGGCAGTGGGCATCAAAGACGATCTGCCCCAGATACTCGCTTTACTCAACTACTTGTTCCAGCAAGCCGAGGCTGGTCATTATCACCGTGACATGATTCATAATTTGATCTTGCAGTCACTGGCGTTAAATGGGCAGAACAAGCAGGCTGTGGCGCAACAGGCTCTCCAGCAGGCCATCAATCTAGCCCGCCCAGGCGGTCTGGTACGGCCGTTTCTGGACAGCGATCCAGCATTGACATCGATGCTGGCCCAAATTGATGATCTATACGCGCATCATCTACATCGCGCCTTTGTACAAGAGCAACAGAAACAAGGCCAATCGCCCACCACCCCACTCGACCTCACGCCCCGCGAATATGAGATCTTGCAAGAAATCATCTCGGGTCTGTCCAACAAAGAGATCGAAGAAAAACTGTTCATCTCTCACAACACAGTGCGCACCCATATTAAGAATCTATATAGCAAACTCGAGGTCACCAGCCGCACCCAGGCGATTCGCAAAGCGCGTGATCTAAATTTAATGATATAGTCGAACCTCCCTCTTTCATCCTCAATTTCTACTGCCTACTCTCTCCTCTCACCCCTTTCGTTCAGCAATCTCACCCCCCTTCTCACCCCTTGCGGTGAAGACAAACGTGGCTCCAACCGCTAAACTTCCCAGCATATGGGTATTTTTCTTGAATGGCCTAATTGAGGAAGAACCTTAAGAAGGAGGTTTGCCGTGACTATCCACCGTCTTGCCCAAGCTGTATTTTGTCTTGGTTTGCCAAGCCTTCTGTGTCTGGCTTGCTCAACACGATCGGCTCCGACCACAAGCCTGATACCAATCTTGCCGACCATAACGCCTATCCCAACCGTTTGGGGTGATCCACCCAACGCATGGGAAAAAGCAATTGGACCCGAGTTTGGTATTCCTGTTGCCTATCCGCAACCAACCGGTCCATTTGTTGTGGGCGTTCATGACTTTGAATTTGTCGACACCATCTACCCTGTTGATCGGGAAGAGGATGTACAAGGTCGCCGTCTCATGGTGCGTGTTTGGTATCCTGCAGCCAGTCCTGAAGGCAATCGACGCCGTTACTTTGAAGGACGAGAGCTAGAGGTACTTGGCATTCCCACAATCGAAGCGATTGCGATGTTCGTGCCAGACGCCAGGTTGTTGAAACCCCTGGGCGACATTTTGACACATGGCTATGAAGATGCACCGCTTACCAACGCGTTAGACTCATTGCCGACAGTTGTCTTCTCGCATGGTGGTCTCAGCTATGTATCGCAGAACACGGCTTTGATGGAAGAGTTAAGCAGTCATGGTTATCTGGTCTTTAGTCTCACCCACCCGGGTGGTTCATCGGGCATTCTCTATCCCAATGGGGATGCAGTTCAATATGATCGTGACTACCATGCTGCCGTACTCGGCGCGATGTCCACCATTGAACCCGATGGTCTACACAGCAGCGCCATCGCCAAGCGCTATGCCGCCCGATCCGAACGCTGGATCGATGACGGCGGTCTTGGTCCCTGGTTATCCCGTTGGCGTGATGACAATATCGCTTTGGTCGACTTCATCCAATCCAGTACGGCCAAAGGTCTGTTAGGCGAGATCCTGCAAAAGGCAGACCTTGGCCGTCTCGCTTACGCTGGCATGTCCTATGGTGCAGCCGCCGCGGCCAGCGCCGCGCAAGCTGACCAGCGGGCCAGGGCTGTGATCAACCTGGATGGCACGCATCAAGCCTCGGACCTGTTGAACACCAACATTCGCGTCCCCCTATTGGTATTCACCTCGGAACCCGTTGCGCGTGGTGTGTATACCAATGAGTTCTTCTACGAGCCACTGACCGCCATGGGCACTCGCAAAGACATTGTTCGAGTCTGGATACCCGAAATTACCCACATGGGTTGTCCGACAATATGTTCTTTCCCAAATCTTATCGTGAATCATTTCCTGGCGGTGGTCAAGCAGACGGCACACGGGTCCATCGGATGTTAAGCAGTTTTACCCTTAGCTTCTTGGCGCACTATCTGCTAGATCAGGAGAATGACTATCCCGCCGTCAACTTAGAACAGTTCCCAGAAGCGCGACTCGTGGATGTGAGTTATGTTCAACAATGGGCCTACTCACAACGAGTGATTCGCTCATCAGACGAAAATGTGCAAATGCAAGATTAAATCGGGAATGTGTCCCAAAGTGTGTAAATGCAACCGATTCTCTGACTGAGTGGTGTCTGTTTATACACTTTGTGGTACACACATTAAAATCTGATAAGGAGACAAAACGATGCGTATCTTATCTGTAACTCTACTCATACTCGTTCTCGTTTTGGCTGGTTGTATCAATAGTGAATCGTCCTTAATTCAGGAAGCTCTCGGGCCTCCGATCATCGAAGCCGATAACAATATGCTGCCCACAATGGCAGAGCGCATTACTTCAGCCGAGCCATTTCTGACCAGAAATCTGGCGACAAAAGTACTCAATGGTATGATCACGGTTCACTGGATCGACGGTGGAGACCATTTCTGGTTTCAGAAGCAGCATCGCGACGGTTTCCGATTCATACTCGTGGATTCCGCTACTGGTGAAGAGAAAAACGCCTTTGATCACGAGGCGCTCGCCGCAGCACTGAGCGAAGCGCTCGGTCAAGATCTGTATCCAGACTTCCTGCCAGTGCTTGACTTCACAACACGCGAAAACGGTCATCTGCACGTTTCAACATATATGGGTGCATTTGCCTGTGCTGGTAGACCGCTTAGCTGCACAGCAGATGCAGTTGACTGGTGGGATGATCAACAGATCGTCTCTCCTGCCGGCGACCAGGCTGTATTCGTGAAGGAGAACAACCTTTGGCTGCGGGATCTTACCACTGGCGAAGAGCAGCAGCTCACAACAGACGGCAGCGAAGCCTTTCGGTATGGCAACTTGGGAAGTTTTGACAACCAGCAGGTTGCCCGACGCCGTGCAGGTATTGCCAGAGCACCCGAGGGATTCATGTGGTCACCGGATGGTCGCTACCTGTTGAGCACGCGTATCGATCAGAGCACAATACCGCTACGTCTAGGTGTTGTGGTACGTGCCGCCAGATTCTGATTACGCTGTCATCAACCCAACGCTATCGAAATGGCGGGCGATCGTCTCCCGTCGAGCATTAGCCTCTTTGACTTGAAGAGATCGCCGGATTGCTGTCGATATCGATACATCCCTGCTGCGCGATTGGTCCTTATTTTGGCTGGATCATTGGAGTCTGTGGACCGATACTGAATTGTTTATCATTACCGCGGAAGGGATTGGTGAGACCTATGGGCTGGGCGTGATCAGCCTCGCTGATGGCTCTTTCCGGCAGATTCTAACCGAAACTCAGGAGCCCTTCTATAGTTTCAATCAGTTTGATTACGGACAGCCCAACTTCCGCTTTATTGCCGGTGGCACAGAAGCGATCTGGTATTCTTCACGCAGCGGCTTTGGTCAGCTCTACCTCTACGACACCACCAACGGGCAAGAGATCCGCGCGCTTACGTCTGGGCCAGGCGAAGTCTTTGACATCATCCACGTTGATGAGGCAGAGCGCATGGTCTACTTCTCGGCCGGCGGACGCGAGGCTGGACGCAACCCGAACTATCGCTATCTGTACCGGGTCAGCCTCGATGGGTAATCCTGAACTGCTGACGCCGAGGACGCAGATCACGAGTTCATCGGCCTTTTTGGTGACCCGGCAATACCCAACGAGCTAGTGCCAGGGCAGGGCACCATTGCGCCCAATGGGGAGTACATCATCGACTCCTACTCGACCATAAGCGAACCGCCAGTCACCGTTGTCCGGGACAAAACCGGTAAAAAGCTCTACACTCTGGTCGAAGCCGATGTCAGTGCCCTATACGCTACCGGCTGGCGTCCACCGGACCCCTTTGTCGTCAAGGCAGCCGATGGTGTCACCGATATCTATGGCTTCTTCTACAAACCGACAAACTTCGACTCGACGTTGAAGTACCCCGTGATCGAGAAGGTCTATGCCGGTCCGCAGGCGCCTTGGACATCTCATAACTTCATGGGCAGCTTCGTGACCCTGCCTCACCTTGGGGGATACGATCTATCGGCCATGGCCGAGCTAGGCTTCATTACCATTAACATCGAAGGTCGGGGTGCCCCTCGGCGTGGGCTTGCCTTCCGCCACGCATTCTCTCGCGATGAGGACGTTTTGGGTTCCATCGACCACCGCGTTGCCATCGAGCAGCTTGCAGACCAGTACAACTATATCGACGCAAGCCGAGTAGGCGTCACCGGCGAATCCTTCGGCGGCTATTTCTCGGCCCGTGCCATGCTCCTTCAGCCTGGATTCTACGATGTGGCCGTCTCAAAAGTGGGGCCCCATGACTATCGTAGCGTGGGCGAAGAGGCCAACATTCGCTACTTCGGTCGACCGGCTGAACCTGGGGCCACTGATGATTTTTTCGAGACAATCAGCAACCTGCGCTTGGCGGACCGACTGGAAGGCGATCTGCTGTTGGTTTACGGCACGATCGACGAAAATGTGCGTCTCAACCAGGGCATGTTGCTGATCGACGCCCTGATCAAGGCCGGAAAGGACTTTGACATCCTCATAGTCCCAGGTGGCGCGCACATGCTGGACAGTGCAGATGACTACGTCCGCTGGCGCACCATGACCTGCTTCATGGAGCATCTGGGCGACCCTGTTCGGCAATGAGCCACGTTGTCAAAGCAATGCTCCAGGTGACTGTCACTCCCGGATAGAAGATGGTGTGACAATGAACTTCATGCTCACTTG
>JAHBNG010000021.1 GCA_019217005.1 Chloroflexi bacterium TSY
GATGGTTGATATGCTTTACAGACACTAGTACCGTGATTGTGACCAGTTTATCAATGATTAATGGCGCAATTTCATTGGCGGTTGCTATATTGCTATGGTTGAAAGGGAAACAGAAGACAGAACATTCTATGAATGTGAAAGTTTTTTTCTATACGAAGCTGTCCATGATATCAAGAATGCTCCAAAATATAATTGGATTGAATAACATAGAAGACTATGTGAATCAAGATGATGGACGTTTGATCCATGATCTTGACTTGATCCATAGTTCCACACGTGATATCAATGAAGTTCTGCAATTGGTCCAGGATAATATCGAAGGTTCAAAGAAAGGACTTATGAGATCCCGAGTCAATTTGATGCGAATTGTCGATAATGTTGTGCTTGAAATGGGTTCCTATGCCGAGAAGGAAGGCGTTGATATTCAGATCGATGACATCAATGCAGACAATGTGTTGCCTCCCGTTTGGGGCAACCAAGGTGCATTTGAGCGTGCATTGCGAAATCTTGTTGACAACAGTATTAAATATCGTGACAAAGATAAATCTAATCCTATTGTAAGAATTGAGCTCGATACCGATAACAAAAATGTCTATCTTACAGTGAAGGATAACGGAAAGGGGATGTCTGCGGATCGGGTAACAAAAATCGGACGAACTACTTTTGACCGCAAGCGTAGCCCGTTGGATAGTCACGGTATGGGGCTAGGTTTATATACACTGGGACGTACAATTACGAAATATGGCGGAAAAATTCAAGCTCAGAGTAATCTAGGAGAAGGAACTGAAATCACCATTGTGCTACCACAAGCTAAAATTAGAAATCACACACAGGTGAATACTGTTCGTCTCTAATTCTACCGAATAGCAAATCATATAGCATTTCAATATTATTTCACATAAATATGCTATAGAACGGTATTTTATGAAAAAAGGAGAAAAAATGCCAAATATTAAGCTGGACATCAGATTTTTATCTATAATTGTCCTGATCTTGGGAATAGAAAGCATTTTTTCTGCGGGTATTGGATTATGGTCGGGCCGCTCGACGCTGGCGAAAATCAGGGCGGAAAACTACTTGATTTGTGGCATTAGCGACACTGTTGGATTTGGAGATGATAAATTGGACTATCGCACTCAAGATCGAGAACTCGAAGATAAGTATCCCGACTACGACTTCTATATAGATGCCAAAGGATTTGAAGCTGCCCTTTGTCGAGCGATTGCAATTGCTATTTTTGGAACAGGTGAGGGGCATGTGCGTTTTGTCCCGTTAACCGCCAAAAATCGCTTAAGGCCAATCCAAAAAATAAAATATACGCGAGAAGGGGTGGTTCAGAATTAGGTTTACACTTTTGATACATAGATAAAAATCTATATGAGGTCATTTTCTGCCTGAGCATGGCTCAAAGTAGAAAATATAAACATCTTTTCTCTTTGCAAAAATGTAAACCTAATTGGCCGCCTAAAATGAACCACCCCCGCGAGAAGGTGTTAAACTAGCTCTCCAAAAGGAGCAAAAATGACAATCTCGCCAGAAATGGTTGAAATCTTGAAAGAGACGAAGGCCATGTTAAGTGGATACGAAAGAAGGCACTTCATGGCCCAAACGGTCAAAACGATATGCGAAGGGAGTCCGACGATAGCCAAAGCCCTGGAAGAACTAGAAGGCGGCTTCTGTTATGTCGACCAAAGCCACCGACGTGGTCGCAAAAAAGCCGAAGACCATATCCCCACTTTACTGGCCGATATGGTTGAAATCGCCGATCAATTCAGCCAGACCGATCCCACCTTTCGACCCCCCCAATTGTACACTCGACTAACCGCCGCCGAAATGCGTACCCAGCTCATCGAGCAGAAAGGATACACAGATGAGGAATTGCCTGGCGAAGAGGCCATCCGCTTGAAGCTCAATGAGTTAGGCTATGGCTCAAACCGGGTCAAAAAAAGTCAACCAGTGAAAAAAGATCCCAGAGACCGATGCGATCTTTGATAGAATTCATCAGATCAATCAAGAAGCGGATGCAGACGAGACGGTTCTGCGCCTCTCTTGGGATGCCAAAGCGACGATTTTACTTGACCGTTTCTCGAGAGAAGGGATAAGTCGAGTGGTTGTCAAAGCGCTCGATCATGACTTTCAAGATAAGAAGACCGAGAAAGTCACTCCTTTTGGCATTTACCTCCCTTCAACCAAGGAACTCTTTCTTTACTTGACTCAGTCGAAAGTGACTAGTGACTTTATTGTCGACTGCCTGATTGATTTTTGGGAAAGCGTACGTGAACACTTTCCTCACGTCAAGACCCTCGTGATCAATCAGGACAATGGTCCCGAAAATCATACCCGTCGGACTCAGTTTATGTATCGTCTCACTCAGTTTGTTGAGCACTATCGTCTCTCTATTCAGCTCGCCTGCTACCCTCCTTATCACAGTAAATACAACCCCATCGAACGGGTTTGGGGCCATCTTGAAAACACTGGAACGGTTCTCTTCTCGATTCTCTTGAGACCGTTCTCAATTTTGCCCGTTCTTTTCGCTTTAACCAACTACAACCCTTCGTTCACCTGAATTCCACTCTTTATGAGACCGGCGTCAAACTCACTCAGAAAGAGATGGACCGTTTGGCACAACGCTTCCAACGTTTACCTGGTTTAGAAAAATGGTTTGTCCTTATTCCCCCTCTCCATTCTCTCGTTCGCGTATAATTATTTTTTTGGTTTAGCCTTAATGCTCTAAAAAATGGTGTGGTCAACATCGTTTTCCGTATTTCGACCTGTACAGTAGGACGCGAGACTCAATATGGAATTACTTGTGGTCCAGTCATTTTTGTTGATGAACAAAGACTTCTAGTAAACCGTAATCTAGAATTGAATACTTTGGCTGACTTTTCAGGGAGATCAATCTGTGTTTTAGGCAACACGACCTCAGATGACCTTTTGAAAGCTGGATTCATGCTAAAAGATGAAACTAGTACGCAAAGAATAGAAGTAACACCAGTTCCCGCGAACGGAACAGGAAAGCTTACAGCAAATGCTCATTTGAAAGAACTGTATGAAAAGCAGGAGTGTGATGCTGTGTTTGGCACGATCCCGCGCCTGATAGATTTGCGAAATGGTCTCATCAATAAAGAAGAATATATATTTGTTGATGAGACCATTAGCACCGAACCTATGACGCCTTATATTGTTGCCAAAGATGAACAATGGCGCAAGGTAGTTGAATATACCATTCACACAATCCTTTATGCTGAACAGATCGGGATCACACAAGCAGACGTTGAGAAGAAATGCAATACTATAACCGATGCAGTACCCAAAGAATGGTTCCTGGGAACAGACGATTTACCCGAAAGGCCATTTTTTGGAGAGGATATAGGCTTGGAGAAAGGTTTTGCTTGTCGGATCATTGAAAGCGTTGGTAACTATGGTGAGATTTATGACGACTATCTGTCAAGCTATTTAGATAAACGCGGCTTTAATCGCGTGTGGGAGTTGGGAAATACCGGTGGTCTTTACACACCCCCTTTAACCCCACCATGAAAGAATCTTTATTGGCATATTTCTAGCCTCTACGATTATTCGTGGAGGCTTATTTTTGTCTTCTCTCTTCATTGACTCACATACTGCAATTCAAAATTCTATCGTCGTCATAAAAGGGTAAGAAAGAGATAAAACCTTTGTCATTTTATCGCTCCATCATCGTGTACATTGAAGGCAGGCGAAACAACTTAGTTTTCACTTTCCTGATGGAGGATCAAAATGAACAAGAAACACCTCGACTTCTCTCAACCTCAATTCACGTCCGAGCAACAGACCCTCTGGCAAAAGCTCGCATCATTTTCCCTCGATGACCCTGACGCTGACTTCCCTTTCTCGGCTCGGCTAGCAAGCGAAAATGATTGGAACATCGAGTTTGCCCACCGCACCATTGCCGAATACAAACGCTTTCTCTTTCTGGCTTGTGTTGCAGGACATCCAGTGACCCCCTCTGTAGATGTCGATCAGGTCTGGCATCTACATCTTTCCTATACGCGCTCATATTGGGATGAACTGTGCGCTCAAGTATTAGAACAACCGCTACATCATGCTCCCACGGCGGGTGGTCACGCTGAAAGGCAGAAGTTCAATGACTGGTATAACCATACGTTGGAAAGCTATGCACAATTATTCGGCACAACACCCCCCGATGACATCTGGCCCCAAGCAAGCGTTCGATTTGCTTCTAGTGGTCGTATCCGTCAACTGAGCAATCGTACCCATTGGGTTTTGCGCAAACCAGCTATCTGGTGCCACTTAGCTCGTCTATTCGATAAACCGGCAATTCGAGCTATTGATGGTGCCATCACCTTGCTTGCAGTTTTTCTTTTCTTTACCCTTCGTGATTCGAACCACGTTGTCAATAATACCCTGCAACGTTCATCATTTGGGGAGGTTATCATTGTGCTTGTGATCCTCTTTGTCGTCGGCGGCATCTTTAACGCTATCTTTGGTACAGACTCTGGTGCTGGCTCTGACGATGCTGGTGGGTGCGGATGCGGGTGTGGATGTGGCGGATGTGGTGGGTAAAGCAAAGTTCTTCCGTTTCTGATCTGTTTCGATAATTCTCGTTGGCACAAATCAGGTAAGAAATCGGTAAACCTTTGAAGAGAAAATCGTCGTCTATTCAGATAGATTCGTGCTATGATTTAGATGTCGACACCAGATAAAGTAAAACCATATTTTCATACAGAGCTCAGTTTCGTAATACGAGAAGTGCTGCAGCAGCGTCAAGCCCTCAATCGATCTTGACGAAGGATCCTTCTTCTCACAAATCAGCCAAGGCATTTATTTTGTTGATGGAGGTGAGAAGCCATGTTACGTTTAGATGTTTACGATGAAGTTGTTTGTTTACAAACGGATAAGCCTTTTGAGGCAAACGAGCCGCAGACGACGAGCAGCTGCCAAGGGGGCAGTGGCTACTAAGGATCCATTGATCTTGGAGCCTGTGCCCGTTGCAAATGTCCGCTAACTGTCTCATAAAGTTGGTTTCGATGAGGTTCGGTTGTCAGTTCGTCTAGTTGCTCCAGGGCATGTTGAAACGTCTCGATGGCAAGTTCAGGTTGAACCATGCTCATATAGGTTGTCCCCAAACCGTCCAATGCGTTGACGACCGAGGCAATATCACCGCTTCTTTGAGCAAGCTGCACACTGTATTGATAAGACTCGACCGCAAGCGGCCACTGTTGCAAAGCTTGATGTGCCATTGCTTGATTGTGATAGACCATAGAGAGGTGATAATTGTCTTGTGAATTTTGCAGGGTGCTGACCATATCCTCAAAGAGGCGTAATGCATCTTCTGCCTGTCCTTGAACAAGATAGACAGCCCCCCTATTCATCTGCATCAATGACCACTGTACAGGTTCTTGCGTACGATTGATCAGCGCCAGCGCACGTTCATAATAGGTCAGAGCAGTATGATATTGCCCTTGATGGTGGAATACACGCCCAATATCGTTTAACGCCCAAGCAATCTGATGCGCATGTCCTTGATCTTCGCGGAGTGTCAGTGATTTTTGATAATAGTCGAGCGCTTGTTGCCATTGCTTTTGTTCAAAGGCCCACTCACCCAAGATGGTGTAGCATCGTGCACGTTCAGGATGCTGAGATTCTAGCAACGTCAATGAACGGTCGACAAAGGTTTTTACTTGATCCAAGTTGCGCTGGCGGTGTGACACAACTGCTAGTTCGTTCCAGGCTCGTGCTTGTCCTACTTTATCATCTGTCTGTTCATAACAGGCAACACTGCGCCGAAATGAGCGACGAGCCTGGTCCAAATCGCCCAGCAACCGCTGCAACACACCAATATGCAGCTGAAGCTTACCTTCGCACTGCCAATCCTGCATTAGATGACAACGTTTGATACCGCGTTCCAAATAGCCAAGCCAATCTCTGCGATGTCCCAGTCGCTCCATTTTGGGCGCCAACGCCAATAGTAGTTCAAGAATGACCGTCCAGGCATCCTCATGATTTAGTGCGAAGTCCAAAATGTGTAGCGCCTGCTCTTTATCGATCGGATCCAAAAGATCTCCAGAGCGTTGGATCTTCTTTAGGCAATATTGAGTCTGACGCACGATGGCATGTCGAAAATAGAGTTCAGCTTCTAATTGGGGTGAGTGGAGGAGGGATACCATTGAGCTACCTCTGTCAACAAAAATGTGCGGGTAAGATTGTGCAGCGTATATCGTCGTCGATTCAGGTCCCCATCGCAATTCACAAGATTGAGTTGTACTAGCTGCATGAGTGCGACCTGCAGTGGCTCGATGTCCAGGCCAATTGCTTCGCTCAGATAGTCGAGCGTTGCACGTTGGCTTGTTACGAGCGGCAATTCAAGCCAAACCCGGCGTGCAATGTCATCCAATTGGTCCCATGCCCAGCGAAAGATAAAATCATAAAAGTTAGCGGTATGTTGCCCACGCCAAAGTCTAAAGTTTTCCAAAATAGTTTGCAAGCTATGAAAATGCGCCTGCCCTACAATCAATCGGATAGCCAGCGGATTTCCACCCACCGTGTCGTAAATAGTCTGCAAATCGGCATCGGACGCGCTGGACAAATGGGGCAAGTTACTCACTTCGGCTTCTTGGCGTATCAGGATTAGTGTATCCGTGATGCTTAACTCAGGTACCGTGTAGTGAAATATGCCAGG
Organism: Chloroflexi bacterium TSY; assembly: GCA_019217005.1. The sequence continues at coordinate 6,680 of JAHBNG010000021.1, forward strand.
AGTGACCAGATACCGTTCACGCGCAGTCAACAAAAATTTTGTTGGGTTGCAAAGTCCCTGCAACATTGGTACAAGATGTTTCACATCGGGGAAGGTTTCCAAATTGTCGATCACAATCATATGAGGCTGCTCTTTTAGTCGATTACGCAAAACATGCAGCTTGCGTTCAAGTGGCCAAGCGTAATGATCGAATGAATCTCTAGACAACTGGGTCAGGATCGTATTGATAAGTGCCTCTCTCGTCAATGCAGGTCTGTCAAGAGGTTGAGTTGTTCCATCAAATGTCCACTGTTCCTGACGGGCCGTGACCCAGGCAATATCAGCAAAATGTGTATTATATAACGCACGGCGGGTCAACGCGTCTGCCAAACTCGTCTTACCGATCCCCCCAATCCCTTCGATGGTGATCACCCATGGCGCATCACGCGCCATCAGTATCGCCCACAACTCATCTAGTGCCGCATCAACGCCGATCAGTTTTGTATAGGTAGCTGGCTCCAAGCGCGCAAGCCGAGCATGAGAAAGAGCTTTTCTCGCCGCTATCTCTTGTTTATACAGAATTTGTGTAAATTCGTTGAGTGCCTCGCGCTGACGTACATAGAGCGTGCTATCAGCAATATTAAATTCATTTGCAACCTGATAGACGGTTTCGTTATCGATGAAGCGCAACCGTAACAACTTTGCGTGATTCGGGTGCTCTGGTTCGAGTGCCGCCAATACGTCTTCTAGAACTCTCTGCGCTGCTGCTGCTTGCCAGTTGCCGCCATTACGCTGTTGTGCCTGCTGGACGAGACAGAGCTGGGTAAGGGCACGCCAGCTATCGCCGTCCGTACTTTGTTTGATGGATTTCTCTAAAACGTTCCGCAATGTCGCAACCGTTAGGTCCGTACCAGAGAGCGAGGTTGATGGGGTCATGGTTTCTCCGATCGAAAAGTTCCCGATCATTTTCAGCCGGTAAGATTTCGGTAAGAAATAGGTTCGATCTTGCACAAAAACCGCTTGGATATTTGGTTATCATATGATTCATAAATCATTATACCCCAACTAGCCAAAGGAGTTCGTAAATATCATGTATATTATGTTCATCGCTGGCACAACCTCGTCTACCAACCACCTGTTTCATGCGAATTTGCAGCAATATATCGTTGCATTAGTGAACGAAGTAGATCCGCACAGAGCGCGACACCGAGTACTGATCAATCTGCAACAGAGCGGTTATTCGGCGCTTGTTGTAAAGAAAAGTGTATATATGGATGAGACAGTGATCAATAACCCTGGATCTACTTATCGATCTTGTTTCGAAATGGCCAGGCGCCAGGGGTGGGCGGCTCTAATCTTTCGCGGATCCGATAGGCAGCAAGAGTCCTTTTCTTTGCCCCAATCAGGTCTCATATAAAGACATATAGGCTGTCATGGGAATGCGATAGTCCATGAGGGTGCGAAGTATTGTATCGTCAAGGTACTGTCGGTTTCACTCAACCTTTATCCGAAAGGAACAACTGAATCATGTTAATTCGAACGCGGTCACCTTGTTTGTTCAATCCAACTCTCCGTCTTAGTACGCAACTCCTACCCACTCATATGATACCAACTCTCCGTCACACACAAAGGAAACACACATATGAAACGCTTTGTTGATCAATTTCGGCAATCTTATGGGGCCAAATTGCTTCCGGTACTCGTCATCTTGGCACTCATCCTACCCATTGGTGGCCAAGACGTTGCTCTTGCACAATCAGAGACAGAGGTAGAGTTACCTGTACAAAGCGCAGATGACCATGTTGCACAAGGACATGCTCATCTGCGCGCTGGCGAATATGAAGCAGCTTTGACTCGCTTTCATCAAGCGATTGAAGTAGATTCCAATCATGTCGCCGCTTATCTGGGTCGCGGAGAAACTTACTTCAAAATGGGTAAGCTCACCGAAGCACTAGAGGATCTAGATCGAGCGATAGAGATAACACCCCAAAATAGCGATGCATATACGCTTCGCAGTCAGATTTACCTCGCCCTTGGCAGGACAGAAGAGGCTTTGGCAGATCTACAATCTGTGGTCCCTCGGTCAGGTATGCCCACTGAGGTTCCAACGCCAACCCCTGAAGTGACCAACACACCTGCTCCTTCCAACTCTTCCGCTACTTCAAACGCAATTCAAAATTTGCTCGACGCACCTAAGGCCGTCGTTCGTATCCAAACAGCAGGTCGAAAGACCAAATTTGACGGAACAACGGTCGAAGGTAGTGGTGGTTCGGGATTTCTGATTGATCCATCTGGGATCGCAGTTACCAATAATCACGTTGTTACTGGTGCAGGTATCTTAACTGTTTACGTCGGTGCTGAGCAACAACCCCGTAATGCTCACGTTTTGGGCGTTTCTGAATGCTCTGATCTTGCCGTGATTCAGATTGCTGGTCAAGAATTCCCTTATTTGGAATGGTATGATGGCCCCCTAGAAGAGTTAATGGAGGTCTTTGCAGTCGGGTTTCCATTGGGAGCGAAAAAGCATGTTTGGAAAGATGGTAGACTTTCTACTGCGGAAGCCAATGGACAAACATATTGGGCCTCCCTCCCCAAGGTGTTAGAACATACGGCAATTACCAACCCCGGTAATTCTGGTGGCCCTTTGCTGGATAAGCAAGGACGGGTTATCGGCATCAACTACGCGAGTAGCCGACAACGCGATCAATATTATGCAATTTCTCGTGATGAGGCACGACCAATTATTGAACGCCTTCGTCAGCAAGAAAGCATTGACACCATCGGCATTGACGGTACCGCTTTTGTAACAGATGAGAAGAATGAAAAGGATAGACGATCTGGAATCTGGGTCGCCTCGGTTGAACCAGGTTCGCCTGCAGATAATACAGGTATCCAGGGCGGTGATATCCTCCTATTTTTACAAGGGATACCCTTGGCGGTAGATGGTACCATGTTTGGCTATTGCAACGTCTTACGCAGCCATCATCCTGAGAAAACGCTTACTGTTGAAGTATTACGTCTCTCAACCGGTGAATTGTGCAAAGGACAACCTACATCGGTATCACCACCGTCGACACCCACACCAACTCCACCGCTCTACGCGACTGTACAGATTGGCAGCTTGAATGTACGACGCGGGCCAGGCGTCAACTACGCTCGCATTGGGGTAGTTAGTCGTGGTCAACAGATGCCAGTGATCGGGCAAGCAAACAGTTGTAGTTGGCTAGAAATCGTGACTGAGGATGGACAGACAGGCTGGATTTCCGGTGCGCCTCAATATACACGGCTAGATGGAATCTGTCGCGAGATTCCGGTGTCAACGGCAACCACGCCACCTCGAAGCGGATTCCAAGCCCGTCTACCGGTGCGCTTCGACAATCATTTCAACAAAGAAGCCTATTTTACGCTCACCAAAGCCCATGAAGTAAACGGCTGGAATATGAAGTTCACGGTTGTGTCCAGGCGTAACCAAACACAATATCTGGCACCGGATCGCTATACATTCTCTTGGAGTGTTCCTGGTGGCCCTTCAGGTAATGGTGAATTTACGTTGGCGCGAGGGGGTCGCATGCCGGTGATTTCGATTTTCCAGAATTTTGATTAGTATTTTCGGGGTGGTTCATTTTAGGCGGACAATTAGGTTTACATTTTTGCAAAGAGAAAAGATGTTTATATTTTCTAATTTGAGCCATGCTCAGGCAGAAAATGACCTCATATAGATTTTTGTCTATGTATCAAAAGTGTAAACCTAATTCTGAACCACCCCGTATTTTCCAATTTTTTTATTTACACAAATTCTGCGGAGATGGTGTGGCGAGTGATCAGGCTCACTACACCATCTATCTTTATTGCTTCACTCTAAGGTATCCACTTTATATCCCGAAAATTCGGCTTCCGCTTCTCCAAAAACGCATTCCGCCCCTCTTTGGCTTCGTCGGTCATGTAAGCCAAACGGGTCGCTTCACCCGCAAAAACCTGCTGCCCCACCATACCGTCATCGGTCAGGTTAAAGGCAAATTTGAGCATTTTGATGGAGGTGGGTGATTTGGCCAAAATTTCTTGCGCCCACTCGTATGCCGTATCCTCCAACTCGTCGTGGGGAATCACGGCATTCACCATGCCCATTTCGTAGGCTTCCTGGGCCGAGTAATTTCTACCGAGAAAGAAGATCTCGCGGGCACGCTTTTGCCCTACCATCTTGGCCAAATAAGCTGAGCCATAGCCGCCGTCAAAGCTGGTCACGTCGGCGTCGGTCTGCTTGAAGATAGCGTGTTCTTTGGAGGCCAGCGTCAAGTCGCAGACCACATGAAGGCTGTGGCCACCACCCACCGCCCAGCCAGGAACCACCGCAATCACCACTTTGGGCATAAAGCGGATCAAGCGCTGCACCTCCAAGATATTGAGACGCGGCATCCCGTCATCATCGACATAGCCTTGATGACCACGGGCATTTTGATCGCCACCGCTACAAAAGGAATAGACACCGTCTTTGGTCGATGGACCTTCGGCGGAAAAGAGTACAACGCCTATTGAGGTGTCTTCACGGGCATCAAGAAATGCTTCGAAAAGCTCGGCGACTGTTTTGGGACGAAAGGCATTGCGTACGTTGGGGCGATTAAAGGCAATACGCACGACACCATCTGATTTTTTGTATGTGATGTCTTGATATTCTTTGACGGTTGTCCAGATTGGTTTGTTCATATTTATATATCGTCCTAAATAATTCGAATTTAGTTTTTGGCTTTATGTTATGCTTGCGTCATATTCTCTGTGCCAAGTCACTTTTGTACAGTGACACAGAACCGCGTAATTCTCCCAGCAACGCCTTTGCCTCTATCAGATCAGCGGTGTCAAACCCTTCTGTGAACAAGCGATAAATATCTGAAAGCTGTTGATAAGCCTCAAAAGATCTTCCCTGCTTCTGCCACAGCCGTGCCAGATGAATCGTGGCGCGTAATTCGAGCGATCGGGCCTTTTGTTGTCGGGCCGTATCAATGGCCCGTTGATAGCACGCTTCAATTTCTGGATCTGGGGAGGAGATGGCGTGAAGGCAGTCCCCTCTTAGCTTCAGCAACTGAGCATTCCAGTAGCAATTACCACTTTCGTTTGCGAAGGCCAGTAGATCATCAATTTCAGCAAGCGCCAAAGCCGATTCGGACGCCAAGAGATAGGCTTCGATGAGCAGCGATCGCCAGAAAGAATCAAATACCCAATTGCCACGTTCTCGATTTTGGTCGGCATTTCGGGGTGGTTCATTTTAGCTGGATAGATAGGTTTACACTTTTAGAAACAGAAAGAACGTTTATATTCTCTGATTTCGCCGGTTCTCAGAGAGAAAACGGTCTCATATAGATTTTTGTCTATATATCAAAAGTGTAAACCTAATTTTGAACCACCCCCTATTGTGCGAAGTTTATGTGGCCTCTCTATAAGGCCAGTCTACGCGCAAGTGCCTGTGATGTGGTCAGATCTCCCCATGTCTGTGTAGATAAGCGTGCAAAGAGCCAGAGTCGAACTCGTTTGGCATCGACGTCGAGCAGCCCCGCAAATCTGTCGATCGTACCAATCGGATCGGTGTGCAAGCGCTCCATACAGTTTAGGAGATGTTGGGTGGCATCGTAGGCCGGATCACCAATAAATGGTTTGGGATCGATGACCAACCACGGTTCACGCTGAGCCCGCAGCACGTTACCAGCATGAAGGTCTGTTGATAACAGGACATGCTCGGTGGTGCTATCAACTAGCTCTCGATAGACATCGACACCGTCTCGAACAAGTGCTGGATCTGGGTTCCGATCGATCTGCTCTAGCGAATCTTGATTGTAGAAGGCGACCATCTCAGACAGTGATCGAAACAGATGTGGATCGGGCGGCGTGCGCCACAGGCGACGCAATAGTTTGGCAAGCACACGGTCCTGCTCCTCTTCCGGCAGCGTGCGCAGCACTGTGCCTGGTTGGCAGCGTTCTAACAACATGGCGTTGTGCGTTTCATCCGCCTCGAGCAGATGGGCAGTCGGATCGCCGTTCCAGAAACGCAGGGCAGCAATTTCATCTTCAGCCTCCATATGCGGTTTCCCGATCTTGAAAACTGCCGTACTGCCATCGGCCCGTGTACATGGCGCCACCCAGGAGCAACTCGCTTCAGCTTCGAAAGGTGCGGCCAACGTGAGCGACCAACGTTGCGATAGCTCCATTATGAGTGTAGGAAGTTGGGCCAGCCACGCAGGGCCGTCTGAATGGTGACCGATAGAACGGCGTAATTTGTCGGGGATTGTGATTTTTTGGTTCATTGTGGCGATCTTAATTGTATGGGCGGCATATACTACAGCGGATTAAGATAGGAGCTGATTTTTCATCAGGCGAGATTCAGTCGCTCAAAATGTGTCTTCTAATCGCAGCAGAATATGCATCAAACATCCGTTTTAACTGCATCATTTGCCCCGAATGCAGCAACTCATCATAAAACCCATGTACAATGACGATGCGAGTGGGACGACCATTCCATCTTGGGTCGGACCACCGGATGGGAGACGACAAAAAGGCATCGTCAAAGCTCGAAAGCTCTCGTTGTAATCGCTCTGTTTGTGCTTCTAGACTTTGTCTAACCGAAGCAATGCTTGGCCACGCATCCGCGGCAAACTCCCACGGCTTTGAATTCCAACCAAAAAGTGGCCACCAACCTTCGGGAATCGAAGGAGGCATCTCATCTGAGCCCACAGTGGCGGCAAAGACACATCGTTCAAGCAGAACGAAGATATGGCCTGCGTGCCACAGGATATGATTGACCTCACCGTCTGGAAGCCATCGCGCCTGCTCTTCAGAAACGTCCCGAACAACAGACAAGGTTGTTGTTCGGGCTTTGTCAAAGAGAGTCATTAAGGACTCGTCTTGCTTTTTGTTAGAAGTCATCTTGTCTCCTCGCGGTTCGTGCGACTTCTTGCCCAGCCAACGCCACACATCAGAGTTGTTGCAGAGCGTGTACCGCAAAGTTTGTAAATCGATGCTATTCAGTCGTCGAATCGACGGCATTCACACACTATCCCACCATATCTGTCAACTCCTCATCAATCGTGATGGCATATCGGCCTCCTGGTCCTTCAATTTTGTTCACCATAAGAGATTCGAGTTCTTTTTGCTCTAACACGGTCAGCTCATCGACCAGAGGGCTTTGGAGAAACGCTTTATACGGACGACTGGTATCCGTTTTGGGGATAATGTACATAGGCAGAACTGCCTGCAACAAGGCAGCGCGTTTATGCGCCGTACGATTCACCCCAGCGCGGTGCCAGAGCCTGGAATCATAAACGATATATGTCCCTGCAGGTGCCTCAACGACGTCGGCCTCAGGTCCGTTGTAGGGCAATCCATGCGCCGCCCGATATCCTTTTTCTTTATAGATGTGTCCCGTTCCCCACTCATCTGGCGGACCGACCCCGGCCTTATGTGAGCCGAGCTTGAAACAAGTGGCCCCATTCTCCTTGCGGAATTCCGATACACATAGATTGCGCTGGACGCCCATAACCAATTCATCGAGCTTGTGGACTGGTATTTGGGTACCGGGCCCATCACCCATGATGCCCCAATGATAGGGATAATCCGAATGCCAGCCTTGAACATCTCGTTCTCCGTCGTCTGGCGGGAGGATGGCAAAAGCAGGTGCGTGACCAAGGCGAATTTCGCGAGTCTGCATGTATTGGCGAATTAGCCACAAGGACACAGGTTCCGTTGCGGCTTTGGCCACGGCAGCGCTTTCGGCAATCGCTGGCTTGCTCCGCTCGTAGGTGTCGCTTTCCCAGCGTCCGGTGCAGCTAACCCGCTCCAACGCTTCAATCGTCTCGGCATCTAGGATGCACGGCAGCGCGACCCATCCATTCTGCTTGAGGGTTGCTAAATATTCGGATGGTAGGTGGGCTGGTCCATGTCCAGGAGAAAAGATAGTGCCGTCACTGCCAACATGACCGTCACTGCCAAGCAGTTCTCCATTGTGACGTAGGGTACAGCCATCCGCGGAATTAGCTGCGTCGGCGACGAGTACAAGACCGGTGGTTACGTGGCGATAGGTCTGTGTTCCCTCTACCTGTGCCCATATGGCTTGATCGTCGACATAATCAAAGGTTGTGAATTTGCTATCCGATGCGGCGACAGATACGCCAAGGAAGCAACCATCTGGAGTGCGCAGCAATGTATAGTGGACTGAGGGTTTTTCAACACGAGCGACCCGTTCTTGAAAGAGCTCCTCTTTTGTCATAAATATCTCTCCAATACTTCGGTTGTGATGAGAACCGAAGTTTTCACTAAATTTAACAGGGGGGGCACACCCCGGTTTTCATGCAGAGCAAAGTATAAAATGTCAGGTTTTAAATACATTGACTGCAAGCTCGCTTAATTGTATTGTGTTTTTGAATTACTCGCAAGGTACCCCACGGTGCTTTAGCTTTCCTTCAGCGCATACAATCTCATCATTAAGCGCTTATCCGAAAAGTTCTGTGACGACGCAGGTTCGCTCGAGCAGCTGGATGGATTCACAGGCACTTTTCGGAGAGGTCTAAGCCCTTTCTAAAAACTGGACCTTAACTTTACTTTCTGGTAAAAGAAAAGAGATGAGGTGAGAAATGTGACAAAAAGCGGTTAGCAGTTCATCCAAAAGGTAGAGAACCCAAAAAGGAGGAAGGAATGCTAACCGCGCCAGAAATAACTATAGCAGTACTGATGAATGTATTGCAAGTAACGCCGATGGGAACAAACGTAAATGTAATGCGTCTGATGTGGGCAATGCGGAATGGGTCGTTTCTGAAAAGTCGAGGAGCAATCCATAGCGCATTGAAAGAAAGCGGGTTTGAAGATGAGGAGCTCCGGCGAAGCTGGTGGAGCTTTCGATATGGATCATGGGATATCACAAGTCTGCTGGGGTCGTGGCAATGGGGAATGGGAGGCAAAAAAGTTAGAAGGGTACCGAGTGAAAAGCATAGATATCACAGGGTTCTGGCGACCGAAGCTGCAAGGGAAAGTGAACCGACTCTATAACTCAACGGCTCGTCGGGCATTGCCCGCGCTCATCTTTGGAGTGATGATAAGCTCGGGGGAGATAGGCGGGAAGCGAGTGCCACTGCTCAAGGCAATCATGAGATGCACGGTTGGAACAAAGGAAAGTGAGTTTCGGAAAAAGCTGCTGACAGAGACGAAGAAATCACTGGAGTCAGACGAAGTGGCGGTGGTCGATGCCGGGTTTACAATCAGAGAAATGCTAGAAAGCGGCATAGACCGATTTGTCCTGCGGGAAGCGATTAACTGCACAGTGCGCCGCAATGAGTTCCCCAAACGCAAAGAAAAGGCAGACCACCTGAATATGGTGATATTGTGCGTCCGCTCTCGCAGCTATAAGGGAAAGCGACTCGAGGCTACAACTCCGGACTCGTCTGGTCGCTTTCTATAGTGGTCGCCTGATTTGCTATCAAGCATGGCACAATCTCGTCCCCAGAACAACCAAGGTGGATACAGCCAACCGTACCTACTCGATTTACGTCATTCAGGATCCGGCCTACAACACACCTTTGGTTTTGGCGACCGTTATGACTTTGCAGCCTGAAACCATTTATCTTGTCTACCTGGAACGCTGGCCTGTTGAACCTCCCCCCTTGGCTTCCAAGCAGATGATTGGCTTACATCGTCAATTTGTTCATGCCGATGAGGCTTGTTTCCGCTTACCTGAACTGGGGCTGCTTGCTGGCAATCTTCTTTCCCATTTAGCCGCTTCTCTTCCTCCCATACCGACTGGCTACTGGGATCGAGAGCCTCAATCCACTCCCGGCAGGCTGCGCCGTGTTCTCTCGAGTGCTCTTTTTCCAACTCCTGACCAACTCGACCCTGACTTTCGGAAAAAGGCCTCGGTTTCACACCATTTCCCTAAAGGCGTTCTCGCTCATCGCCGCCTCAATGCCGCTGCTTAAACTAGCCGAGCACTATTTTTACATTTTATCCCGTTTTTTCAGGGTGGATTCTTTTTTCCGCCCCTTTCGGTTTGCCCTTTGTCACTCAAGCCTTTACCAGAAAGTAAAGACCTTAACCTGCTTGCGGTATATATTTCTGTGTTGTAAGATTTCCTCATCTCTTTAGTGTATCCCATCCACCCTATATAACTGAAGCATTCTATTGTGTCCGGCGGCGTCGCGCGCGGCTGTACAAACTGGAGACTGTCGATGAGCCGGCGTGAATTCACGATTGCCAATGAGTATCGCTATAATTACCGGTCGCCGGTGCATTGGCTGGCTTCGCACATTTTTCGATATCGGATCTTGTTGCTTACCTTTCTGGCGACAACAGTAGGCATGGGAGCAACCCAAAGCCTGTCCGCAGTTTTGGTTGGGCGTGCGTTTGATAAAGTCGCAAGCGGAGCTGACGTTGCTGCGTTAACGGTGGCCGCGCTGCTAGTCGTGAGCGCTTATGTGGGTTTTGGTCTCTTTGATATTGTGAATAGTCTGGCGATTCGCGTCTTGGCTCAACGAGTTGAGCGCGATGCCCGCGATGAACTCTATCTCAGTCTATTGAGCAAGAGTCAAACCTTTCACGGTGGCCAGCGGGTCGGTGACCTCATGGCTCGGGTGACCAACGATGTGCAGCAGGTCAACCAATTCATCTTCCCTGCATTGGGCTTGACCACTGAATCAATCTTTATGCTGCTCATTCCCTTGGTTACGATTGCCGCGCTCGATCCAAAGTTGTTGCTGGTACCCATCCTCTTTCTCGCTGGGCTGACGCTGGCGCTACACAGACACAATCAATATCTACGTCCGGTGGCCGACATGTTGCGTATGCATTTTGGCACAATGAATGCGGGATTGGCAGAGGCCATCACCGGTATCGAAGTTGTCAAGGGATTCGCCCAAGAATCAGCAGAGGAAGTTCGTTTTCAAGACAATGCTCGCGCCGTCCGCGATGCTTTTGTTCAAGAAGGAGATATCAACGCCCGTTACCTGCCGCTACTCCTCTATGGGATTGCCATTGGGTTGGCCTTCGGACATGCACTACTCTTGTTTTTTCAGGATGCAATCTCTGTTGGGCAGATCATCACTTACATGGCACTCATGGGGACGTTGCGCTCGCCGATTCATTTCTTGCTCAGGACCTCTTCTGTCACGCAACAAAGTCTTGCTGGTGCGCGCCGCATTCTCGAGACAATCTTGACGGAGACGGAATTGGATCAAAACACAGCCGGTCTGGCCAAAACGATAGAGGGGGATGTTCTTTTCGAACGGGTAAGTTTTCGATATGATGGAGCAGCAGGGGGCGAAGCGGCGAGGAGCGAGGTGGCGGGGAATGGTCACGTGACGGCTTTTGCTGATTCTGCGCCGTTGGTGTTGAGTGATGTCTCTTTTCGTGCCAAGCCTGGGCAGACGATTGCCATTGTGGGGCAGACGGGGGCGGGCAAGAGTACGCTCACCAAACTGATCAATCGTACCTTTGACGCAACATCTGGTCGTGTGCTGATCGATGGGGTCGATGTACGCGAGTGGAGTATGGACAGTCTGCGCGCCCAGATTGGCACCATTGAGCAAGATATTTTTCTCTTTTCACGTACGATTGCCGAAAACATCGCCTTTGGTGCCCGTGAATCGGTCTCCCAGGCACGAATCGAGGACGCAGCTCAAGAAGCACAAGCCCATGAGTTCATCAGTGGTTTTCCAGAAGGATACGGGACGGTGATTGGGGAGCGCGGCGTCATGCTCTCTGGTGGACAGCGCCAGCGACTGGCCATTGCCCGCGCCTTTCTCAGCGACCCGCGTATCTTGGTGCTGGATGACTCGACCAGCGCCATCGATAGCAACACCGACGACCAGATCCAGCGGGCCATGCAGCGCATTCTGGAGGGACGCACGACCTTCCTCATCACCCACCGCCTCTCGCAGATCCGCAAGGCCGATCATATTGTGCTCATGAAAAATGGTCGCCCGATCGCCCAGGGAACACATCATGAACTAATGGATGCCAGTCGGGTTTACCGTCAGCTCTTTGTATCTGAGGAACGTGAAAGGGTGAATAAGAACGAGTGAAGAGTGTCCCTATTTTAACCTATAGCCCGATATATTAACCTTCTCGCTTAAACAGAGCTGCAATATAGCCAATACGATCAACGATATCAGCAACTGACTGGATATAGTAATTACGAGCATCGACAGCAACCACAGAATTTTCTAATCGAAAGATTTCCCATATCTCACCATTTGTGACGATGCCATAAACGCAATCTTGTTGAAAGACTTGCAATGTTGTGTACATCTCGGCGAGACATTGCCCAAACCCATCAGAGAGGCTGCTACGTTTCACTTTAACGACGGAGATCACGGGATAGACAAGGTCAATCTCGTCTAAGCTTAACGCCCCGTCGTATGAGCCATTCAGCGGATGTGGTAAGTTCGGAAGTCATCCATTGGTAATGCTACTGCCGGTTCAAAAAAGACACCTAAGTTATAGACTTCACCGGCCGTCCATAAAATTCGTGACACGAGAAGACTGCCCCGTGTTGCTTCGTTATCAAATTTGGATAGCCGTAGACGCAGAGACATATTCGTTACAGCGGTCTGTAACTCGCTATATTCACATCCGCTGGGTGTAAAATCCTCAAATAGATTTTTTGGGTTTTGTATCTCGACCTGAAATATTTTTTTTAGTTCGGTTACAGTGTATTTTCTGTAATCACTAAATGCCATGATTGACCTCCACTTGTGCTTTAAACTGCTAGTGAGGCAAAATGTACCGTATTATTGTACTTGATACCGTGGTCTTGAACCAAAGGGAACTGAAATCATCCTTACAATAAGATTACATCAAACATGACATCAATAAAATCACTAATTCAATCATACATGGACGACCAAGCCGCATTGGGAGCAGGGGTAGCCTTCTTGCGACATGGTGAAATCGTCTTTATGGACGGTTATGGCACAACAAGTGTTGAGGAAAATGGTGTCTCCGTCACCCCGCGGACCTTGTTTGGCACTGGTTCGATTGCCAAGAATTTCTGCGCTCTACTGGTGATGCGTCTGGTTGAGCAACAGCTACTCGACTTAGATGTACCCATCCTTGAATATCTGCCCAATATGCACTTTAGCAACGCAGAATACGGTCAACGAATTACCTTACGTCATTTGCTCAGTCATACGTCGGGGCTGCCTTGTTCGGGCAAGGTATTGGGACCACGCGATTTGGATTCGTTGCGACGGTCTGTCTACGAACAGATTCCCCATTACACTTTTCTGTCAGAACCTGGTGCGGTCCATCTCTATGCCAACATGGTCATCTGCATGGCGGGACATGTCGCCGAGGCAGTGACGGGGCGTTATTATGATGATTTGCTGCAAACCCACATATTTGAACCACTCCAGATGAACCGGGCCACCTTCGACCCGATTGTCGCCATGACATATCCATTGGCTTTGCCCCATGAACAGGACGCCACTGGGAATCTCAAGGTGATTCATCGCATGACCTATAATGCGAGCGGCAATCCGTCCAGTTTTGGTTATGTGTGCGTGGCGGATTTTGCAAACCTGGCCCAAATGTATCTCAACCAAGGGATGTTTGCTGGCCAGGCGTTCCTCTCTCCCTCATCAGTGCGAGAAATGCAGAAACTTCAGACAAGCCGGCATATCGATGCAGGGTTGCATCCGTTGGCTGATAATTACTTAGGGTATGGCTTGGGATTTGAGATAGGTGATTACCGAGGAGTGCGTGCAGCCGGGCATGGTGGCATGAACTTGAGCTATAATTGCTTCTTCAAGCTGTTTCCCGAGGAGCAAGCCGGGGTTGTGGTCCTCACCAACTATTGCAATGATCCATTGCTTTGGAAAATGGTGACGGCTCTCTACGATTATGCCCTTAATTTGCCCAAACCAGACACCGAGTCGGTCCACAATCCAGCACCGCCAACCGTACCCCTTACCGAGAGTCAGCTACAACGATACTGCGGTGATTATGTATGGGTTGAAGAGGCCGAGTTGGTCACGTTTGTGGTTGTAGATGGACAACTTACTTTGCAAAAGGATGGCGAAGCCCCAATGCCACTCATCTCCGTTGGTGAAGGCAAATTTTATGGCGAGTTGTCACCTACCTCCCGGCGTCCGATTGCGTTTATTGATGATGCAAGTGGTCGGGTAGCGCATGTCATGATTCGTGGCGAACCCCATCACCCCATTATGCTTGAACCACCACAACAACCGGACTTGGCACTCTGGCACTCATTTACAGGGATTTACAAAGACCCGAGCAATGCCGATCCAGAGGAGATGTTTCGGGTACGTCTACATGACACGACAATATATATTGCTGAAGGCGATGAGGAAGCACCTTGCCAAGCAGTCAGCGAACGGAGTTTTCTCTGTCGGTTAGGTCTGTTTGATTTTGAAACGATCGAACCTGATGATCAAATCGTGCTGGTGTGGGGCAAATCAACCCGGTTCTATCTTGTATGATCCCGCTTTTCTGGGAAGCAGCGCCAACTTTTGTACAAGCCAAATGGGTCGTGGCTGCGGGTTAAGTGACGCGATTCATATAGACTCTGGTCGTAACCTGAGAATCTTGAATTCGTTGACTATCTATCACTTACCGGACAGCCACTATCGACAAATGAAAGGCACAGATGATTTACTGGGTTCATTCTGCAAACTTCAAACTTTCCACTGAGGAATAGATCTAATGAGCATCATCGGCGGGCTTGAGGCCGAAGAATACGATCGGTCTTATTCTGATATCGAACTGGTGCGACGGATTGCGGCGTACTTTCGACCCCAGTGGCGCAAAGTAGCGCTGGTGGCGCTAATGGTTTCGCTGGTCTCGCTGGCCTCTACCGTCACGCCGATTATTATTTCTCGTAGCATCGACCTGCTCGCAGGCAACCCCCAGTTACAACTGTTGCTAGCCGCTGCCTCCGTGGTGACGGTGTTGGGTGCATTGGGATGGGGCTTCAATTTTGTGCAACAGCGATTTTCGGCACGGGCCGTGGCCGAAGTCGTGCTGGCCTTGCGTGAAGATGCTTTCCGCGCCATCATGCGCCGCGACCTCTCCTTGTTTGACCAGCACGCATCGGGGCGCATTGTCAGCCGGGTAACATCAGATACGCAGGACTTTGCCACCGTTGTTACATTGACTGTCGACTTACTCAGCCAGATGGTACTGGTTGTCGTCATCAGCGGCGTGATGCTGAGCCAGAATTGGCAACTGGCGTTGGTCACATTCACACTCGGCCCGATTGTCGTTTCGATTGCATTGACTTTTCGGAGGTTGGCGCGTCACGCCATGCAACAGGCTCAGCGTGTCCAGGCATCGGTCAACGCAACGATCCAAGAGACGATTAGCGGCATTGCCGTGGCCAAAAACTTTCGTCAGGAGGCAACGATCTATCAGGATTTTCAGGCAATCAATGAACTGGCCTATCGAGTTCAGGTTCGGCGTATGATGGTCTTCGGCAGTATCTTTCCCTTGCTCAACACTGTCTCTGGACTTGGCGTGGCGCTCATCATCTATGTGGGTGGACGAATGGCAATCAATCAAACCATTTCGGTCGGTGAATGGTATCTCTTTATACAGGGGCTGACGATCTTCTTTTATCCACTTACCAGCATCGCCTCGTTCTGGAGCCAGTTTCAGCAGGGGTTGGCCGCCAGCGAACGGGTCTTTGCTCTGATCGATGATGAGCCGCTGGTGGTGCAGACGGCACAAATACCCGTGGTGCAGTTGCGCGGTGAGATCACGTTTGATCAGGTGACCTTCAACTATAGCACCGGGCGTTATGCTGTACTTGAGGGATTTTCATTAGCCATTCCGGCAGGTGAAACGCTAGCGATTGTGGGGCATACAGGGGCCGGCAAATCGAGTCTGGTCAAGTTGCTGATGCGCTTCTATGAGTTCCAGGGAGGTCGGTTGCTGATCGATGGACAAGATATCCGTGGTCTGGATTTGAGCGCGTATCGCCAGCAGCTAGGGTTGATTCCCCAAGCGCCTTTTCTCTTCTCTGGAACCGTGGCTAGACAACTTGGCGATGGGAGCTGGCTTGACGACCTGCCTCAGGGTATCAACACCGACGTTGGCGAACGGGGCGCGCGACTCTCGCTGGGACAACGACAGCTGCTCGCCCTGTCGCGCGTGCTGCTGCAAGACCCCGCCATTCTGTTGCTCGATGAAGCAACCGCCAGCATTGACCCCATTACCGAAGCCCAAGTCCAGGCTGCGCTGGCCACGGTGTTGAGCGGACGCACCAGCATTATCATCGCCCATCGCCTCTCGACCGTGCGCGCCGCCGACCGCATTATTGTGTTGCACAATGGGCAGATTATAGAGGAAGGCAATCATGTCGCTCTGTTGGCTCGAGAAGGGCACTATGCTGAGTTGTATACAACTTATCGTGTTTTGCCATGATAAGTTGCTGAGACTATAGCCTTTCAGGAAAAGATTTTCCTGTCATGGATGGCATTTCAGCCTATCAGCCTATCAGCCGGTCAGCCAGAGAGCTGACTAGCTGATAGGCCGACAAGCTACTGTTTTGCGTGGAAAACATTATCTGAACATCTATATGTCGGTTTGACTGGTTATTTAATCGTCATTCCTAATAGTAAGATCATCGCCTCAACTTTGTTGCTTGTGGCAAATCTGGAGACCCAAATGAAAATTGTTCTATATCAATTTCCGGCGACCTATGGAATGGACGTTAGCGTTAGTCCATATTGTGCCAAGCTGGAACTCTATCTTCGATTAACAGATCGAGATTATTCGACAGAGAAAGGAAATGTGTTCAAATCGCCCAATAAGGCGGTCCCTTATGTTCAGTGGGAAGATGGGACTATCCAAGCTGAATCAGACGAAATTATTGCTCGATTCGAGAAAATGGGTCCATCGCTAGATGAAGGCATCATTGAATCGGAACGACAGTTGGGTGAACAATTGCAAACCATGGCCGAGTCCAAAATCTACTTCTCTTGTTTGCACCACCGCTTTGCCGATAGCGAGACATGGGTTCATCAACGTGAAACTGTTCGGGCGTTAGTTCCAACCCTGCTTTCTCCAATCCTGACCCATGTTATTCGCAGGGGGCAAATAACCAAATGTCAAGAAAATGGATTTAATTCGGAAGCCGATTACGCAAAAGGAATCAATGCCGTTCAAGAACTATCAGAAAAATTAGGTGATTCTGACTATTTCCTGGGAAGTGAAGCTCGGACGTATGATTGTGCTATCTGGGGTAATCTGGCGAATTGCGCGGCGACCGTGACGTCGAACCCAGTACGTGATGCAATTCGTTCAGACGAAAGACTTGTGAAGTACATCAAACGCCTTTCCGAACGAGCGAGGCTGCACATTCCGGTGTAAGGCCATTACGACTGTGCTTGTAGTTCTCGGCTCGATGGCCCCATGGTAAGTGGCTCAACGCGACAGTGTGTACTTGACAGTAGGGGATTCTCTTGTAGCCCGTCCAAAATAGCTTACCGTTCCCCAGAAGCCGCTTGAGCCAGCAAACCCGTGCGACAGGTGACATTCACGCAATAAGCGACTGGTTGACTGAATTTTGTCCTCGCTTCGGTCGTCAAATGACGGTCACCTTCGCCCTAGCAGGATGAGTGGAAGATTCTCTCATGAAGTGACTGTCACCTGCGGGTACAACGTGAACAGTTACACCAAATCTATCAGCCTTCGCCACCCCAAACACGGTTATACGCCCGATTGAGTGTCTCTAAGACCGTGCCATAGACCAAAGGCACTTTGTAGCCAGTCTGTGGTAGTGGACTCACGCCTTCGATTGCCACGTTTATCGTTTGGAGTGCCTCCTCCCACGATAAGAAGCCGTCTTGATGTTGTAGGCCGCCATCAACGAAACTGGGGTTGTTTAAGTCAAATTCTTCCGCCACAACACCAAACAAACGATCTTTCATCAACTGTGATGCTTGTTCAGTGGGTGTATAAACCGATGGTGTGACGCGACTGCCGCCAGCGGTTGGTCCGTGAGGGTGTTTTGATGATCCAATTTCCAGATTGATTGATTCCGGCTCAACCCCAAATGTTTGAGCGACAATCCGTGTTAAAGATGTTTTGACACCATTGCCAATGTCCTGAGTCGCCATTTTGATAGTAAAACCAGATGGAGAGGTTTCAAGACGCACCGTCGTATCTGGATCATAGAAGTAGAACTTACGCAGGAACTTTTCGTACGGGCATGATATACCATGCTCGTACGAGAGAAAGCACACCACATGGTTCGTAAGTCCTGAAATATTGAAGTGTAACAATCAATGGAACGAAAAGTTGTGTCCGCCCGCTTTACCCCATACGACTTTGATAGCGGTTTCGATTGGTCCGCTTTGCTGAAAGCCACAAAGGATGTAGGTACACCATTTTGTAGCATTTTACATGGCTGGGCGATTTCAATGGATGGTGGAGTGATAAGCTGTGGGATGTTATGCCGACGGATTTTATGACAATTAGCGGAAGTCGTGACTATACTTATAGGAAGCATTTGGAATCACCCAAGCATTCATGAGGTCAAGAGCCTATCATTCTTGCTAGGCTACAAGTATTCGCAGTTTATGTGATAAACTTTAGACTCGTGATGTACATCAAACGCCTTTCCATACGAGCGAGGCTGCACATTCCGGTGTAAGGCCATTACTGAGGTAGCGTTCTGTTCCCGCTTCCAAAGACGAGAACGTGGGCTGCTGCGTTCACCGCAATCATGCTCTTGGGCTCTACGATTATGATATTTGTGTTGGGACAACATTATTTCCAGGCATGTATCGAAAGCAAGGTGAAAAATGGATGAAGAAATTTAAAGAATTTGCGGAGAAAGGATAAATAATATGTGGGAGCAACAATTAGAACTCTACGATAAGTTGGTCGCGAAATGTCCAAGGTTTGATAGGAAAGGAAAAACGGTGCCCTATACATCGGCAAATGGGCACATGTTTTCGATATTAAACAAGGATGGTCAATTAGGAATTAGATTTTCGAAGCAAGTTCAGCAAAAGTACATCGAAGAATTTGGTACAACAATATTCAAGTCGCACGGAGCAGTAATGCAAGGATATGTGCTAATACCTGACCATATGCTTGAAGATTTGGATAAATTGTCAGAATATCTTGACGAGAGTTACGATTATGTAATGACACTCGAACCAAAATAACTGCTGCCAATAACCGCTAGCCGATAAAGATCTTTAAAAGGTCACAACTACGCTTAGCCAAACCAGTGGCGCGTACAATGAAAGAGAAAACACGTAGCGCACGGCGGGTCGCCGCGCTATATCTGCTGCGCCGTAGCTGATATAGCGCGGCCCGTTAGATCATCAGTACACAAATGAAGGAACCCAGATAGAAAATACGAGGCACGTTGACGGTGCCTCGCATTTTGCTGGTAAATGTCAACGAAAACTCGGGCGCTTTTCTCATTCGTATCGGCAAACATTTATTGCTATGGCTTTCGTTCAAAAGTCCCCGCTGGTCTGCAAGGCCTATTTACGCTTTTAGAAACCCTGACACCAAGTTAGAAGCCTTCACACTGACCATCGGCAAGTTCTGTAATGGTGTTGCCCGAGCCAGTCGGTGCGGGGCTGTTGTCCGAGCACTTTAGCGTCTCACCTGTGTTATTGACGATAGACACGCCATCATTATTTTTGCTGACTTCTGTATCAGTAAACGTGTTGTTGGCAATGGTAACATTTTTGTTTTCGATGACAGAGAGTGACAAATCAACGTTGTCCTTGATGACAATTGGGCCGTCGTTCTTTTCTATCTTTACATCTTCTAGCGCAAAGCTACTGCTCATGATTGTAACGCGACCATTCTCTTTGATCTCGACATCGCTGCCAAGAGATGATTGTGTGATCTTCACGTTTCCGTCATTTTCAACAAACTTTGTATCGCTGTCGGTCGTCACGTTGTTCAAGGTAACATTGCCGGAACTTTTCTCGACAGTGACATCACTCAGGGTTGAGTCCTTGACAATGACATTGCCTTGCTGCTCGATCACCTTCAAATCGCCAGACCCCGATGTTGCGCCGATTACGCGCACAGTGCCGGTACCCTTCTCGACGGAAATCGTGCCGTCAACGGTTGCGCCGGCGCCTACCGTAAGGTCTCCTGATTCCTTTAGTGAAACACTGCCCAGCACCGCCACGCTCTGCAACTTGATCGTGCCACCAGATTCCGCCTCGATGCTGCCATCAACCTGTGTATTATTCTTGACAGTAAGCTGACCACCGCTCGTTACAAGTACCGAACCACGAACGGTTGCACCACTAAGCGTACAGGATCCACCATTCACGTTTACGTTGTCATACGTGCCGGTGAGGGTTCCTGAGCAATTGGTCTGTGCCAATGCCACGGCGGGCAGCGTCAACATCAAAACTAGCGCCAACGGAGCAAATTTCAATATGGTCTTCAAGTTCATCTTCTGCATGAATGTGTCCTCAATTTAAGAATAAGTAGAGCGCACTGGGTCGCACTGAGCCAATCCATGATCGGCAATGGTCACGGACCACGCCTCAGATGGGTGCAGTCAACCAAGTATTGTTGAATGGATATACACAACTATAACATTCTTTCTCGACTAAAAAGTGTTATTTTATGGCGCTGCTCAGTATATTATTCTTGACTAGAAAAGTCCTGCTTTAATTTCAATCTACTTTTCGCGTGCCCCTGTGATAAGGTCCGCGATATCCTGCTGTGTCAATTCACCTTTGCGATAGGTTCCTACTTTAACGCCGTGGCGGATAATGGTGTAGCTGTCGGAGACTTGATAGATGTGGTTCACATTGTGGGTGATAAAGATCACAGGAAGCCCTTTGGCTTTGGCGTTTTCAATATAGGTTAGCACTTTGTTGGTCTCTGCCACAGAAAGCGCGGAAGTTGGTTCATCTAAAATCAGCAGCTTGGCTCCGAAATGAATGGCGCGGCCGATGGCAATCGACTGCCGTTCGCCGCCAGAGAGCGTCCCCACATTTTCCTCGGCAGAACGAATCTCAATACCAATGTCGTGGAGCGCAGCGCGACACTCTTGGCGCATCTGTGCGCGGTGCAGCCATTTGATCGGCCCGATATTTGTCGCATGCTCCCGACCCAGGAAAAAGTTACGCCAAATGCTCATTAATGGCACGAGAGCCAAATCCTGATAAACCGTCTCAATCCCTAATGCACGTGCATCAGCGGGCGAGTTGATGTTGACGCGCTGCCCGTCAAAATGGATTTTACCACTCGTCGGCGTGTGGACACCGGTTAACACCTTGATCAACGTCGATTTTCCTGCACCGTTGTCACCCATCAGGGCGCGGACTTCGCCTTTGCGCACGTTGAAATCAACGCCCCGCAACGCCTCGACCGTACCAAAGCGGCGGACTATATTTTTCATCGAAACGACGACAGGTTGTTCAGTCTCTTGTGCCATAATGTTTATCCAGGTACTTATTATGATCTTGATCTTCTGCGCAGATAATCATTGAAACCTTATTTTTGCGCAACGGGAAGGGAATTCTATTCGTTGACGCAATAAGAGCCTGATTCTATTCGATCAAATTCGTCAAAATGCCGAAAAAAGGATAGCCTCAAAGAAATTCATTAGAGATACCCGATCCAAGGAGGCATTCATGGCAATAGAATTCGGACTAACGAACGAGATCAGCAATACTCAGTATGCACCATTAGCTGCGTTGCTGGCACACTACCATCAAGAGAAAGTGCTAACTGCGTTGAAGAAGATCGAAATACCGGTCAAAACGTATGAATATACACCAGCAAGTAAGTTGGAACAGGTGCTGGTTAGCATATTATGTGGTTGCGCAACGCTGACTGAGTTCAATACAAAGGTCAGACCAGAAAGACTTCTTGCGAAATTTATGGGATGGAGCAGCAGTGAGCAATCAAATATGTCTCGTACATTAGACGCCTAACTCTAATGAATATCGGTAGAGTGCGGTCAGCGAAATCTGCAAACCTCTAAGCCAAATACACAACCACGATTGGCGAGGGTTCTTGTGGTTAGACTTTGACCTATCCGGATTACCATGCGGCAAAAAGGCACAGAAAAGTCAAAAAGGCTATTTTAGCGGCAAAAAAACGCAACAGGACGCCAATTGGTCCGTGTAAGTTCGGTTAAATACCATGAAACGGTTTGGTCAGACCTCTATCCAGGAGTCAGCATACAGCTCCATCGTTTCAGCCAGCCGTGCTTGCCACGGAAAGTTCATTAGAGTTAGACGAGAAAAAACGCGAGCGCGAGTCGTCTGGCGCACCGATGGCGGTGCAGGTAGTGAAAATATTCGGTGGCTGCTCAGCCGCAACTATCAATTTATGATGAAGGGCAACTCCAACCGTCGTGCCCATCTGTGGGCGCAACAGGTGACTCGATGGGATCCTTGCGGTGACGTCTTTCTGGCTGAAATTCCATCACCTATCAAGTTTAATCGCCCTGTACGCATTTTTCTCAAAAAAAGAGTGAAAAACGAGCAAATTTGGGGGTGGTTCAGAATTAGGTTTACACTTTTGATACATAGACAAAAATCTATATGAGGTCATTTTCTGCCTGAGCATGGCTCAAATTAGAAAATATAAACATCTTTTCTCTTTGCAAAAATGTAAACCTAATTGTCCGCCTAAAATGAACCACCCCCAAATTTGTGTCAGTTACTACATTTCGACCATCAAATTGCCATCCAAGCGTCACTTCATTTCATATTATGACAATCGAGGTGCGGCTGAAATCGAACAATTCGTAATGATAAATGGGGTTACACTTAGCTTCTCGTCCAAGACCCTATTTCTAGCTCAAAATCTCTTATCCTTTTGGCTGATTTGACGCATAATTTGATAGGCCATTTCATCAGCAAGCTCTCGTGGATACTAGATTTGAACCTTTCCGGCAGAAACAGAATTGTTCGAGATCTATTACAAATACCTGGTTTTCTCTCTTTTCAGAACGGCTCACTTTCACGGATTGACCTGCTAAGTTCACATCCTTATTCTCGTGACCTTCTGATTTGCTTGAAATCCTATCTAGAGGCCGATTAGAAACCCCCTCTAGTTGCATGAACGAATAGAATCACGCTCTCGTTGCGCAAAAATAAGGTGAAAATGACGGGGGGTGGTTCATTTTAGGCGGACAATTAGGTTTACATTTTTGCAAAGAGAAAAGATGTTTATATTTTCTAATTTGAGCCATGCTCAGGCAGAAAATGACCTCATATAGATTTTTGTCTATGTATCAAAAGTGTAAACCTAATTCTGAACCACCCCAATGACGGCTCCAATAATGGCTACACCAACGACAGCCAAGAAATTATCAGCTGGGATAAAGGGAATCTTGAGAAGAATCACGGCAGAACGCAACACGTTGAGCAGCAAGATACCAATTAGCGCGCCCCAAACGCTGCCCGAACCACCGGTAAGTAATGCACCACCTACAACCGAAGCGGCAATCGCCGTCAGCTCTATTCCGGCCTGTTCGGCAACCCGTACACTAGCAAATTGACTAAAGGAGACAATTCCGGCCAGACCAGCCATCAGACCGCTGATCATGAAGGCCATGACTCGCACGCGCGCGGCGCGAATCCCTTGTGCCATTGCGGCACCGGTATTCCCACCGACAGCAAAGAGATGGTTGCCGAAGCGGGTGCGAATGAGAATCAGTTCAAAGATGACAACCGCCACGACAAGCCAAACAATTGACGTTCTAAAGTTGGCTCGGCCAATCGGCTCGAGTAGGTCATTGAGCCAGTCAAAGCGCCCATTGAAAATCTCAAACGCAAGTGGCTTGTTTACCACCTGCAACAAAGTTCCGCCAGCTGCAATCCAAACCAAGCCGCGATAGATCTGGTGCGTTCCCAGCGTAACAATGAATGATGGTATTTCGGTCGATATGCGCAACAAGCCATTGAGTAGCCCCATCAACATAGGCACAAGCAACGCGAAGAGGATTCCCAAAAAAACGCTGCCATTCTCTACCCCAACCGGTAACCCTATCGCCTCCGCGATATAGGTAATCCGCATGTCGGCACCCGTTGAAATCGCTCCAAATATATACCCGCCCATCGCCAGCATAGGACCTACAGAAAGGTCAAATTCACCACCGATCATCAAGAGTGTTACACCAATGGTCACAAAACCCGAAATTGCAATGGCAGAGACAATACCCGACGTGGTGCGCAAGGTAGCAAAATTGGGCACAAGCAGTAGGCTCAACACAAAGATAGCCACTAAGGTCAATAGCGGGCCTGCGAATGCCTTTTCAGAGAATGTTCTTTGCAGTGCTGACTGCCAAGTAGTGCCGCTACTCATCATTATCTCTCATGCTCTTGGAAGATTGTATGCTGACTAGCTAACTAACGATAGGTACCTGCCAATTCGGTAACAATATCAATATTGTCTTGGGTAACGAAACCAGGACCTGTTGGCGTGATGCCGCCGGCCGGGGTGATACCCTGACGTTTGCCCAAGGCTAGATACATAACGCTATTATAGCCTTGCAGGTAAGGCTGCTGATCAACACCAAATTGGGTAACGCCGCTCTGAATGTTGGCAACAATCTGCTCGCTCAGGTCAAAGGTGCCGTGGATGAATTCATCTGCGCCCAAGCCTTCATTATCCAGGAAGGCATAGAAAGGCGTCGCACCATTCGGACCCAGCGTCATGAAGATGTCGGTGTCCGGATTGGCCGCGTAATAGTCACCGATGATGGCGGTAGATTCTGCTGGATCGTTGTTGATGGCCAGCACTTCAGCATCAATGCCAGCTTCAGCCAGTGCATCGGTGAAACCCTGGCAGCGAGCATCCAAACCGGTATGGCCAACGCCCTGATTTAAGCAGACGCCGCGGGTGCCACCACCATTTGCGAGCAGAATCTTTGCACCGTTGTAACCACCAGCATATTCGTCCTGCCCAATGTAGGTCGAGTAGGGAATACCATCCGCGTCTGGGCCAGAACCAGCATTGTAGACCACTACCGGAATGCCCTGATCGAGTGCGCTATTGACTGCATCCGCAAAGAGAACGGGATCGGGAACGGTCGTCATGATACCATCTGGAGCACCAGCAACGGCTTGCTCCAACATGGAAACTTCTTTGTCCAGATCAAACTCATCCGGAGCGAGCAAGGTTAGGTTCACACCCATGGCCTCTGCGGCATCGTTCATGCCCTGTTGCACCACACACCAGAAGGAATCCCATGCACACTCACCATGCTGTACGGCAAAGATGTTGACCTCAGCTTCGGGATCGGGTGGGTTTTCAAGCATGGCCACATCGACAAAGCCAGGACCGGTGGCTGTCACACCAGATGCAGGGGCAACACCATACTTAATTAAGTGATGTAGGATGGTTACACTGCCGTAACCCTGCAGGTAAGGCTGTTGGTTGATGCCAAATTGGGTTACACCGCTCAGAATATTGGCCTCAATTTGTTCGCCCAGATCGAAGGTGCCGTGAATGAACTCATCTTCACCCAAACCTTCGTTGTCCAAGAAAGCATAGAAGGGCGTAGCCCCATTCGGACCCAGCGTCATGAAGATATCGGTGTCCGGATTGGCTGCGTAGTAGTCACCGATGATCGCGGTAGATTCTGCCGGATCGTTGTTGATGGCCACAACTTCACTCTCCAAACCTGCTTCAGCCAGTGCATCGGCAAAGCCCTGACAGCGAGCATCGAGACCGGTGTGGCCAACTTGCTGATTCAGGCAGACGCCGCGGGTGCCACCACCGGCAGCGATCAAACGCTTGCCACCCAGGTAGCCACCTGCGTACTCGTCCTGACCAACATAGGTCAAATAGGGGATTCCATCAGCTTCAGGCCCAGAACCAGCATTGTAAACCACTACAGGAATGCCCTGATCAATCGCGCTGTTGACGGCATCGCCAAATAGAACAGGATCGGGAACTGTGGTCATAATGCCGTCGGGTTGCGCGGCAACGGCCTGTTCGAGCATGGAGACTTCCTTATCCAGATCGAACTCGTCTGGCGCGAGCAAAGTTAGATCTACGCCCAGATCCTCGGCTGCATCCATCATGCCTTCCTGAACCGTGCACCAGAAAGAATCCCAGGCACATTCACCATGTTGTACGGCAAAGATCACAACCGCATCGCCATCGGCCATCGCGTCGCTACCAGAATCTTCGCTGGCTGCTTCACCACCGCTGTCACCGCCGTCGCCAGCCGCCGGCGCATCGGCCCCGGCGCAGGCTGCAACGAGAAGCGACAAGATACATAGGAATGCGAACATCTTTGTCATTTTCCTCATAATCATCTCCAAAGGTGTCTACAAATTAGTTGAATAGTTTCATTGTGCTCATATGGACAGAAGTCTAATCCTTCCAAAAAAGTAGCAATTTCAACTGCATATCAGTATGAGCTGTTTATTGTAAGGAGTTCAAAACTGACTCTCCTTAGTCACAATATATACTGCACTCGCTCGTAGAGGAGAATGAATTCGCCTATTTTACTCGGCTGAATGCTGTCAAATTCATTCTCAT
This sequence comes from Chloroflexi bacterium TSY, assembly GCA_019217005.1. The sequence continues at coordinate 33,149 of JAHBNG010000021.1, forward strand.
CTATGGCAGTGCAGAGTATACTTATCCAGAAAAGTTCCGTACACCATCTGCCAGATGGGACAAAACTTTTCTGGAGGTCTATACTGGATCATTTATCCACGCTGACGACTTAAGTAGGTGTTGCTGATCACAGCAAAAATTAAGATAAGCCCCAACGTAGCTTGAAACAACTGCACATCCACCCCAACCAAGATAAGGCCTTGTTCCACCATCTGCAGCAGCAGAATACCCAGGGCTGCACCAACAATAGTGCCATATCCACCAGCAAGCCAGATGCCGCCAATGACGCAGGATGCAACCGCAATCAGTTCCCACCCTTCGCCATGCCGTGGATTCACAGAGGGGCGCAAGCTAAATTGAATGATGCCTGCAAATCCCGCCAGCATGGCCGTGATAATAAAATTTGCGATAATGACTCGACCAGTTTTCACTCCTTGAGCAATGGCTGCTGCTCGATTGCCTCCCGTTGCATAGACCCAACTGCCGTAGCGCATCCGAGTCATGATGATGGTCGCAACAACAACGATAAGAATAAACCAGATAATTGCCATTCGTGCATTGCCAACGGGTGTATAGGCATCGTTGAGCGCATCAAATCCACCATTGAGTACAAAAAAAACTGCGGGTGATTCACCTGTATAATCGGCAATGGCCCCGTCACCAATTGCCCTGGCAACCCCACGGTAGGCTAGCAGCGTTCCTAACGTGGCGATAAATGAAGGAATCCCCGCTTTGACCACGATGAGACCGTTTATCAATCCGAGTAGTGCGCTCACAGCCAATGTTAAGCCAATGGCTATGTAGACATTCATCCCGCTATCAAGCGAGATGGCAAAAAGATAAGCTGCCACCGCAAGCGTAGAGCCAACAGAAAGGTCAAATTCGCCTGAAATCATCAACATCGCGACACCGACGACAAAAATCCCTTTTACGCTGGCAATGGTGATGATATTGCTGAGTGAGACGAATGAGAGAAAGTTATCAGCCTTTACTTTCTGGTAAAGGCTTGAGTGACAAAGGGCAAACCGAAAGGGGCGGAAAAAAGAATCCACCCTGAAAAAACGGGGTGGTTCATTTTAGGCGGACAATTAGGTTTACATTTTTGCAAAGAGAAAAGATGTTTATATTTTCTACTTTGAGCCATGCTCAGGCAGAAAATGACCTCATATAGATTTTTATCTATGTATCAAAAGTGTAAACCTAATTCTGAACCACCCCGAAAAAACGGGATAAAATGTAAAAATAGTGCTCGGCTAGTTTAAGCAGCGGCATTGAGGCGGCGATGAGCGAGAACGCCTTTAGGGAAATGGTGTGAAACCGAGGCCTTTTTCCGAAAGTCAGGGTCGAGTTGGTCAGGAGTTGGAAAAAGAGCACTCGAGAGAACACGGCGCAGCCTGCCGGGAGTGGATTGAGGCTCTCGATCCCAGTAGCCAGTCGGTATGGGAGGAAGAGAAGCGGCTAAATGGGAAAGAAGATTGCCAGCCAGCAGCCCCAGTTCAGGTAAGCGGAAACAAGCCTCATCGGCATGAACAAATTGACGATGTAAGCCAATCATCTGCTTGGAAGCCAAGGGGGGATGTTCAACAGGCCAGCGTTCCAGGTAGACAAGATAAATGGTTTCAGGCTGCAAAGTCATAACGGTCGCCAAAACCAAAGGTGTGTTGTAGGCCGGATCCTGAATGACGTAAATCGAGTAGGTACGGTTGGCTGTATCCACCTTGGTTGTTCTGGGGACGAGATTGTGCCATGCTTGATAGCAAATCAGGCGACCACTATAGAAAAGCGACCAGATGAGTCCGGAGTTGTAGCCTCGAGTCGCTTTCCCTTATAGCTGCGAGAGAGCGGACGCACAATATCACCATATTCAGGTGGTCTGCCTTTTCTTTGCGTTTGGGAACTCATTGCGGCGCACTGTGCAGTTAATGGCTTCCCGCAGGACAAATCGGTCTATGCCGCTTTCTAGCATTTCTCTGATTGTAAACCCGGCATCGACCACCGCCACTTCGTCTGACTCCAGTGATTTCTTCGTCTCTGTCAGCAGCTTTTTCCGAAACTCACTTTCCTTTGTTCCAACCGTGCATCTCATGATTGCCTTGAGCAGTGGCACTCGCTTCCCGCCTATCTCCCCGAGCTTATCATCACTCAAAGATGAGCGCGGCAATGCCGACGAGCCGTTGAGTTATAGAGTCGGTTCACTTTCCCTTGCAGCTTCGGTCGCCAGAACCCTGTGATATCTATGCTTTTCACTCGGTACCCTTCTAACTTTTTTTGCCTCCCATTCCCTTTCCACTTCTTCTTGCCACGACCCCAGCAGACTTGTGATATCCCATGATCCATATCGAGCTCCACCAGCTTCGCCGGAGCTCCTCATCTTCAAACCCGCTTTCTTTCAATGCGCTATGGATTGCTCCTCGACTTTTCAGAAACGACCCATTCCGCATTGCCCACATCAGACGCATTACATTTACGTTTGTTCCCATCGGCGTTACTTGCAATACATTCATCAGTACTGCTATAGTTATTTCTGGCGCGGTTAGCATTCCTTCCTCCTTTTTGGGTTCTCTACCTTTAGGATGAACTGCTAACCGCTTTTTGTCACATTTCTCATCTCTTTTCTTTTACCAGAAAGTAAAGATCAGCGTAAATTGCAAAAAATAAGAAGACAAGCAGGAAGCTGATCAACGCCACAACCTCAGAAAAATTAGATAAACGATGTCGAAGATTGGCTAATGCTTGCATGGAGTACCCATCTTTATAATTTCTTTAATCCCTTAAAACGTTGGACGTGTTCTTCTTTTGTGATATTCTCGACTCATCGGGAGGCAGACCAGCCGATTCACGTATGACTAACTCACACTCTAAGATTTCGTTCTGGATCTCTCGGTTTTGCCACTTGCTTTTAGCAATCAGACCCAACAGTTTCTGCATTGCGCTCGCACCCATTTTTTGGAGCGGCAGACACACGGTTGTTAAGGGGGATTGACATAGCAGGCTGCCCGAATGTTGTCAAACCCAACGACGCTTAAATCTTTGGGGATCGAAATCTCTTTGCCATGGCATGTGTTTAAGACGCCAATGGCGGTCTGGTCGTTGTAACAAAAGATGGCCGTAAGTAACCCCAGCCTCCAGGAGGTGTTCCAAACCGAGCCGCCCACGGTGGATATCGTCTTCAACGTCGAAGTTGGTTACCCATCCTGGATCGACGACAATTTGCGCCTGCTCCAGTGACTGTTTATAGCCAAGCAGCCGCTCTTCGTTGGTCAGCGGACGGTTTGGTGCGCCAATGTAGCCAATGCGCCGGTGGCCAGATGCAAGCAGATGCTTCACGGCAAACGCTGCGCCCCCAACGTTGTCAACATTGACCGATGGGCGTTCATCGTCTATTTTTTCGCTGTCCAGCAGAACGCGTACAGGGTCGCTGCGCGATGTGCTGATGAAGATGCTGTAGCCGCGATCTTGTGCAACGCTCTCTGCTCCTTCAACAAAATCCATCACAACTGGATCGGCAATCGAGGTGACAAGCATCCTAATGGTGAAGGTTTGCTGGGTGTGTTGGCTTTGGGCAAATGAATTGGGTACATAACCCATTTCATTTGCCAGTCGCACAATACGATCGGTTGTATTGGGAGGAATCCGAGTGTCTCCGCGCAGCGTACGTGATACAGTTGCATGGGACACGCCCGCCGATCTGGCGATATCTTTAAGTGTAATCACGAGATGAGAGAGCTTTGAGGCTCTTCCAGAAAATAAAATGCCCAATCCGATTGGAGAAGCCATTGCGGAATGGAATGGCTCCATTCCAGAGAGATCTGCTCATTTTGGTGAGTAATTATTTTTCTGGAATAACCTAAGTCAAATTGGGGGATGGGAGCAAAATACGTAATCTTTATGCACACGTGTGCGCGGTGAATTTATAGCATATAAGCTTCAGTGTGTCAAATTCAAAGACCAGCAATCATCAATTTCCAACGCTGGTTCCAGCGTGGCGAAACTTGGGCTATTCTGGCTCTATGCGTATCCTAGCCCATGACCAAAGGGAAAGAGCGGATTGTCCGAGTCATAGGGCACGTCCGGCTTTTGCCGATAAACTGCTTCCATGGTACCAGGCATTTCGAAGGGTAATTTGCCCGATGGATTGAAATGACCAAAAATCAGATCGAGTACAGCCCTGTCATCTGCCCCAAATTCTCCCAACAGTGCTACGCACGCTTCGGCAATCTCTGGAATGACCGCGGGCCGATCCAGGTGCATGACGACGATGGCAGGCCGCTGGGACAGAATCGCCAAAATCCGCGCCTTGGCTTCATCTTTGAAATCCAGGTCACCGGCGTGGAACATGCGCTCCAAAAAGTTGCCCGTGTCGCGCGTTTGGAAGGGTGTATCGAGCCGCAAAATGGCAACATCGGCCTCATCGAGATTGGCCGTCACTGCGCCGTAATTGCTGGCGATCTCTGGATCGATGCGTTCCAGATAGAGTTTGGGGCGACCCGATAGTGGCAAAGCTGGAGCGCCAGCACCACCGTTCTTGAGCAGCACAATGGACTTGCGCTGCGCCTCAGCTCCCGCGGCCACAAACCGAGCGTTGCCCACAACTTGCTCCGCAGCATCGAGGTCCACATACGGGTTATCAAAGAGGCCCAGCCGGAACTTGTCGCGCAAGATGCGCCGCACAGATTCATCCAGCCGCGCGTCGCTGACCAACCCATAGTCGGTGCAGACCACGCCATCAAAGCCATAATGGCCGCGCAGTAGATCGGTGATGATGGCTTTGTTGTACCCAAAGCCCACTTCTTCATAGGCTAGCCCGACCGGCACACCATAGTAGGGCATAATCTGGGCTGTGTTGGCTTCAAACGCGGCTTCAAAAGGACGGAGGTGGTAGTCAAAATTGTTGCCCGGATAGATCTGCTCTTTGCCATACGGGAAGTGGGGATCTTCGCTGTCTTTGGGGCCCACCACCTGGAAAGTGCTTGGTCATGCAGGCTACGCTTTGGGTGTCGATTTTTTCACCCTGGAAGCCCCGAATATAGGCTTTGATCATGCGTGAGGCCAATTCTGCATCTTCGCCAAAGGTGCCGTTGATTCTGCCCCAGCGTGGCTCGGTTGCCAGATCCGCCATGGGGTGAATGGCCACCCGAATGCCGATCGCCATGTACTCCTGGCGGGCCATATCAGCAAATGCTTGCACAAGTTCTGGATCATTCGTTGCCGCCAGACCAATCGGTTCCGGCCATTTGGAGAATTGCCCACCCCGCGCGCTGACTGCTGGGTTAGTCGAGAACGCGTGGCGGGGATCAGTGGCGAAGGTGATGGGAATACCCAATCGCGTTCCTTCGGCCAGCTTCTGCATCTGGTTCTGCCATTCGGCGGCCAGCCGCGTCTGCGCGATGCTGGGAAAATTGAAGTGGTTCATCAACTGCTCCACCACCATCTTGCCCGGCGCAGATTGGCTGATGTCACCTTCCAGCAGCGACGCACCACCATCAAAGACGTGAGCCGCAAAGGTTTGGAACATCAAGCCGGCCTTTTCGGCAACGGTCATTTGCGATAGTAAATCGTTCACCCGCGCTTCAATTGGCAGACGCTGGTCTTCATATGGATCCATCTGACCGTTGCTGTTTAGGTCGCGGTATTCAAAATTGTCGTCAGTGCGTTGTAGGGTGAGCACAAGATATCTCCTTCTTTCAATCAAAATTGGGGTTCATAACTGCGTTCATCGGTTTACCTGCTTACTGTCAAAACCTGCCGTTTTCTTGAAATGTATTAAAGCCTATCCATTTATCTAACAGTAGTTGCAATGAGTACTTCGGCTAGCGTCTCCGGCATGGTCAGAAAGGGTGAGTGACTTGTCTGAAGTGTGTGGATGTGGGTTTTGTTACCCATCTGAATATCCACCTGTGCAATCATTTTGTCTTGCATTTCGATGGTAATTGCCTTGTCATCGGTACAGCGAATGTAATGACGAGGTATTCGGCCAAATCTCTCCGCCGTTATGGGTGAAGGTTCTTTCGTAACCTGGGCTGGCTCATCTGGATGGAGTTCATTTAGAATCCAAACGAAGTCATCATCTGAAACATCTCCATAAAACGCGTCTCGCACCTTTGCCAAATATTCGGTATCTTGTGATTTGGGGTCAATGCGTTGTGCGCCCACGATTTTCGGACTCGCCAATCTTAACAAACGCACAGCCCCAAGTGGAGTACCGTCTTCAAACGTGAAATCAAAAGTGAACATGCCGTTCGGCAACATAAACGCGGCGAGATAGACAATTCTGTGTATTTGGTCGTAGGCGATTTCCCCAACTTGATTGAGGGTCAATCCTCCTAATGAATGTCCGACAAGCACAACTTGTCCATTGCTTTTGTGGTGGCTTCTTCGATAGCCATGAGAGTTGCCAGATTTCGTTGAGATTGGGTGTCGTTAGGGTAACGCTCGGCTGATTTTCGTAAAGTTGAATCGTTTTGATAATCATAGCTTATTGATAGTTCTTGACGGCGTTTAAAACTTGGTCGATCTGCGCGTGAGCCACGCCGAGATGGTTGTGCTCAGTACGAAGGGTCTCCCAATCCAAAGCGATCTTCACCTGGATCTTTACAGCATCAACCAAATGTTGCTTATTGTCAATAGCGATTTGAATCGCTCTCTGCACGATTCGTACAGCATCGACGCGGGGCATAGTTTTGGCAAGAGCAAAGGTCACGGCCTCGGCCAACATCATCCCATTCGATTCAGCTACGTTGCGCTGCATCTTTGTTGCATTCACAACCAGATTCTCAGCCAGCCAACCAGCTTTTTCCAGCGCAGCCGCGGTCTTTGAAAGCATGGCCGGGAATGTACCATTCGGCCTGCCAGCTATCGGTTGCCCGTTCGTGCTGATGGAGCAGCGCGCCATGCAGTGTACTCAAGTGGCCACTGGTCATGCGGTGAATGGCAACGATGGCCTCGCTGGTCATGGGGTTGCGCTTTTGGGGCATGGTGCTGCTGCCGCCGCGCGCCGGATCGCCGCCCTCGACCACCTCACCTACTTCGTTTTGGGCCAGCAGGATGATGTCGGTCGCCATCTTGGCCAGCGAACCTGTCAGCAGAACGAGCCAGTTAGCAAATTCGACCAACCCATCGCGCTGAGTATGCCAAGTGGTTAGAGGTACACTCAGGTTGAGCCTGTGGGCTAATTCACGCTGAACGCGCAGGCCATCCTCTCCCAATGCGGCCAACGTTCCTGCTGCGCCCCAAACTGAATGACCAGCAAGCGCGGTCGCAGTTCAGTAAGACGTTCGCGATGGCGGAGCAGCGGTGCAAGCCAATTTGCCACTTTTACACCAAATGTAATTGGCAATGCCTGCTGCGAATGGGTACGGCCAGCCATCAGGGTTGCACGATGTTCATCCGCAAGAGTCGCCAGCCGTGAAATAACCTGGTCAAGAAGTGGCTCTATGACCACATCCAACGCGTCTCGAATCTGCATGACGAACGCCGTGTCCATAATGTCTTGGGTCGTGGCCCCATGATGAACAAGATCGGCTGCGGGTGGTCCAACATGTTTACGCAACTGCTTGACCAACTCGGCGATAGGGACACCGGTCTGTTCCATAGCCACTTCTAGTGCGGTAACATTCGGCTGGAAGTGCAACGCGGAACGAGAAATCTGTGCCACGGATTGTTGGTCGATGATGCCCAACGAGCCTTGCACCTCCGCCAATGCAACTTCGATCAACACCCAACGTCTGAGCGTCTCCGCCTCTGATAAGATATCCAAAATATCGGGATGGTTGAGGTGGCTAGTTAAGAGCATGTTGTTTTCGCTTATCTCCCAAAAGTGTGCAAAGTGGTTGCTGCCACCCTGAGCAAATTCTCGTGCGCACTTTTGTGACATTGTTTTATGGCTCAAAGAAAACTGTCTCGTCCTCGCCCTGCATTCTGAAATCAAGGCGATAGATTGGCGTCCCTTCGCTGTCATCGCGTTGGGCGATCAATGTGTGGCGGCGCTCTTTGGGAATGTTGTTGAGGATCGGGTCGGCTGAATTATCCTCATCCGAAAAGTAGAGACGGGTCACCACATGGAGCAGCAACCCCCGCATGAGAATACGTACGTTGATGTGTGGAGCCATATCGTCCACAGCGCCGGGGCGAATGGTTCTAAATGAGTAGAACCCTTTGTCATTTGTTTCCGAACGACCATAGCCGAAGAACGCACCATCAGCACCGCTTTGGCGAGCATCCTTGCTGTGGTTGTAGATCCCGTTGGCGTCGGCCTGCCAGATCTCGACGACGCCATCACTGATCGGTGCGCCATCACCATCTAAAATACATCCTGTTAGGTTAATGCGCTCGCCAGCCGTCTCATCCTGCACCAAATTGTTCAATTCGCCATAGACCATGCCAATCGAGAAGAAGGGGCCGACAGTCTGGCTTGCACTTTGCTGTTTCATCATTTTTACTTTCCCTCTGGTTAGTCCTCTGCAAAAAGGTCAAACCTACCGCGAAGGGCACAAGGAGCGCAATGATTTGCTCTAGAAACCTTAGCGCTCTTTCCGTTCTTCGCGGTGAAATTATACTTATTGCAACAGAGTTCCTTGTTAGTCCTCGAATGGTGTGCCGCCAAGAATCATGTCGAAGTTGTAACCGAGTGCCCAGTCCGGTTTGGTAATATTGTGATCGTAAGTAGCAATCAACGTCTCTCTGGCCGCATCATTGGGCAGCCCGTTGAAGATTGGGTCGAGGGCCAACAACGGATCGCCAGGGAAGTACATTTGGGTAACGAGCCGTGAAATGAAATTAGTGCCAAAGACGGAGAAGTGAATGTGGGCAGGGCGCCACGCATTATCATGGTTCCCCCACGGATAGGCGCCTGGTTTAACAGTAACAAATCGATACTCACCGCGGTCATTGGTCATCACGCGGCCGCCACCGGTGAAGTTCGGATCGAGTGGTGCATCGTGGATTTCGCGCTTGTGCAGGTAGCGTCCGGCTGCGTTGGCCTGCCAAACTTCGACCAGCGCATTTGGAATGGGCCGACCGCGCTCATCCAGCAGCTTTCCGGTGACAATGATGCGCTCGCCCAGCGGTTCGCCGTTGATACGCCCATTCATGGTCAAATCGCCATCCAGTTCCGTCACGCTGTCATGGCCGAAGGCGGGTCCGGTCAATTCGGAAAGGGTCTGTTGCATTGGAATGAGCGGCTTTGTTGGCGACCGCTTGACGGTTGATTTGTAGTCGGGCCACAGGTAGGGCGGATGACTGGATTGATCGATTTGGGTGACTTGTTTGGTCATATGATTCTCCGGGTGATGAATGAATAAAGTTGTGGCTAGTCGCTTGTCCTTGGTCCTTTGCCACAGGACAACCAGTGACCAAGTATAAATGACAAAGGACCAACCACGAACTAAATCAGTTCGTATCTCAATCCGGTGTCGTGTGGCGCTCTGCGTAAATCTGTTTGGCGATTTGAATAGCGGTGTTGGCAGCGGGAATTCCTGCATAGATAGCGACATGATGAAGCACCTGCTTGAGTTCATCGGGCGTCACACCTGTGTTTTCTGTTGCGCGAACGTGTATGGCAAACTCATGTTCTTTGCCTAGTGCTGCGAGCATGGCTAGCGTAATCAACTGGCGTGTTTTGGGATCCAGCGTATTGCCTGCCCAGACGGTTCCCCAAGCAAATTCAGTAATGAACTGCTGAAAATCGGCGTCAAAGGAGGTGATGTTGGCATTAGCGCGGTCAACGTGAGCATCGCCTAACACAGATCGGCGAATGGTCATACCGACCTCAAATCGGCTGGTTGGCTGTTGAGAGAGAAATGTTTTGATGGCGTGAGCCGTGGCGTTGGGCTGTTCCCAACAGGGCAGATGTCCAGCATTGTTAACCTCTTGAAAAGTGGCGTTGGGCAGAGCGCCAGCCAGTTCTTGTACTAACGCTGGCGGAGTGGCGCTATCTTCTGCGCCGCAGAGTACCAGAGTTGGCATGGTCAGCGCGGCCAAGGTGGGGCGCAAGTCTGCATCGCGGATGGCAGCGCAGGTGCCGGTGTAGCCGTCGATGGGCGTGCGGGTCAGCATAATGTGTCCTGCTTGGCGCAAAGCTTTTGGCACGTCCAGCGCAAACCAGCGGTCGAGAATGGCCTCTACAAGATGAGCCATGCCGTGCTGCTCAAGCGTATCAATGCGTTGATTCCAAACATCTGCATCACCAATTTTGCCTGCCGTGTCTAGCAATACCATTGCTTGAACGCGTTGTGGATGCTGGGCAGCAAAGTCGAGGGAAATCATGCCGCCAACGGAGACGCCGACCAGGATCACTTTGTCGAGCTGTAAATGATCGAGCAGGCCAAGTAGGTCGTTTGTGTGATCGCGTAGCGTGTAGGGCGCGGGGGAGCGTCCGATAGACCGTGGCCGCGTTTGTCATAACGAACGGTTTGCACGTGTGCGAGTTGGGCAGCAACTTCATCCCAAATGTGTAGATTTGTGCCCAATGAGTTGAGAAAGACGATAGGCGTTCCACCAGAGCCAGCCGTTTCGTAGCGTAGGGTGACGTTGTCTAGGTGGATTACGATAGTAGGCGACGGTTTCGTCTATGGTTGGCCGCTTGTCAAACTTAAAATACTTGGAGGCCGCTTCGTCAAATTCCTTCCCATAATCGTCATAAGGCTGGCGGCAGGAGACTTCGGCGTGGGTATGAATATCGATGGCGACGAGATCGTTTATATTCATGGGTTTATTCCGCTTTGCTAGTTGGACGATGAGGCAGTTTACAAAGCCGCCCCGCCATAACTGGATTGCTGGCTAAATATTTCCAGAAAACAGGTGGCAACAATCACTGAAAGAGCTATTCCTGGAAGCAGACATCGGCGGCTTAGGCACTGGAATCGTCTTTAGTTTTCTATACCCCATCCATCAATGCCCCAAGATGTTCCTCATAATGTTCCCCAGACGTTTCATCCAGAATATATTGCCATAAGGGTATTCCATTTAACCATCTGAAGTAGGTTTCGTCTGTCCAGATATGCTCAGGAATGATTTCGACTAAGGCAATCACTTCCGCAAATGATGCCTGCATTTCAGCCAATACGTCATCAAGGGTACGATCTTTATTGTGCTCAAATATTTCAGCGTTGCGTTCCGTTCGCTCTTTCAAGGTGATTTCAGGATTACGACTTTCATTTTGTAACGATCGGCTAATCATATTGCGCATATGTTGTTCATAGAATGTCAGATGTGCCAAGCCGTCTTTGATAGAATAGGCATAGGGTGAAGCACGGTGAATCAAGTCTTCCTCACGCATTTGCTTGATATTTTTCAGCAAACGAACACGTTTGGTACGAATCGTGTCTAGAAGTTGCACTTTGTTCATCTGTCTCTCCTATTCTAAAGACGGTAATTTTGACCAGTCAGCTACTACCAACAAATCTAACAGATCTTTCGTCGAACGTCTATATCAGCTTGCTGACTATCGAACCATCTTCACCGCGGTGCCATCCGTAAGGCTCCATCCTTTCCGGTTGAGGCGCGGCATTCATCCAGATTTAGGAAGAGGATTGTCCCAACGTAATCTCGGTTATGGCCTGTAATGATCGAGTCCTGCACGAGCCGCGCACCAGCCTTGAGCAGTTGCATCCGCAAAATGCCCACATTCACCCACCAGATATTGCACCAGCCCAATGGCCTCTCCCTCTGCTGCTTTGAGTAGACGCTCTGTCAGCATCCTGTCCATCATGCGCGCCGCGCCGATAAGCCGCACCACGTTGACCAACGCATCGCCACCAACAAAGATACCTCGTTGACCTTCGGGCATGGCAAAAAAGGTGGATGGCTCGGCCACGCGGATGTGCGCCGCCGCTGCCAACTCATTTACATAACTATGCAGTTACGATATCGAAAACCTCCAAGCTATTCCTGGCCTTTTCCAAACCGGATATCTGACCATTAAGTGCTTATCCGAAAAGTTCTGTGACGATGCCTTCTCACTAGATAAGCGGGTCCGACTCACAACCACTTTTCGGATAGGTTCTACGGCAAAAGGTAAGTTTGATCTCTATACACTCGATTATCCCCATGCCGAGGTAAAAGAATCCTTCCTCGATTATATGATTAGCGATTTGCGCTATGATCACGGCACGTTGGCAACACCTATGTGTGTACACAATGTCATGAAGTGAAGGGTCAGATGCGCCCGCGACAAGTGCAACCCATGGCGGTCTCTCTGACTGGCTAGCCATCTTTTAGGTACGCCGTGCGTCGCACTCTTCACTATCTTAACGACAATTGGGTGCGTACTTGCCGCCGCAATAATCCAGGCGTATCCAATGAATTCGAACGATTACTTGTTGCTTCCCGACAGATTAATCCCCTCTAGGAAATATTCTTGCGCCAAGAAGAAGATAATCATAATCGGCAGCGAAACGAGCGTTGCTGCGGCCATCTGCATGGGAAAGTCGGCGTTGTACTGGTTTTTGAGTAAGGCGATGCCTACCTCGACCGTGCGCATTTCAATGGAACGGGTGACGATCAGGGGCCACAGGAATTGTTTCCAGATGTCGGAGAAGGTGAAAAGCAATACAACCATGAGTGCCGGCTTTGCCAGCGGCAGGAAGATGCGGAAGTAAGTGGTGAATTCAGATGCACCGTCGATGCGGGCTGCATCTTCCAAACTAACGGGGAGCGTCATAAAGTATTGACGCATGAGGAAAATGCCCCAGATGTAGGTCATGGGTGGAATGATCAGCGCCATATAGGTATCGATCCAGCCCAAACTTTGCAAGATGATAAAGCTGGAAACGAGGGTCACTGCATTGGGAATCATCATAAATGCCAGGAAGCCCAAGAAGACTTTATTGCGTCCGGGGAAATCGATGCGGGCAAATGCATAGCCCGCCATCGTCACTAGAAAGAAGCGACCCGTCATGACGCCAATGACTTGGATGGTTGAATTCAGAAAGAAGCGTGCGAAGGGTTGTTCCTGGAAGAGGTTTGGATAGTTCCACCACTGTGGATTGGGTGGAGCCAAATAGGGAGGATAAGTGAACGCCTCTGGAATGGTCATGAGGGAGGTAGCCACCATATAGTAAAATGGAAAGAGCGTTGTCACGGCCAGAAAGCCCATCAAAACGTAGGTCGCCCCTCGACCGAATGAAGCAAGCAATTTTCTATCTTTTTGAATGACAGCGGTTGAAGGACGACGCTGTGCATCGAGGGCAATGTTATCACTAGCCATATGAGACGTTTCTCCCAAAATACCTGAACTGTAGGGCCGTGACCACAAACAAGAACGCAAAGAGAATCACGGTTTCCGAGGAGGCGTAGCCGAAGCGTAGATTCTGCCACGCTTCAAAATAGATGCGATAGACCGCCACATCGGTCGCCCCGGCTGGACCGCCAGATGTCAAGACATAGATTGGGCCAAAGACCTGGAAGGATTGAATAATGGCGGTTGTAAAGACGAAGAAGGTGGTCGGCGCCAACAAAGGAATCGTAATATGCCGGAACTTGGACCAAGGGTTTGCACCATCCACATCGGCTGCTTCGTAGAAATCATGGGGAATGCTTTGGAGGCCCGCCAAGAAGAGCAACATGCGTGCACCCAATCCCAGCCAGATCTCCATCCCCATAATCGAAGGCATCGCCATTGTGGGTGATTGGAGCCAGCCATACGGGCCCAGACCAACAAAGTCCAATAGATAGTTGAAAATGCCCAGATCCTTGTTGTAGAGCAACTGCCACATGAGGGCCACAACCACAATCGACGTCACCGCTGGCATATAGTAGATTGTGCGCAAAAAGCGGATGCCGCGCAATTTCCGATTGAGCGCAAGAGCAAGAGCCAGCGCCAAAACCAAGCTGATGGGAATTTGCAACAAATAGTAGAAGGTATTGCCCATTGCGTTCCAAAACTTCTCATCTCCCCAGATCAATCGATAATTGTGTAGACCAACGTATGGCTTGGCCGGATTGAGAACGCTCCACTTGTGGAAACTCAGATAGGCTGTGAAGAGCGCCGGACCTAGTTGCCACCAGATCAGCCAAATTGATGCCGGTAGAATAAAGAGATATCCTGTAAAAAGCCGCCGCAACATCATCGGCTTATCCAGATTCAGAATTGTCAACATGAGGATGCCGATGAGCACCAACGCAGTAGCCAGAACGCCCACGCTAAAGCCTTGATAGGCACGAATTCCATTGGTCCAGTTGATGCTGGCCTGTGAGAGCACAAGCCGCCATGGAGCCGATTCGATTGTGTCGAGAGCTTTGGCTGCCAGCTTGCTCGGATGCCATCCAACAGTCTGCGTGTAGCTGACTTCCCCTTCGTTCTTTAATTCATCTTCGATCGACGAAACAAAAGTCATGGTCTCTAATTCGCGCTCAGTCAATGACGTCACGTGAGCGGTTTCATTTTCAAACAGACTCAGATCGACCGGTGCTACCTCGACAATGTTTCGTAATCGTTTTCCCAGACGAATACCACCAATCGCACTGGTTCCATCCGGCAGGGTCTGTTTAGCGGCCACAACCACATCCTTACCGACTGGAATCGCGCTGACGCTGCCGACTGCAAATGCTTGGACCGTGGCAGCTGCATCATCCGGAATTTCGCGGTCCGGTGCTGAGACTTGAACGAGCTCAGATCCCCCTTCAATCAAGGTGAAATCGAAATCATTGGCCAAACGGACCTGCTCAGCAAGCGTATCGGGCGAATTGCTGACCAATCCTGTGAGCGCCTCACCCGCGGCATACCGTTCAATTCGCGCCATCGAGTTATCAATCGCGTCAAAGAGCACTCTCTGCGCAATATCGGTTGTACGCAAATCGATAAATTTTGTGGCGGCGCTGGTGCTGTTGATGATGAACCAGCCCGCGACGATTGGCGGAATCAAGAACAAAATGGTCAAGACAACTGTCCATCTTTTGAACGAGCGACGCTCATAATAGGACAGGCTGCGGAAAGTAGAGAGGTAATTCAAAATGCGACGCTGAAGAATCCAACATCCCAGAAGGAGAAGCGCGGTTGCTATCAGAATGACGATTGCATAGGTGACCCACGAGATTCGTTGAACCAGCTCTTGCCCGGATTCGACTAATGCCAAGTAACCGCTGTAGCTGATCCCCGCAAAATCCGAGAATGCCGTCATGCCTACAACCTGCTCGCCTTGACGATTGCTTGTGCGAATTGAGTCAGGCTCTTGACCAGTCGCCACTTCGCTGATCCAGCGTGCGCTTAGGCTTGGCGGATCGGAAAGCAGCGCCGGATTAGAGCTTGCGAGGGGGGCTTGTTTCTCAAACGAATAGAGCATCACATCGCGCCCAGTCAGATCTGCCAGATGCTGTAAAGCCATGTCATCCAGAGGAGATTGGATCAGAATAACGCCGCCACCACGATCTGCCGGGACTGGGGCCATGCTCATGAAGAACGGACCAATCTCTGTATGCCAGAAGTCACCCACCGCATACCCAACTGCCGGAGCAAATGCAAACATCTTGGTTGCCGACGGGTCACCAAGTTGAGATCCTGGATTAAATTCACCTTTAACGCTCTTATCCACGGCAATCCAGGCAATATATCCCGGATGTTGGGACAGACCATTTTCATCGATCAGTTGCATAAAATCAACTGAATCTGATACGCGCTGCGCAAGAGCGGTAGCTGAAGCACTCAGTGAAGCACGTTGCTGCTGTTGCCACCAATTCATCATCTCGGCATCTTCTAGGGCCATGCGTTGACCAAGCGCTGAAATGCGTTGGCCACTTGCATAAGCAATGAGCATCAACGCGAGAAACAGGGCAAGCGCAATGAGCCAGGGTAGGATCCTGGCTCGCTTGCCTTCTGTCTGGGACGATTGATTCATTATGCTGGTACTCTAAGTATTGTTTCGCCGGCCGTGATTTGCGGTGGGTTTGGTACAAGTTCAGCCAGCTGTTCTTTGACCCAACTTGCAGCGGCCTCATTCGATTTCTCTGCAGCGGCCTGATCCTCAAATACGCTGATGGTCGCAATGACGCCATCGCCTGCATCAATGACGTAGTAGCCAACAAATCCTGCCTGCGCGCTGAGGATGGGCACGAAGCCCTCTTGTGCACGCTTTAGGATCTCCTCAACTGTGTCTGCGCCTATTCCGTCATATCGCCTTATACTTGTATACATGTTGGTCTCCTTAGATAAGAAATTGCAAGTACAATTTATCCGTCAGTTCAAGAACTGAAAACTTTGAAATCTGTACACTTCGTGTGAGATAAGGGATTAAGAGATTAGAGATTCTATGAGCAGAGCCTCCTAATCTCTAACCTCTTAATCTCCATACCCATAAATTATGATTCTTTCTCTGCCACACGCTCGTCATAGTTCTTCGCAGCGATATTGAGCGATTCTTGTGGCTCCATTTCCTCAAGCAGGACGCGATCCATCATTTCGCCCCATTCTTCGACCAGGATGCTCATATGAACGATGCTTGCACCTTCGTGAACCTCGACCACATCAGCGAAAGCTTGTTCATAGAGAGGGCGGAAGTGTGGATATGCTTCGAACGCCTGCTTTTCGGCAAACTCACTACGCGGGGACATCTTTGTGGGGTTGTCCATTTCGGTGCCGGCTCCCCAAGCACAGTAGCCTGCTAGCTCGGCTGCCTTCAACACGTCTTTCACACCACTTGGGACCATCGTGCCATGAATCGCTAGGTGGGTCTTGAGTTCAACGCCGACATCGGGCACGGGTGTCTTGGCACCAGTCCACTCATAGGGTGCGCCCTCTGCCACAGCAAAAGCAACCTGATGCATTCCATCCGAATGGGTGACAGCGATGTTGCCACCGAGCATTGCGCCCGTTGAACCTCCAAATGCATCGAGACCACCGGGCGCGGGCAACCAGCCTGCCTCGGTCATCTTCTTCACCCAAGCAACCCAAGTCGCATTTGCCTCGCTATTGAGAAAACCTTCGGCAAATTTAGATTCTTCAGGATCGAGGAAACGACCACCGAGGGTCAATAAGAACGTGGGCGTCCAGTGTGGTCCTTCTTGAATCCAACCGCCAAAGAGGTTGCTATCCGCATCAGACATGGCCTCGACTGTGTCCTCAAATTCAGCATAGGTCCAATCCATACTGCCATCCGGAATCGCCACACCTTTCTCTTCGAACAGAGTCTTGTTGATGACGAAGGCAGAGCCATTGACGGCCTTGGGGAAACCGTAGAGCTTTCCGTCGCGCTTGGCTGCTTCCAGTACAGACGGGATATAGTCATCCGGATTGGTGCCTGGCGTGTCGAGTAATGCGGCGGATGGTAACAGGTCAATAGCCATGCCTTCAGAAATGTATTGTTGCCAGAAGAAGTTGTTCATCAGATAGGAATCTGGTGGTTCATCGATACCAGCATCCGTCAATAGCGCCGTCCAATATTCCGCAAATGGCGTCTGACGGAATTCAACTTCATAACCAGGATTTGCTTCCATGAATGCATTGGCACCAATGGTCTCACCATTGCTCTCTGGGGGAATGGTCCATGTGTGGTAGACCATGCTGATCGTTTCCGCCGCCGGCTGTTCTGCTGTCTCCTCATCGTTGGGCTGAGACGCTTCGGGTTCTGCCGCGACTGGTGCTGAATTTGATGCAGGTCCTGGACAAGCAGTCAAAAACGTCATAGTCGAAGCGCCTGCGGTGATGCGTAGAAAATCGCGACGGGTGAGTTTATTGTTCTTCATACTATCTCTCCTTGATTATTACGATTGTGTTTGATCTTTACTTTCTGGTAAAAGAAAAGAGATGAGGTGAGAAATGTGACAAAAAGCGGTTAGCAGTTCATCCTAAAGGTAGAGAACCCAAAAAGGAGGAAGGAATGCTAACCGCGCCAGAAATAACTATAGCAGTACTGATGAATGTATTGCAAGTAACGCCGATGGGAACAAACGTAAATGTAATGCGTCTGATGTGGGCAATGCTGAATGGGTCGTTTCTGAAAAGTCGAGGAGCAATCCATAGCGCATTGAAAGAAAGCGGGTTTGAAGATGAGGAGCTCCGGCGAAGCTGGTGGAGCTTTCGATATGGATCATGGGATATCACAAGTCTGCTGGGGTCGTGGCAAGAAGAAGTGGAGTGGAAAGGGAATGGGAGGCAAAAGTTAGAAGGGTACCGAGTGAAAAGCATAGATATCACAGGGTTCTGGCGACCGAAGCTGCAAGGAAAGTGAACCGACTCTATAACTCAACGGCTCGTCGGGCATTGCCCGCTCATCTTTGGTGATGATAAGCTCGGGGAGATAGGCGGGAAGCGAGTGCCACTGCTCAAGGCAATCATGAGATGCACGGTTGGAACAAAGGAAAGTGAGTTTCGGAAAAAGCTGCTGACAGAGACGAAGAAATCACTGGAGTCAGACGAAGTGGCGGTGGTCGATGCCGGGTTTACAATCAGAGAAATGCTAGAAAGCGGCATAGACCGATTTGTCCTGCGGGAAGCGATTAACTGCACAGTGCGCCGCAATGAGTTCCCCAAACGCAAAGGAAAAGGCAGACCACCTGAATATGGTGATATTGTGCGACCGCTCTCTCGCAGCTATAAGGGAAAGCGACTCGAGGCTACAACTCCGGACTCGTCTGGTCGCTTTCTCTATAGTGGTCGCCTGATTTGCTATCAAGCATGGCACAATCTCGTCCCCAGAACAACCAAGGTGGATACAGCCAACCGTACCTACTCGATTTACGTCATTCAGGATCCGGCCTACAACACACCTTTGGTTTTGGCGACCGTTATGACTTTGCAGCCTGAAACCATTTATCTTGTCTACCTGGAACGCTGGCCTGTTGAACCTCCCCCCCTTGGCTTCCAAGCAGATGATTGGCTTACATCGTCAATTTGTTCATGCCGATGAGGCTTGTTTCCGCTTACCTGAACTGGGGCTGCTGGCTGGCAATCTTCTTTCCCATTTAGCCGCTTCTCTTCCTCCCATACCGACTGGCTACTGGGATCGAGCCTCAAGCCAATCCCGGCAGGCTGCGCCGTTCTCTCGAGTGCTCTTTTTCCAACTCCTGACCAACTCGACCCTGACTTTCGGAAAAAGGCCTCGGTTTCACACCATTTCCCTAAAGGCGTTCTCGCTCATCGCCGCCTCAATGCCGCTGCTTAAACTAGCCGAGCACTATTTTTACATTTTATCCCGTTTTTTCAGGGTGGATTCTTTTTTCCGCCCCTTTCGGTTTGCCCTTTGTCACTCAAGCCTTTACCAGAAAGTAAAGTTGATGTTGTTGCGGAGTATTAATGTCCAGCAATTCCCTTTTTCTGATTGAATGTGAACTTGAGTCTAAGACAACAGGGTTCCAAGAACCAGATGAGACATGTATCCGTGAAGAGTCACATTGCTCCCCACCCTGCAAGGTTTAGTCCTCCGAAGACTCAGGGTAGGCTTTGAGCAGAATCGAAGGGACGGACTACGAATTCGGTCGCGTTCACGTGAGACATGGCAGAGGTGCTTTTGCAGAAATGTCCAAAACTGACCCGTTCGGAGTTTACTACGTGGACGAGCGTTGGTAATTACTGATCAATACAAAGGGGGACGAAATTATGGTTATTTTCAATGAAAATAGATGATTTGTCAATCTAGGAGTTGTTGACATTTGTTGGCGCAAGTGCCCGCTTTGCGAGCAGCAGTGGGTACGTAGCACCACAACCTCTTCAGAGAACTTTTCGCACTGCACTAACGCTCTAAGGACGCACTCTAAATGTCAACGGAACCCAGATGAAAACCGTTTTGGCTTGCGGGTTTGGTGAGCTTATATAGTTTGCGTGCGTTTTCTGACATGATCATCTGATGACTTTCATCTTCAAGCTTGATTGGGATAGCAAGATTTGGCGAGTCAAAATCCCAGTGTGGATAATCAGTGGCAAACATTAATCGGTTAGGCATACCAAGATGATCGAGAAGCTGTTGGAAATAGTGTTTTTGTGGCGGTTCTTCCATTGGTTGCGTGCTAATCCACATATGCTTTCGAATATATTCAGAGGGAGGGCGTTTGATATCGGGTGTCTCTTCACCCAAGCGTTGCCACATTTTATCCAACCGCCACATCAGGGGAGGCATCCAGGCAAAGCCTCCCTCTATCAAAACAATCTTCAATGTAGGAAACTTTTCAAAGACGCCTTCACAGACAAAGCTAGCCACTTGCGCCTGAAACGCCTGCGGCATTCCGCCATGATCTTCAATGTAATGGGAGGGCCAGCCCGCTCCGGTGATGGGGCCACCGCCGGCACCACCAAAGTGGATACCAATGGGCAGATCATGTTGACAGGCTGCTTCGTAAATGGGGTAGTACTTGCGTCGTCCCAATGGTTCCTTGGTGCGTACAACAAAAAGTATTTGCGCAAAGCCAGGATGTTGTGCGACGCGATCAATTTCGGCTGCGGAGAGTTCACCATCTTCGTAGGGGATCACGATCGACGCGCGTAAACGCGGTTCTGGCTCTAACCATTCTTTGATCTGCCAATCATTGATGGCACGAGAAAGGGCGGCACCGTATTCTAAATTTGTTTGTCCACCTGCACCCATGAGAGGATTCAAGATTCCATATTCAATTCCCCAAGGGTCTAATAATTGTTCGCGCATGAAATCAAGATCAGAGCCCGGTGGTTGCCCTGATGGCGGCCACGCATCGTGACGAGCAGCGTTTGGATTCGCCCGCGGATAAGCTGACCCGTAGTGACCGCGCATCCCGATCGTTTCGTGGTGCCTGCGCCAACGTTGGGGGAGGTAATTGAGGAGCGTCTTGTCTGTTGCTGGCGCATTATGAATATCGCAGTCAATAACCGCTGGTTTTGTTTTTTTGCTGATTTGGGGAGCAGGTTGTTCAAGAACTGCTACAGTCATAAGTTGTTCCTCCATTCGTTACCGTTCGTTTTTCAATCGATTTAGCTCTGCCACCAATCGAGCAGCTTTCGCCTCAGCTTCAAATCGAGCCTGTTGCTCCTGACGTCGAGCTTCTCGCTCTTCGAGCACCAAAGCAGACAATTCGCTGCTGTCAAGAAGCGGTTCCCCTGTCATTGGATCAAGAAAGCGAATCCGTCGTCCATCAGCTCGGACACCGAATCCTATTTCTGGTAGAAAGAATGTTCCGGTTGCATTTGGAGATATTTGTCGGATCTGTCCATGGATGAGTCGCCAAAGGTGTAGCTCGATCTGAGGGCATGGTGCGCCCTCAGGTGTTATGGCATCGATGACGAGATAGGTCGGAATTCCGAGTCCCAAATAGAAGCCATTCTTCTGCCGTAAATCCGACAAATGACTATCCTGTGATGTTACCTCTATCGTCATGAATGGTGGTGGTTCTATGTCTAAATCATATGCACGAGGAGCAGGTGAGCGATATGGCATAAGAAGTAGATCTGGTGCAACTCGACGCTTGACACCGTGATTGTCCCGGTAGAGCATGAACGTATCGACAAGGAACATCAAGTCTTGCGTTTCTAAAACATGCCGCAGAATTTCCACGATATATGTCAAGAGTTGACCATGTGGACCACCTGCTGGCATAAGTTCCTCCTCAGTTTGGTATGCATAGGGGTCAGGATCCCAATTTGCTGTGATGTGTGGTGGAATCCAGCCAGGACGGTCAACTGCCAAGCTTTCGGTTGGGGGATCGATTGTAGCAGCATGGCTATTCATGGGCAACTCTCCATTACCGTGGAGTACGATACACATTTAGGCTTGTCTGGAGAGTAGTATACCACATCTTAGCCTCGTGTAGTAAAAACCTATTGAATTGTCAATTGCTGAATTGTCAAATTGCTGAATTTTTAATGAGAGTTCTTGAGATCCTTCGAAGACCCAGGACAGGTCTCGTTCGTTGCATTGACAATTGAGGCGTTTGCCGCGTAGGACTTTATGAAGCTGATTGTAGACAAATGTTCTGTCGAACATTCCAAATTGAGTATAATTGTGTGCTTCAGAAAGGCGATTTCGGTTGGTTCATCTACCACAAATGTGCGCTGCCAGCAATGTTTCTCTAAGCAAAGTGACGCTTTGCACACATTTGGGAGATGAGCGTTCCGATTTTGTTCTATAATCGGTAGAAAGAGCGGGCGTTTTCGGAGAAGATTTTTGTGACCAGTGGCTCCGACAGTGCATTGCGTAGAACCGCCATTGCATCGTCTGTATGCCAATGGGGGTAGTCGGTGCTGAAAAGCAGCATTTCGTCTGAATCCATCTGTTCGATGATTTGCTGCAGATGTTGTTTAGTGGGTGGAGCATCTAAGGGCTGAGTCGTGAGCCGAATGTGCCGTCGCATATAATCAGAAGGAGGTCTTTTGACCCATGGGGTATTGTGGCGCAACCCCTTCCACTCTTTGTCCAAACGCCACATCAAAGAAGGTACCCAAGTGAATCCACCTTCGAGCAAAGCAATCCGCAAATCAGAAAAATGATCAAAGATACCTTCAGTGATTCAGACTAATCACTTGAGACTGAAAGACTTGCGCCATGACCGTATATTCTTCCATAAAGGTGGAGGGCCAGCCGCTTGGCGTGGGTGGATGTCCAGGTGCACCACCATATTGGATTCCAATGGCTAGATCATGTTTTATCGCGGCTTTATAGATTGGATAATAGCGACGATTGCCATAAGGTGCCTCCGAGCTAACAGGCACAACAACCTGGACGAAGCCGGGGTGGTTTCCCCAACGCTCGATTTCGCGTGCGGCCATGTCAGGTTGCTGACAAGGAACAACAATTGAAGCGCGCAAGCGAGAGTCCAAATTCAGCCATGCATCAACTTGCCATTGATTAATGGCCGTCGCCAAAGATGCCGCCAAATCTGGATGGTGAACGCTTTGGACTCGATAGGCACAATTGAGAATACCAATTTCCAAATTGAGTGGATCAAGTATCTGCTCTTGGAGGAGATTCAAATCCGAACCAGGAGGATTTTCAGTGAGCGGTACGGCACCGGGACGCACTGAGATAGACGTCCCTCTTGGGTAATCGTTCGCGTCAGGGCCAACGAATGCAGATTCGTTGATGTAAGCGCGCCAATGGCTTGGCAGATATGGTTCGAGCGTTTTGAGTGAAGGAAGTTCGTTGTGGATGTCGCAATCGATCATGTGACGCGGGTTAGAGAGCGGGTTAAAGGGCGGATAAACAGATTTAAAAGTAAGACCATTCAAATGACGTAGCGGTAGCATCCTCCAATGCGGTTCGCACTCGGCCGGAACCGGTGTTAGAGAACGCCAACTCCGCGTGTACTCCATCTGGTTTGAATGGTCTTGGATTTAAAAGCGGATCAAGTGAGTATCCCCAAATCCATTTGATTCGGTGGCATAGCACAAATTGTGAAAATTGTCGATCTCAGTCAGAGGAAATCGAATAACCACACAATTTGGCATACCACCATTTGATCCGTCCCCAAATCCGTGACTACGTTGTTTCAGGTTGTGGTAGCATTTTCTGCAGCTCACCGTTCTGATATAGCTCCATTGCGATGTCGCAGCCTCCAACAAACTCGCCATTTATGTATAGCTGTGGAATTGTCGGCCAGTCAGAGTATTCTTTGATTGTTTGGCGCAGATCATCATCGTCGAGCACATTGCGTGTCTCATAAGCGGCACCAACTGCATTGAGAATCTGCACGACCTGAGCGGAAAAACCGCACATAGGAAAGTCTTTGTCGCCCTTCATGTAGAGCATGACAGGGGTATTTTTTACTTCGGTATCGATTTGGGTCATCATCTGTTTAGACATGTTATCTCCTTAATGCCTATTGGGATAGGGGAATGGGAATCTGTTCGTTTTCATTTTTCTTTTGTAAATCCCATTCTCAACGCTTAATCCAGGACGCCGTACATATGTTTTTCAGCATCCCACTTTTCTGGTGTAAAGGTTTTCAAACGTAGTGCATGTACACTCGTTTCGAAGGCCTCTTTGAGTGGTTTCATTACTGCCTGATGCTGTTTGACCAACGTCATTCCTTCAAATGATGGACTAATGACAACTGATTCAAAGTGTTGACCATCATTCTGCGGATCAAGCACATAGACTGTTGCATCTGGTAATGCGGCTAAAATTGTGTTCCGAATTTCTTCAATCATAATCCTTGCCTTTGCGGAAGTTGCATCGAATTTCGAATTATAACATTAGAATCGTTGTCTTATCAATCTTCTACTCCGTTTGGTGATAATAAACGCGTTAAGGTCATTCCAGAAAAAAAATTACCCATAAGATGGAACGCATCACCCTGGAATAGCTTTGGCTTTTCCTGTTGAATTGGGTATTTTATTGTTTGGAAAAGCCTAAACGGCCAGTTTCGATGAAAACTGGCTGTTTCTTATTCCGTAGTTGTGACGGAAAGTAGGTTGTTCAAGGTATTATCTGGAAGTTATCCTATAACTTCCATTATCTTCATGAAAACAATGAAGCCGAAGCTCAAAAGCAGGGGGACAATGGCGATATTTAACACTTTACCAAGTGCGCGCTGCCAAGGTTTGTCTCCTGAGCTGACCAGCTCTTTTTGAACAAGCAGCACAAGCAGTATTAAGGTTGCAATGGCGCTAATACCGGCGGCTGAATAAACTGTCGTCACAGTTGTTGTTGTTACAGTCGAAATCATTTTCTATATCCTATTGATACATTTCATTGTATACGGCAACTCATTACCTGTTTGGGCCCTCAATTTTGAAAGATCAGGGTACGTCCACCCCCAAGATAGGCAAGTCGCTCATAATTCGGCTCGGTCTGGACGAGTACTAAACCCCATTGATAGTGGCCCGGGTTGAATCTATCGCGCAGCATGATGTCAAGTTTTTTCAAGTTGACATCTACTGAGTTATTTCCTTCTGGTATAGCCAATCCAACACCATCAACCAGTGGTTCTTGATCTTCTCCCCAGAAGACAAGCTCGAAGCGTTGACCCGTTCTCAATGGCTGATCTGTACTCCATTCAAACACAACTATTTCGTGACTGACATACCCATCTGCAGGTTTCAGCGCAACAACTGTTGACTTTGGAGCGATTGCGTATACTGGTTCTGATACTGTTGGCGTAGGCACAGGCTGTTCGGTCGTTGACAACGTTTTAGACGAAACAATTGATTCTGTCATGGCAACAGATGTCGGGATGGATGGCGCGACAGATTGTTGGGGTGAAACAGTTGCCAATGCGGCCGTAGAAGAATTTGTCTGCGTAATTTGTGTAATAGACTCTATGACAACACTCTCTCCATCAAATTCGTCTGGTATAGTTTCTATTGCTGAACCACTCGTTTTCAGACCTTCAAGCAGCGTTGCGAATACCTCTGTCAATGACGGAGTCGGTGTAATTGCTGGCGTCAATTCGGGAGGAGGGGCCAGATTCGACGCCAGATTGAGTGCAATCGCTTGTTTTGCATCTAATTGTACTTGCTGCGTATTCACTTGTGTTTGTTGCCTTGGTGTTGCCAAGTATTGTTCATCGCTCTTTGCAGGTGCAATCGTTGAGATCGCCTCCAACTCGCTTTCGAACGCTGCTTGGCTCGAACTGGGGCTAATCGCAACGAAAAAGGGCATGACCAGGAAAAGAACAATGTTGGTTAGACCATGTGAGAAAGTAACACCAATAATGCTTCCTGTTTTGACAACGATCCAACCAAAGAATAGTCCTACGGCAAAGACAAAGACTACATCTAGCACTGATAAATATCCAATGTGCAAGACTGCAAAGATGAGTGCGATATAGACAATCCCAAATCGACCGAGCGTCTCAAGGGCCGTGGATTGCATAATGCCGCGAAAGGCAATCTCTTCAAAGAAACCTGTGCTTACAAGCAGAATCAAAGCTGGGATGATGATTTGACTCCAAGAAAAATTTGAGATGAGCGGATCAGGTCGGAGAATATAATATTCGATCACGCCAAAAAGAATGCCGGTCGGGACAATCAGAAATTGGATGAGTCCTTGACGCATATTGAGTCCCAACTTGTCCATCGAAAAGCCCAACGTACGCTGGATGAGAAAGAGCGCAATAAAGAGGGGAATGCTCGTAACCAGAAACCAGTAGATCAGTGGAAGAGTGGTCAGCGGTAGCGAGAGACTCAGTAGATCCAAATTTCAGGTTTTGAGAGAGAATTCTGGCTAAACAGTTGACATAAATACAAATTTGCCGGTCGATATCTAGTTTTTGCGTTAGATTTGGGCGATTTTCAGATATGAAATAGGTTGTTTTCTGTAACCGAAATCTGAATAAATGACTCCAAAATCCCTGCAATCTCGACTGAAAATCGCCAAAAACGCCAAATTTGGATCTACTGAGACTCAAAATGCGAATCATTGGTGCAAAGATCAGACTGACCAGAAAACGACGGCTGGGATCATGCCAAGTGAAGGCTGTGTGCAGTACGATGACACCAAGCAACACCGCGTGTAGCCCAATGCCAACCCATGGATTGACAACGGCTGTCACAATTTCAGCCGCGCTGATCAGAACTAGATAGAGTAGCGCGATATGTACGGGATAAAGAGTAAATTTAACTTCGTATTGCATGGTGTCTGGTGTTCGTCTTTCCAAATATTTGTCCTATTGCGTGATGCGTTATATCTATTGTGAAAGTGGTTATGTTGCAAGCTCCTTGCTCGATGGAATCTCAAACAATTATGATTCTTCCGGAAGAGAAGGGGTTGAACTTCCCGGAAGAGGGCAAGAGTTGTGGGGCGTTCGAGGCGATTTCTGACCTCTACCCATTAGATAATATAGGAAAGGAGTTAGAATGAGAGAGACAGAAAGAGAGAAGCTGTCACTCGGAATCGAACTCCGGCTTGGTAAAAAGGACCGCCCTCTTCCCGCGGTGCGACCGCCCTTCCCGGACCGTCCACCAAGCCGACGCCTAGAACCGTCGCAAGCGTGTAGCATCTCGAATGCCATAATAGGAAAACGGAAAAGAGCGTCCGAAAAAAATGACCAAAGGCAATCCTCAAGTGAATGAGGAGGTCAAAAATGCAGATATTCATAGGAATAGACTGGAGTGAAACAAAACATGATGTAATGATAACGGATGAAAACGGTCGTCGAATTAACTACATGACAATAGAACATAGTGTGGATGGCTTTAAGCAACTAGAAAAGTGGCGAGAAACGATGGATATCGGCCATGAAAAATGTCGAATCGGATTAGAGACAGCACATAATCTGATAATTGACTACTTATGGGATGCTGGGTATACAAATCTATATGTCCTCCCACCGAACGTGGTCAAAGCAAGTCGGGCGAGGTACAATCAGAGCGGTGCTCGCACTGATGAAAGTGATGCATATACGATAGCTGAACTGGTCAGAACAGATGTTCACCGATTCTATCCTTGGCATCCAGGGAGTGAATTACTCCAGCAAATGCGCATCGTGGTGAGCATGACCGAGTTTTGGCGCAAAGAAACGGTTGCTGTCTCCAATCGCTTGCGTAGTTGTTTGCTCAGATACCATCCCGCTTTGCTCAATGTCTTTAGTTGGCCATCGCCCATTGCAGCTCATCTGATTCTGGCTTATCCGTCGCCGCAAGCAGCAGAAAAGCAACCTATGATGAATTTCAGGTCTTTCTCAAGCAACATAAACATAATCAGCCCTCCAAATGGCTCACCTGTTTTGATGCCTTGACCACAAACATCCCCGTTCAGCTCCGGGTGTTGCCCAAGCTTGTCAAGTTCAAGCCCAGCAACTTGCCCGACTCTTGCTCCATACCCTCAACTCCAAGCAAGCAACACTCCAACAGTTGAACTCTCTTTTTCTGCAACACGAGGATCACCCCATTTTGCTTCCCCGGGCGCAGGAGAGCTCTTGGCTCCCTCTTTGCTGGTCAAATTTGGCGAAGATCGCCGCCGCTTCCCCATTCCAGCATGGTCCAGACTTTAGCTGGCACGGCTCCGTTACCAACCAAAGTGGCAAAGTCCACTTGGTCCACTTTCGCCGCTCTTGTGATAAAGAGTTTCGTTACTTTTCTCAGCAACTGGCTCGTTCTTCGCGCCAGCAATCTCGCTGGGCTTCGGCTTACTTTACACAAGCTCGTCAAAAGGGCCACTCGGTCAGTCGCTCTCATCGGGCTTTAGCCAACCGCTGGCTGGCCATTCTTTGGAAAATGTGGCAAGACCGAACCACCTATGACGAATCTTTCCACATTCGTCAACGAACTATCCGTCGTCGACCACAAGCTTAGTTTTTCTGCTTTCTTTTTTTCAGCTACGGCAAAGTCGGGTACAAAAAATGACCATAAGGGGTGAAATCCTAGAGCAGCCCTCTGTTTGCATGAAAAATTTGTACCCGACTTTTGCTGCTACTGTTTTTTTTCTTGATTGCCTTTGATTTCTCTCTTATGTCTACTTGCTAACAGCTCAATACCCAAGTTTACATAAAGTCGGAATTGTTGATTTTTTCCGACTCTTTTCAACGCGCCTATTTGGTATCTCTCTTACTGACTAAGCGTGTCCGGGAAGTTGGTGGTGCTTCTTTGTCAACCACCTGAGATCCTGAAGAGCCACTAATATTTCCTAGAGCCGACTCTTTAACCTTGCAACTAATTCATTCGTTATATGTAGACGTTTTCACATCCAATTCGCTACGCTTTAAATAGATCAATAAGCTGACAAACAACTAGCGTGCTCCAGCAATTTCAAATTGGAAACGGGACAGTGGCGCGCCAGGTGACAGTCACTCCCGAAATCTCCCACTTGGCGGCGGAAGTTCACGCCCGCTGGGTCGTGAAGTGTCGGTCACCTTCCGCAAAGGCGAGAGCAGTGGAAGGTGACCGTCACTTGAGACGGTGCGAGGACAAAAGCTCATCAACCCTTTCAGTGCATTCGTGAGTGTCACCTGGAACGCCCTAATTTGAAATTGCTAAGCGTGCTCTACTCTTCTTGACAGACCAAACCATCACCATTTGGATCAAGTTGGTGAATATCTACATTTGTGGCGTTGAGACATTGGTTGTAACATGCTTGCGCCTCTTCGGTTGAACGAAAATCGGTGCAGGCGTGAAGATTCTCTGTACAATGACAACTGTCGCTCAACGAAATTGAATGAGGTGTCCCTTGAGCGATAATCAAGGTGTCTTCTTCGTCCGATGACTTTTCTACGGTTTCCATTTCTTCTAGCGCCGCTTGCGCGGAGCTTGTTTCCAGAGCGGGTGACAGACTCGACACACTCTCTGTAAGCGTCACAGTGCCAGTTAGCACTGGAGTAGGTTCAATGGCGAGCATAATATCGGTTGCAATGGCTACCTGAAGGGCACAACTGTTGATGAACTCTAACGCAAGGCGCATGCTGTCCGGTTGTAACTGATCGAGCCCGTTTTCGAAATATTGAGCAGAAAGACTACAGTCGTTCATGGCACCGATCATGCGTTCGTGTGCAAGCCGCACACTTGGCGGTGGGTTCAGAACGATCATTTCTTGACGCGCTGCTTGAGCGAAGATACTGAGGAAATCGCCAGTGGCCAGGATCCAATCGGTATCGGTCTTCCTCGGTTGGAGAAGGAGCGGACCTAATTCGGTTAGCATCGAGTGAGAGACGCTGCGGCCCGAGACATATAAAAGTCGTCCATACTCAAGTACATCTTTAGAGATAGTTGGCGATTTGAGTGTTTGGGGAATCGGTTTATCGAGCAGATCGGTTCCACTGAGGTTCGGCGCTGACGATTCGGATGCTGTTTCAGTCGTTGGCGAAAGTTGCTCAATAAGAGCTGGGGCCAGAGCATTTATAATAGCTGGGTCGATCTCATTGAGCACGACAGATGCCAGATTGGCAATCAAGGTAGGATCCAGATTTTCAAGTGTAGCCGGATCAAGATCTGACAGAAAAATCGGTATCAATTTTTCGATCACCGCAGGATCGATGTTCTCCAGTTGTGTGAGATCGATATTTTCCAAAAGAGTCGGGTCGATGTTCTTCAAGATCTCCTGAATCTGCGTTGCGGTTTGGGCAGAAGCAGACTTGACAAGGGGCTGATTCTGAGTTGTCACAGCCCAGAATAGTGCAAGACAAATGGCGAATCCAGTAAGGATTCCGAAAAAGGTTTGTTTCATGATTTACTACTCCTTGAAACGTGTATTTAGGGCAAATGGTGAAAACAAGAGTGAAACAAAGTCGATTCTAACGTAACGATAATAGAGCCACACATAGAACACTCCGATAGTTTGCCCTGCAATCCAACCAATGCCGACCCCTACTAGACCATAGAGAATTCCTCCAACCACCACCAAGATTAGTGATAGTAAGGTGATAAATCCTGAGATCCAAAGAATGCCGCTGATATCTTGTCTGATCCGGCAATCGAGAGTGGCAAATGAATTGACTGTATATGGTAACGAGGAAAGAAGAAGTACAGTCAGTAATGGACGCCCTGCCGAACTATACTCCGATCCAAAGACACTGAGTAAGGACGATGAGAATGATGCTAGAATCACAACGACTGGAACGAGACCAATGACAGCGAGATACATAATGTACCAGACGTTTGTCTGTTCCGGCGTTTTTCTATTTGATGCTTGTGCAAAAACGGCTGTCGATAATGCAGTAGGAACCACAAATAGTATGTTTGCCATCATCCAACATATATAAAAATATGCATTGGACGCTGCGCCCAGTAATTGCACGATGATCAACGGATAAATGAGCGGAGGAGCGTTCCATAACAATAAGGAAAGATGGTTACTCAGACTGTATGTAATTTTGCTCCTTAAAGAAGCCAATTCGAACGTTGGGTAGAATCTGTATGCGGGCATGCTCCTTGGAGCAAGAAATTTAATGGAGATGATTAAGGAGATTAACGCTCCAATTCCAACCGCCAACAAAATGATCGTTGCGCCTAAAGAATAGCTTGCAAAAACTATCGTTAAGATTCTGAGTATGTTCGCCAACAAGGTGCGGATAAACAAAAAATGTGTTCTCTGAAACGCGACATAAAGGCGATCTAGAAATTGCGCTAAACTAAATGCGATCAATACAATAATGAAGAGGCTTGCTTGCTGAAACGAATGAGATAATGGTTCTAGTTCTCGCGCCCAAAAAGAAGCACCTACCACGAACGCCAACGCAATGAGCAAAGTGCTCGTCGTTACAACTGTTGCACTCGCATTGACAAAGTGATGAAGAGTGTTGCTTTGCATAGATGGAGCAAATCGAATCAGCGTCGTTCCGAGCCCCATTTCCCCTATTGCTGCTAGCAATGTGATTGCAGAAAGATAAGCGGCCCCCATTCCAACATGAGCAGAATCAAATCGATGCGTGGCAACGATCCAGAATACAAATCCGAGACCAGAGCCGGCAATTGTATTGAGGATCAGAAAACTCGTATTGGCTGCCAGTCCTCCGATAGTATTTTGTAGATTTTTTAATTGATTAGGATAAGACATATTGTTATCATGCGGTTGTGATGAATACATGGTTTACCGCGACTCTAGGCCATTCCAGAAAAATAATTACCCATAAAGACAAGCGCTTCACCCTGGAATGGCTTTGGCTTTTCGACCACGGTCATCGTTTCGTCCACACGTGACAGTCACTCACGAATGCAGATGGTCGGCAGCCAGAGAATTTCGGCACGCTTGGACCATAAGTGACAGTCACGGACAAAGGGATGACCAACGTCAGCTCTTCCCATCGAATTGGGTATTTTATTTTCTGGAAAAGCCCTGCCCGATGAAGGAAAACCACGATCATCCAGAGCGCAGTTCAATTGGCATTGAGCCACAGCTGTACTGTGCGTTTTGGTGTGTCGGATTCAACGGGATAAAGACTCCAAGACACTGATTGTACTCCTGGTTGATCCAAAGTAAACTCGAGCGGAAGTTCCCAATGTTTTCCTGGCTGCAATGTAATCATTTTTTCAACATGATTCGATGAGATGAGTCGATAATTCTGCTCTTCGGTTCCGTTGTAGTAACCTCCAATAATAACGGGAATTGGCATCCCAACTGTTACCTCACGAGGGTAATCCTCAATGCTTCCTTCGTTATTGAGAACATATAAACTGACAATCGGTATTTCAGGTGGTGCTGTGATTTGTGACACTGGTATGTTGAGTATGAGCGTGGCTGCAATTATGGCTCCGAATCCGATTCCATATTGGATTTTGTCGGTGTGCGAAACAGCGTGCTGATTTCGCACAATCGCCACGGTACAGAGTCCTAAAATAATGCCGCTCATCCATAGAACATGTGCTTTGGGTGAGATGCCAACGCCTAGATTATTCATGATCAGCCCAATAGTCGTGCTTAGCGCTAGACTGACAGGGATTGACAAAACAATATGTTCAAGTGGAGAAATACTGTTTTTCTGCGGACGCAAAGCAGCGGCGAGTAATGCGTATCCCGGTAGTAAAGAAATGAGCAGAAAGCCTGTGATCACGCGGATGGATCCACTATAGTTTAAGAATATCAGTGTAGATTGCAGCAGGGTTAAGAGAGCCACCAACAGAACGTCAGGCTGATGAAGAGTTAATTTGTAAATTGAGCGAGCCATATTCCACCATCATCATAGATCACATTCATGCTTGAATTATTGCGAATTTGGGGGTGGTTCATTTTAGCTGGATAGATAGGTTTACACTTTTAGAAACAGAAAGAACGTTTATATTCTCTGATTTCGCCGGTTCTCAGAGAGAAAACGGTCTCATATAGATTTTTGTCTATATATCAAAAGTGTAAACCTAATTTTGAACCACCCCCGAATTTGTGCTAAATAATTACGAAAGGGCTGAAATCTTGCCCATACAAAACCAATGACTGGTTCTTTCGAGTTCCGATCAATGGCAATCACATTGATTTCATCTTTGCGCTTGAATCCCTCTGACGTTGAGACACCTAGCACCTTTTCATAGAGATCCTCTTTGTAGCTTTGAAAGGCAGGTGTCTGTTTCTGATCGACTGAGGCAACAAGATACTTCCCATACAAGTTTAGATCTGACTGAATTGTGTATTGGCTACTCTCTACCTGATGATGGAGCCACGTTGCGCTTGGCAGAACTGCGGCAAGGTCGGTCTGTGTTACACCATTGCCGACCACTTGATCATGATTGTAGAAGATGGCAAACTTCGCAATTGACGTAACCAAAAGCAGTGCTGCAAAACCATACGGCAGCCATTGTTGGCGCACTCTTTGCACGTAGCATAGACTGAGCAAAGGGAAGATCATCGAGAATGATTTTGTGCTGATTCTCCCCCGGATAGCATAGGAAAATGAGTCCACGAATCCCATGGTCAATATACCAGTTCTGACCGGGAAATCGCTATCTTCGGCAGCTGCGGATTTTCTGTTTACCAAGAGTCGATATAGATCACCAACAATCCCCACAAAAATCGGTAAGAGGATTAGGACGAGCGTAATTGCACTGATCAAACCAACCGATGCCGGTCTGATGAATCGATAGGATGAGCGATTGATTGTTGATGGATCAATTGAAACATATGACAAAAAATTTTGTATTGCTCCATCTAATGCATCTAGACCAAATAGCGGTAGATATGAATTGTAGAGGGTTTCATTAAACGCCAGAAAGATAACCGTAAAAGATGTTGTCAAATAGTAGACTGGTTTTGGTTTAAAAAAAGGTGCAACTTGGGGCAATGCTTTCTGCACGCCAATCAGTATATTGGCACCAATAAGAAATGTAATCAGCCATGTCGCCAAGGTGTAATGGATAAAATGAACACCAACATAGAGGAGCAGCATGAGAAATACTTCAACAATAGTGCGTCGGTGAAATATACGCATTGCAAATAAGACCAAACCCAAAAAAACTGGAAGCCCAAATGCATATGCAAAGATGCTGTATAAAGCCGCGGCGTGAGACAAATTGAATGCAAGATATAAGGTCACCATGCTAGCAATTGCTGGTGAATGCAACAATTTCACTGCGACTAAATAGAGAGTGGCCATGACCAAAATTGACCCAATGGGTAAGAACTGAAGTGCCTCTGGTGTGACGCCCATCATGCTGACATATTGCATCATGAGTATTTGGCGACCAATGACAGGTTTGAGGGATGTATAAGGACCAGTTTCGGGGATTAATACCTGTGCGCTATCCTGAATAGATTTGATGAACGCCACGTCATAATATAAGAATGGATCTGTCACTCGCTCCATCGACAAAAATAGACCAAAGCTTACTGCAAGAAGGAGGGTTAGGATAAAAAAGAGAGTCTCGACTGGAAAACTCTTAATAGATTTCATGTGTCACCTTCGCTAAGATACTCTTGCCATTGTATTCTTGGGGACAAGGTACGCCCATCAAGTCTAAAATTGTCGGCGTAATGTCTTGAAGATCCACGCTGTCTCCAGCTAGTTGATGCTGACTGCGCATCAGGAAGGTTCCTGTGTCGCCACGATGACTACCTGGTACTAAATTATGTGAAGCCGCTTGTGTAATCAGCGGAGCATGGACAGCCCACCCTACGCCATATCCATACTTAAATTCCAAAATAATGTCAGGATATTGTTCGATGTATGGTCCCTCGTATAGATCTTCACGTCGAGCAACAAAATCCAATAGTTTTGTGCCATCGGGTAGGATACATTCCTTCTTCAGGAACTCGATGATGTCATTTCGAAGTGCCTCGTAATCTTGCCCATCAAGTGCATCACGATTGATCATAATACCGCCATATGAATATGATTTGATCCCCGACATATCCGATGCATAAGCGAGTGTACGATCCCAATCAATTGAGGATGGGCGCGTAAAGCTCTGCATGGCACTGGGAAAGCTTCGTAGCATGCGCCCTGCAACTTTTCCAAGACCATAACGACTGACCGTGTAAATTCCGGCACGTTTGACTTTCTCAAAGATGTTAATGTGAGGATTTGTTTTGGGATTTCGTGCCGTCAAATAACCCGCCTTGCGTAATAATTCATTGACGCTGACAAGCTTGAACGGGCGTGTACCGTGTCCATGGTCGCTCATCACGATTACAGTGGTTTCACGATCCACAGCCGCCAAAAACTTTCCGACAATCGCGTCATAAAGTTTGTACATGTTTGGGATCACCTGTTGCAATGGGTGGCCTTCCTCAAAGCTGGGATCCTCTGGGTCAAAGTAATTCCAGAAGAAGTGTCCCGTTGCGTCAATCGTTGACCAATAGACAAAGAAGAGATCCCAATCGTCTTGTTCAAGCAATTTTAGGGCAAAATCTGCATCGGCTTTTGTCAATGCTTCCAGCTTACGGGCATAGTCGGTCAGCCCTTCAACACCGCGCTCTGGAAATCCGCGGACACCATTCAGGACAGCGCGATTTGGATATTCTTCCAGAATGTGAGACGGAATTGCTTGAACCCCCTCAACGCTCGAACCACGAACAACCATTGTGCCCGGTGTTTCCCAAAGAGGATGACAGAGATGTGGAAAAATTGCTTTCACACGATAGCCTGCATTGCCAACGAGTTCCCAAAATGTTTTGCCCTGTAATACCTCATTATCACTCCCAATGTTCTGGATTTGATATGATTTTTCGAGCGGATCCACAAAGCGCACAATTCCATGTTGGGCTGGATTGAGACCGGTCGAAATTGTCGCCCAAGCCGTATCTGAGTCAGGCGGGAAGGTAGATCGCAACTTCATGCTCATTGCCTTTGTGCGGAGCATAGTCAAATTTGGGAGCTCGTCTGCTAATTGTTCTAAGATAAGCGAATCAAGTGCGTCGATTCCGAGCAACAAGGTCTTCATGCCGGCACAACTCCTGTTTGTCGCTCTTCAATTTGTGTCAAAGCCTGTGCGAGCAACGCTTCTGGAGCAGACTCGCCATCTAGCTGAATCACCTCTGGCCATTTGAGTAACCCCTGATACCACATGCGGCGCTCGTTTAGGTAGTCGACATGGGGGACGTCATTTTTACGAGAGAACGCTACCTCGGCTGGTAGGTCAATGACGGCCGTCAAGACCGGTGTTGGCAGCCATTGCATGCCCTTTTTGATGGCATTGTCCGTTTGGACAGCGCTATAGTTAAGATGGACAGTCAGGTCGCTAATCACGGTATCGTATACGTACCGGTCAAGAACGACAATACGATCTGCCAAAAGATGAGGCAAGAGTTTGAGCCAGATCTGTAAATAGTAATCAACAAGGATCGCCCCTGTATAGATCAGTGTTAACAAAGGATTTCGCATTGTCTCTTTTTTTGTCTTCGTGTACGATTTGTAGTCTTGCCATTGATCATTCTTGCGCAATAGCGTCAAGCGACCAAGAAGCATGAGCACGCGAGAGACAACGGGATAGGTTCTACCATAGACATAGACAGCAGATTTCCCTTCTAACCGAAGCGCAGCAACTAGATTTCGAGATAAAGTTGTCTTCCCCGCTCCATCAATTCCAGTTAAACAGATTAGTTTCATGTGTGATTCCATAGCTTCTGATAATATTCTTCAAGTTGATTTGTGATCGACTGCCATGAGAATTTGCGAACCATTCGGCGAGTGGCTGTAGACTGAGGATGGTTAAGCAACTCTTGAATCTGCGGCACAAAATCATCGTTTGGTCCCACAAAACGCAGACCTTGTCCTTCTGCAAATGCATCAACGAGTCCACTAAATCTCGTTGTCACGACTGGCAGATTGCATGCCATGGCCTCCAATACTGAAAGCGGCATGGCCAGACTATTCCCGGGTTGTGGTGGGAATACATAGCAATCCGCAAGCTGATACAGTTCTTCCACATTGGGTTGGTACCCTTCAAAAATGTGAAATCCATGCCACTTCAACCGGTCGATCAGATTGCGATTCGTGCCCATGCATAGACTGCCTGCCACAATCACTTGCATGCCCGCACGTGGTAGAGACCGTAGCACAAACAGATTCCGATCCTCCTCCAGGTGTCCAACATGCAGGACGATTGGGCGAGTGCTATCCAACCTATACTGCTTGCGCAATTCCGACTTTCGGTTCGCATCAACTGGACGAAACCTATTTAGATCAACACCATTGGGGAGGTGTGCGACTGTACAGCGGAGTTGCGCAAAGAGATCCGAAGCTG
This sequence comes from Chloroflexi bacterium TSY, assembly GCA_019217005.1. Next base: position 70,077 of record JAHBNG010000021.1, read on the forward strand.
AATCTGTCTGTGTGAGAACCAGATTTGGCTTTATGAGGTGCATCAGCTTGCGCTGTATTTGTGAGATCTCGCCCTGCCGAAAATACTTTTCAGGACGCAAAGCTGAAACTGCTGTCCGCGCTGAAGGCCAAAAGCGTCGCAACAGATAAGTGACAGCAAAACTCTGATTGGTCGGTTGTGCAATCGTATGGATGATTTGCGGTTTCCCTCGCCGCAGCTGACCCAATGCATCGAGAAAGCGAAAGTTCTTTACATTTAAACGTAAGACGCTATTGCGTTTCTCCAGCTCCTGAGCAAGATAGTGACTCGTGTTCTTAAACCCTTCATCTAGATTTTCCGAAAAGTCGCCGACTAAGCAGATATTCATTGACATAGCAACTCTCCAAATATCGTCTCCATATGCATTGCACAATTATTCCACGTATAGTTTTCCGCTAATTTTCGACCATAGTTGCCCGCTTTTAGGCTAAACCAAAAAAATAATTATACGCGAACGAGAGAATGGAGAGGGGGAATAAGGACAAACCATTTTTCTAAACCAGGTAAACGTTGGAAGCGTTGTGCCAAACGGTCCATCTCTTTCTGAGTGAGTTTGACGCCGGTCTCATAAAGAGTGGAATTCAGGTGAACGAAGGGTTGTAGTTGGTTAAAGCGAAAAGAACGGGCAAAATTGAGAACGGTCTCAAGAGAATCGAGAAGAGAACCGTTCCAGTGTTTTTCAAGATGGCCCCAAACCCGTTCGATGGGGTTGTATTTACTGTGATAAGGAGGGTAGCAGGCGAGCTGAATAGAGAGACGATAGTGCTCAACAAACTGAGTGAGACGATACATAAACTGAGTCCGACGGGTATGATTTTCGGGACCATTGTCCTGATTGATCACGAGGGTCTTGACGTGAGGAAAGTGTTCACGTACGCTTTCCCAAAAAATCAATCAGGCAGTCGACAATACAGTCACTCGTCACTTTCGACTGAGTCAAGTAAAGAAAGAGTTCCTTGGTTGAAGGGAGGTAAATGCCAAAAGGAGTGACTTTCTCGGTCTTCTTATCTTGAAAGTCATGATCGAGCGCTTTGACAACCACTCGACTTATCCCTTCTCTCGAGAAACGGTCAAGTAAAATCGTCGCTTTGGCATCCCAAGAGAGGCGCAGAACCGTCTCGTCTGCATCCGCTTCTTGATTGATCTGATGAATTCTATCAAAGATCGCATCGGTCTCTGGGATCTTTTTCACTGGTTGACTTTTTTTGACCCGGTTTGAGCCATAGCCTAACTCATTGAGCTTCAAGCGGATGGCCTCTTCGCCAGGCAATTCCTCATCTGTGTATCCTTTCTGCTCGATGAGCTGGGTACGCATTTCGGCGGCGGTTAGTCGAGTGTACAATTGGGGGGTCGAAAGGTGGGATCGGTCTGGCTGAATTGATCGGCGATTTCAACCATATCGGCCAGTAAAGTGGGGATATGGTCTTCGGCTTTTGCGACCACGTCGGTGGCTTTGGTCGACATAACAGAAGCCGCCTTCTAGTTCTTCCAGGGCTTTGGCTATCGTCGCCCGATTCCAGCCCAACTCTCGTTCTGCTTTCGTCGGACTCCCTTCGCATATCGTTTTGACCGTTTGGGCCATGAAGTGCCTTCTTTCGTATCCACTTAACATGGCCTTCGTCTCTTTCAAGACTTCAACCATTTCTGGCGAGATTGTCATTTTTGCTCCTTTTGGAGAGCTAGTTTAACACCTTCTCGCGTATATTTTATTTTTTGGATTGGCCTTATGCAGAACCGGCGATCTTGTAATACCTGAACAATTCCCTGACTCAATGCATCGACATCGCGTGGTGGTACGAGAAGTCCACTTTGTTGATGTTCGACAATTTCGCAGACACCGGGTATATCAGAGGCGATTACGGGCTTGCCTGCTGCCATGGCCTCGAAGACAACGACTGGCGCATTCTCAGGGCCGGAAATGGATGGAAGCGTTAAGAGATCGGAGGCCGCATAATAGGCTGGCAAATCAGCATTATTGATTGCCCCAGCAAAGATCACTGCTGAATCCAAGGTAAGTTCACTAGCCATGTTCTTGAGCTCGGGCAACAGTTCCCCATCGCCAACAACCAACAAACGTGCCTCTGGCATGTATGCAAGAACTTGCTGCATTGCCCGTAAGAGGTAATCAACTCCTTTGTAGCGATTTGCACGATGTAGCCGACCAACCCATAGAATGAGTGGGACTCTCTGGGGAATGTTATATTTCTGTCGAATAGATCCCCCATCGGCTTCCGCACCAAAACTCTGAATCTCGGCACCTGTTCGGACAATTCTCACTCGTTTTTCCACAGTTTGTGGTAGCCAAAAGGAACACCTGTAACTTTCGGTCAGAAAGACTGTGCGATCCACAGTACGAAGCGAGATAGAGTGACAGAAAAGATTGTATGTTTGTGCAATTGCTCGATAGAGGAGGCTTCCATCGATTCCCTGTCCATGGTGCGTGGCAACGAGAGAAGTTTTATGGCGTCGTGCGGCAAGTGCTGCAGTTTCCAAACCAAGATGGAAGGGAATGTGAATGTGGTAAGCATCGTATCCACTAGATGTCATTAATCGCCCTATAAACTTGCGCGAAACAACAGCTCTGTATAAGTTTAAATCTAGTTTGCACCTACGTACGAAGACACCATCATCTGTCTTCTCAACCTCTGGACCAGAATCGGTCTTAACCGTGAGTACATCCACATCGTGCCCGCGTTGGGTAAGTGCGCGACTGAGGTTTTGAACAAAGTACTGAATGCCCCCAATATCAGGCGGGTAATAAGCTGTAATCTGTAAAATTCTCATCATCCTTTTTGTTCATCTCCCAGAAGTGTGCAAGAATCATCTCTGCCCCGATTCAGAGTGTGTACTACAAAGTGTGTAAATGAACACTGCTCGGTCAGAGATCCGCTGCATTTACACAATTTGTGCTATACCGCCCTTTTTTATAGTATCAGTAGATCCAAATTTGGCGTTTTTGGCGATTTTCAGTCGAGATTGCAGGGATTTTGGAGTCATTTATTCAGATTTCGGTTACAGAAAACAACCTATTTCATATCTGAAAATCGCCCAAATCTAACGCAAAAACTAGATATCGACCGGCAAATTTGTATTTATGTCAACTGTTTAGCCAGAATTCTCTCTCAAAACCTGAAATTTGGATCTACTGAGTATCTTTACTTTCTGGTAAAGGCTTGAGTGACAAAGGGCAAACCGAAAGGGGCGGAAAAAAGAATCCATCCTGAAAAAACGGGATAAAATGTAAAAATAGTGCTCGGCTAGTTTAAGCAGCGGCATTGAGGCGGCGATGAGCGAGAACGCCTTTAGGTAAATGGTGTGAAACCGAGGCCTTTTTCCGAAAGTCAGGGTCGAGTTGGTCGGGAGTTGGAAAAAGAGCACTCGAGAGAACGCGCGCAGCCTGCCGGGAGTGGCAGGCTCTCGATCCCAGTAGCCAGTCGGTATGGGAGGAAGAGAAGCGGCTAAATGGGAAAGAAGATTGCCAGCCAGCAGCCCCAGTTCAGGTAAGCGGAAGCAAGCCTCATCGGCATGAACAAATTGACGATGTAAGCCAATCATCTGCTTGGAAGCCAAGGGGGGATGTTCAACAGGCCAGCGCTCCAGATAGAAAAGATAAATGGTTTCAGCTTGTAAAGCCATGACGGTCGCCAGAACCAAAGGTGTGTGATAAGCAGGATCCTGAAAGACGTAAATCGAATAGGTGCGGTTGGCTGTATCCACCTTGGTTGTCCTGGGGACGAGATTGTGCCATGCTTGATAGCGAATCAGGCGACCACTATAGACAAATTGACCAAACGAGTCTGGAGTTGTGGCCTCGAGTCGCTTTCCCTATAGCATCGAGAGAGCGGACGCACAATATCACCATATTCGGGTGGTCTGCCTTTTCCTTACGTTCGGGTAACTCATTGCGGCGCGCTGTGCAGTTAATCGCTTCCCGAAGGACAAATCGGTCGACGTCGCTTTCTAGCATTTCTCTGATTGTAAACCCGGCATCGACCACCGCCACTTCGTCTGACTCCAGTGATTTCTTGGTCTCTTTCAGCAGCTTTTCCGAAACTCACTTTCCTTTGTGCCTACCTCGCATCTCATGATTGCCTTGAGCAGTGGCACTCGTTTCCCGCCTATCTCCCCCGAGCTTATCATCACTCCAAAGATGAGCGCGGGCAATGCCCGACGAGCCGTTGAGTTATAGAGTCGGTTCACTTTCCCTTGCAGCTTCGGTCGCCAGAACCCTGTGATATCTATGCTTTTCACTCGGTATCCTTCTAACTTTTTTGCCTCCCATTCCCCTTTCCACTCCACTTCTTCTTGCCACGATGAGAGCAGGCTTGCAATATCCCATGATCCATATCGAAAGCTCCACCAGCTTCTTCGGATCTCCTCATCTTCAAACCCGCTTTCACTCAATCCACTATGGATTGCTCCTCAACTTTTCAGAAACGACCCATTCATCATCGCCCACATCAGACGCATTACATTTACGTTTGTTCCCACCGGCGTTACTTGCAATACATTCATCAGTACTGCTATAGTTATTTCTGGCGCGGTTAGCATTCCTTCCTCCTTTTTGGTTTCGCTACCTTTAGGATGAAACGCTAACCGCTTTTTGTCACATTTCTCACCTCATCTCTTTTCTTTTACCAGAAAGTAAAGAGTATAGGAATGTATAAAATCAGCCACGAGATATGACCCGATTCTGGCTGTGGATGCTACGCATCTGTAACCAAACACGCAGTGGTCGCTTCGACCTAGCTGACGGCTGATTAGCTGAAAGCTTTTTCATGTCTACCAAATTGCCAAACGTTGGCACAACCGACCATATCCTTTCAGAAGAATAGCTGTCGTGTGCTCTAATATCTGTGCTGGCAAATCTGGCATGGTTCCTGCAAATCGCAAGTGAGGCGACCAGTGACGCAGGATTGCCCGATCATGAACCCGCCGCTGTGCATTTGTCTTGCGGCGTTGTGCCTGAATCTTCTGTCGGTGATGCCAAAGCCAAGACCAACTACGGAACTTGGCCTTCAGGTGGGCTGGCCCTTGCGTCGCGGCATAGACCCAAGCCATCACCTCGCCCAGCAGAAGACCGGGTAAGAGTATAAGCAATGTGGGAACGCGCAAGGTTTTGAAGAGAGCGAGCCAGCGATTGCGCTCTTGATAATAGGCCTTTTGCGGACTAAACTTGAAACGATACCGATGTGTGACAATCGAGCTTGATACATAGAGGAGGCGATATCCCATCAATTGGGTGCGCAGAGAGAGATCTGTGTCCTCGAAGTATAAAAAGAAGGATGTATCGAAACCACCCAGCTCTTTGAAAAGCACCCGAGGGATGGCAAATGATGCACCCGAAACCGCCGCAACATCACTGGATGTTTCCCAATTCGTTGCGACATCTTCCAATCCTCGACAAACGGTAATCCCCGTCCATGTGATGTCATTACCACATGCATTGATCAGATTTGGTCGGTCAGCTAGAAGTACGCGCGATGTGGTCATACCAATGTTTGGCTCTTGGCAGAGAGGTCGCACAAGCTCTGCGAGCCAACCCGGTTGCGGTTGCGTATCTGGATTGAGAAAAACCAGGATATCACCATTGGCAATAGCCGCTCCCGCATTGTTTCCCGCCGCAAATCCAATATTCTTATTTAGCCTCAAATAGCGGATCGAACACTGATATTCTTTTGCAATTATCTCAGTCTCATCGATGGATGCATTGTCCACCAGAATAATCTCAAAGTCAGGATACGCTTGCGCAATCAGATGCTGCAAGCAAGTCGGTAAATCACTCGCGCTGTTGTAGCCCACAATGATGACACTGCAGCGAGGAGAGGCATCGATCTTCGTGTTCATGATTGGCCGACCTACTGTTTGTTCATGAAATACCGAATTGCGTGGAGCGTAACACCGGTTGAAAAGAAAATGCTACCCATCACAATCAACATCACGGTGAGAAGACCATGACCAATCGCCAACTGTGCCGTGGCTTGGAAACTACTAATCACGCGCAGACCCATAATGAGACCCAGGATCAGAATGGCAAAAGAAAGAACACCAAAGAAAAAGAGTGGTCGCATCTGGAGCACCATCTTCAAGATGCCATCCACCACTTGCATACCGTGTTTGATGGGATTGCGCTTTGGAGGTTCTTCATAGATGCAGCTGATGGGCACCTCTTGCACACGCAAACCATGCTCTCCAATAGCAAACTGCATCTCAGACTCAATCGAAAAACCTTGACCGCTAAAGGAAAGCTGACTCGCCGCCCTGGCTGAGAGTGCACGAAAGCCACTTTGAGAATCGCTGAGGGGGACGCCTGAGGCAACGTTGGTAAACCAGGTTAAAACATGTTGCCCAACTCGACGCCAGTGAGGAATATCGCTCTCTATCTCCATGAAACGAGAACCAACGACTAAATCCGCCTTGCCGTCTAAGATGGGACGTGCGAGCCGCGGTGTCTCTTCTGGCGCATGTTGCCCATCCCCATCAAGCAAGATAATAACGTTGGCATCAAGTTCTAAAGCCGCCTTCAGTCCAACTTGAAGGGCCGCGCCCTTGCCACTGTTCTGTGGCATGTTGATCACAATGGCACCTGCTGTACGTGCAATTTGTTCTGTGTCATCTGTGGAGCCATCATTGACAACGATTACCCTCTCTGTATAACGACTTGCTGTAATAACAACGCTGCCGATAAAGCGTGCTTCGTTGTAGGCTGCAATGAGGGCAACTGATTTTGCTATTCGATTTATAGGAATATTGTCTGTGTGAGGAAAAATCCCATTTTTGTTCGGTACGGGCGGGACAAAACGGTTGAGAGGGAAGACCGTCATCTGTCCATTGTGTAAAGTCATAAAACTACATCCTGTTCACTGAACTTCAAGTAAATAGTGCTTTCTTATGGAATAAGCTGACGCCCTTCATTCGAAAAGGTTATGGTTGCGAACGTGACCATATATAAGTAGTATTGCCAGCGTATAAGAACGAGCGCATGTGAGACTCTGTTTGGGATGTTTCCAACTGACATGCTGCTGCGAGCCATACTTGTTCCTGACCTGCCCAGTTGAACGTGAGGTGACTGTCACCTTCGGGGATAACCTGAACAGTTACCAAAGGTAGCTGTAGGTCCAACCAGCTTCTCGAGCAAGAATTCATCGGCACAGAACTTTTCGGATAAACACTAGTGTTTTGTCAGATAAGTTATGATACAGGTTGGTCATCAGAATCGGTATCCAAAACAGGATAGAAACGCTGGAACTTCTGGCGAGCGAGAGCGGGGGGTAAATTGCCATTGAATGGTAGCGGATTGTTCATTGCGCTCGTTGACAAGAGCAAGGACAACAGTCTCAAGAAGCTCTTTGGAATCAATGCGGCGATCAAGAACTTGGCGAGTGATAACCGAGAGTTCAATTTCAACCATATTAAGCCAACTCCCGTTGACGGGGGTATAAACCATCTGAAAGTGCTGAGCCAGAGCGAAAGCTTCCTCAGGCGAAAAGATGGTGTAGAAGGAACTGGGTGAACTTTACTTTCTGGTAAAGGCTTGAGTGACAAAGGGCAAACCGAAAGGGGCGGAAAAAAGAATCCACCCTGAAAAAACGGGATAAAATGTAAAAATAGTGCTCGGCTAGTTTAAGCAGCGGCATTGAGGCGGCGATGAGCGAGAACGCCTTTAGGGAAATGGTGTGAAACCGAGGCCTTTTTCCGAAAGTCAGGGTCGAGTTGGTCAGGAGTTGGAAAAAGAGCACTCGAGAGAACACGGCGCAGCCTGCCGGGAGTGGATTGAGGCTCTCGATCCCAGTAGCCAGTCGGTATGGGAGGAAGAGAAGCGGCTAAATGGGAAAGAAGATTGCCAGCCAGCAGCCCCAGTTCAGGTAAGCGGAAACAAGCCTCATCGGCATGAACAAATTGACGATGTAAGCCAATCATCTGCTTGGAAGCCAAGGGGGGAGGTTCAACAGGCCAGCGTTCCAGGTAGACAAGATAAATGGTTTCAGGCTGCAAAGTCATAACGGTCGCCAAAACCAAAGGTGTGTTGTAGGCCGGATCCTGAATGACGTAAATCGAGTAGGTACGGTTGGCTGTATCCACCTTGGTTGTTCTGGGGACGAGATTGTGCCATGCTTGATAGCAAATCAGGCGACCACTATAGAGAAAGCGACCAGACGAGTCCGGAGTTGTAGCCTCGAGTCGCTTTCCCTTATAGCTGCGAGAGAGCGGACGCACAATATCACCATATTCAGGTGGTCTGCCTTTTTCTTTGCGTTTGGGGAACTCATTGCGGCGCACTGTGCAGTTAATGGCTTCCCGCAGGACAAATCGGTCGATGCCGCTTTCTAGCATTTCTCTGATTGTAAACCCGGCATCGACCACCGCCACTTCGTCTGACTCCAGTGATTTCTTCGTCTCTGTCAGCAGCTTTTTCCGAAACTCACTTTCCTTTGTTCCAACCGTGCATCTCATGATTGCCTTGAGCAGTGGCACTCGCTTCCCGCCTATCTCCCCCGAGCTTATCATCACTCCAAAGATGAGCGCGGGCAATGCCCGACGAGCCGTTGAGTTATAGAGTCGGTTCACTTTCCCTTGCAGCTTCGGTCGCCAGAACCCTGTGATATCTATGCTTTTCACTCGGTACCCTTCTAACTTTTTTGCCTCCCATTCCCCTTTCCACTCCACTTCTTCTTGCCACGACCCCAGCAGACTTGTGATATCCCATGATCCATATCGAAAGCTCCACCAGCTTCGCCGGAGCTCCTCATCTTCAAACCCGCTTTCTTTCAATGCGCTATGGATTGCTCCTCGACTTTTCAGAAACGACCCATTCAGCATTGCCCACATCAGACGCATTACATTTACGTTTGTTCCCATCGGCGTTACTTGCAATACATTCATCAGTACTGCTATAGTTATTTCTGGCGCGGTTAGCATTCCTTCCTCCTTTTTGGGTTCTCTACCTTTAGGATGAACTGCTAACCGCTTTTTGTCACATTTCTCACCTCATCTCTTTTCTTTTACCAGAAAGTAAAGAGTATAGGAATGTATAAAATCAGCCACGAGATATGACCCGATTCTGGCTGTGGATGCTACGCATCTGTAACCAAACACGCAGTGGTCGCTTCGACCTAGCTGACGGCTGATTAGCTGAAAGCTTTTTCATGTCTACCAAATTGCCAAACGTTGGCACAACCGACCATATCCTTTCAGAAGAATAGCTGTCGTGTGCTCTAATATCTGTGCTGGCAAATCTGGCATGGTTCCTGCAAATCGCAAGTGAGGCGACCAGTGACGCAGGATTGCCCGATCATGAACCCGCCGCTGTGCATTTGTCTTGCGGCGTTGTGCCTGAATCTTCTGTCGGTGATGCCAAAGCCAAGACCAACTACGGAACTTGGCCTTCAGGTGGGCTGGCCCTTGCGTCGCGGCATAGACCCAAGCCATCACCTCGCCCAGCAGAAGACCGGGTAAGAGTATAAGCAATGTGGGAACGCGCAAGGTTTTGAAGAGAGCGAGCCAGCGATTGCGCTCTTGATAATAGGCCTTTTGCGGACTAAACTTGAAACGATACCGATGTGTGACAATCGAGCTTGATACATAGAGGAGGCGATATCCCATCAATTGGGTGCGCAGAGAGAGATCTGTGTCCTCGAAGTATAAAAAGAAGGATGTATCGAAACCACCCAGCTCTTTGAAAAGCACCCGAGGGATGGCAAATGATGCACCCGAAACCGCCGCAACATCACTGGATGTTTCCCAATTCGTTGCGACATCTTCCAATCCTCGACAAACGGTAATCCCCGTCCATGTGATGTCATTACCACATGCATTGATCAGATTTGGTCGGTCAGCTAGAAGTACGCGCGATGTGGTCATACCAATGTTTGGCTCTTGGCAGAGAGGTCGCACAAGCTCTGCGAGCCAACCCGGTTGCGGTTGCGTATCTGGATTGAGAAAAACCAGGATATCACCATTGGCAATAGCCGCTCCCGCATTGTTTCCCGCCGCAAATCCAATATTCTTATTTAGCCTCAAATAGCGGATCGAACACTGATATTCTTTTGCAATTATCTCAGTCTCATCGATGGATGCATTGTCCACCAGAATAATCTCAAAGTCAGGATACGCTTGCGCAATCAGATGCTGCAAGCAAGTCGGTAAATCACTCGCGCTGTTGTAGCCCACAATGATGACACTGCAGCGAGGAGAGGCATCGATCTTCGTGTTCATGATTGGCCGACCTACTGTTTGTTCATGAAATACCGAATTGCGTGGAGCGTAACACCGGTTGAAAAGAAAATGCTACCCATCACAATCAACATCACGGTGAGAAGACCATGACCAATCGCCAACTGTGCCGTGGCTTGGAAACTACTAATCACGCGCAGACCCATAATGAGACCCAGGATCAGAATGGCAAAAGAAAGAACACCAAAGAAAAAGAGTGGTCGCATCTGGAGCACCATCTTCAAGATGCCATCCACCACTTGCATACCGTGTTTGATGGGATTGCGCTTTGGAGGTTCTTCATAGATGCAGCTGATGGGCACCTCTTGCACACGCAAACCATGCTCTCCAATAGCAAACTGCATCTCAGACTCAATCGAAAAACCTTGACCGCTAAAGGAAAGCTGACTCGCCGCCCTGGCTGAGAGTGCACGAAAGCCACTTTGAGAATCGCTGAGGGGGACGCCTGAGGCAACGTTGGTAAACCAGGTTAAAACATGTTGCCCAACTCGACGCCAGTGAGGAATATCGCTCTCTATCTCCATGAAACGAGAACCAACGACTAAATCCGCCTTGCCGTCTAAGATGGGACGTGCGAGCCGCGGTGTCTCTTCTGGCGCATGTTGCCCATCCCCATCAAGCAAGATAATAACGTTGGCATCAAGTTCTAAAGCCGCCTTCAGTCCAACTTGAAGGGCCGCGCCCTTGCCACTGTTCTGTGGCATGTTGATCACAATGGCACCTGCTGTACGTGCAATTTGTTCTGTGTCATCTGTGGAGCCATCATTGACAACGATTACCCTCTCTGTATAACGACTTGCTGTAATAACAACGCTGCCGATAAAGCGTGCTTCGTTGTAGGCTGCAATGAGGGCAACTGATTTTGCTATTCGATTTATAGGAATATTGTCTGTGTGAGGAAAAATCCCATTTTTGTTCGGTACGGGCGGGACAAAACGGTTGAGAGGGAAGACCGTCATCTGTCCATTGTGTAAAGTCATAAAACTACATCCTGTTCACTGAACTTCAAGTAAATAGTGCTTTCTTATGGAATAAGCTGACGCCCTTCATTCGAAAAGGTTATGGTTGCGAACGTGACCATATATAAGTAGTATTGCCAGCGTATAAGAACGAGCGCATGTGAGACTCTGTTTGGGATGTTTCCAACTGACATGCTGCTGCGAGCCATACTTGTTCCTGACCTGCCCAGTTGAACGTGAGGTGACTGTCACCTTCGGGGATAACCTGAACAGTTACCAAAGGTAGCTGTAGGTCCAACCAGCTTCTCGAGCAAGAATTCATCGGCACAGAACTTTTCGGATAAACACTAGTGTTTTGTCAGATAAGTTATGATACAGGTTGGTCATCAGAATCGGTATCCAAAACAGGATAGAAACGCTGGAACTTCTGGCGAGCGAGAGCGGGGGTAAATTGCCATTGAATGGTAGCGGATTGTTCATTGCGCTCGTTGACAAGAGCAAGGACAACAGTCTCAAGAAGCTCTTTGGAATCAATGCGGCGATCAAGAACTTGGCGAGTGATAACCGAGAGTTCAATTTCAACCATATTAAGCCAACTCCCGTTGACGGGGGTATAAACCATCTGAAAGTGCTGAGCCAGAGCGAAAGCTTCCTCAGGCGAAAAGATGGTGTAGAAGGAACTGGGTGAACTTTACTTTCTGGTAAAGGCTTGAGTGACAAAGGGCAAACCGAAAGGGGGCGGAAAAAAGAATCCACCCTGAAAAAACGGGATAAAATGTAAAAATAGTGCTCGGCTAGTTTAAGCAGCGGCATTGAGGCGGCGATGAGCGAGAACGCCTTTAGGTAAATGGTGTGAAACCGAGGCCTTTTTCCGAAAGTCAGGGTCGAGTTGGTCGGGAGTTGGAAAAAGAGCACTCGAGAGAACGCGGCGCAGCCTGCCGGGAGTGGCTTGAGGCTCTCGATCCCAGTAGCCAGTCGGTATGGGAGGAAGAGAAGCGGCTAAATGGGAAAGAAGATTGCCAGCCAGCAGCCCCAGTTCAGGTAAGCGGAAACAAGCCTCATCGGCATGAACAAATTGACGATGTAAGCCAATCATCTGCTTGGAAGCCAAGGGGGGAGGTTCAACAGGCCAGCGTTCCAGGTAGACAAGATAAATGGTTTCAGGCTGCAAAGTCATAACGGTCGCCAAAACCAAAGGTGTGTTGTAGGCCGGATCCTGAATGACGTAAATCGAGTAGGTACGGTTGGCTGTATCCACCTTGGTTGTTCTGGGGACGAGATTGTGCCATGCTTGATAGCAAATCAGGCGACCACTATAGAGAAAGCGACCAGACGAGTCCGGAGTTGTAGCCTCGAGTCGCTTTCCTTATAGCTGCGAGAGAGCGGACGCACAATATCACCATATTCAGGTGGTCTGCCTTTTTCTTTGCGTTTGGGGAACTCATTGCGGCGCACTGTGCAGTTAATGGCTTCCCGCAGGACAAATCGGTCTATGCCGCTTTCTAGCATTTCTCTGATTGTAAACCCGGCATCGACCACCGCCACTTCGTCTGACTCCAGTGATTTCTTCGTCTCTTTCAGCAGCTTTTTCCGAAACTCACTTTCCTTTGTTCCAACCGTGCATCTCATGATTGCCTTGAGCAGTGGCACTCGCTTCCCGCCTATCTCCCCCGAGCTTATCATCACTCCAAAGATGAGCGCGGGCAATGCCCGACGAGCCGTTGAGTTATAGAGTCGGTTCACTTTCCCTTGCAGCTTCGGTCGCCAGAACCCTGTGATATCTATGCTTTTCACTCGGTACCCTTCTAACTTTTTTGCCTCCCATTCCCCTTTCCACTCCACTTCTTCTTGCCACGACCCCAGCAGACTTGTGATATCCCATGATCCATATCGAAAGCTCCACCAGCTTCGCCGGAGCTCCTCATCTTCAAACCCGCTTTCTTTCAATGCGCTATGGATTGCTCCTCGACTTTTCAGAAACGACCCATTCAGCATTGCCCACATCAGACGCATTACATTTACGTTTGTTCCCATCGGCGTTACTTGCAATACATTCATCAGTACTGCTATAGTTATTTCTGGCGCGGTTAGCATTCCTTCCTCCTTTTTGGGTTCTCTACCTTTAGGATGAACTGCTAACCGCTTTTTGTCACATTTCTCACCTCATCTCTTTTCTTTTACCAGAAAGTAAAGGTGAATGAATGTTGAGATTATCCTGAACAATCTGTAATGAATCGGCATCAGGATTGTGTTTCGTTTTGAGATCATGCATGAAGCGAGCATACTCTTGGCCTCTGCGCCGTTCGGTAATCTGAACAACCCGCTGTCCAGTGTGTGGCTGGTAAGCAATCAAGATGTAACAGATGCCCTTGCGTTCATAGTGATGATCATAGCGCCATTTCTTGCCTGGTTTCATCTCAATCGGCACGATTGTATCGCCCAAGAGCTGACAAGGTTTTTCATCGTAACACCCACCAGAGAGGATTCTTGGGGTCATAGGGCTGTGCATAGAGGTCCAAGATTTGTTCCATGTGCCACAAGTATGTAGGTGTTAACTTTCCGATACACCACTGCACCTTCAAATGGGGTTTCAGTTCGTTTTTTTTTCAGAATTTCACTCACGGTTTCATGCGAAATGTCTTCCACAAACTTTAACTCAACCGCTGTGGTTGCTAGCAGCCTTAAAGTCCATCGGCTTCGCCCATCTGGTCCTTTCGTACACGCTAGTGCCGTGATTTTGGCTCTGGCTTCGTTACTAATCTCGACTGGTCGTCCGCTTCTTGGCCTCTCTTCTAGGGCTTTGGTTAGCCCTTCCGTCACATATCTTTTGCGGATTCGCACCACCGTTGCTCGCGTCACTCCCACTCGTTCCATGATTTCTCTGTCTGTTTTTCCTCCATCTGACAAGAGCAGAATATGTGCCCTTCTTATCTTTCTTACGTTCTCTTTTCCTTTTGCCGTTATTCGCCTTAATTCATTTCTGTCTTTATCACTTAGTTTAACTTTATATACTTGCTTCATTTCTCTCTGCCTCCTCGTTTTTTTAGTCACTTTCTGGCAGAGTTTACCGTATTATAACTTATCTGACAAAACACTAGGAGTCGTTGACATTTGACAGCTCTCCTCAGAGAAATCACCGCCCAAAGTGACCAACGCTCTGAGAGCGCACTCTAAATGTCAACAGAACCTAAATGAGAATGCTATGTACTGACATAATGATTGAGATTGTTGAATACAAATCTGAATGGGATGAAGAGCTGTGTGCAAAGAAGAGGTTAAAAGTTGGAGCGTAGTAACAAACTGTCAGCAATACGATTTGTTTAGTAACTATATCTAATAAATAGAATGTTATTTATTGCGAAATGCTTACAATCGAGACAGGCTTTTCGTTTGCAAAGTATAGAACGATTCGGCATAAAATGTCTTACGTTATTCTTACAAAAGTACAAGTAAATGACGATTGCGGAAGAAACTGTACTTCGGCGTATCTCTGCCGCTTTTTATTCGTCAAACTAGATGGAAGTTTTAGCAGTTCACAGGTTATTGAATATGTTTAGAAAGTTAACGCCATCCATCTTATTTGTTTGTACTGCCAATCAGGTCCGTTCGCCAATGGCTGCAGCTCTATTCCAGTCATTGGTTGATAAGCAATTTAAAGGAGAGAAACGAGCAACCCATGCATTCCACGTTTCGATCAACAAACCAATCAAAGAGTCCGCAAGCGAGACAGGTATTGTGTGGACGATTGAGTCCGCTGGGATATGGGCCAGACCAGGACGCCCTGCAAGCACATTCATGCGTCAAGTTGCATGGGAGTGGGGTCTGGATCTAAATCAACATCGGACGCGTAGGATTGAACAACTCTATCCGCTCGACCGTTTCGATCTGATTTTGACCATGGATCGAGGGCAACGGGAAGCGCTGACGGCTAGTTTTCCGACTCTCGAAGATCGGATCTATTTGCTAACTGAAATGGCCGGTGCGGAATATGATGTAAAGGATCCCGTTGGCGGCGCGCTCGATGCGTTTCGAATCACAGCAAGTGAGTTAGAGAGACTCGTCTCATACGGATTTATAGAGATTTGTAAATATACTATCTACAGCGAATAAGCACATCGTCAACGTCGCTGTCCAAAGTTGACAAGGCTTTATCTTTACTTTCTGGTAAAAGAAAAGAGATGAGGTGAGAAATGTGACAAAAAGCGGTTAGCAGTTCATCCTAAAGGTAGAGAACCCAAAAAGGAGGAAGGAATGCTAACCGCGCCAGAAATAACTATAGCAGTACTGATGAATGTATTGCAAGTAACGCCGATGGGAACAAACGTAAATGTAATGCGTCTGATGTGGGCAATGCTGAATGGGTCGTTTCTGAAAAGTCGAGGAGCAATCCATAGCGCATTGAAAGAAAGCGGGTTTGAAGATGAGGAGCTCCGGCGAAGCTGGTGGAGCTTTCGATATGGATCATGGGATATCACAAGTCTGCTGGGGTCGTGGCAAGAAGAAGTGGAGTGGAAAGGGGAATGGGAGGCAAAAAAGTTAGAAGGGTACCGAGTGAAAAGCATAGATATCACAGGGTTCTGGCGACCGAAGCTGCAAGGGAAAGTGAACCGACTCTATAACTCAACGGCTCGTCGGGCATTGCCCGCGCTCATCTTTGGAGTGATGATAAGCTCGGGGGAGATAGGCGGGAAGCGAGTGCCACTGCTCAAGGCAATCATGAGATGCACGGTTGGAACAAAGGAAAGTGAGTTTCGGAAAAAGCTGCTGACAGAGACGAAGAAATCACTGGAGTCAGACGAAGTGGCGGTGGTCGATGCCGGGTTTACAATCAGAGAAATGCTAGAAAGCGGCATCGACCGATTTGTCCTGCGGGAAGCCATTAACTGCACAGTGCGCCGCAATGAGTTCCCCAAACGCAAAGAAAAAGGCAGACCACCTGAATATGGTGATATTGTGCGTCCGCTCTCTCGCAGCTATAAGGGAAAGCGACTCGAGGCTACAACTCCGGACTCGTCTGGTCGCTTTCTCTATAGTGGTCGCCTGATTTGCTATCAAGCATGGCACAATCTCGTCCCCAGAACAACCAAGGTGGATACAGCCAACCGTACCTACTCGATTTACGTCATTCAGGATCCGGCCTACAACACACCTTTGGTTTTGGCGACCGTTATGACTTTGCAGCCTGAAACCATTTATCTTGTCTACCTGGAACGCTGGCCTGTTGAACCTCCCCCCTTGGCTTCCAAGCAGATGATTGGCTTACATCGTCAATTTGTTCATGCCGATGAGGCTTGTTTCCGCTTACCTGAACTGGGGCTGCTGGCTGGCAATCTTCTTTCCCATTTAGCCGCTTCTCTTCCTCCCATACCGACTGGCTACTGGGATCGAGAGCCTCAATCCACTCCCGGCAGGCTGCGCCGTGTTCTCTCGAGTGCTCTTTTTCCAACTCCTGACCAACTCGACCCTGACTTTCGGAAAAAGGCCTCGGTTTCACACCATTTCCCTAAAGGCGTTCTCGCTCATCGCCGCCTCAATGCCGCTGCTTAAACTAGCCGAGCACTATTTTTACATTTTATCCCGTTTTTTCAGGGTGGATTCTTTTTTCCGCCCCTTTCGGTTTGCCCTTTGTCACTCAAGCCTTTACCAGAAAGTAAAGTTTTTTATAGTATCAGTAGATCCAAATTTGGCGTTTTTGGCGATTTTCAGTCGAGATTGCAGGGATTTTGGAGTCATTTATTCAGATTTCGGTTACAGAAAACAACCTATTTCATATCTGAAAATCGCCCAAATCTAACGCAAAAACTAGATATCGACCGGCAAATTTGTATTTATGTCAACTGTTTAGCCAGAATTCTCTCTCAAAACCTGAAATTTGGATCTACTGAGTATAGGAAAGTATAAATATCAGCAGCGAGACAAGGCCCGATTCCAGCTAATGGCTGACGGCTGATAGCTGAAAGCTTTTTTTACGAGAAGAATTATTGTGTTGCACATAGTCAGACAGAATTTGCGCTCAATTCATTTTGCTCTTTTTTATCTGCTCTTCTTTATTGCCGCCGAGGCGGTTTCATTGTTGCTCGGTACAGAAAGTGGACTAATTGCTTATGCACTTGCAATGTGTGTCCTGTTCATACATGTCTCAACAACACGACAAGTGGCAAACAGCCGCTTTGCACTCAGCCTGACTTTGCTACCAATTGCGCGTATGATGGGGCTGCTGCTGCCCTATGTCGATCTTCCACCACTGATTTGGCTCAGTACCACAGGCATTGTCTTGTTCACAATTGCGGTGTTAATTGTTCGAATGCTCAACCTGTCCTGGCGCAGTGTTGGACTTTATCTACAAGACTTTTCTCTCCAACTGATGGGAATTTTAATTGGTCTAATATTTGGTCTATTGGAGTATCTGCTGCTGCAACCGGCTCCCATTTGGTCACTCTCTACATCGAACACCACGATCATCAGTGTATTTCTCGCGTTGCTTGCAATCGGTATCTCCTTAGAATTAGTTTTCCACGGCATTATGCAAACGACAGCTGTAGATATTTTAGGGCGTTTTGGTATTATCTATATTGCTTCCCTTTTTGCCCTTTTTCATTTTGGACTAATATCCACAGATCAAAATATTTTGTCAGTTTTCTTAGCTCTGGGAATCGGTCTGATTTTTGGCTGGCTGGTCTACAAGTCGGCCAGTATGATTGGTGTAGGGCTTGCACATGGGCTGCGTTACGCAATGCTCTTTCTCATCATGCCTCTTTTGTTTGCGCAGGGATTGCTTCCTGTTTGGTTAGCTCCTGAGGCAATCATACAAATTGATACTTTGAGTGGGTTTGCTGTTCAGTCAAATCTGGTTCGTGTGGCGCTCGCCAGCGAGGAGCCAAAAAGTGGTCTAGAGCAACAATCCCCTACCGCTACTGTTCGTCCAGACCAATTAACAGCAAGTCCCACTGTGATTCCACAGCGACAAAATACATCAACTGTGACTGCCCCCTCGTTCGACATATCGTCAACTCTGTCATCAACGATGACGGTAACCCAAACGGCATCCCCAACTTTGACTCTTTCTCTAGGTGATGTCATCACCAGCTTCGGAAATCTGGCCACACTCAAGCCAGCCGCACAGGGTAACGTCACAGAAACACTGTTGTTATCACAACTGTCTGCAATACCAACATCAGCACAGAATCCTGAAATCGAGACACCAATCCCAACAGAGACACCGACCGCTACCGTGGAGGCCACTCATACATCCACATCAACATCTACATTGGCCCCGACCGAAACACCAGTTCCGACAGAGACCCCGACCCCTACCGTGGAGGCCACTCACACATCCACGCCAACATCTACATTGACCCCTACCGAAACACCAGTTCCGACAGAGACCCCGACCCCTACCGTGGAGGCCACTCACACATCCACACCAACATCTACATTGGCTCCTATCGAAACACCAGTTCCGACAGAGACCCCGACCCCTACCGTGGAGGCCACTCATACATCCACGCCAACATCTACATTGACCCCTACCGAAACACCAGTTCCGACAGAGACCCCGACCCCTACCGTGGAGGCCACTCACACATCCACACCAACATCTACATTGGCTCCTACCGAGACACCAGTTCCAACAGAGACCCCGACCCCTACCGTGGAAGCCACTCATACATCCACGTCAACATCTACCCTGACTCCGACTGAGATACCAACGAGTACGCCTAGCCCAACCCCCGAGCCGCCGATTGTTTTGATCGCACCGACTGATGGGGTGAGCAGTCTAAGTGATCTAGAATTTCAGTGGGTAACCACTCTGAATCTTGCTTCAGATCAACAGCTTGAACTGGTCTTCTGGCAGGCGGGAGAAGATCCTCTGCGAGACGGGGTAGGCGTTTTGCTGGCACCTAACACGCAGAAGATTACGATACAATTGAATAAACTTGACATCATCCTTGGAGATCGCTTCGAGCCAGGAAACTATCAATGGGGGTTACTGCTGGCGCAGACAAATCCAGATTATGTTAGATTAGGCCTTGTGAGTGATATACGTGGGCTGACGTATCGATGATTCACAGGCCATGGACAAAGTGTACTGAAAGGAGCGACAAAGGCACTAATCTGGGCCAGCGGGCCGACTGTCCACGAAGGTGAACAGCCCCGATTGAGTTTACGACAGTGGACGTTCGGCACCGCCCTGAATATAGTCTTATAGTGGGCACTGCCATAAACTTAAAATCAATTTAACTGCTTTCCGTCGGGTAGAGCCAGCGGATTAGAACCTAGCCGAAAAGTGGTTGTGAGTCCGACCAGCTTCTCGAGCAAGAATGCATTACCGCAGAACTTTTCAGATAAGCACTAAAGTCCCATGAGCGAGTACAGTATAATCGATCATAAGCAATAAGCATCTTTGGCTAGCTCATATGCTGCTGCTCGAACCATCTCTTCTGCTTCTTCCAGTTCGGTGACATGTCGCGTGACCAAGTTGGCCAACCAATTTGCATCCACACGACGAGCCAAATCATGTCTGGCTGGAATCGAAGGATAAGCTCGTGTATCGTCATTAAAACCGACTGTATTATAGAGTCCCGTTGTTTCCGACACTAGTTCGCGGAAGCGCATCATACCATTCCAGCTATCAAAGAACCACCAGGGAGGACCAAGCTGTACGGAAGGATAATGACCGGCGAGGGGAGCTAGCTCGCGCGACAGTGTAGATTCGTCGAGCATAAAAAGAATCAGTCGAAAGTTTGGGTGGTTGCCATAAGCGTTCAAAAGAGAATGTAAATTGCGCGTAAATTCATTTGCAACCGGAATATCGCAACCCATATCACCACCAAAACGGCCGTGAATCCATTGATTGTGGCTACGCCAAATTCCAGTATGTAATTGCATGACTAACCCGTCTTCACAACTCATGCGCCCCATTTCCATCAACATATGTGCCATAAAAATCTGGGCGTCCTCTTTTGTACTCATACCTTTCAATGCTCTATCGAAAATCGCAGATGCATCCGAATCTGATACTCTTTCGGTATAGGGGTAGAGGGTGGAATGATCAGTCGCCGTAGCTCCCAGTTCCCGAAAGCGAACTCTCTGTTTCTCCAATGCTTCGATATATGTGCGATATCCGTTGACTTCAATTCCACTGACTGTGCTCAGTGCATCGATCTCCTCCTGCCAGCCAGAAGCCTGAAGATCCATAACTGCATCGGGACGAAAGGTGGGCAAAACTCGACCATCCCAGTCCGATTCTCGGATAGCCCGATGATGTTCAAGGTTTGATGTAGCTGGGTCTGTTGTACACAAAACCTCAATGTTGAACTGTTCAAAAAGCGCACGCGGCTTAAATTCAGGTTTGCGCAATTGCTCCTCAATTTGATCATAAATTTCCTGCGCTGTATCGCTCTTTAATCTAGATTGCACACCAAATACGTTCTGTAATTCATCATTCAACCACATCCCAGTTGGAGTACCGCGGAACAAATAATAATGATCCGCAAACGTCTGCCAAATGACGCGATCATCCTCCTCGACCGCTGAACCATCTAATCTTGGAATGCCCAAATTCTCCAATGGAACCCCTTGTGAGTAAAGCATCCGAAAAACATAATGATCGGGCGTAATCAACAATCGGGTTGGCGAAGGAAACTGGTAATCTGGCTGAGAGAACAAAATTGGATCAACGTGTCCGTGTGGACAAATGAGCGGAAGATTCGCTACCTGGGCGTACAGATGTAGCGCGATCTCCTTTTGTGCTGGGTTCGAATCAAAATAACGGTCATGTGGTCTACTCTGTTCATGCTCTTGGCTCATTCATTTCTCCTGTTTCTAATCTGGCGATGTTTACCATAAAGGGAATGAAGAAACCGAAGGACTCTCTGCTTCTTCTTCAATTTCTTCGAGTGTGTACCACAAAGTGTGTAAATGAACATTGTTCAGTCAGAGAATCGTTGCATTTACACACCTTGGGACACACTCCCATTCTTTCAGTCCCTTTATGGTTGTATTTTTTGTCTTAACCATTCGAGCTCCTGTTGAGCCATTATTTTCAACGTATAGAAGAGACAAATTTACTTCCATCTGTGAGCGAGCGTGGAATAATGTAGCATAATTCGTGCGAATATAGACATTGCTGCGTATAATAGTACACTAAATATTGTTCTCGAAGGAATTATACGAAGCACTGCCACGAACGAGGAAGGTCAGTCGAATCTATACTCAGTAGATAAACATGCGGTGAGCCAACACAACAGGGGATGAAAAATGTGTTAAAGTGTGGTGGCAGCCGCCGAACAGAAATCGGGAAAGATCCGTGGTCAAGTAAAGAACGCTCAGTAGCTAGATTGGTGTACACCGACGCACCACGGGATGTGGACGTTCCTCGGGACGAAACACGCAGGGCAGACTGTGCTCACAATCGGGTACACATAAGCGGCTGCGAAAGGAAAGGAAGATGGAAGTGATGTTTCCGAAGTGCAGCGGCCTGGATGTTCACAAGCGGATGGTAGTGGCGTGTGTGGTAGATGAATCAGGAGGATGGAGCAGGTGCGCAAGCGATTTGGGACAACGACGGTCGAGTTGGAGGGGTTGAGGTCGTGGCTGTCGTCGTATGGGATCACGCATGTGGCGATGGAGAGTACGGGAGTGTATTGGAAACCGATCTACAATGTGTTGCATGAGCATTTTGAGGTCTGGATTGTGAATGCCCGCCATCTGGCACAGGTGCCTGGTCGCAAGACGGATGAGAGCGATGCGGCCTGGATCACGAAACTGATGAGTTATGGACTGCTGGAGCGCAGTTTCATTCCAGATGTGGAGCAAAGGGACTTGCGAGACCTGACGCGCTATCGGACGCGTCTCTTGCAAGAGAAGAGTGCGGCAGTCAATCGCCTGCATAAGGTGTTGGAAGATGCCAACGTCAAGTTGGGATCGGTGGTCACGAGCATCCAAGGTGTATCGGCACGCCAGATGATCGAGGCCCTGATTGCAGATGAGATGGACCCAGAAGCCATGGCTGACTTGGCACAAAAGCGGCTGCGGGCCAAGATTCCCCAGTTGGTTGATGCGTTGACGGGACTGGTCCGTCCTCATCATCGTTTTATGCTGCAAGAAGTTCTGCATCATCTCGATCACCTGAATGTACGCATTGATGCCCTCAATCAACAGATTGGGGTCCTCATGGCTCCGCATGCTGACCTCATCGCACGCCTAGATGCCATTCCCGGTGTGGGGCGAGTCGTCGCCGAGATAATTCTGGCGGAGATCGGTCCCTCGGTCGAAAGCTGGCCCTCAGCTAAGAAACTGGCCTCCTGGGCTTGTGTCTGTCCTGGCAACAACGAATCGGCGGGCAAACGCAAGAGTGGTCGCCGACGAAAGGGCCAGAAATGGTTAGTCACCGCCCTCCTCTCGCACCAAGGACACCTATCTCGCCGCACAGTTCCACCGTCTCAAGGCACGACGCGGAGCCAAGCGGGCAGCTATTGCCGTGGCCCATTCCATCTTGACCATCGTCTATCATCTCATCGACAAGCCCGATGCCGTCTTTGAAGAACTCGGCGGCGACTTCTTTCTCAAACGACGCAAGGAGCATGCACAAGCCGGCGCACTCAAAACCCTCGAGTCCCTCGGCTTCAAGGTTTTCTTGGCACCGACCGCCTAAGTACGGTGCTCACTACAACTGATTTGCGTTGGGCACAGGCAACGACGCCACCCACTCTGGCGGGTCAACTTGGACCCGCTTCTTATTCAACGCGGCCTTTAACCCCTCTCTCTCTTCTCTTGCTGCCCTTTTTTTCAGGGCAGACCGCAATCGTCTCATTCTCGAGTGGAGCGAAGAATCTAACGATTGTGGTCCACTGATTCTCATCGATGGCAGTTCAATACAGTAGGACAAAGGCAAGAATTTATGTCATTTCCCCATCCATTTTATCGTTGGCGTCCTCATCCTTGGCACGGTCTTGATGCAGGACCCGAACTCCCGCAACTCGTCCATGCGTATATTGAGATTACGCCATTTGATCTGATCAAGTATGAAGTTGATAAGACAACCGGTTATTTGCGTGTGGACCGTCCGCAACGTTCATCCTCCCAGCCACCTGCTCTCTACGGCTTTATTCCGCGCACATTCTGTGGACGACGCACAATGGCTTTGTCGCCCAATTCCATTCGCGGTGATGGCGACCCCTTGGACATTTGTGTTGTCAGTGAGCGCCCCATTAATCGTGCGGAGGTGATTTTGACGGCGCGGGTTGTTGGTGGTTTGCAGATGGTAGACGGTGGTGAGGCCGACGACAAGATCATTGCCGTTTTAGAAAACGATAATGTTTGGGGTAACGCCCAGGATTTGACTGATCTGCCTGAGATATTGGTCGAGCGATTGCGCCATTATTTCGGGACATATAAATTGGTGCCTGGAGAAGAGTCCAATATCTCGATTGATCGGGTTTATGATTGTGCCCATGCAGTAAAAGTCGTTGAAGCATCATTGGCTGACTACGATGAGGAGTATGGTCAATAGAAATTGGACGCATTATTTTTCTATTTAATTTGGCTTGCCTCGTTTTACGCAGGCTGCATCCTGATCTGGTTTGTTCTTTACTGTTGGCAGGGTGATAAAATTTGGTGGCTGGCGTTGCTCAATCCCGTTGCATCGCTTTTCTTCTGGCCCATGTATCCTCTCTGGATCCTGGCAATCTGGTGGCAATCTTCGGAACTGCTTATGTCATTGCTCGCTCCAACGGCCATTTTTCTCTGGTTATATGGTTCTTATTTTTTGCCGTTTCGTCGTTTAAATGGAGTGTTGTTTTCAAAAGACGAACCAAGAAATCAAGAAAACCAAGACAGACAGTTGACCCTCATGACTTTCAATATTTGGTGGGAAAGTCGATCGCAAGAAACGGCGAGAGTCCCACTTCAGCTTCATGCAAAATCAAATTTCCCTTCACCAGATATTGTGGCACTACAAGAATTAATGCCAGAGATGTCCAAGATGATGCAGGAGGAACTTGCAGATCGATATCCATATCATTTAACAAGTGCCAATCAACATACAAATAGCGCATTCGATGAAGATCCGTATCGACTTGGTATCTTTAGCCGCTATCCACTAACTGCCTTGGATGCTAGCCATCTTGCTGACCCAGATTTCCGTATCCAGATTGTACGCGTGCAGGGATTCGTTGAACCATTTTTGCTCTACAACATTCATCCCCGTGCGACCAATATTTTCAAATATCGAGCGTCGCTTTCACAGCGCCAACAAGACGTCCTCAACGATTTTGACCAACGTTACAATGCCATCAGGCGGATGCTGAGCGACATTCGGCAACGCGAAGAACCAGTCGTCGTCACAGGGGACTTCAATAGTACAAGCTTAAGCGATGTCTATCGGCTCATCTCCACCCAATTGCTCGACACACATCGTGTAGCGGGATGGGGAACCGGCTTTACCTTTCCCGCTCATGCTGCCGATCTGGGGAACGTTCCATTCTTTCGTCGCATTATGCGCTTGGACATGATTTTCTGCACCTATCCCTGGACCATTATCTCATCGCGTGTTGGCAACGCACACGGCGAGTCGGATCATCACCCTGTGGTTGCTGAGATTCAGTTAGGCCAACCCAACTCTTGATAGAGGCTGTTCAGCAGAACAAACAGCTTGTTTGTTTGGCACCATAAGCAAATCGACAGCACCATCTGACCCATGACTGACGCTCACCCATCTGCTTTCCAATGAAAAAACAGGATAGATCTTTTGATCTATCCTGCCTTTCTAGTGGAGATGGCGGGAATCGAACCCGCGTCCGCAACATTTGCCCAGGGACATCTACAAGCTTAGTCGCTACTTTGTTGTTTCGCCGAGCGGCCCCCTAGCGACCGGGTTCCAGTGCATCGACTAGCCAATCATCTTAGGTAGCCATATTGGCGTCAAACTACCGCAGCCAACCAGTATATGTCGGCAACCGCCTCAGCCTGGTGGCTCCACTGAGACGGGCCGTGACTCTATTTTAAGAGTCAGAGCCTTCTAGTTCTTAAGCAGCCATTGCCATGGGGGCATTGGTGCTGAACATGTTGAAGGACTTGCCACTTGAGTTGGCATTTAAAGGTTTTTTGCGCCATTTTAACGTAGCTAACGCACTACGGCTTGCAATCCAAGAGCTTCCTGCCCCGTCGAAACCTTTCATCCCCTTGTTAAGTTACATGAGAAGTATATCACAACTATTACGGTTTGTAAACCGTAATTTTTTTGTTGGGTGCAATTTCCTTTGGAGGCGAGTGTTCAAGACAGCATTTTTGCCAAACATGTCATGCAGCTTAGCAACGTCCATCACGGGGTGAAATTGCTTCGACGCGGAAATTGAGACAGACCGACCATTTCGTTCGAGAAAGGCCAAGAATTACCATCCCAATGCACAACCGTCCTTCCGCGGATCACTTCCACCAATCAAAACGCCCGTGTCTGAGCGACGCTGGATGATTTGACCTCCACCAAATGCACCCCGTCCGAATCCACTGGCCGGCGCCAACCGATGGCCCCGTTTTGTCAACTCCGCCATCGTCTCAAAGGACCAGCCTTCTTCAATATGCACAAGACCACCTGGCTCTTCGGCTCCAACACCCATCTGCCCCGCATCGATGCGCCAGCGAGGCACGTCCAATGCCTGCTGCGGTGCCATGCCCAGATCAACCATATTGACCAACATCTGAAAATGACCCTGCGGCTGCATATATCCACCCATCACGCCGAAACTAGCGTGTAGTTCGCCCTCTTGGATTGTCATGGCTGGAATAATTGTGTGATAAGGGCGCTTGTTCGGTTCTAGTGCATTGGGATGGTCTAGATCGAGTAAGAAACGCTGCGCTCGATTCTGCAAACTGACGCCCGTACCAGGAACGACCAGTCCCGTACCCGTGCCCATAAAGAGACTGTTGATAAAACTGCACGCATTCCCTTCTCCATCAGCTACACTTAGATAAACAGTATCACCACCACCAAGTGGATCTCCATACGGTACCTGTTGCGCCGCCTGCCCTGCGTCAACCCGCTGTCGCCGTCGATTTGCGTATTCGCTACTTACCAATTCTTCCAATGGAATCGAGCGCAGCAGTGGGTCACAGACCCACTGCTGCGCATCAGCAAAGCCCAATCGCATACACTCGATCATCACATGCAATCTGTCCACCTCGCTCATCGCCGCCAAATCGTACCCTGTCGCTAAATTTGCCGCCAAGACAGTCGCCAATCCATGCCCATTGGGTGGTAGCTCATAAAGCGTTACCCCACGATAATGAGCCGTGATGGGGTCGTCCCAAGTGCTTGTGTGGGCTGCCATATCTTCCGATGTTAACCAACCCCCATAGCGCTGTACATGCTCGCTGATTTTACCAGCAAACTCACCATCGTAAATGTATGATATTCCGTCCGCTGCAATTCCACGCATCGTCGTACCCAAAGTTGGGATTCGCATGATCTCGCCAGGCTTGGGTGCACGACCATCAATCAAGAGCTCATGTCCACTTGGCTGTTCTGGTCCATTGTCCAGATCTCCGCTTTGCCAATTAGGGTCTCGGCGCAATTTTGCCTCCTGCGAGCGCCAACCAGTAGCAATTAATTCACTCACTGGATATCCATTTTCGGCTGTCCAGATTGCCGGTTGTAACACATCAGCTAGTGTCATCCTTCCATGTCTCTCCAGCAAATCGCTCCAACCTGCGACAGTTCCGGGTACACTGACTGTGTGACCAGTCCAGGTTGGCATACTCCTGTAGCCAAGCTGACGAAGTTCCTCAATTGAGGAACCAGCGGCAGCCCGTCCCGAACCATTTAAAGCTGTAACCTGTTTGGTCTTGGCATCCCAATATAACGCAAAACAATCACCACCAATGCCCGTGCTAATTGGCTCCACTACATTCAACATGGCTGCCGTTGCGATCGCTGCATCCGCGGCGTTGCCGCCTGCCTTCAAGATATCCAGACCGGCATTGGCTGCAAGTGGTTGGCTCGTGGCAACCATGCCACGGGTTCCGAGAACATTACTACGTCGAGAACGAAATACTCCATCAATTTTCATGATTGCATCCTTGTGTATGAAAGGGTGAAGAAGAAGAGGCGAAGGCTAAGAAATAGGCTAAGGAAGAAGAGCTGTCGCATCTTCTCTTCTTCCTCAGTCTTAGTGTTTTGTCAGATAAGTTATGATACAGGTTGGTCATCAGAATTGGTATCCAAAACAGGATAGAAACGCTGGAACTTCTGGCGAGCGAGAGCGGGGGTAAATTGCCATTGAATGGTAGCGGATTGTTCATTGCGCTCGTTGACAAGAGCAAGGACAACAGTCTCAAGAAGCTCTTTGGAATCAATGCGGCGATCAAGAACTTGGCGAGTGATAACCGAGAGTTCAATTTCAACCATATTAAGCCAACTCCCGTTGACGGGGGTATAAACCATCTGAAAGTGCTGAGCCAGAGCGAAAGCTTCCTCAGGCGAAAAGATGGTGTAGAAGGAACTGGGTGAATGAATGTTGAGATTATCCTGAACAATCTGTAATGAATCGGCATCAGGATTGTGTTTCGTTTTGAGATCATGCATGAAGCGAGCATACTCTTGGCCTCTGCGCCGTTCGGTAATCTGAACAACCCGCTGTCCAGTGTGTGGCTGGTAAGCAATCAAGATGTAACAGATGCCCTTGCGTTCATAGTGATGATCATAGCGCCATTTCTTGCCTGGTTTCATCTCAATCGGCACGATTGTATCGCCCAAGAGCTGACAAGGTTTTTCATCGTAACACCCACCAGAGAGGATTCTTGGGGTCATAGGGCTGTGCATAGAGGTCCAAGATTTGTTCCATGTGCCACAAGTATGTAGGTGTTAACTTTCCGATACACCACTGCACCTTCAAATGGGGTTTCAGTTCGTTTTTTTCAGAATTTCACTCACGGTTTCATGCGAAATGTCTTCCACAAACTTTAACTCAACCGCTGTGGTTGCTAGCAGCCTTAAAGTCCATCGGCTTCGCCCATCTGGTCCTTTCGTACACGCTAGTGCCGTGATTTTGGCTCTGGCTTCGTTACTAATCTCGACTGGTCGTCCGCTTCTTGGCCTCTCTTCTAGGGCTTTGGTTAGCCCTTCCGTCACATATCTTTTGCGGATTCGCACCACCGTTGCTCGCGTCACTCCCACTCGTTCCATGATTTCTCTGTCTGTTTTTCCTCCATCTGACAAGAGCAGAATATGTGCCCTTCTTATCTTTCTTACGTTCTCTTTTCCTTTTGCCGTTATTCGCCTTAATTCATTTCTGTCTTTATCACTTAGTTTAACTTTATATACTTGCTTCATTTCTCTCTGCCTCCTCGTTTTTTTAGTCACTTTCTGGCAGAGTTTACCGTATTATAACTTATCTGACAAAACACTAGTGCTTATCCGAAAAGTTCTGTGACGGTGCATTTTTACTCGAGAAGCTAGCTGGACTCACAACCACTTTTCGGATAGGTTCTTAGCCTCAGCCTTGATCTAAGCATAGCCAAAGAGGACGAGAATGTAAAGAATTACTCTATATTTTGGATTCTCAAACTCTCTGCGGTAGACTACCTTTATTATGATGTTTCTGATCGAACTTGTCGCAACATATGCTCCTTGGATTTATGCCGTCTGTGGTCTTGTTGCGTTATATCAAATGTCTAGAACCTGGCAAGTGCGTGCTGAGCGAAGACAAGCTCTTTTCTCACTCGAGCGAGACCGCGCTTCGCGGGATTTATACAACATTTTTTTTATTGCAATGAGTCTTTTGGTCGTAATGGGTATTACCTATTTTCTTAGCACCACATTGGCGACAGCGGTTGAAGCCCAAATTGTTGATGACTCTGAAACGAATCAAATATTGCCACAAGAATTGGCGACTCCGTCACCGACTCCGTTGCCGGATACGCCAACACCCACAATAACACCAACTCCACTACCGACGCGCGCACCGGTTCAAGTTGTGGAAGAATCTATGCCGCCAACTGCAACGCCGCAACCGGTGGTCTCCAATGCTGCCAGCTGTCCAGATCCCCGCGTCGCTGTTACAAGTCCTGGTCAGGGTGCGATTGTAACGGGTGTGATTAATGTGATGGGGCGAGCTGTTCATGAAAACTTCCAATATTATAAAATAGAGTATTCACCGGGAGCTGATGCTACCGAGGGATTCATCTATCTGGCTGGCGGGAATTCCCCAATTGATAACGGCTCTCTTGGTGTCCTTGATTCCAATCTATTAGCAAATGGCGTCTGGACATTGCGCGTGATCGTGGTCGACCAAACTGGTAACTTTCCGCCACCCTGTAACGCAACGATCACGGTTCAGAACTAACATTATGGATCAGATTGATCAGTTGCTTAAGAATCCAAAGCGGACCGATTTCTTACTCTTAGCAGCAATTCCTGTGCTCATCGTACTCATCCTCTTTACCATATTTCGCATTGGTGTTTCCAGAGGACGTTTAATGGCTGAGCGCGGATTTCAGACACAGCTAGCAGATTCGGCTTTTCAGGCACCGACAGCAGTTCTGGAGACACCGCCCTTGGCCGTTGTCGCGGTTGGCCCCACAGAAGAGCCCACACCAACTCACACACCTACTTTCACTCATACTCCAACCCAAACAACAACGCCCGAATCAGTGTTGGACTGGGCCGAACGCTTTCGAAAACGTGCGACTGACGGACTCAATGCACTATCGACGATGGAATTCAGCCCGACACGGGCGAAAACACTCGTGCGTCGCATTGCGCAAGATCAGTCCATGATCTTTTTACCCGTGAGCTATTACGAATTTGAGTCGACTTCCTGGGCCATCCTCGCCATCCCGAGGACACAAGAAGATCAACCACTGCCCATTCTCTTTTGGCGCGAGGCAAACGATCGTCACCAAATTCGCAGTCAGCTGCTGCTTTCGATACTTTCGCCACTTGAACAATCGCTACAAGTTCCACTGGCGCAAACGACCGTTCGACAACGAGGAGCCTATCCACACTTACAGCTTGGTCTGCGACAGGGGATTCTGCGGAGCGATGTTCAGGGTCGCCGACAAATTTTATTGATCGAACAGCCCCATGCACACCCGATCCTCTCCGTTTATGTACTTGCTCAGCTACAGCCAGCAAGTGACTTTGGTGCTGTTTGGTGGAGTCTGAGCGATCCTATTTGGGCCATACCGAATCAAAATAGTCGCTATGAATTACGTGAAACTGAAGCAACAATACTGCCAAACATTGTCGTGACATCTCCGCTACAGGCAAGCAGCCAACTGCTCAACGACCTTGCCATGTCGACCCTCTTCATTGAGCAAGCGCCCTTTGCTCAGCAACTTGTCGTGACGCATTGGCACCCGAGATTATCTCTAAATCTCAGCCACACGTCAGGTGCTCAGATTTCTGGATATCGCCTGGCACAAAGCGAGCCACTACAAACACCTTTAACCGTTTTGACGCGCATCCTGAGTTTGCTCCAGCAGGGAGATGTAACTGGCGCAGGAAACTATACAACGCGGTTGGATCTGCTGCAGCAAGCCTTCGATCTGGAATTGAGTAAACCAGCCACATGGTTTGGGTTCTATTTGGATGAAAATGATCGGGCGCTCTTCAACGGTCAGGTAACCAATCGGCTGCGATTTTTTGATAACGCCAATCGTAGTCGAACCTTTAATGCTGTCTTTGAACAAAATGAGATAGGGGAATATCAGCTTGTTGCATTGCAAACGCTCTTGACAACGTACAACCGGGATGACTTGATTACCCCGGCACCACCAACAGCCACGCCGCTGGTTCTGCCAACAGTTACACCAACAGCTACACCACTCCCAACATCAACACCATCTCCAGAACCAACCATTGCCGTGGCGAACGTAGCGTCGCTTCTAACGGCAACGGTTTCTGTTCGACCAGACGTGATTGACGCATCTCGTTCCGTCACTCGAACGGTAAGCGAAATAGCACCCGATCTTTCCCTAACCTTAACGGCCATCTTTGCTGAGCTGGAGCGCGTGAATACGTCAACATTGACGCCGACTGCGACAAGCACGCCCACCTTTAGTGCGACACCTACCTTGACCAGTACGCCCACGGCGACGAGCACGCCGACAGAAACAAATACACCAACGGAGACGGATACCCCGATTCCAACAGATACCCCATCACCGACTGCAACAAACACCCCATTTGGTCGACCTGCCGTTGTGCCACCGATTCCAGCGGAACAACCTGGGTTGGTAACAGGTAGTGTTGCCTCATCTCTCTCCAATTTGCGTGGCGGTCCAGCGACTGATTATGTGCGGGTTGCCCTGTTGGATCTGGGTGATCTCGTTGAGTATTTTGGGATCACAGAGGCTGGAGATTGGCTACTCCTGCGCGTGCGGGATCCGGAAAGCCCTACCGATGGAACTGTTGGTTGGATTGCAAGCACACTTGTTTATTGGGATAGTGATCTGAGTGTCTTGCCCCTTTATCGCGCCGACGGATCGCCCGTCATTCCTTTTACACCATCTGCAACGCAACCTCCAACTGCAACGCCATTGCCCGGGACGCCCACGGTAACGCCCACGCCGACGCCAATAGACACCCCACCTATTCGTGATTCCTTATCTGTCATCATGCCTCCACGACGTTCGGCCCCACTACCGGCTCTTGATAATCTGCTCTTGATTGTGGCCGAGGACCAGACCGGAGATACAACAAGCGATTCGATACGTGTTCAGACAACTGATGGGGAATTCTTGAACTTGAATGCACGAAATGCCCTTATTCAGATCTGGAGTGGACTATTTGGCGACCCAGATGGAGGATGGGTCCCAGCGTCATTGGATTTGCTGTGGCCTGGTACAACGCTCTATGTCTCTGTTCCATCAGATAGTGAAACAATAAATCGTGGCACAAATCAAGACTTGTCTATCCAACTTGACGCCAATTTGGTGCGCATTGCAGCCGCACCAGAATATGAACGAACAAAGCTTTTGTATTTCCCTAGTTTGGCGGCGGAAGCAAAAGCCGAAACCGCTATGGCTCTTTTGGGTAGTCGCACCCAACCAGGCGTCTATCTTCTTTCAACGTCTGGAACGATTCAACAAATTCTGATCGATGAACAAGAAGTTGACTGGGTGAGCGGAAATGACAATGCTGGATTGCTCTTTCGCCAAGCTGAATCATCAACGGCGCTGAACCGGTTCAGTTGGGTCCGTACAGATGGGACGGGTCTTGAAATTACGGCGCAGCCCTTCCACACGATCAGCAGTGTCACTGGTGATGCGCTGGGTGGCATCTGGTGGGTTGAGATCCCCTTGGGGAATTTTGACCAATGGCAGCTCTGGCACTACGATCCGGTTCTCGCGGTCATTGAGCAACATATGCAGGCGTCGGGCGAGCTCTTCCAACGCGCGAATCTGGTAACGAGCTCTGATGCAACTGATGCGCTTGCTCCAATTTTGGTTTCCGCTAAGCGGCTCGAGGATCGAACAGACGATGGTATAGACGAACAAATAATCTCGTTGTTTCTCGATACTTTGGATCGATCTCGCCAAATCTCTCATTCAGGATTTTATCATCTTGTACTCAATTTAGGTCAGTGGGGTGTTCGTCAGGAAAAAGCCAACACGCGTGTGGAAGAGATCCGGCAGATTTTGCCTCGCAACACATATCGAGGTCCGCTGAAAATGACCTCAGATGGTCAACGACTTGCTTTTTTTGTCTATGATTCCTCACTACCAAGCCTAAGATCTGGATTTATCACACCACCGAATCGCCTGAAATTTTTATCTCTAGAGTCGGATAGACTTCACACAATCGGTCGGGATGTCGATATCGGTCTACATGCAATATCGCTCTACCATGCAGAGGAATTCGAATTTCTGGCCCCCAATTTATCTTGGCGTGGCAATGAGCGATTGGTTTTTACGCGGAGTCGTTTTGCAGAGGAGGAAACCTTTGGCTTGGATCAATATGCATTGGTCGAAGTCGGGATCCCGCCAACCCAACAACTGGAAGACAAAGAGCAAGTAGATCCAGACAGAAGCGGTCAAGAAGCAATCCATGCTGAGGGATCACGTACATATCTCCTTCCTGATGAACAGGAAGTTCTCGATTTAACGGCTTGTCGTGACGGCAACCACTCTTTGCTCCTCATCCAACATCCAGATGGTACACAAGAATTGGCGCGTTGGACAGGTGATGGGCGTCCTCGACCGCTCGTTGGTCTCCCCGTTCCGCTGAACCGTACATTTGTTTGTTGGCAGGCAGCAGTTCCATCTTTGTAAAATGGCAGTCCTCAATATCAAACTCGATTCACAATGAAATCCGGAATGTCATTGAGAGCAGAG
The DNA here is from genome assembly GCA_019217005.1 of Chloroflexi bacterium TSY. Next base: position 103,643 of record JAHBNG010000021.1, read on the forward strand.
ACTCAGTAGATCCAAGATGTGGCTCATATCCGCGGAGGGAGCATTCTCTAATGCGGCGGTACTCGACTCGATCCGGCGTTAGAGATTACACGCAGTAGGATTTCTCAGAGGTAGAGCGTTCAAATGGCGAAAAAAGACGCAGTAGAGAATCTCGGACCATTTGGCACGCTCGAGTCTGTTTTGACTGAGAAATGCAGGATTATGTCTACTGCGTGTAATAGAGAACGCCTCCTCCACGGAAAATTGGATCTACTGAGTCTCAGTAGATCCAAATTTGGCGTTTTTGGCGATTTTCAGTCGAGATTGCAGGGATTTTGGAGTCATTTATTCAGATTTCGGTTACAGAAAACAACCTATTTCATATCTGAAAATCGCCCAAATCTAACGCAAAAACTAGATATCGACCGGCAAATTTGTATTTATGTCAACTGTTTAGCCAGAATTCTCTCTCAAAACCTGAAATTTGGATCTACTGAGACTAGAGATTAGAGATTTTCCACGCTGGCAGCCACTCTCTAATCTCAAAACTCCACACACTATCCTGATGTTTCAATTAAACCTTCCACAATGGCCAGATGAGTGGTTACACTTTGCACGCTGGCAAGACTCTCTATTTGCAGCAGGTAGCGCCATCCTGATCCTGCTGATGATTGTTTGGTGGCAACAACAGACCCATTATTGGTTCCGCATTATCGTGAGCATCTTGTTGGCTTCCATTCTTCTCTGCATCGGTAGCTACTATATATTTGTTGTGCCCCCTAATTCAGTCGGTTGTTCGGAAATATGTGTTGGTTGGCGGGGGTATCCGCATCCTGTTGCTCTCTTTGACATTGATCATAGGAGCAAGGTCTATCCGATTGATTTTGGGCTTAACTTGTTGATCATCTGGTTCATCTTTCTGGGAATGAGTGTTATGTGGCGTATAGCAGGCATTGCAATCCAATGGTCAAGCCGTTCATTTCGTACACAATTAGCCTTTATTTTTTCCCTTTGTATTATTCCCTGGGCCATTATGCCGCGTATTCTTGAACCACCTCAACCGCTGGCACAAGGTGAAGCACAGCGGATTGCCAATAACGCCCAGCGCGCGGCTGAGTTCACCTATAATGTGACGGGGTTCTGGATTCATAGGTTGGCGCTGGAAGATATCCAACAGAGCGTTCCAGACAATTCCGCTGAAACAATATTCGATACAGATAACCCTGCCCATCAAGTCTGCCTGCGTGGATACACATACTTTTATGTTCCCTGGCGACGTTACCGCATCGTTCTGGATGCAACGGGCGTCACAGCGCTCGATTTGACAGAAGTTGGATTAGATGGGTCATGTTGGGAAAAGGAGACTCTGGAGTAGGAAAACTTATCGGACACCTCATATAACCCGTCTAAGGCTTTTCCAACAATTAAAATCCCTAATTTGATCTGGAAAAGCGCAAGCCATTCCAGAGAAATCGACTTGGCAAATTAGGGATTTATTTCTCTGGAATAGCCTAAGAGCAAACGAGTGTAGTACAGCATTCGCTCGTCTTGCTCTGGGCTCCTATTTAAGATCCCACAATTCCTTTCGCCCAAATCCCGCATCCAGCATAAAATAATTAGACAGCGGTATCTAAAGTGAAATGCGTCCGAATTTATCCTCAATTTGAAATCGGTGAAAAAAATGTGTAAAGTTTGAGCAGATACGGGAATTAGTATACTGGAGCCGTTGACATTTGACAGCTCTCCTCAGAGCAATCATCGTGCAGAACGGCCAACACTCTGAGAGCGCACGCTAAATGTCAACAGAACCTAATAAAGAAGCCACTTAAACTTCTTACATTCATTCCAAAATTGTTCAGACTAAAAGTCGTTATGAATGTACGAAGGTAAGCATTCAGCTAGTCAGCCATCAGCTCGGCACGTCCCTGTATTGTTCTATGACATCGGCACCTCTAGAAATCGGCTCCATCGCGACCACCTGCAGGCGCTGCTTCAGGAGAGTCACAGGCCAAATGAGGGGCGCGAACAAACCGAACAGCTCAGGTGTCGATCTCATAAAACAGTACACTTCCCTGTCGAGACAAGCTGCTTAAAGGTGTCAAGCTGATAGCTGAAATGCCGATAAGCTGATAGCTAAAATGCTGATAAGCTGATAAGCTGATAGCTAAAATGCTGATAAGCTGATAAGCTGATAGCTAAAATGCTGATAAGCTGATAAGCTGATAGCTAAAATGCTGATAAGCTGATAATTGAATAAAAGCTTATTGCCGTGACTGCTGCAAAAAACGAGAGGCGCACATGAATGCTATTCATACTGAACACGTAAACACATTTGAAAGCTTGGTGGCCAACGAACGAACCAATCTACTGCGCTTTTGTACCCACTTGACCGGTTCTGTGCAAGCGGCCGAAGATCTAACCCAAGAGACATTGCTAACTGCTTGGCGTCGGCGAGATATAGTGACGGATGTAGATGGCCTACCTCATTGGCTCAAGGCCATTGCACGCAATGTCTGTCGCCACTGGCATCGCAGTCGAATGCGGCAGAGCAAACATCTCTTTACATCGGATCAGCACGATAGCCAAGGTCCAGATAGAGAATTCGACATGGTCGATGACTTTGATCTAGACGCAGAGCTGGAGCATTGTGAACTGGTTACGTTATTGGATCGGGCGATGGCTCAACTACCGCCCGAAACGCGTAGTTTGCTCGTTCAGCACTACATCGAAGAACGCCCACATGCTGAAATCGCCACACAAAGTGGATTGAGTACGAGTGCCGTAGGTGTGCGGCTGCACCGTGGCAAGCAAGCGCTGCGGCAAGCGTTGGTCACCGATTTCCGGGATGATGCAATCTCCTATGGTCTCGTGCGTGCTCGTGACGCGGATTGGGTCGAGACACGCATGTGGTGCTTCCGATGTGGTCAGCACCAACTCCAAGCGCGCTTTACTCCTGCTGAAAACCGTCTCTGTTTGCGTTGCCCAGGCTGTTGCGACATTCATGATGAAGATAGCAGGCTGAGCGATTCACACATTGATGGACTTCAGAAAATCAAAGCATTTAAGCCTGCATTTTCACGGGTATTAGACTTTGTTCATACCATTTATTTCGAACAGGCAGAGGCAGGCCGTACCACTTGCCCCCAATGTGGACACTCCACTCCACTTCGCTATGGTCCACTGCCGGAGAGGTTTGGCTCCCATGATGCCGTCTATGTGTTGTGTGATCGGTGTGAGGATGGAACCTTGGATTCCTGGCACTATCTCGCACTCTCTCTGCCACAAGTACGCCAATTCTGGCGCAAGCACCCACGAATGGCCGAATTGCCCGATCGGCAAGTAGAAATTGCCAATAGCCCTGCTGTACTCACTGGTTTTGAAAGCGTGACTGACGGAACTAAGATCGAAGTTGCGTTCTCCACAAACACATTTGAAGTGATTGATATTAATTAACCAGTAGGATCACCCCATAGTATACAACGAATCGCCAGCACTTCCGCGCCATGCCGGGTGTTACTCGTTACGCGCCCACGAATTCAGACCATTCAAAAAATTAGACATGATAGGGATTGAAAAATAGGACACGGATTTTCAGGATGAACACGGATTATCCCAGAGTCAATCCATGAAATCTGTGTTTATCCGTGTCCCATCTTCTGAATCTAATTTCTTGGGCTCACCCCAACCTGGGTGAGCCAGAACCAAAATGCAATCCATTCACTGCAAATGGGAGATCATCTTATGACAAATTTACAGACACCAGATACACAACAGATTGCAACACTGAAACAGTCTCTGAACGCATCTGATCAATCGATCCGTTTAAATGCTGCCCTGGATTTAGCGAAATTGGGGGATGCCGACAGCATTCCCGCCTTGATCGAAGGCTTCCAGGCTGACAACCTGGTCACTCGCCTCTTTCACGCCGGGGAGGCTTTAACAGAATTGGGGGATGTTGCCGTTCCCGCGCTGACTGCTGCACTGGATGCCGACCATGAAACAGTACGCGTGGATGCGGCCTATACGCTCTGGAAAATCGACTCTACACGGATAAATGAACTCTTGCCCGTGGCTATCGAGACCTTGCGCAGTTGGGATCCCACTTTGACGATGGATGAGCAAATGCGTACACCACTGCTCGACGCAGCTATCCTGATTGGAGAAATGGGGGTCAATGCCAGTGAGGCGATTCCCGTTCTCACCACAATGTTACAGACACCCATACGGTGCGATGACCCGCAAGCCTGGGTTGGCGATCCACGGCCATTCCTCGCTCTGCTGATGACCCAGGTTGCAGATTCGTCTGATCAGGTGGTTGATGCACTCATCGAAGCCCTGGTCGCTCCAGACGCTTCACTGCGCTGGGGTGCAGCCCGTGCCTTGGGGGAGCTGGGATTCGCTACCACACAGGCCGTTCCCGCGCTCACATCTCGGCTGACTGATGAGCAGGAGGTTGAGGCCGTCCGTGTGGAAGCGGCTTACTCGTTGGCAGTGATGGGCGATCCTGTGGAGGAAACGCTCCCCGCGCTCATACAGGCAGTCGGGAGTCAGGATTGGTGGGTACGCGCCTTTGTCGCCCGCATTCTTGGCGAAATGGGGTCACCACTCGAGCATGTGGAGGATGCTGAAGAGACAGACTGGCTCGACCGCGCCTTTTATGCACAGCGTACTGTCCGTCGAGTTGCACAACCAGAAATGCATATTGTGCCCGTCTTAGCGAGAGCGATGGCCGATCGTGACTACAATGTGCGTCGGAATGCTGTCTATGCACTCTCTCTGATTGGTGCGCGTGCAACGGAGGCCATTCCCCTGCTGATGAAGGCAATGCGCAGTCGTGACGTTGGTCCACTTGCCGCAGAGGCAATTGCCCAAGTGGGAGAAGCATCTCTGCCGGCATTGTTGCAAGCACTGGATGAAGGGGATGATCTAACCCGTCGTCGTGCCGCCTATGCCCTGCACCTGATTGACACCCCCGATGCGCAGGATGCGGTCAACCTGGCGCGTAAGAGAGGGGTCGAGCCCCTTCAACCGGCCTACCATCACTTTTATCTGCCGTGTGTTGTCTCTTTTGATGCCGCCAAAGAGGGCGCATTTGAAGCCCTCTATGCGGAGACTATCGCGCGTGGGCCAGGGAGCGAAGTCGTGTACACGCTGCCCTATCCCAAGCATGAGTTTTTGCACTATTTGGTTGCATACAAAGGATTGCTGATGCACGGCAGCGGCGTGCCTGATTTGGAGGTACTGCGCCCCTTGCGTGAATCGACTGATGCCAGCGAACAGGGCAACGTGAGTGGCATATATGCGGACAAGGGCTATATGCGCCCCATCTACTTTGCTGTGGTTCACCGCGATCGCTGCTTTGGGCTACACAGTGGTCTCTTTAATCTGGATGAAGATGGTACAGTTGTCTTTGATCAAGATCAGGGTCTGGCTCGCCGCTACTATAAACTTACGATTGGCATCACGGGTCTGCGTCGAAATCCTTGGCGCGACGGCGCGGTCTATGCACTTTCGCCTGACACATTCGAGTATTGGGATAGTAAGTATTGGAGTGAGTGGACCAGCCGTACGCCCGTACAACCGGTTCTGCGCTTGGCGGTTACACCAGACGATCTACCTTTAAAAGATGATCTGTGGGGTACTGACTTTCGTATGATCGCCTATGGAACGTGGGTCGAACCAAAAGAAGATGCCTTTCCATTCCTCAAGGATGTACGCGCCACGCCCTTTCATCCTTCTGGACAACCACCGTGGGTGCGCCAGATGGAAGGGCAATCCAATTCTTGAACGATCCACAGATGGACGGGATTGACTGGATTTTCCTCTTTCTAATCCTGTTTATCCTGTCAATCTGTGGATCGTTATTTTTCTGGAATCGCCTATATGTCCAAGTTTTTGAATTCCGACACCGCTCTCTATGTCTTAAAGCCTCAGGTAAGATGCGTTGCCAATGACGTTTGGATCCTCCTCGGAAGATTCCTCATCCGTCGTATTGTGAAACCCAAGAAAAAAATGTGTAAAGTTTTGGCAGTAGCGGACATTAGTAAAATAGTGTATGCTATTGAGCGGTATTCTTATGGGAAAAAAGGATTCGCAATGGAAGCCACAAACACCGAATTTCTAACCTCATTTGAGACAGTGGTTGCCAACGAACGGACAAACCTCCTGCGCTTCTGCACTCACCTCACTGGCTCCTCGCAAGCGGCAGAGGATTTGACTCAGGAGACGCTGTTAACGGCCTGGCGGCGACGCAATACGACGACCAACCTTGATGGCTTATCTCATTGGCTCAAAGCAATTGCGCGCAACGTCTGTCGCAACTGGCAAAGGAGCCAAGCGCGTCAGTACAAACATTTGTCGCTCGTTGAGCCACATGCTACTCAAAAGCCACATGCCGAGTTCGAGCTGGCAGACGATTTCGATCTGGACATTGAACTCGAGCGGAGTGAGCTTGCAACGCTGTTGGATCGGGCAATGGATTTGCTGCCAGAACAAACGCGTGGATTGTTGGTTCAACACTATATCGAAGAACTCCCCCAAGCCGAATTGGCTGCGCGGGCTGGTTTAAGTACCGGCGCAGTCGGTGTGCTTCTCCATCGTGGAAAGCTGGCACTTCGCAAAGCATTGATCAACGACTTTCGGGAGGATGCTGTGGCGCATGGTTTGGTCATGCCCAGCGACGTTGAGTGGGTCGAAACACGGATCTGGTGCATGCGTTGTGGTCAACACAGGCTACAGGGACATTTCGATCATGCCAAAAATTTCCTGCATTTGCGTTGCTCAAGCTGTTGTGAGCGCTCCGTTTATGCCGGTACAATTACCTATACCCATAGTACTGAACTACAAGGCGTCAAGGCATTTAAACCAGCATTATCACGCTTGTTGAGTTGGGATTACATGTATGGTTTTGGGGGTGGTTCAAAATTAGGTTTACACTTTTGATATATAGACAAAAATCTATATGAGACCGTTTTCTCTCTGAGAACCGGCGAAATCAGAGAATATAAACGTTCTTTCTGTTTCTAAAAGTGTAAACCTATCTATCCAGCTAAAATGAACCACCCCCGACAGAGCCGTTGTAACAGGGTTTGCCTTCCGGGATGAAAGAGACTTCTACTTGTAATCGCAAAGCCAGTCGAATGACTCGGCTCAGTGAGCGGGCAGCGGTGCCCCAACCAGTAAATTCTTTGCCATTATCGAACTGAACGATGGCTGGGATGCCGAGCTTCATCCAGGCATGAACCAAGAATTCAAGAACCGTATCAGAGGTACGGTTGGTGACGAACTCGATATAGACAGCCTGATCAAAGATGTCCCGACAGACCAGAAAGTAGTAGCGAGTCTTATCATCTTTGAGATAGCGAGGTCCAACAAAGTCAATCTGATGCACCTGATTGCTATCCTGCGCCTGCGGTCCCGGATATTCGGTCCGTGCAATTCGAGGAGCAAGCTGCAAGGGTGGACAGGATAATCCAGCCTGATTGACAATCCGCTCAATTGTCCGTGCTGATGGTAGAGGCGTGTATCCCAAGTTTTCTAGTTCTGCTCGGATTTGCTCGGCGCCCACCAATCCGTATCGCGTCTCGGCTGTCGCTCGTTTGGTTAAGCGTTTCCGAATACTGATTATCGCTCGCTCAATATGGGGCGGTGTTCGATTCGTCACTTGCCGAGGAGCACGCGTCAAATCGTACAATCCTGCAGGTCCTACATCCATGTATCGACGCCACCACTTATGGAACCAACTCTCTGAACGATTTAATGTTTGGCAGATCGCTTCAATATTTTCTCCGGCCAGACGCAATCGGATCGCTGCTTGTCTTGCCGATAACTCATCGTGCATTTTGTTCTCCTTTCGCTTGCTGGCGGTTTCAGGAAAACACTATACGCGACCTTACCAAATTTCTGATGCTTACTATCCTTTTTATGACGCGTCTTTCCGACACAAACCTCCACGATGTTCTGTCGGTCTCTTGCGCTTTTTACTACACGTTTCGCTGTCGGTTAAAACCTCCACGATGTTCTGTCGGTTAGCACCTATTAGTAACGTCAGACAGACAGATTCTGATGACGTTATTGTATCCCACTCACTGATGTAAATCAACCCTCTTTGTAGGTCACCCTATCAGGACGACGAGCATTCACATCATCCTGATTATAGTTAGGCTAAACCAAAAAAATAAATAATTATACGCGAACGAGAGAATGGAGAGGGGGAATAAGGACAAACCATTTTTCTAAACCAGGTAAACGTTGGAAGCGTTGTTCCAAACGGTCCATCTCTTTCTGAGTGAGTTTGACGCCGGTCTCATAAAGAGTGGAATTCAGGTGAACGAAGGGTTGTAGTTGGTTAAAGCGAAAAGAACGGGCAAAATTGAGAACGGTCTCAAGAGAATCGAGAAGAGAACCGTTCCAGTGTTTTTCAAGATGGCCCCAAACCCGTTCGATGGGGTTGTATTTACTGTGATAAGGAGGGTAGCAGGCGAGCTGAATAGAGAGACGATAGTGCTCAACAAACTGAGTGAGACGATACATAAACTGAGTCCGACGGGTATGATTTTCGGGACCATTGTCCTGATTGATCACGAGGGTCTTGACGTGAGGAAAGTGTTCACGTACGCTTTCCCAAAAATCAATCAGGCAGTCGACAATACAGTCACTCGTCACTTTCGACTGAGTCAAGTAAAGAAAGAGTTCCTTGGTTGAAGGGAGGTAAATGCCAAAAGGAGTGACTTTCTCGGTCTTCTTATCTTGAAAGTCATGATCGAGCGCTTTGACAACCACTCGACTTATCCCTTCTCTCGAGAAACGGTCAAGTAAAATCGTCGCTTTGGCATCCCAAGAGAGGCGCAGAACCGTCTCGTCTGCATCCGCTTCTTGATTGATCTGATGAATTCTATCAAAGATCGCATCGGTCTCTGGGATCTTTTTCACTGGTTGACTTTTTTTGACCCGGTTTGAGCCATAGCCTAACTCATTGAGCTTCAAGCGGATGGCCTCTTCGCCAGGCAATTCCTCATCTGTGTATCCTTTCTGCTCGATGAGCTGGGTACGCATTTCGGCGGCGGTTAGTCGAGTGTACAATTGGGGGGTTCGAAAGGTGGGATCGGTCTGGCTGAATTGATCGGCGATTTCAACCATATCGGCCAGTAAAGTGGGGATATGGTCTTCGGCTTTTTTGCGACCACGTCGGTGGCTTTGGTCGACATAACAGAAGCCGCCTTCTAGTTCTTCCAGGGCTTTGGCTATCGTCGCCCGATTCCAGCCCAACTCTCGTTCTGCTTTCGTCGGACTCCCTTCGCATATCGTTTTGACCGTTTGGGCCATGAAGTGCCTTCTTTCGTATCCACTTAACATGGCCTTCGTCTCTTTCAAGACTTCAACCATTTCTGGCGAGATTGTCATTTTTGCTCCTTTTGGAGAGCTAGTTTAACACCTTCTCGCGTATATTTTATTTTTTGGATTGGCCTTTAACTTTACTTTCTGGGGGGTGGTTCAAAATTAGGTTTACACTTTTGATATATAGACAAAAATCTATATGAGACCGTTTTCTCTCTGAGAACCGGCGAAATCAGAGAATATAAACGTTCTTTCTGTTTCTAAAAGTGTAAACCTATCTATCCAGCTAAAATGAACCACCCCCTTTCTGGTAAAAGAAAAGAGATGAGGTGAGAAATGTGACAAAAAGCGGTTAGCAGTTCATCCTAAAGGTAGAGAACCCAAAAAGGAGGAAGGAATGCTAACCGCGCCAGAAATAACTATAGCAGTACTGATGAATGTATTGCAAGTAACGCCGATGGGAACAAACGTAAATGTAATGCGTCTGATGTGGGCAATGCTGAATGGGTCGTTTCTGAAAAGTCGAGGAGCAATCCATAGCGCATTGAAAGAAAGCGGGTTTGAAGATGAGGAGCTCCGGCGAAGCTGGTGGAGCTTTCGATATGGATCATGGGATATCACAAGTCTGCTGGGGTCGTGGCAAGAAGAAGTGGAAAGGGAATGGGAGGCAAAAAAGTTAGAAGGGTACCGAGTGAAAAGCATAGATATCACAGGGTTCTGGCGACCGAAGCTGCAAGGGAAAGTGAACCGACTCTATAACTCAACGGCTCGTCGGCATTGCCCGCTCATCTTTGGAGTGATGATAAGCTCGGGGGAGATAGGCGGGAAGCGAGTGCCACTGCTCAAGGCAATCATGAGATGCACGGTTGGAACAAAGGAAAGTGAGTTTCGGAAAAAGCTGCTGACAGAGACGAAGAAATCACTGGAGTCAGACGAAGTGGCGGTGGTCGATGCCGGGTTTACAATCAGAGAAATGCTAGAAAGCGGCATCGACCGATTTGTCCTGCGGGAAGCCATTAACTGCACAGTGCGCCGCAATGAGTTCCCCAAACGCAAAGAAAAAAGGCAGACCACCTGAATATGGTGATATTGTGCGTCCGCTCTCTCGCAGCTATAAGGGAAAGCGACTCGAGGCTACAACTCCGGACTCGTCTGGTCGCTTTCTCTATAGTGGTCGCCTGATTTGCTATCAAGCATGGCACAATCTCGTCCCCAGAACAACCAAGGTGGATACAGCCAACCGTACCTACTCGATTTACGTCATTCAGGATCCGGCCTACAACACACCTTTGGTTTTGGCGACCGTTATGACTTTGCAGCCTGAAACCATTTATCTTGTCTACCTGGAACGCTGGCCTGTTGAACCTCCCCCCCTTGGCTTCCAAGCAGATGATTGGCTTACATCGTCAATTTGTTCATGCCGATGAGGCTTGTTTCCGCTTACCTGAACTGGGGCTGCTGGCTGGCAATCTTCTTTCCCATTTAGCCGCTTCTCTTCCTCCCATACCGACTGGCTACTGGGATCGAGAGCCTCAATCCACTCCCGGCAGGCTGCGCCGTGTTCTCTCGAGTGCTCTTTTTCCAACTCCTGACCAACTCGACCCTGACTTTCGGAAAAAGGCCTCGGTTTCACACCATTTCCCTAAAGGCGTTCTCGCTCATCGCCGCCTCAATGCCGCTGCTTAAACTAGCCGAGCACTATTTTTACATTTTATCCCGTTTTTTCAGGGTGGATTCTTTTTTCCGCCCCTTTCGGTTTGCCCTTTGTCACTCAAGCCTTTACCAGAAAGTAAAGTTTAACAAAATAAACGGATGGAGCCGCGGCCCGTCCTTATGCCACTTGTCAAGTAAAACTCGGTAATGATAAAATCTCGTAGATTAGCCAGATTGCGGTTGGAAAATACCGATCACAAATTCGTTGAAAAAAACGCGTCAACTCTTGCGACGAGCGGACATTACTAAGTAGAGGAATGTTTTCAAGTTGCACAGGAGAACCGATTCAGATGAATAGACAGCAGACTGACCAAGAGATCAAAACTGTCATCTTATCCGCAATCTCATCCGAGGGTGAACGCAATCGACTCGTGCGACTCTGTGCACGGTTAACGGGGGATCCATCTGTCGCCGAGGATTTGACCCAAGAGACTTTGATCACTGCATGGCGCCATTGCGAGCAAGTTACGAATCCTGCCGGCATCTCCGCATGGTTGGCAACGATTGCGCACAACCACTGTCGCAATTGGATCCGCAGCCGGAGTCGTCAGCAAAAATACATCGTTGCGGGTGCCGATCTTGATTCATCTGCTGCCATCAACACCATTGAAGCCTGTGAAGATTTCGATCTGGATGTAGAGTTGGAACGCGAAGAGATCGTCGCTCTTTTGGATCGGGCTATCGTTCACTTGCCAAAAGAGACCCAAACCCTGTTGGTCGACCACTATATCGAAGAGATTCCTCAATTAGAACTTGCAGCGCAGTTGGGCATTCAGTCCAGCGCAATTGCGAGCCGCCTGAATCGGGGCAAAACGGCACTACGTCGTCTGCTGGTCACTGAGTTTAGCGACGATGCCCTGGCCCTTGGACTGATCTCATCTGACAACGTGGGTTGGCAGAGCACCCGCATATGGTGTACCAATTGTGGTCAGAAGAAGATGCGCGGCAAATTTGCGAGTGAAGGTGATGGACAGTTGATTTTGCAATGCGATTGTGGCGCAAATTTCGGAGTAAGTGGCCCTTCTGGACTTCTCGAGGGTGTTCGTGGTTTTCGTCCTGCCCTGAATCGATCAAGGCAATGGCGGCACACTTTTTTCCAGGCTGGTTTGCGCACGGGTGAAGTTGATTGTCCATGTTGTACAAAGACGGTCAAGCTGCATTTGAATGTCCACACCCCCGTCCCTGCCTTTTTTGGGCCGCGCCCCGCGGACGAACAGTGCGTTTGGGCTCATTGTACGGCTTGCGGTTGGCATCATCACAGCGATCTGGGGGGTCTATCCGGTGCTTATCCGGAATGGCTCCATTTTTGGCGACAACATCCCCGCATGAATTCACTTCCCATCCAACAAATCGAATATCAGGGCGCGCCTGCGTCATTGGTAAGCGTTAGATCACATAATGATGACGCCCAACTTGATTTGATTTTCCACGCAAAGACGTTTGTACGTCTTAATTCCTCGTAGATTTCCTGTTGAGTTCTCAGGCAACTCAAAAAAATAATGCTCATTTGCGCTTGGTTATAGCTACGTAACATCCACGCTGCAAAATTGGGTTAGTTAGTCTTGTAATTTAGCAAACAGAAAATCAGTAGAATCCTAGAAGATACAATCTTCTATCGTTCACTCATTTACCTTCTTATACTCAATTTTTTCTGATTTATTTTTGTACACAGAACAAAATCAAGCTCTCAAGGTATTTCATGTTCCATCCGTGGCTGATTTTTGAATCAGCATCATAGATAAACCTATCTAAGCAACCACAGGAAACATAAGGAGAAACTCAACTATGAACATTCACTCATCAATTGATGCCAAGCAAGAATACGCAGACCATTATGCACGGATACATAAAGAATACGATGACGCGCAGTTTACATGGGAGCAGATAACTCTGTGTACCCAGGAAGCCGTTCATTGGTTCAATGTGCAGGTGATTAATAGGGTGAAACGACATCTCCTGCAAGAACAGGAAGTGATCAAAACCGAAGTGCGGCTATCTTGAAATCAAGGTTCATCTGAGAAAAAGGAGATGATGATCGAACATGAATCAATCTTTCACTGTACAACCTCTTGACTATCGACATCTGTTTACCAAATACATGGGCCCCCTTCGGTGGCAGGTGATGGGATTGGCTGTTGTGTTATGCATTGGCATCGGACTTGACCTGCTTGGTCCGCACATCATGCGCAATTTTATCGATGGCGCGCAAAGCAATGTCGGAACGATTGCGCTTCTCCAGCTTGCATCGATTTTTCTCGGTGCGACGCTGCTCAATCAGCTCATGTCTATCATCGAAGCCTATTTGACAACCGACGTGAGCTTCAAGGCGACAAATCGCCTACGATCTGATCTCACGCAGCACAGTTTGTCTCTGGACCTCAACTTTCATCACGCACATACACCGGGAGAGCTAATCGAACGCGTGGACGGCGATGTCGTCTTCTTGAGCAATTTCTTTTCGCGTTTTGTCTTGCAAATCATCAGCAGCGTCTTGCTCCTGGCCGGCATTCTCGTCATGCTCTTTCGTGTGAATGGTCAAATTGGGGCAGCCATCACAATCTATGTCGTGCTTGTCTTTGCTTTGTTTTCGCGGCTATTACAGGTGAGTGTGCCCTATTGGGGGCAGATTCGAGATGCTTTTGGTCGCTTTTCGGGGTTCTTGGAAGAACGGCTCTCGGGCACAGAAGATCTGCGTGCCAACGGTGCCATCCCATATACCATGCGACGCTTTTATGAACATGGTCGAGAGCTCTTCTTCGGTTTTATGAAGGCATTTATGATTGTCTCGTCTATTTCGAGTTCCAATCTCGTTTTCTTTGCCGTAGGCACCGTACTTTCTCTCGGTATGGGGATATATTTCTACAGCCAAGGGCAAATCACTCTCGGCACAGTCTTTCTGATTTTTAGCTACACGGAGCTGTTGAGTCGCCCCATCGAACAGATATTGGATCAGGTGGGCGATTTGCAGCAGGCGGGCGGCAGCATTGTCCGCATTCAAAAATTGCTGAGTATACCGGCGACAATCGTGGATGGACCTGGCGCTGAATTGCCCCATCAAGCGCCAAAAATCGAGTTCGACGAGGTTTCATTTACCTATAGCGAGGAGCGTGGAGCAGCAAATGTCTTGACGAACATCTCCTTTATGATTGAACCGGGAGCGACTCTGGGGATACTTGGTCGTACTGGGAGTGGAAAGACCACCATCGCAAGGTTGTTGGCTCGCCTCTGGGAGCCAACAGCGGGCGAAATCCGCTTGGGAGGCATTCCTGTGCAACAGGCAACGTTGGCCGAGTTAGGCGATTACCTTTCGTTTGTGACCCAAGACGTGCATCTCTTTCATGCCTCTCTTCGTCACAATCTGACCCTCTTTAATCCTACGATCTCTGATCAACGGATCTTGCAGGCACTTGATGAACTGGGGCTACGATCATGGTACAACTCGCTGCCCGCAGGTTTAGACACGGTTCTTACTGCGGGTGATGATGGTCTCTCGGCAGGTGAATCCCAGTTGCTGGCTGTCACGCGTGTCTTTTTGAAAGATCCCAAAGTGGTCATTCTGGACGAGCCTACATCTCGACTGGACCCAATGACAGAACAGCGACTTGGACGGGCCATTGCGCATCTAGTGGCCGGCCGTACGGGCATCATCATTGCGCATCGCCTCACCACCGTTCAGGTGGCCGGCGACATTCTCATTTTAGAGGATGGTCGCATCGTGGAACAAGGGAATCGCGATGAATTGATGCACAATCCAAATTCCAGATTTGCCCAACTATACCGCACAAGCCAGGAAGGAGCCGTCGCATGACACAGACAAATTATCTACCCTATATATGGCAACTTGCGCTGTACAGGTTTCCGATCTATATCGCAATGGTTGCGGCTATCTTGATCAACATATTCTTGCCTTTGGTGCCAGGTCTGTTGATTCGCACCATCTTTGATCGTTTAACCAACAGTGCACCTTTGATGATGGATGCCTATGGACTGCTGGCTCTCCTTCTCGGCGTCGGGGTCGTTCGATATATCGCAGCGATCATCGAGATCGCACTGCAAAATGGGTATGATATTCTGGTCAGACTTCTTATGCAAAAGAACCTGTTCCAACGATTCCTCGCCTATCCGGGGGCTGCATTGCCAGCTTCTACTGGTGAAGCGCTCAGCCGTTTGAATTACGATGTGCAAGCATTTGCTGGTTTCGTAAGCTGGATCGCGTATCCGGTTGGCCAGGCATTGATGGTGATCGTCGCTCTCTATATTCTCACAAGCATCAGTCTGCTCGTGACAGCCGTCGCATTTCTGCCCATCTTGGTCGTATTGGTCTTGATCAACTTAACTGCACAACGGATTCGAGAATTTCGCCAAGCCAACCAAGAAGCGACCGGTGAGGTTATGGGGTTTCTTGGGGAAATCTTTGCGGCAGTACAAGCAGTAAAAGCTGGTCACGCAGGAACGGATGTCGTCGCGCATCTGGATATTCTCAGTGACAGAAGGCGTCAGGCAGCGTTGAAGGATACACTCTTTTCTCAGTTGCTTGCAACAATGTCAGCAAATGCTGCCAGTTTGGGCACGGCGGCGGTCCTCTTTACATCCGCCCAATTGCTGCAAAATGGCCAATTTACCGTGGGCGACTTTGCGCTGTTTGTCTCTTACTTAGGATTGCTTGCGGAAACGATTTTCAATGCGGGTCGATTCTTGACGCGTTACTATCAAGTGGGAATTTCCTTTGAGCGTTTATGCGAGTTGCTTGGTGACGATTCACCATCAATTTTGACGAAACCTGGCCCTCTCTATTTACGAGGCAAAATTCCACCCACACCAACTGTATCTTGCTCAGATGTCGCTGAACTTGCTGAAATCGATGTTTCCGGCCTGGGTTATGAATTTCCGTCCAACAATGGGAAATCCAAATTCAAACTCAATGATATCAGCTTTCATTTGAAGCGCGGTGAGTTTGTCGTGATTACCGGGCGCATTGGATCGGGCAAGACAACACTTTTGCGTGCGTTTTTAGGGCTGCTGCCAAAGAGTATTGGTGAGATTTATTGGAACGAACAGCCGGTCCATGATGCTGCGGAATTTTTTGTTCCGCCAATCTGCGCATATACGCCGCAGGCTCCAAGGCTCTTTAGCGAAAGCGTCTATGACAATATCCTAATGGGCCTGCCAACGCACGAAGTAGATCCGTCCGCTGCTATCCGTGCTGCTGTCATGGAGCAGGATATCCGCCAGCTTGAGAATGGCTTAGATACTGTTATCGGACCCCGCGGCGTCAAGCTCTCTGGCGGGCAGATGCAGCGTACTGCTGCGGCTCGCATGTTTGTTCGTTCACCACAGCTCATGGTCTTTGATGATTTGTCAAGTGCATTGGATGTGCGGACGGAGCAGGTTTTATGGGAACGCCTACAGTCGATGCGGAAGGCAGCCGAACAAGAGCCGCCAACCTGTTTAGTTGTTTCTCATCGCCAAGCGGCTTTATGCCATGCAGATCGAATCATTGTCC
The DNA here is from genome assembly GCA_019217005.1 of Chloroflexi bacterium TSY. The sequence continues at coordinate 120,174 of JAHBNG010000021.1, forward strand.
TAAAAGAGGGACGAATCGAAGCGACTGGAACCCTTGATGAGTTGCTAGCAAGTTGTGAGGAGGTGCAGGAGTTATGGCGTGGTAAATTGACATGAGTGAAAGATTATCGATTCATTCAGGCAAGCAGGACAACGGATTTAGATAGGAACGGATGGTCATTGGGGCGACGCAATTGGTTTTATGTATTCTTCATGGGCAATTTCGGTCAAGTGCAACCAATCTCAATCTGCTATACTCAGTAGATCCAAATTTCAGGTTTTGAGAGAGAATTCTGGCTAAACAGTTGACATAAATACAAATTTGCCGGTCGATATCTAGTTTTTGCGTTAGATTTGGGCGATTTTCAGATATGAAATAGGTTGTTTTCTGTAACCGAAATCTGAATAAATGACTCCAAAATCCCTGCAATCTCGACTGAAAATCGCCAAAAACGCCAAATTTGGATCTACTGAGACTAACAGTATGACAACGAACGAGATCAACCGACTGACCGATGTTGTGGGACATGACCTGGATCAGTCAACGGATGGGGCGACGTTGGCAGAGCAGACGAACTATAGTCGCTTCTACTTTCAGCGTCGTTTTCGTCAAATGACCGGTGAAACGCCCGGTGCCTGTCGCCGTCGGCTGCGGTTGGAGCGTGCTGGCTACCAATTGTGCCACAGCACATTGACCGTGACAGAGATCGCCTTCGATGCTGGGTTTGAATCGCTGGAAGGCTTTTCGCGTGCTTTCCGTAAGGGTTACGGTTCATCTCCCAGTCAATTCCGGCGTGCCCAACCCCTCAGTTGGTATCTCGCAACCCCCAACGATATTCACTATGATCCTGTGGTCGGCGGAGCACTTCGTCTCGCAAATCAACAACATTTAGGAGGCAGCATGGATTTAATTGATCGTTTACTCGGACATGACCAGTGGGCCACCCAATTAATTTTAGAAGAGGCCGCCAAGCTAACGGATGAACAGTTGGATGCACCGCTTGCCAAACCCGACCATCCACTTCATTTTGAGAAGCCCGATATGACGTTACGCGAATTGTTAGACTCCATTGTCTTTACCAAGGAGATTTGGGTGGCTGCTGTACAAGGGCAGCCCGGTCCCACAGATCCAGACAAGTCGCCTGCTGGTCTGTTGCAACGGATGCAGTCATCCTACAGCGAATTCGTCGAAATAGCCCGGCGCGTACGCGATGAGGATTTATGGACAACGGAATTTGTGGACATGATCTGCGAACCGCCTGAAACCTTTTTGTATGGTGGCATGATCAGCCATGTGATCAATTTATCGTGCCACCGACGATACGTGGCCGTTGAGGCGCTTGGCTCTTTTGGGCATAAGATTCCTGCCGATGGGGATCCGATTCATTGGGAATCGTTACAGCTGACCAGATCGTAGGGGAAAGTTCGATGTCAATCCAGAATAGTTGCTGGCGACCGTTCTGACTTCAAGAGAAGGACAATAAAAATAGATGAAGGATTAGAGATCATTACCCAGCTATGGCAAGGGAATTCTTTCTCCCATCAAGGCAGACATTATCAGGTGGACACCGCTTCTCTTCAGTTCAATGTACCATCTCCCGTACAGCAACCCCGTATCCCGATTTGGGTCGTTGGAGCATGGCCCCGACCCAAGTCGATGCGGCGGGGACTCAAATGTGATGGCGTCATCCCAATGGTGAAGCCCAAAGGAGAGAAGGGTCGTGAGATCACCCCTCGTGATGTTCGTGAGATGAAGGCTTGGATTGAGGAACACAACAAATCACCTTTGGATATCGTCATTGAAGGAGAAACACCAGGGAACGATCCGAACAAGGCTCAAGCTACTGTCCAAACATGGGCCGAGGCAGGTGCAACGTGGTGGATCGAGTCAATCTGGGGAAATCCATCGAGACAAGAAGCACGGCTCCGGCAAGGACCGCCGTCGCATCTAGAATAATCGTTTGGGAATGAGCCGTGAATAAATTGTGCATCCAGAGATTGAGAGACTAGAGATTGAGAGATTCGGCTCGTGCAATCTCTAATCCTATCAATCTCTAATCTCAAATTTACTTTCTAGAATGGTCTAAGAGACTTCATGCGTCAGCCAGCAACTCATCCACTTTTGGCTTAACCGCCGCAGCCGCTTCCTCCACTGTGCGCTGTCCCAACCAGACAAGCTCAAACTCATCACGCAGAGCAGTGTTGATTTGCGCCCGATTCTTGTGTTGCCAAACGGGAACGCCGAACTCATCGATGCGTTCCAAATAGAATTCGATAAAGGTATCGGGCACATTTTCGACCTCGTCTAGCACCATTTTGGCAGTTGACTTGCGGGGATTGATGATGCCTGTGCTCGCCCAGACTCGCTGCGCCGGTTCACTGGCATTGTAGAGCAGCCATTCCCAAGCTGCGTCGGGATTGGGGCTTTCAATCGGAATCGAGAAGGCCGAACCACCTACGTTGAGCGTGTGGGCACCGTTTTGACCACCCATCAGGTAAGGGCTAATCTCCCAAACGAAGGAGCCATCGAATTGCTCGATCACGCCAGGAAAGGAGGAGATCAATGCTGAACTGCCGGACACAAAGAGGTTGCCCACCCCTTCGATCAGATCCGCCGATGGATGAATGTTGTGAACCTGGACCGCATCCTGATACCATTGAAGGAACTGGATCGCACCCTCCTCGGTAACGGTGCATTCAGTGTCATCTGCGTTGAAGATATCTGCTCCCCAGGCCACAGCTTGGGGGCGAATCTCGTTGATCCAGTTGTCGATCATATTGCTCATACCCCAAACCGTCACTTCCCAGCGGCTGAAATCTGCGGCATCAGGATGATTGCCCGCTCGATCGGTGGTCAACGCCAAGCCGGATGCCAGCAGATCATCATATGTTGACCCTTCGCCAGGGCCAGTTAGGCCAGCCTCCTCATAGAGATTGCGGTTCCACCAGATACCCTGGACACCGACGTCCCAGTTGGTACCATAATGACCACCCTCGTGTGCAAAGAGTATCCAAACTGATTCAAACCAATCATCTGGAAAATCTGCCGTGGCCTCAATCCGTGGTGTGAGATCAGAGATCACGCCGAGTTCAGCGTGGGGACGCACCCAGGCCGTGTGGGTCCAAGCAACGTCCGGTGAGGAACCTGACGCGTAGAGTGTATTGAGTTTGGTCCAATAGTCAGCCCAGCCAAGCGTCTGTCCCTCAACCGTGATCCCGCTGTCGTTGGCTTCACCAAACATTTCCGCCAGAGTCTCCATCTGCTCACCCCGTCCCCAGGTCATAGATAAAATGGTGACTGGCTCAACATCTGTCCCCTCACCCCCTGACCCGGCAGGTGCGGTCACCCCAGTACAGGCACTCACGAGTAGAGCCGCGCCTGTAAATCCGGTCATGCGTAAAAACTCTCTTCGACTCATTGATGTGGACATAAGGTCTGCCTTTCTAATATTTTCAAGTAAACCTTTAAGAATTTTGGACTCAGATAGCACAGATAAACTCAGATTTTTAAACTAAATCTTTCTGAGGAATCCTGGAAATCTGAGTACAAATAAAAAGCCGCTACTCTCACTTGAAGACACCGCTGGTAATCCCTTCAACAATCTGCCGTTGAAAAACAAGTGTGATGATAAAAACAGGAATCGTGGCCAGGATTGCGACAGCAGACATGTTGCCCCACTGCAAATGAAATTCATTCGATGCGCCGATCACTTGGGCTTCTGATAGAGCCATGGTGATGACCTTTGTGCCGGCTCCACGGGCAAAGATCAACGGAGTAAAAAATTCATTCCATCCAACAATAAAGTTGATCAGAAACATGGTCGCCAAGCCAGGTCGAATCACTGGCAAAACAATATGCCAGAGCAGCGGGAAAAAGCTTGCCCCGTCTACTTTGGCGGCATCTTCGATCTCCACAGGCACTTGACGCAAGAATGAGACCAAGACCCAAGTCGTAATCGGCAGCAGCGCGCTGCCATAAAGAATCAGGAGCCCAATCAGCGTATCCATCAGCTTCAATTGTTGATACATCTGAAAGAGCGGAATCACCGTCGCTGTCCCCGGCAACATGCTGGAGGCAAGCAACCCCACCATCACAAGATTGGCACCGCGAAATTGTAGCCGGGCGACAGCATAGGCCGCGAGCAAGCTCACAGTCAAGGCCAGCACAGTTGAAACGGTCGCCAGGAACGTTGTATTCAGCATATAGCGAGCGATCGGCAGGGCAGCGAAAATGTTGCGAAAGCGATCAACGGCCAGACTTTGGGGCGTATAAGTCAACGGTTTGGTAAAGAGCTTATCACCCGGTGCAAACGCAGTCAGAAAGATATAATAGATGGGGAGCAGAACGATGACCAGAAACAAGAGGAGTGCACCGTAAAACAAGATCGTCCGCAATGTACGATTCATTCGATAACTGTTGGGGGAACGGTGTGTAACCTGCTGCATAGTATTGTTTATCTTCTATCTATAATCGATTCCATGCCCGCCGCAAGAAGCCGTATCCCAGCACACCCACAATCAGCACGATAAAGAACAACAACATGGCAATGGCGGATGCATAGCCAAAATTCAGCACGCGGAAGCCTTGCAGATAGACCAGGTAGGAGAGGAGGGATGTCGCCGTGCCGGGGCCACCACTGGTCAGAGCATAGACAATTTCAAACGACAACACCCGAAAGATCGCTGTGAAAATGATCATTGAAATGATCAACGGCATCAACAGAGGCAAGGTAATGTACCAATAGGAACGCAACCCATCGGAACCATCAATTTTGGCCGCCTCATACAACTCAAGCGGAATTCCCTGTAAACCACTCAGAAAGATCACTGCCAAAAAGGCAGTATTCTTCCAGACATCAGTCAAAGTCACCGCAAAGCGTGCGCTTGTAATGTTCACTAGCCAAAGAGGCCGCTCCCCCGAAATGCGCCAGACAATATCATTAATCAACCCAAAGTCTTGATGGAAGATCCAGCGGGCGGCTGTCGCAATGACAATCGGTGCCATGGCCCACGGCAGCAGATTGGCCGCGCGCGTCAAGTTGCGTAGTCGAAAACGCTGATTGAGAAGCTCTGCAATGCCCAACCCCAATATCACTTGCAGCGTCACCGACGTAATCGCAAAAAAAAGCGTAAAGGCCAACGTATCGCTCACGTTGGAATCCTGCGTCAGGGCCACGTAATTGTCCAGCCCGATAAAGTCAAATGTACGTCGCACCGGATTCTGGTCGAAGAAGCTGAGATAAAAGGTGAGCAAAAATGGGTAGACCGACGTAGAGAGACGCCAGATCACAACCGGCGCCACAAGAGCATACGCCAGCAGCAAACGACGCGTTGTCAGGCTTCTCTCACTGCTGTGAGGTGCAATCTGGGCTGTTGACGAAGTGGTCAATCTCTATCCTCCATATACGTCTCGATCCATTTCTCATTCATCTTGTCACGTTCAGCGACTTCTTGCCCATTGTGCAAGAAATTGGTTGATCAGATACTAAGATTCAGTAGACCGCAATCGTGTCATTCCGCTCACGTAGTTGGTGCTTCGCACCAACGAAGCGAAGAATCTAACGATTGTGGTCTACTGAGATTCAATATATTATCCCAAATCTCGCTCCAGTATCGGATTGATCTTGCTCATCGCACTTTCAATCGCTTCATCTAAGGAGATCTGATCGGTCAGATAGGCGTGGATGTTCTCCTCTGCTGCATCATAGATCTCTTGGATACTGGGCGTAACGGGACGTGCCTTCACCAGATCGCCTGCCTCTGCCAAAGCCAACAGGAAGGGCGACGACGGGGCCAGATCCTGCACCTCTGGGTCGGACCAGAGCGAGACACGGGCGGGCACGCGGCCACGGAAAATCTGCTGCTTCATCACATCGGGACGGGCCGTGAATTCTACCCATTGTTCGGCCAGATCCTGCTTGGGAGAACCAGATGGAATGGCCCAACCCCAACAGCCGGTAATGGTCTGGGCGTTGTCCGGACCCATGGGTGGCAGGAATGCAGAGACTTGGTTGTCCCAAAATTCCTCATTGGTCCGCATGGCACCAAAGAAACCATCCCAACACCACCACATGGCATATTTGTTGTCGAGCCATCCCTGGAAGACGGCACCGTAATCATCTTGGGGAACGGACGGCGACGCCACGCCATGCTCGGCAAAGAGTGCCTTATAGAACGAGAGTGCCTCTCGTGCCCCATCATTATCCAGATCGTTGATCGCTCCGCCGGCCTGATTGGTCCAATGTTGGATGTCGTTGCCAAAAGCGCCACCCTTGAGCCCAGACAATGCGATACCAAAGCGCTCTTCTTCTTCATTGGTCAATGCTCGGGCTGCCTCAAGCAATTCGTTCCAGTCGGTCGGTGGCTCTATTCCGGCTTCCTCAAAGTAATCGGTGCGGTAGAAAAAGATCTCCGTATCATTGCCCCAAGGCAGACGGTAAAGAACGCCGTCCCACGAAGAGACATCAGTGAGAAGCGTCTGAGGCCAGTCACTTAAATCAATATTATGCTTCTCCATCACCGGATCGAGGGGCGACAACCAACCAGCTGCGCCATAAATTGCAGCCTGAAAATCATCACAATGGAACGTATCCGTATTCGTATCGCCAGACGCAAAGCGCGTCGTCATCATCTGCTGCCATTCAATATAGACCGCTGGAGCAACCTCATAGTTAACAGTGTTGCTTGTCTCTTCCTCAAACTGATCAATCACCCCCTGGAAGAAATCGTTCGAATCTGCCCAATAGACCAGATTGACCTCCCCTCCTTCTGCCATTACGGCTTCTCCCCCGTCTGTCGTGGCCGGTGCCGCTGTGGGGGCCACACAGGCACCAACGGCAACTGCAGACAGCCCAGCACCCGCAATCGCCAAAAACGAACGACGCGATAATCTATGACCAACTTGCTGCTTTCGAACCATTATATCCTCCTTTGGTATAGTATAATATAAGAAATTCTTGCAACAAACCTAGCGCGAAATCTCTGGGTAATTATGAATTATGAAGAGTAATTGAGAATTTTAATGAGTGCCATTAAAATATTTGTGGTTGCATTCACATATGTGCGCATGAAACTATCGCATCAGTAACGCTTCACAATGTTGCCCGTTCACAATGCGCTGTCGATTAAAGTATGCTGTTTAACTTATTCGTTTCATCATCCTGTTATCCAGTCGTCTTGTCATCCCGTCATCCCTTCACGCCCGTAAACACAACTCCCTGAATAAAATATCGCTGTCCAAAATAAAAGATCACCAACACGGGCATCATGCTCACCGTCGCCGCCGCCATCATCAACTCCCATTCTGTGTGATATTGATCTTGAAAGAGACGTAGCCCCAAGGCCAACGTATACTTCTTCTGATCAAAAATGTAGATCAGCGGCACCAGAAAGCTCTGCCAGCGATTCTGTATGATAAAGATCACAACGGTCATCAACGCCGGTTTGGAGAGCGGCAAGATGATCCGCCAAAAGACGCCCAACTTGCTACAGCCATCGATAATCGCCGCATCATCCAGCTCTGGCGAAATGGTCATAAAGTATTGGCGCAACAAAAAAATATTAAAGGCACTTCCGCCAAAAAAAGCTGGCACAATGAGAGGCAGATAGGTATCGAGCCAATCCAGCGCGCGGAAGAGAATGAACTGAGGAATCATGATGACCTGAAATGGGAGCATCAACGTCGCCAAGACCAGCACAAACATCCAATCCCGTCCCCGCCAGCGCAGTCTGGCAAATGCGTAGGCCGCCAGCGCACCGGATAGCGTTGCTCCGATGACGGCCATGACAGTGATATAGGTCGTATTCACAATAAAGCGACCAAATGGCAAAATGGTCATCGAATTGGGATAGTTGGCCCACACGATCGGGTTCGGGATCCACTCGGTCGGAATCTTAAAGACCGCGGCTGGTGTTTTCAAGGAAGTCGAGACCATCCAGAGAAATGGCATCATGACGGCCATCATCCCGACGATTAAGAGGAGATAGACAACCGACATCTTCAATGCGTGGCTACGACGCTGGCTCCCGCGAATCGATCCGACCATCAACCTACCCCCTCCTCACTTCACCTTCATAGTAAACCCACGCCGCAGAGGAGCGGATCACCAACAGGGTCAACACCAGAATATAGACAAAGAGCGCCCATGCCAACGCCGATGCATAGCCCATCTGGAAAAATTCAAAGCCATTGCGATAGAGGTAGAGCATCACAAAGAGGCTGGCGTTGGCGGGACCCCCATTGGTCATGATAAAGGGGCCCGCAAACTCCTGCAGCGCCCGAATCACCCCCATGATCAGCTGAAAGAAGAGAACCGGCGAGATCATGGGAATGGTGATGTTCCAGAACTTGACCCAGTCGCCCGCACCATCAACCTCAGCCGCTTCATATAGCTCGCTTGGGACCCCCTGTAATCCTGCCAAATAGATGATCAACCCCGAGCCAATCCCCCACAGGCTCATCATCACAAAGGACATCAGCACCGTATTCGGATCGGTCAGCCAGTAGGGACCTTCGATGCCAATCAGGCCCAGAACGCGGTTGAGCAGGCCAAAATCGCCATTGAAGATCAGTAGCCAGACCATGGCTACCGCCACACCACTAACAGTTGCTGGCAAATAGTAGACGGTGCGGATAAAAGAGAGCCCTTTGACCTTCTGGTTCAATAGCAGTGCGATAAAGACACCAATCGCAATCTGCAGCGGGACCGACGTCACCGCAAAGATAGTGGTCACCTTAAACGCCTGCAGAACCAATGGATCATCAAGAAGCATCTCAGCATAATTTCCCAGACCAATAAACTGGGGCGGCGTAAACATGCGCCATTCGGTAAAGGAAAGACCCAGCGAAACCAACATCGGCCCCAACTGAAACGCCACAAACCCGATCACCCATGGCGCAATCAACAGCCAAGCCAACCGTTCCTCACTCGTTAGACCGAGCCAGTCTCGTTTTTTGGGTACTTTGCTTATGGGGACAGCCTGCTCTTGAATCGCGGCCATATGGTTTGTCAATCAGAGTCTGGGATTGGGAATACGTTGATAAACGAATGGAGGGGGAGCCGTTTTCGTTTTACTAACTTTAACGGCTAGCTGTATATCTGTCAAGGGGCATGCAGTCAGAATGATCATCTCATTCATCCCCTCATCTCAATCATCTTATTCTTCTTGTCCTTTTGGTTCTGGTCTGTCCGAGTTAAGTTTTACTCGATCGTTATCCAACCAGCATCCATTTACACACTTTGTGGTGCAGCCTCGAAATAATTGGCGTCAGTATACATAGGTCATGACTTCCTTCCACCAAGACTCGCCGGGTTGCATCGGCAGACTGTTGTGGCCTGCCTGGTCGAATACCCAGAGTTTTTTGCTGCTAGTGATGGCTTCGTATAGCCTTTGGCTGTGCCGCGTTGGAATGACTTCATCCTGTCCAGCCAAGACTACGGCGACGCGCCCAGGATACGCATGAAGATTCTTCACATTATCAAATTTGTCCATAACCAACCAACGCGCGGGTAAGAACCAGTAGATGGTTTGCGCCAGGTTCGGCAACGAATCCCAGGGTGTCACCAAGATTACGGCTGCAACCGGTCTCTGCGTATCAGCTGCAATGGCAGTCACGACGCCACAGCCCAGCGATTCGCCCCAAAGATAGATGGGGTAACCAAATTCTTGGTGGGCGAGTTCGACGATCTCTTTGGCATCGGCGATCAACGACGCTTCACTGGGCCAACCGTTGCGCCCACCATAACCTGGGTATTCAGCGAGCAGCACCCGGTATCCCAGCGGCGTTAACGCCTGCACGTAATAACTGCGGTCAACCGCCCTGCCCGCGTTCCCATGAAAGACAATGACCGTTCCCTTGGGATCGTTCTGGTGCCCAGCGCTGATCAAGCCGCGGTAGTCGCTGTCCGATGCTGGCCAGAATGCCAGGCCAGCCGCCTGAACAGACATGTCAGATGGACGCGTCGTATCGGGGAGATAGAGAAGTCGACGCTGCATGAAGAAGATCACCGCGGTTAACAGAACATAAACGAGAAGGGCATAGAGAACGATCTTCATGAGTCAGGCATTCTCCTAAATGTGTATAAGCTGATATGGTCTTTCTCGACTATAGCTCGCTGTGCATATTTATCGTATCGTTCATCACGTTTGACACAGCATTCAAGATCGTTTATCATCTGTCCTCAATCCAGCCATTGGGTCCCGCTTGGGCAATGGTTGATGAGGGACCGCTAGACCCCTGAAGCCGGTCTTCCACACGCATCGTGTTCGTCAGCGGCCACCTCATCAAACCGTTTGGCCAGATCAGTCAATTGAAGAATTCGCCGCCGCCGAGTGCTGAACCCACTCGACGGTCGGCTCACCACCCGAACTGTACAGACCAGTCTGGGTGGCTGTGTGTCATCTTACAAGCTCCTTACGAGTCTGTCAAAAGATTTTGCGGCCACCTCGATTGTGGATTGCCCTGCCCAAAAAGCAGCGGGGCGTTCCCAGGTTGGGGTGGTCGTCAACAAGGGGCGTAGTGCGTGTTGCGTAGTGCGTGGTACGAGTTGAGAATCTGGCTGTGCTGGATGTGGACTGTGGATACACACGTCGCTCATCCAGGTGGCTTCTTGCAGCACAACCTGATCCTCTGCTGGTATCACGCAACATGCAATACGCAACACGCCTCCCTCTTTCTCAAAAGGAGCAATTTGATGGATGTAGACGAACGCTTTACCGCTAAAACTTTGGAGGAACTGGAACTTAGGTGGGAGCGTGAGGAGATCACGCTTGAGCAGCTCAACGGCCGCATGTTGATCTGGATTGGGCACTTGCATCGGCTGTTGGTGGCTTCTCAACGTGAACAAGAGAGCATAGCCCGTACCCTGGCTGACTTGGATGCCCGCATTGTCGGATTGGAGGGGTCTACGCGAGAAAGTGGGAGAACAGGATGAAACCATGTTCATGGCAAGACCGATCGTCCACCTTCGTGGACGGTATCCGACTTCGTCCACGAAGGTGGACGATCGGCTGACAAGCCCCATTTTGCGCCTTCAGTCGCTTTCTTTGGTACATTTTGTTGTGTCGTACCCACCAAGCGAATTGATGATCACGCTTGCCATGGCCTTGGTGCCGATCGTGATTGCCTCTTCGTCAATGTCGAAATTGGCGGTAAAGGGGAGTGATACAACGCCTTTTTCGGGATTCGATGCACCCAAAAAGTGCATGACGCTAGGGACGCGTTCGGCGAATAAGGCAAACCCGGCTCCACCATGGGGAAAGGACGCGCGTTGAATGAGCACGTTCTCTTGACCAACGACAGCTTCAAGGGCTGGAATAACGGCCTGGGTTAACTGGGAGTCGGAACGCAAATTGGGAAGGCGAGGGTTCAGAAACTTGAGGTCAATCTGTACATCATCGGTGGTAAACTCCGCCAGGGTTTGTCGAATCTGATCGCGAGCCTGTGCGAAGGCGTCCTCGTCAGATGCTTTGACACGGCCGCGAATGGTGCATTGCTCTGGGTTCATACCGCTTTCGGGCGGGTCGGAACGCACGTTGATAAAGCTTTGCAGCGGGCCATTTTCCATCATTAGCCAGTCAAAGATGGTTTGTGGATCGACGCCGCCAAAGGGCGGCAGTGTGCTGAGCTTTTTGAGGGCCTGCCTGACTGTGTCGGCGACCGAGGTCAGATCATGTTTTGCCTGCACCGTGATGTCAAACCGTTCTCTGCCTGGCAATCCAACGCCGGGGCCAACCATGAATTGGCCAACGGGAAGCGGTGCCGCAGAGAGGGCGAAGATGGCTTGAGGGGTCGGTTCATCCAAAACGCCAGCATCCAGCATGGCATATGCTCCATCGCGCGGCATCTCCGCTGGCTGAAAAATGAAGCGCACAGTCCCCGGTAGTTGGTCTCGAACGGCGGAAAGCGCGGTTGCCAGACCCAAGGCCACTGCCATGTAGACATCGTGTCCGCCCACGTGACGTACGCTTGCAATCTGTTCTTGATGTTCACCCTCCTCTGTCTGTCGTGCTAATTGAGGCACGAGGGGGGCATCCATCGGTGTGTAGTAAGCGACAATCGGGCCCGGTTGCTCGCCGTGCAGCGTGCCAACAACGCCATGACCAGCGATGTTGGTTTGTCGCTCCAAGTCTAGATCGTTTAGACAATCGACGATGATCCTGGCTGTCTGCTGTTCTTGCCCGGCCAATTCGGGATGCATGTGTAGTTTTCGGCGCAGGGCAATCTGTTGCTCGCGTCGATTCTCGATTTCCATCAGGACTTTTGATAAGAGAGTAGAATCTGTGCGTTCTCTTTGCTCCGTCATGTTTTATCTCTACAGTTTATCTTCATCCGAACACTCGCCGAGCTGTTGGTTGACAAACGCCAAAACCGTATCTAAATGCTCTCCGACATGTGCATAAGTCTCAAGTCGCCCAAACGGGTCGTCGATCCACCACATCTGCTTTGGGCCGGGAGTGGCTTCATAGAGGCTTTGGACCTCATCCCATGTGCCCCAGGAGTCGGAGCGGGACTGAATATACAACACCGGAAGATGAATCTCCTGCCCATATTTGAGCAATCCCGTTGCCAGTGGGTAGCCACCTCGCCATTGACAAAACATGTCCACGAATGGAACCAACACCAAGCCAAGAGGTCCGATTCTCTTGCGAATATAACCCCGCAGCAGTACGCCAATCGAAGCAGGCTGGATGGCTACAAGAAAACGCAGCCGCTTGACGTTGGGAGGTTGGATATCGATAATTCCTGAACCTCCTTCGCTATCTCCACTGAACACCCGGATAACGTCAGTGCCACCCTTCTCTCGTCCCACTGCTGCAAGGGCTGCCGTGGCCCCTAGACCAAACCCGATGACCCCGACTATCGGTATCGTGGGGTCATCCGCAGCAAGCCGGCGGAATACGTAATCGACTGCCCCCATTACATCCTGATCTTCAGTTAATCCGCCAGCGCACAGACCAGCTTGGCTCTCACCATGAGAGCGAAAATCGATCATAAAAACTGTATATCCGGCTTTGTGGAAGGTTTCTGCTATTTTCAATAGGTCAACATCTATCGAAAAAAGGGGCGGCCAGGCTTGGTGCTTTGTACAGAGTCCTTGTCGGTTGCCGAACATGGGGTGTAGGACGATCACAACTGGCTCCTGTCCATTCACGCGTGCAACAGTCTCAGCTGGGATCCACCAACCTTTCAACATCAGCCCATCCTGGCTGAAGAAGAACAGATCCTCGTATGCCAGATCGTAATCTGCAGGTGTACAGATGATGGGTTGACGCTTGGCGTATAGGAGTAGGTTCGCAATCCAGTAGCTCGTTCCTAGTAGTGCCAGGAACGACAGGGCGAGAAAAACTGATGCAAGAAGAAACATGGCGAAAATAATATTGTGAATCGAGAATCATCCGCTGTGGACGTCTGATGGGTATTTCCATAACTAGTACAAAATTTGATATATCTTAGATGGATATAACATAAATCGATATATTATCATGGAGGGATCAAGATGTCAAGAGCAAATTCTGAGCGAAAGCAGACCATCTGCCAGCGATCCACGCCAGCAAATAAAGTGATGCCCGCCCCAATATTCAGAGTAGATGAGCGGATACCCTTTCGCTTGCAACACGTTGCGCATGTGTCGATTCACATTCAGGTTGCTTAAGGGGGTATCATCATGGTATGGGACGAGCAGACCAGCTTCCAAGTAAATGGAACTCGGGCGCCGTTCGGTTGTCGCAATGTGGCGTGCCAGCCATTCTTGTGGCTCAGGGTCGTCCTGGGGACTCCACCAGAAGGCACCATCTTGGGATATGACGTGACCAAAGATTTCTGGGTGAGACAATGCTGTGTAGAGCGCACCTTCTCCTCCCGCGCTGACCCCACCAACGATGGTTTGTTCCGGATCATCAGTGACACTGTAGTGCGTACGAATCCAGGGAATCAGTTCATCTGCAATAAACTGCGTAAAGGGTGGATAACAGTGGAGTTCCTTGGACCGCGTTTTTGGATCAGCCTTGTCCAGAAAAACAGCCACAAAGGGAGGCAATTTCTCTGCGTGAAACAAATTGTCCAAAATAGTGGGTGTGGGAATAAGGTGAATGTAGAACCAGCCGTCAAAGAGAAGAAGCAGAGCATAGCGCTTTTGGGACGCCACGTCGTTCGTTTTTTCATATCCAGGCGGTGTATAGACCCAAATGCGGCGTTCGTTGGATAAGATATCGCTCTGAAAGCGATGACAATCGAGTTGTCCAGAGGGAGCACTTGCATCTTTGTGGATCCAGGGCTGTGGTGGAGCGTCGGGTAATTCAACCACGGATTCGGTGAAGCCAGGCGAGTCAAATGCTTCGTCGGCAGGTTCCACAAATTGGTGTGGATTGAAGGGATCGGTTTGCCTGGTTGTCCGTCGGGCAACCCAATCTTCTGATTGACGGAAGGGCATGGGGATGTCACTAGGCCAAAATCGATACGTGAAACGAGCATCCTTGCGCACCCGATAGGTCTTGAAAAAGAGATCCGCTTCGTTGAGACGCGTCATCTCACCCGCGTCGAGGATCCACTCGCCATCTCGATATTGGAAAGGATTCAATGCGCCCATGACGATTACATACTTGGTGTTGCCATCGTCGCGCCAGACAAATGTGACGAGACAATATTCATCATCACCTTCGAGCATTTCGACGATTGGCGTCCCTTCTTGCTCGAGAGCCAGCCAGAAATCATCCAACGCACTTGGAACGCCATCTTCAAGTGCCTGTTGCAATTGAGCAATGCGTGGGCTTAAGTGTTCTTGAACAGATTCCATCGGTTTTCTCCTCTTATACAATTTTACTTTACTTTCTGGTAAAGGCTTGAGTGACAAAGGGCAAACCGAAAGGGGCGGAAAAAAGAATCCACCCTGAAAAAACGGGATAAAATGTAAAAATAGTGCTCGGCTAGTTTAAGCAGCGGCATTGAGGCGGCGATGAGCGAGAACGCCTTTAGGGAAATGGTGTGAAACCGAGGCCTTTTTCCGAAAGTCAGGGTCGAGTTGGTCGGGAGTTGGAAAAGAGCACTCGAGAGAACGCGGCGCAGCCTGCCGGGAGTGGCTTGAGGCTCTCGATCCCAGTAGCCAGTCGGTATGGGAGGAAGAGAAGCGGCTAAATGGGAAAGAAGATTGCCAGCCAGCAGCCCCAGTTCAGGTAAGCGGAAGCAAGCCTCATCGGCATGAACAAATTGACGATGTAAGCCAATCATCTGCTTGGAAGCCAAGGGGGGATGTTCAACAGGCCAGCGCTCCAGATAGAAAAGATAAATGGTTTCAGCTTGTAAAGCCATGACGGTCGCCAGAACCAAAGGTGTGTGATAAGCAGGATCCTGAAAGACGTAAATCGAATAGGTGCGGTTGGCTGTATCCACCTTGGTTGTCCTGGGGACGAGATTGTGCCATGCTTGATAGCGAATCAGGCGACCACTATAGACAAATTGACCAAACGAGTCTGGAGTTGTGGCCTCGAGTCGCTTTCCCTATAGCATCGAGAGAGCGGACGCACAATATCACCATATTCGGGTGGTCTGCCTTTTCCTTACGTTCGGGTAACTCATTGCGGCGCGCTGTGCAGTTAATCGCTTCCCGAAGGACAAATCGGTCGACGTCGCTTTCTAGCATTTCTCTGATTGTAAACCCGGCATCGACCACCGCCACTTCGTCTGACTCCAGTGATTTCTTCGTCTCTTTCAGCAGCTTTTTCCGAAACTCACTTTCCTTTGTGCCTACCTCGCATCTCATGATTGCCTTGAGCAGTGGCACTCGTTTCCCACCTATCTCCCCCGAGCTTATCATCACTCCAAAGATGAGCGCGGGCAATGCCCGACGAGCCGTTGAGTTATAGAGTCGGTTCACTTTCCCTTGCAGCTTCGGTCGCCAGAACCCTGTGATATCTATGCTTTTCACTCGGTATCCTTCTAACTTTTTTGCCTCCCATTCCCCTTTCCACTCCACTTCTTCTTGCCACGATGAGAGCAGGCTTGCAATATCCCATGATCCATATCGAAAGCTCCACCAGCTTCTTCGGATCTCCTCATCTTCAAACCCGCTTTCACTCAATCCACTATGGATTGCTCCTCGACTTTTCAGAAACGACCCATTCATCATCGCCCACATCAGACGCATTACATT
This sequence comes from Chloroflexi bacterium TSY, assembly GCA_019217005.1. The sequence continues at coordinate 136,300 of JAHBNG010000021.1, forward strand.
TACGTTTGTTCCCACCGGCGTTACTTGCAATACATTCATCAGTACTGCTATAGTTATTTCTGGCGCGGTTAGCATTCCTTCCTCCTTTTTGGGTTCTCTACCTTTAGGATGAAACGCTAACCGCTTTTTGTCACATTTCTCCCCTCATCTCTTTTCTTTTACCAGAAAGTAAAGTTTATTTAATCATCAGTGCCAGACAGAAGGCCTCTTTCACGAAGCAACCGCCTCAGTTGCGCAAGGGGGAATTTCGTGTCCTTCTGCTTGTTGTCACTCATATCTCCAAAGAAATTGGTCATTAAGGTAATAATGTGACGATATCTGAGAACACATGCGAGATAGGTATCGCTCAACTGAATAACACCGCTGCCATTGATTTCTTCGATATTCTCAACCAAGACAGACCTTAGTTTGTAATATTGGTCGCCCTCAGCAGATACACCATACTGTTCCCTTAATTGGCGCTGTTTCTGTTCTGGCAGTGCTTCATACAGCTCATAAATAGGGCGACCTAGGCACATCAGAGTCTCTCCATAATCATTAGGCATCAGAAACAAACCCGATTTCGTTCAGTAGGCGCCGTAGCTCTATCTGGGGAAATTTTGCTGTTTTTTTGTTATCGCCTCGTGTACTTGAGTAGAAGTCGAACATCAAGATGTTAATGTCCCGATATCGGATGATACAATCGAGAAACGTTTCGTTTAACTTGATGATGCCACCCGCATGAATCTCCTCAATGTTGTGAAGTAAGCCGGCGATCAAAGCGTGGACATTGTCCGGTAACCCGTATTTCTCCTTTAATTGACCCTGTTCCTGTTCTGGCAGTGCTTCATACATCTCATAGATCATGTCGCCCAAACAGGACAGAATTTCTCCGTGGTCGTAGTCCACATGCGCTTCAAAAAATCTCATTTCGTCTTCCCGCAGCGGGAAAGCCCTGTCAAGGACCAAGCCAAAGTCAGTCAGATAGACACGTTTTGCGTCGGTGAGTACATTGTAGAAGTGGGCGTCGAGGTGGATGATGCCCTTTTTCTTCAAAAAGTCGATTGTGACGCGCAGTTCGTCAAAAGCCCAGTCAACCTCTTCTGGGTGTTCGAGAAGCCAAGGTTGCAGCACATGCGGTATGTGCTCCAGAAATAAGACCAGCTCATAATTGGCATTGGCTCGATCAAGCATATAGCGCCCAATATTCTCATTGCCTCCCCAGTACTTGATATATCCCTGACGTTTTTTTTCGTCCACCTCTGCACGCTCACCACCGATCGGAATGATGCGGTAGTGATACAACAGCGGAAAGGAGTCGATCTCTCCACTTAACACCCAGTTGGTTGTCTTGATGAGTGTAACGAGTTCGCGATAGACGCCCAAACCAACAGAGCCGAGTCCATAGTTATAATAGGTTGGTAAGTCATATAGATTGTTTGTTGAGAACATGTTCTCGTACTCGATGTCTGTCACGGGGATACGTTTCACAAAAACATTCGTACCGTCAATTTCTAACGTCTGATGTCTACCCCAGCTTGTAATCGGTTCACTGTTATCAAGCACAGATGAGAGTTGTGCGTGATCCATTTGCGCGATTTGCGAGCTGAGATGGAAATATTTCTGCATTCGCTTTTGGTCAGGATTTTTGGTCACCGTGTTCTCCTTTGATATTCGCAATAATCTCACGCAATTCCGTATCCACATCAGGGGGTGGTTCATTTTAGGCGGACAATTAGGTTTACATTTTTGCAAAGAGAAAAGATGTTTATATTTTCTAATTTGAGCCATGCTCAGGCAGAAAATGACCTCATATAGATTTTTGTCTATGTATCAAAAGTGTAAACCTAATTCTGAACCACCCCCACATCAGCCACTCTAAACTGTGCATCGGGTGGGGCGCAGCGGCCAGTTCTCAAAGCGCCAAATTTTGCGTGGGCCGCCCCATCTCCGCTTCACAGACGGCCGAGAATTCATCCGCTGGCACCTTGCCCATCTTGTTATGAAACATACCCATACGACAGCAACCCACATCCATGGTTACAGCGTTACAAGTGCCTCCGTGGTGAATCTGTTGGCTCAACCGGATCTCAGGGGGTAGACCCGCTTTGGTTTCGATACGGCTCTGCCACTCAACCGGCGCTAGCCATTTTCGAGTTTGTCAACCCCTTGGATTCCTGAAGAGCCAATCTGTTCACATGCATTCAACGAACCCTCATTAGAATTCTCAATTAAACTTTACAATTCACAATGCGTTATATCCTTAACTGCATATAATACAGATTCGCATAAGCACCACCTTGTATAATCAACTCCTCATGCGTTCCTTGTTCAGCAATTCCGTCATCGGTTAAGACAATGATTCGCTGGGCATTTCTGACCGTGGACAGACGGTGGGCGATGACAAGCGTTGTGCGGTTGTCGGTTAACTTCTCCAATGAATCTTGAATGGCTCTTTCACTTTCGTTGTCCAGCGCGCTCGTTGCCTCATCAAAAATCAGAACGGGAGGATCTTTTAAGAAAACGCGTGCAATACTCAACCGTTGCTTTTGTCCGCCGGAAAGCTTGACGCCTCGTTGACCAATGTCTGTCTCATACCCATCTGGTAACGCCATAATGAAATCATGCGCATTCGCCTTTTTGGCTGCCGCAATGATTTCCGTCTTTGTTGCATCCAGTTTGCCATAGCGGATGTTGTCTGCAACTGTTCCCGCAAACAGATAGACATCTTGATGGACAATGCCGATGTTCTTGCGCAGAGAGCGTAGGCGAATCTCTCTGATATCCCGCTCATCGAGCAGTACACTGCCCTTATTTACATCATAAAAGCGAGGAATCAGCGAACAGAGGGTGGTTTTCCCCACGCCGGAAGCCCCAACCAAGGCCACATATTCGCCAGCTTTGATATCCAGGGATGTGTTCCGCAAGACATAGTCCTTGCCCTTGTTATAGGTTTTATAGGTAAAGCTGACGTCTCTAAATGACACATTTCCCTCAACGTGCGTCAGTTCAACGGCATTGGCCGCGTCTGGGATATCCGGCTCCACGTCGAGCACGTCCATAAAGCGGTCAAAGCCGGTGATCCCTTCTTGATAAAGCCTGGCGAAATTGCCAAACCGCTTGATTGGTTCAATCAGGAGACCGATATAGAGTAAAAAGGTCACTAAATCGGCCAAATCCAATGTCGCATTCACAATCGCAACGCCACCAAAGACAATGACGGCAATGGTCATCAGTTGTGTAAAACCGATTAACCCTTCATAAAAGATTGTCTCGCTGCGAATGCTCTCTCTTCTGCTTTCGACCAGACGATTGTCTTCATGGGCAAACTTCTTTTTTTCGATTTCTTCGTTTGTAAATGAGTGGACAACCCGAATGCCTGCAAGCGTATCTTCCGCTTGTGTATTGATGTCGCCGATTCTCTCCCTGCTTTGCCGCAGCGCAACATTCATCTTCTTGTTAAAAAAGACCGCGTGAAGAGCCATCACCGGCAAGAAGAGAAAGACAATGATGGCCAGTTTCACATTGATCGTGAGCAAGATTATGAGCGCGCCGACAAAGTGTAGACATGAAATGACGATATCTTCAGGACCATGATGAAACAATTCGCCAAGAGCAAACGTGTCATGGGTAATCCGCGTCATCAACTGTCCGGTTCTTTGTTCATCGTAAAAACCGAACGAAAGTTTTTGATAATGATCAAACAACTCACCACGCATGTCGCGCTCCATCATTGCCCCCATCACATGCCCTTGGTAAGCGACAAACATATTGCAGAGCGTATGAACAATGACGAGGGCTAGCATGACTGCACCCATTGCATAGATCTGATTGAGCGTGGTGGGCGTGATGTCATCCAAGAGATTTTTGGTGACGTACCTTACGCACAACGGCAGGATCAGCGCAATGACCGACACAATCATCGCACCAGCCATATCAGCGAAAAACATCCCTAAATAAGGTTTGTAGTACGAGAAAAATTTCTTGCTTCGAGAATTCACAAATGTTCCTTGCACATTTGATCAGATCTTAAATTGTGGGTAGAGCTGCTTTTTCTCTGAGAAACCAAGTAGCTTATACATTTTGTGGTCGATCACCTCGTTTTCTGTATGCGATCAGTTAGGTTTTTATCAACCAATATCTTGCACAACGGGCAAGAAGTCGTTGAACGTGACACGATGTTTATCTCATTCATCTCATTCATCCTATCATCTCATTCATCTTGCCCAAGTAGAGCCTCACTTAGCTGATTAACTGCGCTCCATCTTATGACGAGCGATGGAGTCGTTTCGCCATGAGGATGTCTCCCGGCAAGTTCGCGACAATCTGTTTTGATATCAGCCCCGTAATGTCAAAACCCTTCTTGAGATAAAAATTAGCTGACGCAACGGTTGGATTGGCATAGAGATAGAGCGCTAAGATTTCCCGATCCTGTGCCTTCTTGACTGCCCGATCCATCAGCTCGGATCCAATGCCTTTTCGGCGAAAATCTCGGTCAATAAAGAGCGCTACAATTTCGGCAGATTGATCACTTCTCGCCGGACCAAGAATGACGAAACCCGTTAATCTGTCCTGATGAAATGCACCGATCATGCAACCACCTTGATCGAGAGCTGGTTTCCAAATGCGAATGCGCTTCTCTGTTCCGACTTTTCCCCAAGCAGGGTTGCGTTTGGGTGGATCCAGATGTCGCAGCTTCGCCACAATGCCAAAGCCAGACCCATCTGGCTCGGCCACATACTCCGCTTCGATCACCTCTTCCCGATTGACCTCTCCAATACGGGAGATTTCGTCGACGGTCATTTCTCGATAGTTCATATAGTTTCCCCTCCCTTCAACTCACCTGCTGGCCACAAACACAGCCAGTCCATGCCCCGATTCGTCACGTAACTCCCATGTGAGATCGACTTGCGAGAAACCTGCTTCCCACAAAAGACACTCCTCAGTCTCTGGACTCAACGTGACGTCGTAATTCCATTCGGCCTTATCCCCTCCGGGCAGTGTCGAGATATATGCCCGATACCACCGCAGAACTTCCCGTTCCTTCTCCACACTTGTGGATTGATCCCCCTCAATGTACTTCCCATTCGGTTTGAGCACCGTCCGAACAGTCCGATACAGGTCGAGTTTTGTCTCTGGTGCCAGGTGATGAACCGTGAGTGTGGCGATCACGTAATCAAACCGTTGCTCACCCAGAGGCAAACCAACGTACGACCGCTCGATCAGCTCGATCTGCGAAAATCTCTCACGGAACTTCCTACGCAGTTCGGCAAGCATCCCTGACGCCAAGTCGATGCCCGTCACGCGGGCATTCGGCAGTTTGGCGAAGATTTCTTCCAATTCAAGTCCCGTGCCGCAGCCCAAGACGAGAACGCGCACTTCAGATTCTGTCCGCTCAATCTGTTCTGCGACAGCCCGATAGAGAGGATCTGCGTCGGTGCCAAAGACCGCGTCCCAGACCGAAGCTGTAGAGCTGAAGAAATCTCTCAGCTCCTCGATTCCGTGAAGCCACTCCGGCGCACCTTCAATTTTTGGTCCAGGAGCAGTGCGGATACTACGCAGAATTCTCTCAAGCTCCTGCTGCGCTTTGTCTTTTGGATTCTTCTTGTGCATATTTATTGGATCGGATTACCGATCATATTATTGGGTGAACCCAATCCATAAACAGCCAGCCATCCACTAGGCGATAGAAGATGAGAGAGGGAGAGCAGGAACTTTTGCTTATTCAACCAATGGAAACCGTTTCCAACAAAGGCCGCATCAATCGGACCAATATCTGATGGCAAGGATTCTGCACGGCCAATCTTGAACTCCACATTTGGCAAGTTCCTCCTGGCAATCTCAATCATTGCTCGCGAAACATCAATCCCAATTACCCTTTTAGAGATTTGCATGAGTGGCTCTGAAGAATGTCCCGTTCCACAAGCCACATCTAACACAACTGAGAAGGGTTCACTCTGACCAATTTCCTTGACAAAGAGAGTAATAATCGCTCCATGAAGCTGCGGCCTGCCATTGTCATATCGGGTCGCAATTGATCGATTTTCAAAATGTCTCATCGTGTTTTCTTCCCGCCACATCATGTAAACTTCGGACGTTCGTCTCTCGACAAGAAAGGAATGGACACACCCAAGGAATGAGAGTCCAAGAACCTTCATTAAACATTTAGCAATTCGACAATTCAGCAATTTAACAATTTAACAATTCGTTCGATCCTTTTGCGCAACAAGAACAAACATGTCTCCCTGCGCTGAATCTATATCGCCCATCAACGATGAAAACCGCCGAATGTTCGCAAATCCAATTGACTCGAGAAGTTGTCGATAGTCCTCTTCCGTGTATGCCTGCAATGTTTCAGCATGTCTTGTGACCTCTGCCGTCGCAACGTCGATGATGTAGTGTCGTGTGATGGTCGATTGACTCTCGACATCCCAGAAATGCTCCTGTAACCAGAGATGTGCAGAATCCGAAAACAACCCTTCCCGTGCTGCACGCCACCTTGTTGGAGCATCAGCCTTTTCCCGGACACCATCAAACGTATGCGGTTCAAGCAGAATCAGTGCACCTTCTTTCAGAGCATTCCATGATTTGCGCAAGAGTTCTCGGGCTTCTTCTGCACGAAACACATTGAATTCGCCATTGATGAACATCACAAGATCGAAATCTTGACCGTACTTGGCTTGCCGAATATCCGCATGACGATAGTCGATTGTCAGCTGATTAGTTTCAGCCTGTGACTGTGCATAGACAATGGAGGCTGGCGCAAAGTCGATGCCAACACAGTCATGCCCCAAGCGCGCCAGTCGTTTGGTATAGAGGCCCGGGCCACAGCCCAGATCCAGAATACGCGACAGCATTTGCGCAAGGAATGTGAAGTTGATCCAGTCAACATGTTTGTCAATCGTGGCGAATCGACGGCTGGCCGCATCGTGGGCTTGAGAGAGATGTTCATCCAGCATTCGTTTGCTAAACGCTGGGTCATTCCACGGGATTTTGTCTCCATCCGCCCAAGGTTGGGGCGGCATTGTACGGTTAATAATATCTTGAAGAATCATTTTGTCTCCTGAATTCAATATAGAGTCGAAGGACACTCATTAATCATTCGGCAATTCAACAATTCTGCAATTCAACGATTCGTTCAGCGCTGATCACCAAAGCCTGGTAGAAGCGAACGCCAATCCCCACCGTCACCCAAAGGCATTCATTTGAATTGACACTCCATGTAAATATCCTCCATTGTCTCCTCATTGCCATCATCACTGAATACAGAGCGAGGTCGAAATCCCTGTGCAAGATAAAAACCGATAGCCGAATCAGTGGGAACGGCATAGACACCAATGGCTTTGGCACCTCTCTCTCTCGCACGTTCAAGAATTTGTTGAAACAGCATTTGTCCGATGCCACCTCTACGATATTCCCGCGTGACATGAATCGACACGAGCAATGCCACACCATCCTCACGGGGATAACGAAGGCTTGTCATCCCAACAATTTGGCCGTCAACAAAAGCGCCGTAGAGACAATCGATGCCGACGTAATCCCGCCAATCCTTCAAGTTTTCCTGCCAATGTTCAACTGACCAGTTTGGTCGGTCCCATGCTTTTTCCTCTGTTTCAAGCTCGTTCGAGCGAAATCGGTAGACTAGGTTGCCCGTTTCGGCGATGTCAATATCGCAAGCCAACCAAATCTCGTCTTTTGTCAGTTGTCGATAGTCAATCTTCATAGTGTCACCCCTGCACTGGATAGAAATGGACATGCTCTCTACGCCACGCAAAGACCCGCACATGTTCTTGGAACCGGATGCCCTTTGATGTCGTATTATATCTGGCATATAGTTCCAGTGCCGCGCGATCCCGTTCTCGTTCATAGGGCAACGGTCCACCCATACGCCAATCCCCAAGCTGCCAAGGCACATTGATCACCTGCGCTTCCAAATGGTCGACATCCCGAAAGTACCAGTCGAAGAAGTAGTTCTTGACGCTAATCGGAACAAAGTCCAATTCGGCCATCTGGTTCAACAAGATCTGGTCACTGTAGTCGTGGCCATAGGCGTAATAGGTGTGAGGTTTGCGCCCCATAATTTCGTGAAACTGATAGGCCGAAAAATACCCTCCAATCTCTTGGAAAAATAGTGCGTTTTCTTTCAGCTTGCGTGCCAGGGCTGCGTTGAGATTGGGGCCGCTCTCGGTGAACGCAATGTCGAACGTATTGTCGGGAAGCTGGTTCACCTGGGCTTCGTCGACAATATTGCCGTGGATGAGCGTGACGTTGGAGAGGCCGGATGCGTCTACGCGTGTCCGTGCCGCTTCAAGCAACGCTGCATCCTCATCAATTCCCCAAGCTTCGACGACTTTGGGCGCAAACTTGCACAGTGTATGACCAGGACCACAGCCAACGTCCAAAATCTTGCTCTCTGCTTGGACAGATTGAGCCAACAGTCGTTTGACTTCCCCGAGTGGGTCTTCTCCGTAATATTCAACTAGATAAGGCGATGCGTCGGTATCGAAACCAACGTAATCACCATATCGTTCGCTAAGTTCAGCATCGAGTTCTTCGAGAGTTTTTTGTGTTGTATTGCCAGACATAGTTAAATCAATCCTATAAGATAGTAATTGTCAATCACTTTGTTCACAGTCTCTAACCCAATTTAGCAACCGACGTGAACAATCGAATCCGAAACGTTCATATAACCGCATCATTTCGTGTTGGATCAGCCCCGTATCGCCAACTGCCAAGGGATACTTGGCTCGTTGCATGGCGCGTAGCAAGTGTTCAAACAAAGTCGTGCCAACTCCGCGTTTGCGATACGGGGGAAGAATGCCAGGGATCCCAATCACGCCGTCTCGATAACACTCCATGAGACCGACAACGTCTCCATTCACTTCTGCAACCAAACGAATATCAGCGTTCTCATTAGATAACCACTCGACCAATTGCTGCTCTGATGGTTCCCCTTCATAGGCAAAGGAGGCACTCTCGCGAAAGATCCGCTGTATCGCACCCATATCACCATCTTGCACTGTGCGAACGGTCAGCTCGTGATTCAACGGAAGGTTTGGTAATGGTTCGGTCAAATCAAGCTGGGCAAAGATTGAATCATATGTAAACGGCTCCCGATCAGAGTAGGGTGCAAACGTAAATCGCTCACGATTGACAAAACCTAGTTTGCTAAACAGGCGCGTGGCAGCGGGGTTAAAGCTGTAGCCGTATGCTGTGACCAATTGACCACCTTTGTCTGCAAAATCAGCCAGAATCGTCTGCAATAGCTTCGTTGCAATTCCCTGCTCCTGAAATTCAGGCACAACCGCAATCCGACTTTGCCCCCAATCTTCATGCGTGACGCTGAAGTGTAGGATGGCAGTTTTGTCTACGTTTGACAAAGTTGTTTGCCGACAAGCAGCATAGCCAATCACATCACCCGACAGCCGGATCGCCCAGATCGTTTGGAGCGGCTGTTGCAACCAATCCCGTACTTGCTCAACCCTGAGTGGTTGATAGCGATAACAGGCAGGCAGTTGTGTCGCCCATTCGGAAAAAGCACTGTTGTGAATGCGGACAAGGGCTGTCTCTTCTCCAGCTTGCAGATGTGAAATGTGAAGGTTCATTTTCTTGCCCCTCCTTTACAGCATAATCACGGGCACAAGCAATCAGTAGACCGCAATCGTTAGATTCTTCGCTCCACTCGGGAATGACACGATTGCTGTCTACTGGCAATAGACGAGAGAATGGCGTCTCATGCTCTATCCTCATCCAGTTTGGCGCACGCTGCCTGCAGTTCCGTACATGTTGAACTATACCCCAGATGATCCTCGATCAGCCGCGTCAACACCAGACGCACCCAACCTTTCTCTGGCAGCAAGTCGTCTAGCGTATCGCGAAATTCGTTCTCACCGGGCAGATGGGTGCCATCCCGCAGAAAAACGACACGATAATTGTGTTCAAATGCGCCAACTAATGTGTAGAATAGACACGATTTAAAGCTGAATCCCACACAAAGCAGATTTTTGATAGCGTTTGTGCGTAGGTAGAAGTCTAAGCTGGTGTGACGAAACCCATTCTGCCCATTCTTAATAATCACAGGGTCCTCATCATGCGGTGTCATACCTCGATTCCAATGAGTGTACGGCTGAGGTCGCCAAGGCTTTCGCTTACGCTGCTGACCGCGCCGCGTGCCATGTAATTCCGTGCTCATCGCACCAGCATCGCCATGACTTCCACCACAAACATAAACAACCTTCATTCCAACCTTGCGTACAGCGGTCAATGTCGGCGCAATGATCTCTTCCAGAACATGACCAACCCCACTGTCGGAGTCATCATATTCACAGTCCACGAGCAGAAAGGCCGTTTCGGACAAATCCAAGCGCAGGGTCGTATAGGCTGGCACGTCTTCTGGCTCTCCTGTAAAGCGTGCATTTAGGTTTAGATGCATTTGATTTCTCTCCCAAACCTTACAGTGAAATCTGATAGAAACGATAGTTTTCACTGACCGATCTTCCCGGAAGGGGTCAGATATTGCAGGATAGACGGGCCGATCTGTGACCCCTTCCGGGAAGATTCAGAACTCGCGTTTTCAAACTGACTTCACTTTATAGATGTTCAGATAATGCATTTCCACACGAAACAGTAGCTTGTCAGCATTTCAGCCGGTCAGCCAGAGAACTGACGAGCTGAAATGCTGAAATTCTATCAACGACAAGAAAATCTTTTCCTGAATGACTATAGTAGAGCAGACAAATTTATTTGGATTGGCGTAAGCGGTTCCCACATAAGCGCAACCCGTTGTTCGTCACTGCCTCTAACGCATTCACCGTTCCACCCTTGGTCGGTTGAAAGATAAGTTCTGTGGCATCCTCCAGTGCAAAAAACGTTTCATCCGACTCTGGATAAAATGTCAATGCCTCATCGTTGGGATAACGAACCACCAAATGATCACCCCTTGCCTGTATTGTGTAGTCAATGGGACGCCCATCACGTATCTGCCATTGTCCGGTATATTCCGCAAAGCGATCAAGCGTCAGTGGATCCACATTGACTTGATAGGTTCCAGCACACGCTGTCAGTCGTGCTGTGTCAATTTTCACGCGCGTTTTGCCAATCGGCTGATGGTGAGGCCACTGATATACAGTTGCCAAGCTGCGCAACACTTCTTGAATCAACCACCAGCCGTTGTCCCCGTTTGTCAGGATGACAGCACCTTGACCACGCAGAGGAAACGCATCCATTTGGCAGAGAAAGCCGGGTCCTTCTCCACCGTGCATAAAGCGCAAAGTATCCCCATCACCAATTAAAAATGGCCCTAAACCATGTAAACCAATTTGAGGCGTCAGCACCGCCTGGGCCAGTGGCTGCTCAAGGATCTGCTGTCCTGTCCCGTTGTATGCGTTCATTACTGCCAGCGCAAAACGCGCGATGTCTGTTGGCGTCGACCACATCCCACCATCAGCGGCGCCAGGATAGCGCGTCCGGTTATCTGACGTCACGGAACCATCATCAGCATGGCCAGACGCAGCCCCATCGGGTTTGCCGATTGTACTGTGGTTCATACTTAACGGGTCGAATACAAGCTTTTGCATGACGCTGGCAAAAGATTCATCCATCGTCTCTTCGATGAGTTGTTGAACAACCCAATAACCCGCGCCGGAATAAGAATAGCGCGTGCCAGGCACAGTGAGAACCCGGACTGGCTTGGAATTTGAGGGTGGTTCCCCATTGAGCAACTGAAGCAGCGTTGGCATCGGCTCATCTGGTGTATAGCCGCAATAGTTGCCCGCATCCAGCCCCGACGTGTGACTCAGAAGGTGGCGTAGCGTCACCTTGGCAGATCGTGTCAATTCGCTCTCCGGCACACGCCACTGCTGGAGAGTTTGGTTGACGTCTCTGTCTAGGTCGAGCCGCCCCTGCTGCACTAACCGTAGCGCAGCCAAAGCCGCCACGGGCTTGGTGACCGACGCAGCAGCAAACGGCGTATTCGTTGTTACCGGGCTCCTGCTCTCTGCATTGAGTACACCATAGCCTTTGGCCCACGCAATGGCACCGTTGTCGATCACAGCGACACTGACGCCGGGTACATTGTGGTGAACCATGCGCTCCGATAGATTTGTTGGAGCGATAGATGCATTGTCTAGAAATACCGGTGACGCTCGCAATCCTTGTTCGACGGCATCAATTGTTTTTTCTAGTTCAGCCATTCGTTCTATTCCTCCTCAACTTTTTCGATCAAGAATTCTCTCACCGCTTGCCAGGCCAACCGGACAGCACCGTTGTCTTCCGAACTCGTCGCACGTCCCTTTTTCAAATTGGGCACACCAATACCATGACCAACGCCTGTTAGTCGTAAATGCCGACTTTGGTATGGATGCGCATGAGTTTTCAACCTCGTCATGACCATCTCAGCCATTTTCTCAGAAGGCCAAACCTCATCATCTGCTCCTGAAACTAAAAGAATCGGTCCAGCAATTTTCTCAACCGGAATTGTGGCTTGGGCAATGATGGTTTGATCCTGCCAACCATTGTTGTCGAAATAACCGCCTGCGAAGTAGGCAAATGGAACCGGCTGACCCCGATAGCACCACGATGATTTGGGTGTTGGTTTTGAAACCGGAAACCCGCGCCAGATCAGCGCGCTCGGTGCATAGGCAACGATGCCTGTAATTTCCGAGAACAACGTGCCAAGCAAGAGCGCCAACTCCGCACCCCGCGAGTAACCGAGCACGACGACTTCATCGCTATCTGAGCAGTGTTCAGATAGCAAGAGTTCGATTGCCTGAGCAAACGGATCCAAAGGGATTTCAACAAGCTGGTCCGGCAGATTAAACTTCTCTTCCCAATCGTAATACGAGACAGCCATCGAATGCCATGCACAGCCAGCGCAGTGCCCACCGCGTTTGACCAACCAAACGCACCGTCGGAGCCGCCCAAGACAAGCACATTTGGCGCTTGCTTGACCAACGTTGGCGTAAATATTCGTCCGGCAAGAGTGCCGATTGAAATATCGCGATGTTCGATATGATTATCACGATTCGGAGTGTTGTCATCATTCATATAATTTTTCCTATAACCAGTGTACATGGACTAAAGAGCTAAACAAGCTTCCGCTGCAAGTGCCACTAGCATTTCACGTACGGTCCAGTTACTCATCCAGTCTCGGTCTTCCCACAATTCAGGGTCGACGCTATCCCCACTGTAGAGAAGCTGTCCTAGTTCCACGCCGCGAAAGCGAGCGACAGCAAACATGGCCGCCGCTTCCATCTCAACGGCCAGGCAGCCTTCAGATTTTCGTAGCGCAGCCTTTCCCTTAGCCTCACGAAAGAAGCCATCAGTTGACCAGGTTTTGGTCAAGAGATACTCCACGTTGCGTTTTTTCAGTACGTCCTCAATGGCAGTCAACGCAGTCGATGTAGGTTCTACCTCACGGGCTGGTGGCAGATAATGGTATGATGTGCCTTCATCGCGAACGGCGGCAGTTGGCACCAGGATGTGGCCCATGGCGATTGTTGGATCCAGAACACCTGCACCCCCACAGGCGATAAACTTGCGTGCGCCAAATTCGATGGCTCCTTCCAGGAGGAATGCGGCCAATGAAGCGCCCACTCCTTGATGGAGGAGTGCAACGGTGCGACCATCAACTTCATAGTGATAGATTGGGTGTTCACCCATCTCTGTTCCGATGGTGGTGAAAGGTTTGATCAGAGCTTGTTCCAAAAAGTGCTCAAAGACATCCCCAAAGAAGCAGAGGACGCAATGTTCTGGCATCCCGGGTATGCTGTCCGTTTCCATGTCGTAGTCAATGATGCCTTGGGGATCTGAATCGTATTCTAAAATTGGGTATTGTTGTTGCATGGCGATTCCTCCTTAGGCCAATCCAAAAAATAAAATATACGCGAGAAGGTGTTAAACTTTACTTTCTGGTAAAAGAAAAGAGATGAGGTGAGAAATGTGACAAAAAGCGGTTAGCAGTTCATCCTAAAGGTAGAGAACCCAAAAAGGAGGAAGGAATGCTAACCGCGCCAGAAATAACTATAGCAGTATTGATGAATGTATTGCAAGTAACGCCGATGGGAACAAACGTAAATGTAATGCGTCTGATGTGGGCAATGCTGAATGGGTCGTTTCTGAAAAGTCGAGGAGCAATCCATAGCGCATTGAAAGAAAGCGGGTTTGAAGATGAGGAGCTCCGGCGAAGCTGGTGGAGCTTTCGATATGGATCATGGGATATCACAAGTCTGCTGGGGTCGTGGCAAGAAGAAGTGGAAAGGGGAATGGGAGGCAAAAAAGTTAGAAGGGTACCGAGTGAAAAGCATAGATATCACAGGGTTCTGGCGACCGAAGCTGCAAGGGAAAGTGAACCGACTCTATAACTCAACGGCTCGTCGGGCATTGCCCGCTCATCTTTGGAGTGATGATAAGCTCGGGGAGATAGGCGGGAAGCGAGTGCCACTGCTCAAGGCAATCATGAGATGCACGGTTGGAACAAAGGAAAGTGAGTTTCGGAAAAAGCTGCTGAAAGAACGAAGAAATCACTGGAGTCAGACGAAGTGGCGGTGGTCGATGCCGGGTTTACAATCAGAGAAATGCTAGAAAGCGGCATAGACCGATTTGTCCTGCGGGAAGATTAACTGCACAGTGCGCCGCAATGAGTTCCCAAACGCAAAGAAAAGGCAGACCACCTGAATATGGTGATATTGTGCGTCCGCTCTCGCAGCTATAAGGAAAGCGACTCGAGGCTACAACTCCGGACTCGTCTGGTCGCTTTCTCTATAGTGGTCGCCTGATTTGCTATCAAGCATGGCACAATCTCGTCCCCAGAACAACCAAGGTGGATACAGCCAACCGTACCTACTCGATTTACGTCATTCAGGATCCGGCCTACAACACACCTTTGGTTTTGGCGACCGTTATGACTTTGCAGCCTGAAACCATTTATCTTGTCTACCTGGAACGCTGGCCTGTTGAACCTCCCCCCCTTGGCTTCCAAGCAGATGATTGGCTTACATCGTCAATTTGTTCATGCCGATGAGGCTTGTTTCCGCTTACCTGAACTGGGGCTGCTGGCTGGCAATCTTCTTTCCCATTTAGCCGCTTCTCTTCCTCCCATACCGACTGGCTACTGGGATCGAGAGCCTCAATCCACTCCCGGCAGGCTGCGCCGTGTTCTCTCGAGTGCTCTTTTTCCAACTCCTGACCAACTCGACCCTGACTTTCGGAAAAAGGCCTCGGTTTCACACCATTTCCCTAAAGGCGTTCTCGCTCATCGCCGCCTCAATGCCGCTGCTTAAACTAGCCGAGCACTATTTTTACATTTTATCCCGTTTTTTCAGGGTGGATTCTTTTTTCCGCCCCTTTCGGTTTGCCCTTTGTCACTCAAGCCTTTACCAGAAAGTAAAGTATAGTAAAGAATGATGAAACCAATGATAATGCCAAAAATAAGCAGCCTTACCCACGACGGCCAAAGTTTGCTTTCGCCGTCGGTTAAGGGACGGACGGCATCGCTCATGCGAAAGTAGCGAAAACCAAACAAAGAGCGTCGCTTGGATTTCTGTTTTTTTGTTGGTCATAGTCGGTTTGATGATTGATTCTATGTTCGATATAGGCCTGAGCCGCTTACTCTGATCCAACTATATAGGTTAACTTCTGGAACGCTCGTTTGCCAACATTTTCAAGACATTGACATCAGCCTCCTGTCTCAAATCCGCACCACAATAAGCCCTCCACGTCCACATAATCACCTCAACAATTACCCTGATGACGCCCCAAATCCACCCAAAAGGCGCCCAGAGAACTCCGGCTTCAACCACCGCGTCAACTCCAACGCCGTCTTCCCAATACCTCCCATCCCCTGAAGGGCTCTAATTGCCGCCGACTGCCTTCCTGTCAGCATCCTACTCAACTCCACCAAATGTTCCGTCCGCCCCACAAAATCCCGTGGCGGCTTCGGCGCAGCCGCCGCACTCGCTTGGAAAGGTGCAGCCCGGATGTTTATAATGCCAGCATTAAATACACTACCACCCGTGTGAACATCACCGTCAATATTGGTCCGGCTTCCCTGTTGATTGCTCATACTGCCCTACCTTTCACCCCTTAAAATAGACTCATCACTACATCACTACCGATCTCGCGCAAATATTCGTTTGCTGCTTCGGGAGAGCCGAATAGTTGGACTAAGCGACCGCCAACTTGCTCCGTTTCGACCGCATCGAGTTGGTGAAATATGAGGAATGCTTTCGCTGTATAATTTGCCGCGTGCTTCGTCTCGCCTTTGGCCTGATATAAGAATCCAAGATTCCCGTAGCTATTCGCCATGCCGTAAAGATCTCCTGCCTGTTCAAACATTTGCAAAGATTGAGCGCAATAAGATATGGCTGTGTTCCATTCTCCTTTAGCTTCATAGAGGGTTCCTAGGTTATTATAGGTTTGAGCTGTCCCATGAATATCATTCAACTGTTGGTATGCCCCGAGAGATTGCCTATAGAATGACGCTGTCTTGTCATACTCCCCCTTGACCTGGTAGGTATATCCTAATTTAATCCAAGTCTGAGCGATACCTGAGATGTCGTCTAAGCGTCTATAGATCAGGATAGATCGCTCGTAATATGCGACAGCTTGATCCCATTCACATTTATCCCGATAGATGTTGCCTATATTGGCATAGCTAACAGCCACACCATCGCTGTCCCCTACCAATTCAAAAGTCTGAACAGATTGCTCGTAATAGGAGATAGCTTTGTCCCACATCCCTTGACGCTTGTAGATATTGCCTATGGTACCTTGCATTTGAGCTATACTCAGTAGATCCAAATTTCAGGTTTTGAGAGAGAATTCTGGCTAAACAGTTGACATAAATACAAATTTGCCGGTCGATATCTAGTTTTTGCGTTAGATTTGGGCGATTTTCAGATATGAAAGGGGTGGTTCAAAATTAGGTTTACACTTTTGATATATAGACAAAAATCTATATGAGACCGTTTTCTCTCTGAGAACCGGCGAAATCAGAGAATATAAACGTTCTTTCTGTTTCTAAAAGTGTAAACCTATCTATCCAGCTAAAATGAACCACCCCATGAAATAGGTTGTTTTCTGTAACCGAAATCTGAATAAATGACTCCAAAATCCCTGCAATCTCGACTGAAAATAGCCAAAAACGCCAAATTTGGATCTACTGATACTAGTGATATCTTTTGTATGCTCATATAACCCAATGGATTGCTTATAACAAGAAATAGCGCTACGCCATTCTCCCTTACTCCTAAAGGCTGAAGCCATATTGTTGTAGATTGTGGCCAATTTGTAGACGTTCTCCACATCTTTCAAACTCTGAAGAGATTTCATATAGTAGGAAATAGCTTTGTCCCACTCTCTTTTTTTGTGGTACGTGGTGCCCAGATTAGTCCAAGTTTGTGTCATCCCATCGACGTCCGCCACATGTTCATAACACTCCAGCGCTTGCTCATAGCAGGAAAAAGCTTTAGTGTAGCTACCTTTGTTCCCGTAAGCATTACCTAAGTTGAAATAGTTTTGAGCCACGCCCCGACTGTCACCAAGTTGCTCCTGGATTTCGATTGCTTGTTTATAATATGTAATTGCTTCGTCATACTCCTCTTTGCTTTCATAAGCATTGCCTAGATTTCCCAATGTTTGAGCCGTGCCATAAATATCACCCAACAAACTATATGTCTCTGCTGCTTGCTTATGGTATGTAATAGCCACGTCATACTCCTCTTTGCTTTCATAAGCATTGCCTAGATTTCCCAATGTTTGAGCCGTGCCATGGATGTCGCCGATCTGATTCTGAAAATCTAGCGCCTGCTTATAGTATGCTATGGCTCTATCGGACTCCCCTTTGCTCTGGTAGGCCCCCCCTAAATTTATCCAAGTAGTCGCTAAATCGGTTATGTCCCCAACCTCTTCAAAAATGCTCAGTGCTCGATCATAATATGCGATTGCTATATCCCATTCTCTTTTGATCTGGTAAGCGTTCCCCAAGCCAACCCACGTCCGAGCCATGCCGGAAGTATCATTCGTTTGTTTGTAGTTCTGCAACGCTTGTTCGCAGTAAAAGATTGCCTCAACATACGCTCCTTTTCTTATATAAACATTGGCCAAGTTAACCCATATTTGAGCCATACTATGTGGTTCATCCCGTTCTTCTACAATCTTCAACGAGTTTTTATACTTTATTTGGGGTGGTTCAGAATTAGGTTTACACTTTTGATACATAGATAAAAATCTATATGAGGTCATTTTCTGCCTGAGCATGGCTCAAAGTAGAAAATATAAACATCTTTTCTCTTTGCAAAAATGTAAACCTAATTGTCCGCCTAAAATGAACCACCCCCTTTATTTTCTGGTAAAGGCTTGAGTGACAAAGGGCAAACCGAAAGGGGCGGAAAAAAGAATCCACCCTGAAAAAACGGGATAAAATGTAAAAATAGTGCTCGGCTAGTTTAAGCAGCGGCATTGAGGCGGCGATGAGCGAGAACGCCTTTAGGGAAATGGTGTGAAACCGAGGCCTTTTTCCGAAAGTCAGGGTCGAGTTGGTCAGGAGTTGGAAAAAGAGCACTCGAGAGAACACGGCGCAGCCTGCCGGGAGTGGATTGAGGCTCTCGATCCCAGTAGCCAGTCGGTATGGGAGGAAGAGAAGCGGCTAAATGGGAAAGAAGATTGCCAGCCAGCAGCCCCAGTTCAGGTAAGCGGAAACAAGCCTCATCGGCATGAACAAATTGACGATGTAAGCCAATCATCTGCTTGGAAGCCAAGGGGGGAGGTTCAACAGGCCAGCGTTCCAGGTAGACAAGATAAATGGTTTCAGGCTGCAAAGTCATAACGGTCGCCAAAACCAAAGGTGTGTTGTAGGCCGGATCCTGAATGACGTAAATCGAGTAGGTACGGTTGGCTGTATCCACCTTGGTTGTTCTGGGGACGAGATTGTGCCATGCTTGATAGCAAATCAGGCGACCACTATAGAGAAAGCGACCAGACGAGTCCGGAGTTGTAGCCTCGAGTCGCTTTCCTTATAGCTGCGAGAGCGGACGCACAATATCACCATATTCAGGTGGTCTGCCTTTTCTTTGCGTTTGGGGAACTCATTGCGGCGCACTGTGCAGTTAATCGCTTCCCGCAGGACAAATCGGTCTATGCCGCTTTCTAGCATTTCTCTGATTGTAAACCCGGCATCGACCACCGCCACTTCGTCTGACTCCAGTGATTTCTTCGTCTCTTTCAGCAGCTTTTTCCGAAACTCACTTTCCTTTGTTCCAACCGTGCATCTCATGATTGCCTTGAGCAGTGGCACTCGCTTCCCGCCTATCTCCCCCGAGCTTATCATCACTCCAAAGATGAGCGCGGGCAATGCCGACGAGCCGTTGAGTTATAGAGTCGGTTCACTTTCCCTTGCAGCTTCGGTCGCCAGAACCCTGTGATATCTATGCTTTTCACTCGGTACCCTTCTAACTTTTTTGCCTCCCATTCCCCTTTCCACTTCTTCTTGCCACGACCCCAGCAGACTTGTGATATCCCATGATCCATATCGAAAGCTCCACCAGCTTCGCCGGAGCTCCTCATCTTCAAACCCGCTTTCTTTCAATGCGCTATGGATTGCTCCTCGACTTTTCAGAAACGACCCATTCAGCATTGCCCACATCAGACGCATTACATTTACGTTTGTTCCCATCGGCGTTACTTGCAATACATTCATCAGTACTGCTATAGTTATTTCTGGCGCGGTTAGCATTCCTTCCTCCTTTTTGGGTTCTCTACCTTTTGGATGAACTGCTAACCGCTTTTTGTCACATTTCTCACCTCATCTCTTTTCTTTTACCAGAAAGTAAAGTTTATAATAGCTTATAGCTTTGTCCCATCGACCCTGCTTATCTGCAATTATGCCGCGATTACTCCAAAGTATTGCGACTAGTTCCTCTACTTCTCCGACCTCTTGAATCGAAGCTTGAGCATTTTTCAACCGCTGGTCAATTTCAGACCAGTAACCACGAAGCGCAAGGGTGCTAACCAAAAAAGAGGCTCGATGAACCAAAGTTGACCACTCTTTGGCCTTTTCCCATTGGTCGACTTCTTCGAGCGCTTCTATGGGGCTGACGCCGTCAATGGCTAGGGTTGCGTTTAGGTATTCGGCGGCCTGTTTGTGAATAGCGAGAACATCCTCGTTTTGTTGCAAAAGGCCATAAGCATATTGCCGCAGAAGAGGGTGGAGGATGTATTGGCCACTCTTTTCCGGATTGCGAGCCAGTAGAGCTGCTCTGGCGAGCTTTTCAAGTACCTTTTGGGTCGCCGTCGCCTCTACCTCCATCAAGGCAGCCATATGTCTCGTGTTCAACAATGCAGGTGAATAGACGCTAGTGTAGCGGAAGAAGCGCCGCTCATCATCCTCAAGCGCTTCATACGAAATCGCAAACGTAGCCACCAGCCCCGGTTGCTCATCCGGATTCAGCTCCTCCATCTCCATCGCCCGCTCTTGCACCTCTTCCACAAAGGAGCAAGCGGAAACTCCCACTCCCCAGCCTCTGTCGAAAGATAAGCTCCAGCCAACTCAATCGCCAGCGGCAGATATCCAAGCGCATCCAACAGCCCATCAACCAGTTCCGGCGGTGAGAGAATCGACTGATCAACAACCCAACTGCGCAGCAGATCTCGTGCATCGTCAATCGGTAACACATCCAGACGAATCGTCTTGGCTTTGAAGCGCGCCGCTAGCTCACGTCTACGCGTTGTCAGCAACAGAGGCGTCTTCGCCGGCAACGTTTGGAAGAGAAGCTGAGCAGCAGCCATCCAATCAGAGCGCAGATCGTCTAGCACAGCCAAAATAGAACCCTCATTTGCGCAGCGCTGGGCAAGGCCGGCGCGCACCCGCTCAGACATCACATGAACATCCGCTTCCTGACTCAAGTCAACACCGCAAAAAGCCCCCCAACTACGCAAAATCGTCTCAACGCCTCCCTGATGCAAATTCAAGTCACCCCAAAACACACCCCCAGGAAAATCAGGCCTCAA
>JAHBNG010000184.1 GCA_019217005.1 Chloroflexi bacterium TSY
CATCTGGGAAGATGTCCTGAAGAGAAAGCCCATCGGCGTGACCGACTATTTCTTTGATATAGGAGGGCATTCTTTGCTGGCCGTGCGTTTGATGGCCCAAATCAAGCAGGTGTTTGATCGGGAGTTGCCACTGGCGACGCTTTTCCAAGCAACAACGATCGAGCAGTTCGCACAGATCTTGCAACAGGAGGGTGATCTGGTTCGAGAAACGTTGGTTCCAATCCAGCCTCATGGTTCACAACCTCCCTTCTTTTGCGTTCACGCAATTGGCGGCGAAGTTCTGAACTTTGTTGATTTGGCGACTCATCTCGGTACAGAACAGCCATTTTATGGGTTGCAAGCACCGACGCTGGCTGAAGCAAATGGGGCAGAAGAGTCGATCAAAGAGATGGCAGCACGCTATATCAACGTGATTTGTGAGGCGTTTCCAGAAGGACCGTATCTGCTCGGTGGGCTTTGCTATGGTGGGACGATTGCGTTTGAAATGGCGCGGCAGCTGCGGGCGTTGGGAAAAGAAGTTGCCCTCTTGGCCTTGATTGATTCCTGGTCACCTGCGGTTCTCCCATCTCCGCAGGATGATGCAGAACGATTTGTCGAGCAGGCCCTCTACCTCGCTCGCATCAATGGAAAGACGCTTGACTTAACGCCATCTATGCTGCAGTCACTGTCGCCGGACGAACAGTTGGAGCTTATGCTCGCGCGCGTAAAGGAAGCAGGTCTTCTACCACCGGAAATTGAGCTTGATTGGCTACGCCGCTATATCCGTGGCTACAAAGAGCGCTCACACGCCTTTCGGCAATACACGCCAGAAGGCTATGCTGGTCCAGTTACGCTCTTCCGTCCTCGACAGCGCGATTTGGCTCAGATGGAATCGTTCGAAGCACGAGGATTGGACATGCAGGATGTTGCTCAAGGTTGGAGTGCGGCGACTCAAGGTGTCGTGAATACGATTATTGTTCCCGGTTATCATGAAACCATGTGTCACGAACCGCATGTGCAAACCCTTGCTGCGGAACTCAATCACTGCATTCAAGACGCACTGATGATGCCGCTGGAAGCTTCTACCTATTTGAATTAAATTTCGTATGAGAATATTGCGTTCTGAGTGCCTTGGATCTCAACTATACGAGATTGACTGACGCCAAAACAATTTTAGATTAGCCGAGAGAAACACGTGAACACAGAGCATATTGAAGACATTTATCCAACTTCGCCAATGCAAAAAGGCATGCTTTTTCACAGCTTGTATGCACCCAAAGCCGGCGAATATATTACTCAATCAACAGGTACATTGCATGGGGATCTCAATGCTGAAGCATTTCGGCAAGCCTGGCAACAGGTGATTGAGCGTAATCCGATTTTACGGACTGCGTTTATCTGGGAAGATTTGGAGGAACCTGTTCAAGTGGTCTGCCGGGGCGTATCACTGCCATTGGAGGAACAAGATTGGCGTACATTGACCAAAGATGAACAGGATGTACGATTGGCAGATCTATTAGAGAATGAACGTATACGCAGTTTCGATCTGGCGCAGCCACCATTGATGCGTATTATCCTGATACGCATCAGCGATGATATCCATCAATTTGTTTGGAGTCATCATCACATGTTGTTAGATGGGTGGTCACTCTCTTTGCTTCTGCACGAGATCTTTACCTCCTACGATGCGCTGGAGCAAGGCGTGCAACCCGTTCTGCCTCCGAACCGACCCTATCGTGATTATATTGCTTGGTTACAAAGCCAGGAACAGTCAAAAGCGGAGCAGTTTTGGCGCAAATCACTTGCCGGTTTTGCGCAGCCCATGCGTTTAAATGAACGTGACATGAATGGACGGGTGGTCCGGCAAGCACAGGAACAAGGCGAAGAGAGCTTGCGGCTGTCAGAAGAGACAACGAATGCGTTGCAGACTCTCAACAGAATCATCTGACGCTGAACACGCTCGTACAGGGGGCCGTTGCGCTGCTGTTGCGCTTTTACACCGGGGGGAATGATATTCTGTTTGGCTCTGTCGTCTCCGGTCGTCCAGCGGACCTGCCTGGCGTTGAGACGATGATTGGCCTCTTTATCAATACATTGCCAGTCAGAGTCAGTATCGCGCCAGAGGAATCGCTCTTGGCTTATCTGGTGCGGCTTCATACAGAGCAGGTCGAGATGCGGCAATATGAGTACACGCCGCTTGTCGATATCCACCGTTGGAGCGATATGCCGCAGAATCGTGCTCTCTTTGAGTGTTTGTATGTTTTTGAGAGTTATCCAAAAGGCGTACTGGGATCAAACGGCTCGAGTCCAAATGGCTCAAATTCGAGTGGGTTAAGGGCAAAGGGCGCAAATCTCAATAGCGAAGAAGGGTACAAATCTGCTCTGACTATTCGTTCTTATCAAGTCTTAGAACAGTCAAATTTCCCATTGGTCTTTGCCACGGGGCCAGACACTGAACTAACTTTGGCGATTCTGTACGATCGGGGGCGCTTTGATGATGCAGTGATTGGGAGGATGTGGGGCTACCTTCAAGACTTGTTGGAAGCAATTGCCCACCAGCCTGAGAAACCGATCCATTCTCTGTTGCTATTTCCTGGACAAATTGCATCAAACGCAGCACAATCCGGTGCGCATCACGAGCAATTGAGGGCGCTCGCCGCACGCTCCAACTTAACGATGAATCAGATGCTCGTCTGGTTGGGGCAAACGATGCAGCCCGAATCACCACATTATAATGATGCATCATTTGCCTTCTCTATCGCCGCCAAAGTTGATCGGGTTCATTTCCAGAATGCCATTCAGACGCTCATCAATTCTTGCGATGCTCTACGTATTGTGATTGAAGAGATCGATGGTGTTCCACAACAGAGGGTGCTCGATACCTTCACATATGAAGTTGAAACTCTCGATTTTTCACAGAGCGAAGAGCCTTATGCTTCATTCCAGACATGGGCACGCCAACGGAGCCAGGTGCCATTTGATTTTACGAAGCCTTTATTTGCTTTTGCACTTGTTAAAATCTCTGAACGGCACTATGTCTGGTATATGCTTCTCCACCAGATTATTTCCGATGACAATGCGCTTTGGCTGCTCTTTGAACATCTCTCTGACTTCTACGCCCATTCTGTTGAAGGTCGATTGGATGAGATCGTTGTGCTCCCAGCTTTTCAGAAATATGTTGAGTATGACCAGAGCTATCGAGAGTCGGCACGATATCCAAAGGCAGAAGAATATTGGCAGCAGAAGCTGTCAGAGAATGTGGAGCCGGTACCTTTCTACGGTCAGGTTGCACAGCTACGAACGACGCGTGTTCAGAGGGTTTCTTGCGAGCTCGGGCACGAGCGAACAAAGCAACTCAAGCAGATTGCCAATGAAAAAGGGATTGCTTCGCTTTCTGAAGATCTAACATTGTTCAACATCTTTGCGTCACTGCTCTATACATATTTGTATCGCACCAGCGGCAATACGCACCTGGCGCTTGGCGCACCCTTTCACAACCGGCATTCCAAGACCTTCAAAGAGACCATTGGTTTGTTTATGCAGGTTGCGCCATTGCATATCAGAATCAAAGAGCAGGACACCTTTTTGTCCCTGATTCAAAAGGTCAGCCGTGAACTCTTTGAAGCAATGCAACATCGTCAATATGCGATCAGCAATCCGGCCAACGCCAGAATCTACGATGTCATGTTGAACTACCATACCGTGACATTTCCCGATTTTGGTGGCGCTTCTGTTCAGACGGAGTGGATTTATCCTGAACATGGACATGGTCCTTTTACTTTGCAAGTACAGGATTTCAATGCAAAGGGTAGCTTTGTGCTCGATTTTGATTTGCACTGCGATCTATTTGATGAGCAACAGCGCTCGCAGGTTGTCACCCATTTTCTGCGGGTTGTCGATGCCTTTTTGGCGGACTATACACAGATCGTTCACACAGTTAGTTTGCTCTCTGATGATGAGCGAGCGCGCGTTCTGGTTCAATTGAACCAGAACGATAGGGCGCTGCCAGCGGAGCAGACGATCCACCAGTTGTTTGAGGCCCAAGTGCAAGCCACGCCAGATCAGTTGGCTGTCGTGATGGGTGATGAATCACTGACCTATGCACAGTTGAATGCCAAAGCCAATCAAGTGGCTCATTCTCTTCGAGGACTCGGTGTGGGGCCTGAAGTTCTCGTGGGGATAAGCGTGGAGCGCTCTTTGGAGATGATTGTTGGTGTTCTGGGAATCATCAAGGCCGGTGGGGCATATGTTCCGCTCGATCCAAACTATCCACCAGAACGGCTGACCATGATGTTGGAAGATGCGCAACCGTTGGTGCTGCTGACGCAAGCGCATTTAGTAAAAGAACTGTCGGACGTTTTAAGCAAAGATGTGCCCCCGACTGTTCTCTGTTTGGATGGGGATTGGAATCAAATTGCTGAATCGCCAACGACCATTCTAGATAACGAGGTGGATCCATCCAATTTGGCCTATGTCATTTACACCTCTGGCTCGACCGGCAGACCCAAAGGGGTTTCGATTGCCCATCGGTCTGTGGTGAACCATAATTTGGCCGTCATTGACGAGTTCAAGCTGACTTCTAATGATCGGGTTCTGCAATTTGCCACGTTAAATTTTGATACAGCTGTAGAGGAGATCTTCCCTACCTTGATCACGGGTGCCACCCTGGTTTTACGCAATGCATCACCGGTGATTTCGATTGCAGAATTGTATCAACTAACCGAGCGATACCAATTATCGATCCTTGATTTGCCGACAGCCTACTGGCACGAGTGGGTCGCTGAGTTAGCAATCGACCCACAATCGTTGCCTCCATCATTGCGTCTGGTTGTGATCGGTGGGGAAAAGGCATCCGCCGATTGGCTCGTCACTTGGAACAAATGCGTCGGAAGCGAGATCACCCTGCTCAACACATATGGACCAACTGAAACAACAGTGGTCTCCACTGCCTACGCAACGAATCGTCAGACAGAGGTGCATCCGGATACAGTGGAGTTGCCCATCGGGCGTCCAATTGCCAACACATTGGTCTACTTGTTGGATGCAAGTTTAGAACCGGTTCCACTGGGAATGGCTGGTGAGTTATACATTGGCGGTGCTGGCGTTGCGAGAGGATATCTGAATCGGCCAGATTTGACGGCAGAACGATTTGTTCCCAATCCCTACCGCGATGAGCCGGGGAGTCGTCTATACAAGACCGGTGATCTTGCTCGCTATCGACCCGATGGCAATATCGAGTTCCTGGGCAGGAGCGACCACCAAATCAAGATGCGTGGTTTCCGCATCGAGTTGAGTGAAGTCGAAGCGGCACTGAGCGGACACCTGGACGTGCAGGAGGCGGTTGTACTGCTGCGTGACGTTGAAGAAACGGTTGGTCACTCCGATCAGAAACTGGTTGCCTATCTGGTCTGCAAAGATCAGGCGGAGCTGACCGTTAGCGATATGCGTCGATTCCTGTCTGAGAAGTTGCCAGAGTATATGGTGCCGTCGATCTTTGTCACGCTTGATACGTTGCCGATGACGCTCAATCAAAAGGTAGACCGTAAGGCGTTGCCAGCGCCCGATCAAGCGCAATCCACCTTGAAGGAAGACTTTGTGTCGCCTCGTGACCATTTGGAGCTACAACTCTCGCATATCTGGTCCGAGATTTTGAATGTTCGTCCAATTAGCGTGGTAGACAACTTCTTTGACCTGGGCGGACATTCGATCCTGGCCGTGCGGCTGATGGGAAAGATCAAAGAGCACTTTGAACGAGAGCTGCCGCTGGCGACTCTATTCAGTGCCGCAACGATTCAGCAGATGGCCCAACTCTTGCGCCAGGAGACTAACCCGTTGCCGAGAGCGACGTTGGTGCCCATTCAACCAACAGGGGCAAGACCTCCCTTTTTCTGCGTTCACGCAATTGGCGGCGAAGTGCTCAACTTTCTTGATTTGGCTCATCATCTTGGAACAGATCAGCCATTTTATGGACTGCAAGCACCAACGCCTGCGGATGTGGGCAATGAGTATCGGTCGATTGAGGAGATGGCCGCCAATTATGTCGAAGTAGTGCGTGAAGTACACCCTGAAGGACCATATCTGCTGGGCGGTCTGTGTTACGGTGGTGTCATTGCCTTTGAGATGGCGCAGCAACTTCACCGACTCGGTTCTCCCATTTCTCTGTTGACTTTACTGGATACTTGGTCGCCAGCGTTGGTCCCGAACTATGGAGATCAGGCGCAGCTGTTGGTGGAAAATGCCCAATATCTGGCGCGTTTGAACAAGAAAGACTTAGCCTTGACGCTGGATGAAGTCCGTCGTCTTGACCTTGATGAGCAGGTCGATTATGTGCTGCGACAAGTCAAGCGAGTTGGTCTTGTTCCGGCGGGGATTGAGATGGACTGGTTGCGCAACTATGTTCAGGGATACAAGCTCAGGTCGGATGCTTTTCACGCCTATGTTCCCCAGGCTTATCCCGGCAGAACTGCTCTGTTCCGAGCCGGTTTTCGCAGCGAGCAACAATTTGCAGAGTTTGAAGAACAGGGAATGGACATTCATGATCAGACACAGGGATGGGGGGCCGTTGCCATGATGCTTGAGAGCGCTGCTGTACCTGGTTATCATGAAACGATGTGTCATGAACCACATGTGCAGGTGCTTGCAGAGCGGCTGACCGCATCAATTGATAGAGCCTTGAAAGAGCCGGTGTCGAGAGATGAATTGTTGGTACTGGCAGCTTAAGTACAAAGATTGGATGTCAAAACAATGCGACAAATTTTGCTACAGGATTGGGTGACACAACGAGCCGAAAAACGACCAGATGAGACGGCCCTGGTTATGGATCATGAGATGATGTCTTATGGTCAACTGGAGATGATGTCCAACCAACTGGCTCGGTTGTTGAAATCTTTAGGCTGCCAACGGGGGGAGCGCGTCTGTTTCGCCGTGCCAAAATCGCCCATGTCCATTGTTTGCCTGCTGGGCATTTTGAAAGCAGATTGTGTCTATGTCCCCATCGATACGGCGAGTCCAGCCAGCCGGGCGCGCAAGATCATCGAGGCATGTGAGAATCGGTTGTTGCTGACAACGGAACCAGCTGCTTCGCTGGTTGATGAGCTGATGGGCGATGCCGAGATGCGTCAAACCATGAACGTTGGTTGGTTGAGCGAAGATGATTGCCTTGGGGAAAACTTTACGCCAGTCTTCACGAGAGATGACCTTGAGGAACATGCAACGACGCTGCTTGATTATAAAAACAATGCAGACGATCTAGCCTACATCTTGTTTACATCGGGGTCGACGGGTACACCTAAAGGGGTTCCCATCACGCATGAAAATGTGCGGCATTTTGTGGATTGGGGCAATCGTTACTTTGGAACTGGGCCAGATGACCAAGTTTCTGGCCATTCGCCACTGCACTTCGACTTGTCGGTCTTTGACATATTTGGCGCATTTGCTGCGGGCGCACAACTGCATCTCGTGTCGCCTAAGCTCAATTTATTGCCCCATAAGTTGGCTGAATTTATCCGCGAGTCAGAGTTGACTCAATGGTTCTCGGTTCCATCGCTGCTCAATTACATGGCGAAATTTGATGTTGTTCAACAAGATGATTTTCCGACATTGAAGAGGTTGCTCTGGTGTGGTGAGGTTTTTCCAACGCCAGGACTCATCTACTGGATGCAGCGTCTTCCCCATGTAACATTTACAAATCTCTATGGGCCGACTGAAGCAACCATTGCCAGCAGTTATTACACAGTTCCACGTTGTCCGGAAGATGAAACCAAGTCAGTCCCCATTGGCGTGGCTTGCGCTGGTGAACAGTTGCTTGTCCTGGATGAAGCACGACAACCGATTCCTGCTGGTGAGGTTGGTGATCTCTATATTAGTGGTGTCGGTTTAAGCCCAGGTTATTGGAAAGATTCAGAAAAAACGAAGGCCGCGTTCTCCTCTGTGAACGGCCATGGACCAGAACAACGTGTCTACAAAACCGGTGATTTGGCCCGGATTGGAGAAGAGGGATTGGTCTATTTTCACGGACGTGCCGACTCGCAGATAAAAAGTCGAGGATATCGCATTGAACTCGGTGAGATTGAGAGTGCATTGAGTGCCATTGACTATGTAGACGAATGTGCAGTTGTTGCAGTTGACGAGAGTGGATTTGGAGGCGCAATCATCTGTTGTGCCTACGTTCCAACATTAGGTATTGAGGTCACTCCTGTTCTGTTACGTAAACAACTGAGTGAGCATTTGCCAAATTATATGTTACCGGCGCGCTGGATGGCGTTTGAGGAATTCCCGAAGAATGTCAACGGTAAAATTGATCGCCAGCGCTTAAAAGAGCAGTTTCAAAAGGAAGCCTGATATGCGAGAATCTGTCGTTTTGCAAGATCGTATTGCAACCTTAATTTTGGAAAATGTCCACATGGAAGTACCAACCCATGAGACTGATCTGATCGAAACAGGGATTTTGGATTCGTTTGGTCTTGTCGAATTGATTTATCAATTTGAGGAAGAATTTGGTGTGCCGGTACCGATTCATGAGATTGACTTTGAGAATTTTCGCTCCGTCACACAGATGGCACGATTTATTGAGCAACGTACTGGAAACTCGCACAATGGATTCTCCCCTAACGGGAATTCTCAAAACGGATACTTTCACAACGGGAATTCTCAATGAAAAGTAGTGATACCCAAATGATGAATGATGTTCATTCTATAGAGGAGATTGCACAACACGGCAGCATCAATGCAGAGGAGATTGAATCAGTTCTGCGTCAACATCCAGCCGTACAAGAGGTACTGGTTCAGAGGCGGAAGAAAAGAGACAATGACACATGGGTTGCGTATGTGGTGCGCAATCCGCACGACCAAAGTGGACGTGATCCCTCTTTAACAGATCAATTACACAATGAAAAGGTTACACGATGGCAAGTACTTTTTGATCACACATACAAACGCTCGGCTGATTCTGAGAATTCTGCATTCGATACAGCGAGTTGGCAAAGCAGCTACACGAACCAACTCATTTCAGAAGACGAGATGCACGAAGCGGTAGATGATCCCATTGAACATATATTGGCTTTACAACCAGAGCGGGTCTTAGAGATCGGCTGTGGCACAGGTCTGTTGCTGTTCCGAATTGCCCCTCAATGTGCAAGTTATTGGGGCACGGATATCTCACCAGTTGTGCTTGAATCATTGCAACAACGACTGGAGAGGATCGACCCGCCATTGTCAAATGTCAAGTTATTCCATCGAAGTGCGGATGATTTTGCTGATATGGCACCGAATAGCATCGATATCATTGTGATGAACTCGGTCGTTCAGTATTTTCCCAGCATCCATTATCTGGTGCAGGTCGTCAAAGATGCTGTGAAACGAGTTAAGTCCGGGGGTGCGATCTTCGTTGGAGATGTGCGTAGTCTGCCGCTGCTCGAAGCGTTTCATGCTTCTGTTCAATTGCATCATGCATCTGCATCAATGGAGACAGAGACATTGCGACAACGGATACAAATGCAAATTGAACGAGAAAACGAACTGGCAATTGATCCGGCTTTCTTTCTGGCCTTGAAACAACATCTGCCAGAGATCAGTCATGTGGAGATTCTGCCCAAACGTGGGCGTCATCACAATGAACTGACGAAATTTCGTTATCAGGTACTTCTCCATATCGGTGGACAAGAAGTAGATTCGCCTTGCTCGGTCACCAAATTGGATTGGAAACAAGAAGAATTAACGCTTCCTGTTTTACGTCGATTGCTTCAAGAAGCCGAACCAGAGCTACTCTATGTGACAAATGTGCCCAATGCTAGGCTGTCAGTAGAGATTCAATTATCGACTCTACTTACCAGCGATGAACCGCCTGCGACGGTCGGTGAGCTACAAAAAGAGTTAGACAAAGCGGCTGAAATCGGCGTGGATCCGTGTGATCTGTGGGCATTATCAGATGAATTACCCTATCGAGTAGAGATCCGTTGGGCATATCATGACCAAAATGGCAGCTATGATCTGATATGCCAGCGCACTTCATCAGATACAAAGTTGTCGCACACAAAACTGTCAAATTCGCATTTCAAGATAAACCGAGCCGAATCGTCTCCTGACACCGAAGATGATTTAGGCTCCTGGCAAGGCTACGCTAGCAATCCTTTGCAGGATCGATTGAACCGCCGGTTGGGGCAACAGTTACGACAGTTTACCAAAGAGCGACTACCGGACTATATGATACCTTCGGCGTTTGTGATGGTCGATGTACTGCCACAAAGGGATCTCTAATCATTTACTTCACAATGGGAATTTTCCATGAGCCAAACAGCGAATCTCGCAACAGATCAAACCACTCTGGGACAACCTAATTCAGAGAGACAACAGCCGGAGCCGCAACGCCCTGTCAAACTGCTAAACTGGAATTTTGTGCTGTTATGGCAGGGTCAAGTTGTCAGCGGTCTAGGTGCTCAGTTTTATGCAATTGCGATGGTCTTGTGGATCAAACAGGCGACATCCTCAGCCAGCTTATTGGGGCTGATCAATACATTGACGGGTTTTACTGCTGTGCTGTTGGGGGTGTTTGCTGGTACGTTGGCCGACCGCTACGCTCGTCGTAAGATTATCATTGTGAGCGATCTGGTTCGAGGTATACTCATGCTGGTCCTTTCTGGTTTATTTTTCATGATGCCCCAATCGACTAGCGTGATCGTTCTGTGGATGATGGTCACAGCTGTTTCTATGTCGGCCGCTAGCTCGTTCTTTCGGCCTGCAATCGCGGCTGCGATGCCGGAACTGGTGCCAGAGGATCAGCTAACAAGAGCAAATTCGCTCACGAGTTCCTCATCGCAAATTACGCGCTTTCTCGGTCAAGCCCTAGGTGGGTTGCTCTTTCGTCTGCTCGGTGCGCCTCTCATTACATTGGTAAATGGCGTAACCTACATTTTTTCAGCAATCAGCGAAATGTTTATCAAAATCCCCCAGAACATTCCGGAAAAAAGCGGTGATTGGCGAAAGGAGCTTGATGTTTTCAAACAAGATCTGCTTGAGGGATTTCACTATACTCAGTAGATCCAAATTTGGCGTTTTTGGCTATTTTCAGTCGAGATTGCAGGGATTTTGGAGTCATTTATTCAGATTTCGGTTACAGAAAACAACCTATTTCATATCTGAAAATCGCCCAAATCTAACGCAAAAACTAGATATCGACCGGCAAATTTGTATTTATGTCAACTGTTTAGCCAGAATTCTCTCTCAAAACCTGAAATTTGGATCTACTGAGACTTGGAACAATGCTGGGTTAAAGGTCATCGTTTTGACCACCGCCTATCTGGGCTTCTTTACATCACCGGTTCTTCTCTTGCTACCTTTCTACATTGAGGACTTTCTGGGCGTTGCGATTGACTGGTATGGTTATTTTCTATCAGCTTTTGGGATCGGTGTCCTTGCCGGCTCGTTGGGTGCCGGTTTGGTCAACCTGAGTGGTCAAGTTCGTGTCACAACTTTGATCTTTTTGATCTTCTTAAACTCTGTGATCATTGGGGCATTTGGCATCACGAACAATATCTATGTCGCCATGGGGCTTGCCTTCCTTGTGGGTGGGGCCATCGGATTCAATAGCGTCCACATGAATGCCATTTTACAAATGACCATCCCAAGCGAGATTCGTGGACGCGCCTTTGGATTCATGTCCACAGTGTCGGGCAGTACCGCCCCTCTTGGTATGGCGCTGGGTGGCTTTGTTTTTGATTTCACTGGTCAGAATATCCCGCTGATCTACATCAGTTGTGGCGCAGCTCAACTCCTGGCTGCTATCTTCATTTCCGGGAATCGAGATTTTCGGGAGTTTGTGGCGTATGAGCCAGCGGAAGATGGTGGATAGCGGATGGCGTATTGTTGGGCGGGGCGATGTTTTGTCCCTCTGGTTTCTAGAGAAGATCACCTGAGCTTGGCATTTCCCGCCCTGCAAAGACGGGCTACAGTTAATCGCTTATGGCTTCGGTAACGCTGTATTAGTACATTTGTCAGCCGGAAATTTTATTTCAAGGCGGCTGTTCACGAAACGATATTGAGAGAATAGGTATAGGATGACGATGATGGGTTTACAAGACGATTTCGTCGCAAAGATTAATCAAACGTATGTTGAGTACCCTCGTGCTGTGTGTATCCATGAGCTTTTTGAGCAACAGGTAGAGCTGACACTGGAGGCTATTGCGGTTGTTTGCCAAGACGAGACGATAACATACGGTGAATTGAATCACCGCGCCAACCAACTCTCCTACCATCTACAGGAGCTGGGGGTAGGTCCCGAGCAGTTTGTTGGCATTTGCGTTGAGCGCTCGATTGAGATGGTCGTCGGCTTGCTTGGCATTCTCAAAGCTGGAGGAGCCTACCTGCCGCTGGATCCGGATTTCCCGAAAGATCGGTTGGCCTTTATGATTGAGGATACGCAAGCTTCGGTTCTCGTAACGCAACAGTCGCTGGTGGCTGAATTGCCGCCCCATTCGGCAACTCTTGTCTGTTTGGATACGCACCAAGACGAGATTGCTGCTGCCGTCGCGTCAACTGATTCGAGGAAGGTGATGAGCAGCAACTTGGCCTATGTGATCTACACGTCCGGCTCAACTGGCAAACCAAAAGGCGTCCAGATTCCCCACTATGCCCTGACGAACTTTCTCTGCACCATGCAAGAGCAACCGGGGCTGAGCGAACGAGATATTCTGCTGGCGATCACGACGCTCTCCTTCGACATTGCTGAGTTGGAACTGTATCTCCCTCTCATCACTGGCGGGCGTGTGGTGATTGCACCGAAACAGGTGACTGCCGATGGTCGGGCGTTGGCAGCCGCAATCGAGGATGTCGGTGCAACCGTGATGCAGGCAACGCCAGCTACCTGGCGCATGCTGCTTCATGCGGGTTGGGAAGGTTCCCAGAATCTCAAGGTACTTTGCGGGGGCGAAGCATTGTCCCTGGATCTAGCAGAGCAACTACTGGCCCGCAGTGGCGAACTCTGGAATATGTTTGGACCGACCGAGACAACAGTCTGGTCTACGGTCAAGCAAATCTCTGCGGACGACGAAAAAATTCTCGTGGGGCGTCCCATCGCCAATACCGAGGTCTATGTATTGGATGACTATCTGCAGTTGGTGCCAATCGGGATGGAGGGTGAACTTGTGATTGGGGGAGACGGTTTGGCCGTGGGGTATCTGAATCGTCCCGATCTGACTGCCGAGCGCTTCATCCCGCACCCTTTCAGCGAGCGACCCGGCGCACGTCTTTACAGAACTGGCGATCTAGCACGTTTTCAACCGGAGGGGAGTCTGGAGCATCTCGGTCGCATGGATCATCAGGTGAAGATTCGGGGTTATCGTATTGAGTTGGGTGAAATCGAAACGAATCTGAATCGGCACCCCGCCGTTCACCAAGCGGTGGTCGTGGCACGGGAAGATACCCCAGGCAATCAACAGTTGGTTGCTTATGTGGTTCCAGAAAGCGCTCAGAAGCCGACCATCGGTGACCTACGTCGTTTCTTAAATACCAGCCTGCCGGACTACATGTTGCCCTCTGCTCGTGTGTTGCTAGACGCCCTGCCTCTGACGCCCAACGCGAAGGTCGATCGGCGTGCGCTGCCCGCTCCTGATCTGTCTCGCCCTGAACTCAGCGAAGCGTTTGTGGCACCACGCACCTTACTAGAGGGACAAGTAGCCGCTATCTGGGCACAAGTTCTTGGCATGGAAGACGGAGCCACTTCTGAGGCGGGAGCAATTGGCATTCACGATAACTTCTTCGAACTTGGGGGGCACTCGCTGTCCGCCACGCAGGTGATTTCACGACTGCTCCAGGAGTTTTCGGTTGAACTCACATTGCCCAGCTTGTTTAAGGTGCCCACAATTGCGGGTCTGGCGCAATTGATTGAGCAGGCGCAACAGGCCGGACAGGACGCAACGTCATTGCGGATCCTGCCTGTGGAACGGACGGACAATGTGCCGATCTCCTGTACCCAGGAGAGTCTTTGGCTGCTGGATCAATTGGGGTTAAGTGGTCATTCCTACAACATGCAGCAAGTGATGCGCCTACAGGGAACGCTCAACGTACCAGCGCTGACCCAAGCCTTGACGGAGATCGTCCGGCGCCATGAGAGTTTGCGGACAACGTTTGTGACTATTGATGGGCAACCAGTGCAGATCATTGGAGATGATTTGCACTTCCCGCTGCCTCTAGAAAATCTGTCTGGTCTTGACCACAACGAGCAGGAGGCGAAGATTCATGTGCTGGCAAGGAACGAGGTAGAGCAGACCTTCGACCTGGCACAAGGGCCTCTGTTGCGCGGCTTGCTCTTGCGTCTTGCTGATAGTGAACACGTCTTGATCTTGACGATGCACCATATCATTTCGGATGAGTGGTCTCTTTGGGTCTTCTGGCACGAGTTGACTGCACTCTACGAAGCCTTTGTCATTGAACAACCGTCACCTTTAGCTGAATTGACCATTCAGTATGCAGACTACGCCTATTTTCAGCGGCAGTGGATTCAGGGGGCGTTCTTCGATGAACAACTGACCTACTGGAAAGAGCAACTGGCAGATTTACCCATATTGGAGATGCCGACAGATCGTCCGCGACCACCCAAAGCAACCATCCACGGTGCCCGATATCCACTCACTTTGTCGTCTGAGCTGACGCAATCACTCCAAGCGCTAAGGCTAAACCAAAAAAATAAATAATTATACGCGAACGAGAGAATGGAGAGGGGGAATAAGGACAAACCATTTTTCTAAACCAGGTAAACGTTGGAAGCGTTGTTCCAAACGGTCCATCTCTTTCTGAGTGAGTTTGACGCCGGTCTCATAAAGAGTGGAATTCAGGTGAACGAAGGGTTGTAGTTGGTTAAAGCGAAAAGAACGGGCAAAATTGAGAACGGTCTCAAGAGAATCGAGAAGAACCGTTCCAGTGTTTTCAAGATGGCCCCAAACCCGTTCGATGGGGTTGTATTTACTGTGATAAGGAGGGTAGCAGGCGAGCTGAATAGAGAGACGATAGTGCTCAACAAACTGAGTGAGACGATACATAAACTGAGTCCGACGGGTATGATTTTCGGGACCATTGTCCTGATTGATCACGAGGGTCTTGACGTGAGGAAAGTGTTCACGTACGCTTTCCCAAAATCAATCAGGCAGTCGACAATACAGTCACTCGTCACTTTCGACTGAGTCAAGTAAAGAAAGAGTTCCTTGGTTGAAGGGAGGTAAATGCCAAAGGAGTGACTTTCTCGGTCTTCTTATCTTGAAAGTCATGATCGAGCGCTTTGACAACCACTCGACTTATCCCTTCTCTCGAGAAACGGTCAAGTAAAATCGTCGCTTTGGCATCCCAAGAGGGTGCAGAACCGTCTCGTCTGCATCCGCTTCTTGATTGATCTGATGAATTCTATCAAAGATCGCATCGGTCTCTGGGATCTTTTCACTGGTTGACTTTTTTTGACCCGGTTTGAGCCATAGCCTAACTCATTGAGCTTCAAGCGGATGGCCTCTTCGCCAGGCAATTCCTCATCTGTGTATCCTTTCTGCTCGATGAGCTGGGTACGCATTTCGGCGGCGGTTAGTCGAGTGTACAATTGGGGGGTCGAAAGGTGGGATCGGTCTGGCTGAATTGATCGGCGATTTCAACCATATCGGCCAGTAAAGTGGGGATATGGTCTTCGGCTTTTGCGACCACGTCGGTGGCTTTGGTCGACATAACAGAAGCCGCCTTCTAGTTCTTCCAGGGCTTTGGCTATCGTCGCCCGATTCCAGCCCAACTCTCGTTCTGCTTTCGTCGGACTCCCTTCGCATATCGTTTTGACCGTTTGGGCCATGAAGTGCCTTCTTTCGTATCCACTTAACATGGCCTTCGTCTCTTTCAAGACTTCAACCATTTCTGGCGAGATTGTCATTTTTGCTCCTTTTGGAGAGCTAGTTTAACACCTTCTCGCGTATATTTTATTTTTTGGATTGGCCTTAGTCAACGGGAAGGTGTTACCCTTTTTATGACGCTGTTGGCCGCTTTTCAGATCCTGTTGCGTCGCTACAGTGGTCAGGAGGACATCCCAATCGGAACTGTGATTGCCAACCGAACTCGAGTTGAAGTGGAGGCGCTGATAGGCTTCTTCATTAATACACTTGTTCTGTGTGGGGACCTCTCTGGCGATCCAACTTTTCCTGAGCTTTTAGAGCGTGTCCGTGCCGTCACCTTGGGGGCCTACAGTCACCAAGAGTTGCCATTCGAGAAGCTGGTCGAAGAACTTCAGCCCGAGCGCGATTTGAGTCGCAATCCACTGTTTCAAGTCATGTTCGTACTCCAAAATGCACCGGATGCAAACCTTGCCTTGTCGGGTCTAATGCTCGACTCGATAGAAGTGGACCCTGGTGTTGCGCTCTTTGACTTAACGCTCGAACTCATGGAGACGCCAACTGGGTTACGCGGCTGGTTTGAATATAATTGTGATCTCTTTGATGAAACCACGATGCAACGCATGGCGCAGCACTTTGAGACGCTGTTACAGGCCATCGTTGCCAATCCGGATCGTTCGGTTTCAACATTCCCGATATTGCACGATGATGAACGTCGTCAGTTGCTAGTTGAGTGGAACGATAGCCAGATCGACTTTGCGACTGAAAGACAGTGCTTCCATCAGCTCTTCGAGACACAAGTGGCGCAGACACCCGGCGCAGTAGCTGTGCTGTTTCAAGATCAACAACTGACCTATCACCAACTCAATGAGCAGGCCAACGGGATAGCCCACCTGCTGGTCCAACAGGGAGTTGGTCCCGAGGTATTGGTCACGCTATATGCGGATCGGAGTCCCGATTTTCTAATAGCGATGCTGGCTGTTTTCAAAGCAGGCGGTGCCTATTTGCCGCTTGACACGCGTGCGCCTGTTTCTCGTTTGGCTCAGGTCTTATCCCAAAGTGAGACACCTCTGGTGCTAACCACAGATGCGTTGGCTCCGATCCTCAACGAGGCGCTGGAAGAGGTATCAACTGCCGATGCTCCCGCTGTACTGCACCTGGAGACGCTCAAGAATCAGGCGCATGCAACAGGGAACTTGCTACCCCGTAGCACACCAACCAATCTGGCCTACGTCATCTATACATCTGGTTCAACGGGGCTGCCCAAAGGGGCAATGGTTGAGCAGCGGGGCATGGTCAATCATCTCTATGCCAAGATTCAGGATCTGGCGTTAACTGCCGAGGATTTGATCGCGCAGAACGCTTCCCAGAGCTTCGATATCTCAGTTTGGCAATTTTTGGCTGGTCTACTCTCGAAGTTGTGCCATCGCTGATGCGCATGATGTTAGACGAAGTAGCCAATGGCACACAGCTCGAGTTGGCAAAGTTACGCTGGCTGATTCCCACTGGCGAGGCTTTGCCACCTTCTCTGGCTCGCCAGTGGCTGACCTGCTATCCAAATATTCCGTTGCTCAATGCCTATGGACCCACTGAGTGTTCAGATGATGTAACACACTACGCCCTCTATGAGCCGCCAGCTGATGATCTGGTCAACATGCCCATCGGTCGTCCTGTGGCCAACATGCAGATCTATATCCTGGATACGCACATGGAGCCAGTTCCCATCGGCGTGGCGGGTGAGCTCTGCGTGGGCGGTATTGGCGTGGGGCGTGGCTATCTACACGATCCTGACCGAACCACCGAAGCCTTTGTCCAGAATCCGTTTGTATCAAGTCCAAAGTTGACGGGTGACACCATAGACTCAGGACTCAGGACCTAGGACGTCTATACAAGACGGGTGACAAGGCACGCTACCTGCCTGATGGCAATATCGAGTTCCTAGGGCGCTTGGACTACCAAGTGAAGATCCGTGGTTTTCGTATTGAACTTGGTGAAATCGAGGCTGCGTTGGATTCTCATCCAAACATCTATGAATCCGTTGTGTTGGCTCGTGAGTATGAATCTGGCGACAAGCGTCTCGTTGCGTATGTGGTCCCACACGAAGGGCAGACTCTTTTGGCAGATGACTTGCGCCAATACCTAAAGGCCAGGCTGCCAGATTACATGGTCCCCACTGCCTATGTGCTGTTGGATGCCATGCCGCTGACGCCCAATGGGAAGATCAACCGCAAGGCGCTTCCAGCACCCGACACCGAGCAATTGGCGTTGACCAGCACATTCATGGCACCACGCACACCCAATGAGCAGCTGATCACCGATCTTTGGGCAGAAGTGCTTTCGGTCAAGCAAGTTGGTATTCATGATAACTTCTTTGAGTTGGGTGGACATTCTTTGGCCTCCATCCAGATTATGGTGCGGTTGCAGGATACCTTCCAAACGAAACTGCCGATTCAGCAGCTGTTTGAGACGCCCACAGTTGCGAGTCTGGCCCAAGTGATCGCAACTGGACAGGATAAGGAATTTGGTATGCAGGCACCGCCACTGGTTTCAGTGTCGCATGACAGCAGCCTTCCCCTTTCTTATGCTCAGGAGCGAATCTGGTTGCTTGAACAGTTGGCGTCGAGTGCCCCGCCATATCGGTCTGCCGTTCGTTTGCAAGGGCCAGTGAATGAATCTGTGCTTCGTCAATGTCTAAATGAAATTGTGCAGCGCCACGCCATCTTTCGCACAACTTTTGTTTCCGTCGATGGCCGTCCAACCCAAGTGATCGCACCAATGTTGACCTTGTCGATACCCAAATCCGATCTCGATGATTTGCCTGCGGCTGAACAGATAGCTGAAGCGCAGCGATTGGTGATCGCGCTCTCACAAAAACCCTTTGACTTGACTCAAGGGCCGCTTCTACGGGTGCATTTATTGCGCTTTGCGGAAGAGGATTGGGGATTGTTGATGTCAACCCCCCAGATTATCTACGATGGCTTGTCTGGAAACATATTTATGCAAGAGTTGATCGCACTGTATGAGGCCTTTTCGCAAGGACGTCCTTCACCGCTGCCAGAGCTACCAATTCAGTATGCTGACTACGCGGCGTGGCAACGCCAGTGGTTGAAAGACGATGTGTTGAAAGAGCAACTGGCCTATTGGCAGCAGCAATTGGATGCGCTACCGGTTCTTGAACTGTCCACCGTCCGAAGCAATTCTGACCAGAATGCCATGAGCACGACGGCCCAGGGAATGAGCCATCACTTTACGGTCCCTGATTCGTTGGCAGAGGCCATCCAAGACTTGAGCCGCTCTGCTGACGCGACGCTCTTTATGACTCTGTTGGCTGCATACAAAATGATGCTGGCTGGTTACACAGCACTAGATGATATCGTGGTTGGCTCGCCTTCAGGCAACCGGACACATACGGAGACCGAGGGATTGATTGGGCGCTTTATGCAGCCTCTGGTGTTGCGTACTGATCTGACGGGCAATCCGTCCTTCTCAACAGTGTTGGAGCGGGTGCGCAAGATGTGTCTGGAGGCTTATGCCCGCCCACCAAGAAGCACCTTTTGAGATGCTTATGCAGGCGCTGCGTCCAGCAGAGCGAGACGTGGATCGAATGCCGCTGTTTCAGGTCATGTTTGCCTTGGATGATAGCCTACACATGACAGCGCAGCAGGTCGGCGAGCTAACCTTGAGTCCACTAGAGAATGATGATTCGGTGATGCTGCGAGGATACGATCTGAGCCTGCGTTTGGCTGAAGAAGCTCAGGGGTTGAGTGGCGAATGGGATTATAACGTCGAACAATTCGATTCGGATGCTGTTGCTGCGATTTCAGCCAATTTTGTGACGATCCTCCGTATGGTGACAGAAGAGCCTGAAACGCAGCTCAGTACAATCAGAGACTTAATCACGAAACGACAGGAGCAACAACAACAGCAACAAGAAAAAGCACTCGAAAGTACAAGTTTACAGAAGTTAAAACGGGCACGACGACAACGAGTCCGGTAAGGTCAATCCGGAAAAAATGATTTACGGATGAATGAATTGCTGGAACGGTCGCAAACAATTCGGGTTGTCTGAGGAATTGTGTGGTTTTCAGTTGGTTTGCTGGTTGGATGGTTGATGAACAAACGAGCAAACCAACCAACTATCCAACGTTTACCCCACAAAACCTCAAAGAACTACAATTCGTTAGAAGGGCGCAAATCCAATCGATTCCATCGATCTATCGTAGGAAACCCGTATGAGAATTGTTCTGATATTTTAGCATATCTCAAGATATATTAGAGTGTCCTCTTGAAAAGGAACTAGCTTCCTGTAATGCTCTTAGTGTTTATCCGAAAAGTTCTGTGACAATCTATTCTCACTCGAGAAGCTGGTCAGACTCACAACCACTTTTCGGATAGGTTCTTAGCAGAATTGAATACAACAGAAAGGAATTTGCCACTGAAGAATT
Source organism: Chloroflexi bacterium TSY (assembly GCA_019217005.1). The sequence continues at coordinate 20,273 of JAHBNG010000184.1, forward strand.
TA
>JAHBNG010000022.1 GCA_019217005.1 Chloroflexi bacterium TSY
TTCTTGGATGTGATCGATGGATTGACCAAGCAAATAACGATGGTAGGCGGCGACGGCATCGAGTTCTGTGAATTCACCCTCTGCCTCTGTTTGTTCGGCCAGACGACTCTGGTACATCTCCATGGAATCGGTTGCCACGGTGAGCACCACGTCGTTTGCACCAAGTTCGTAATATTTGGCGAACTTAATGGCTGACAAGATATTAGCGATAGAGGAATCCTAAGATTCAATTGCGAGACGAATTTTGGAGAAACGCCTCGCTTGACAAGATAGTCTTACCTCATCGTTGAAGAGCCGAATGAGTTTCATTGTGGCTGCATCATCGATGCCATGATCTGTGTTTTGACGTTGTGAATCCAGGGATGTGTTTGTCGCCAATGCCTTCGATGCGGTGTGCGCCAAAGCCATTGTTGAGCAACGTTGGGCATTAGGCTTCGCTGGCCACAATTTTGCTGGTTGGATAAAGCTTTTGAGATAGTCACCAGATGCAATTGTGCCAGCTGAGCCAGTGGTTAGGATAACGCCGCGATAGCTGTCGCCTGCTTCGAGAATCTCATCGAGGACCGTTGCCATGGCGAGTCCCGTCACTTCATGATGCCACAGGTAGTTGCCATGCTGGTTAAACTGATTGAAGATGACTAGATCTTGTCCCGAATTTTGCAGTTCCTGGCACTTATCGAAAATTTCCTTGACATTACTTTCTGATCCTGGTGTTTTGATAATCTCACCCGCAACTTGGGCCAACCAATGAAATCGTTCCTGGCTCATTCCTTCTGGTAGAATGGCAATTGATTCACAACCCAACAGGTTTGAATCGTATGCGCCACAGTAATTTCCAGTTGATGGCCAGACCGCTTTCTGGGTGGTTGGGTCAAATTGACCTGTAACCAGCATGGGCACTAGACAACCAAAGGCTGCACCGACTTTATGCGCACCAGTCGGAAACCATTTCCCCTGCAGAATAACGATCTTGGTTGGAACCCTGTTAGTTCGGGCGGGACAATCATATAGTTGACGTTGCCAAAGCCGCCACCGTGCGTGACTGGCTCGTTGTGCCATGTAATGCGGAAGAGGTTGAGCGGGTTGAGATCCCACAAGGCAATATCTTTCAGCTTTTGCGGAATAGATGCCGGTATTTTGCGTGGTCACGCATCTGAGCGAAGGTGGGAATGATGATGTTGCGTTCACGAGCGCGTTGAACTGCTCGGTCTAAAGCATCACGGTTAAGAGTTGTCAAGTCTATCATATTTTTTGAGTATCTTTGTAAGTGATGTCATATCAGGCTCAACAAGATGAGGCTGAACACCAACATTTTCCACAGCTTGCATTGCGCTTGGCACGTCTTTCAGGCCGTTACCAGTATTGATCGACGATCCGCTCGGCCGGCGAAACGAGCCCACGGCCTTGACGAGTCCTGCATAACTGGCTGCACCAGCTGGCTCTGCAAAGACTCCGCAACCCTGGGCCAGTTGCGGTATAGCGGAAGGATTTCTTCATCTGTTACCGTGACAAAGCCCCTGGCTGTTCCGGACCGCCGCCATCGCTTTCAATCGGTCACGCGGTAGCCCTGCGCTAATGCTGTCGGCAATTGTGTTTGCTTGAATCGGTGCCTTGGTCAGCGGATCCTCGTTATTTTCCCAAGCAGCTAAATAGTTACTGCCGTCAGCCTGCACGCCAAATAAGCGCGGCATCTTATCGATCCAGCCGAGGGCTAATAGGTCTTTGAGACCTTTATGGATGCCTCAATAATACACCCGTCGCCTACACCGACAAAGATTGCGTCGGGTGCTTTCCATGCAAGCTGTTCACAGATCTCGTAGCTGACTGTTTTGCCCTCAGTCATGTATGGATTGTATCCGGTATTGCGATTGTACCAACCGAATGTTTCGGCTGCTTGCAAACAGAGGTCAAATGCATTGTCGTAGGTGCCCTCAACGAGCAGAACAGTAGCCAAAGGCGAGTAGCTGTGCGATTTTGGCTGTGGCGCACTTTGGGGCACAAAGATCACGTTTGGCAGTCCAACGCTGGCGCAAATGCCGCTGAGAGCTGCAGCTGCGTTGCCTGTACTGGCTGTTGTGATGATCGACGCGTCTTGCTCCTGCGCTTTGACGACGGCAATGGCGCTGGCGCGGTCTTTAAAGGAAGCGGTTGGGTTGCGTCCATCGTCTTTAATCCAAAGCTGATTCAGGCCAAGGTTTTGCGCTAAGCGTGGAGCGAAATAGAGTGGTGTTCCGCCGACAGCGAGAGGAGGAACAAGAGCATCCTGTTCAATCGGCAGCAAGGGTTTGTAGCGCCAAATAGTAGGATCTGTCTGAGTATGGAGTGAATTCGGGGAGATTTGGGACGCGATTTGCGCATAGTCATAGACAACGTCAACAATCCCATCATTTGCATGGTCTGGGCAGACGTAACGAATTGCATCGGGAGGATATTGTCGGTGGCAAATTTGACATTCTAGATAAAGGAGATGGTTCACTATCAACTGTCCACTACTCGGTGATCATCTACTTGATGATCATCCATTGTTTTATTGCGAAAGCCGTTGCCATAGACGATTACTTCGACGCCGCCGTCGACAACATGTGGATGGGAAATTTTGACACCGATTACGCCATCATAACCTCTGGCCTCAGCTTTTTCCTCTAGCTGCGTCAAGGCACGCTCGATCGCATCCTCAACGAGTCCTTCATAGTGGCTCATCTGACCGCCGACCAGGTTGCGGATGTTTTCGCGGATATCCTTGACAACATTCGCTGCATTGACTGCGACCACGACCAGCATTTCGCCAATTTCGATATCGTCATGTGGGTAATCGAGGCTGATAAGCATAGTGGTTTTTCGTATTTTTGCGTATAGCGCTAGAAGGCTTGAGATGTGAAAGTTATTGTGTTTGCGTTAAGTTTTAAGGCGAAGGAAGAAGCCCGACGGCACCTACCTTCGCCTCAGCCTGTACACTGCCAACCGTCGCGCTACTTGAATACAATTTGTTTGGTCTGAGGGACAATCTCGCTAGATATGGGATGCTCTGAACGGTCTGAGATACCACCAGATAAAGCGCAGTATGATGAGCAGTAGAAGCCCAAGAACGATTAGCCAGAATTGAATATTTTTGATAATGGTGACGCCAGGAGATTCCGCCGTTCCATAGCGTCATTGTGTCGAAAATAAAGGCTTGAACGGTACGTTGTCCCGACAAAAATGCCAACGTGTCATCGATATTGTTGCTATTCAGGATTGAATCTTTGATGCGTTCGTTTTGAGTTCATCGATAATTTGCGGGCCTCCATGAGGCGTATGACTAGGTTATTGCGGGCCGTCTGATCAGTGATTTCAGCGAGGTAGATAGCGAGCCATTTTAGGTCATCGACGGAATGGTTCTGTGCCAAGGTAGTTAAATTGGAGGTTGGCAGGGTTAACAAAGCATCGACCGCGTCGAGATCTAAAAGAGCATCTTGGCGATCGTCGGTGCGTCCTGGATGGCGACAATCGCCGCCAGCGAATCTCGTGAAAAGTCTTCGGGTGATTTGAGCTTATGAATTTCCAGGGCAACAACGTCGTCAAGATGAATGCCCGCGACCACGGACCAGGCAAGAACATTGTCCAGCGATTTGGTTGAGCCGAGAATATCTACTGCGCTTTCTGGGAGGCTGAGCACCCGTTCGAATGTACCGTCATTGATGGCGCTGTCTAGTTGCTCTGAGCCAATGGTGTCAACGCTTGTTGTCACCAAACGAGCCAGTTTGTAGATCTCTTCTGTCTGAATGTCGTCTAATATTCTCCGAAAATCAGGATTGTCGTCGGCCAGATTGAGAACGCTCGTGTAACGGTCTTTAAAATCGAGCCAATTGCTGTAGATGTCATTTGCGACCATCCGCGCAACTTGCGGCAATTCACGCGTTAACTCTGGCCGAATGGCATCTACTGTTTCGGCGCGAATTTCTGCTTTCACGTCAGACCCTTGGAGTGCTTCTTGGATTTGGGGAGCGCGCCGTTGCTTCCTTCTATTAAATCCCAGACGATTAGCCCACCGCCGATGATCCAACCGGCGATCGGGACAAATGAGGCAGCAGCGCCAATGACACGACCCATGATTTTACCTGCTAGACGTTGGGCTAGTTTTGGGCCAGTCGTTTGGCAATCTGGGTACCAATAATAACACCAATACCGGCCAACGCTGTGGAGTGGCCTCCTAAAATGGAGACTTGGTTGTCGGATAGATCAACATCAAGGTTCGCCATCTGTTGCTGGATGTCTTCTTCAAAGACGGAGACCAGAGTGTCTGTATAACGGCTGTCGATAAATGCTTGCATGCAGACGAGAGCTGACGAAGCCGAGCGAGCCGACGCGGCCTCCAATTCAAGTGCTATCTCGTTGGCAATACCGTCGGATAGATTGGTGATGGCCTGCTTGAATGGTTCTGACCCAAAGGCATAGTTGGCGACCTTGCCCGTCAGTTCTTTTTTTTCGGAGGACCAACCAGACCAGAGGCGACCCAGATAATCTTCTTCGTTGCGGACGCGCTCGATGGCTTTTTCGACTTCAATGTCGATAATGAGATCGAGACCTTGGTTTTGCCATTGGCGCTCAACAATTTCCTCAATGTTAATGGAATCGGCGAGAAGGGCTTCTTGGGCGATGGCATTGAGTTCGTCACGCAGTTGTGCTTCATCGAGCGTGTCACATTCTTGGAAGGTGTATCCTTGAGCGTACGCTGAAGTTGGAAGTGTGGTAACACAGATAGTGATGATAAGCAGCGTAGAAATGAGTTGTTGGAATTGAACTCGTGGATTTTTGTGCTGTTTAGTCATTTGTCTTTTGTACTTTACTTTCTGGTAAAAGAAAAGAGATGAGGTGAGAAATGTGACAAAAAGCGGTTAGCGTTTCATCCTAAAGGTAGAGAACCCAAAAAAGGAGGAAGGAATGCTAACCGCGCCAGAAATAACTATAGCAGTACTGATGAATGTATTGCAAGTAACGCCGATGGGAACAAACGTAAATGTAATGCGTCTGATGTGGGCAATGCTGAATGGGTCGTTTCTGAAAAGTCGAGGAGCAATCCATAGCGCATTGAAAGAAAGCGGGTTTGAAGATGAGGAGCTCCGGCGAAGCTGGTGGAGCTTTCGATATGGATCATGGGATATCACAAGTCTGCTGGGGTCGTGGCAAGAAGAAGTGGAAAGGGAATGGGAGGCAAAAAGTTAGAAGGGTACCGAGTGAAAAGCATAGATATCACAGGGTTCTGGCGACCGAAGCTGCAAGGGAAAGTGAACCGACTCTATAACTCAACGGCTCGTCGGGCATTGCCCGCGCTCATCTTTGGAGTGATGATAAGCTCGGGGGAGATAGGCGGGAAGCGAGTGCCACTGCTCAAGGCAATCATGAGATGCACGGTTGGAACAAAGGAAAGTGAGTTTCGGAAAAAGCTGCTGACAGAGACGAAGAAATCACTGGAGTCAGACGAAGTGGCGGTGGTCGATGCCAGGTTTACAATCAGAGAAATGCTAGAAAGCGGCATAGACCGATTTGTCCTGCGGGAAGCGATTAACTGCACAGTGCGCCGCAATGAGTTACGCAAAGAAAAGGCAGACCACCTGAATATGGTGATATTGTGCGACCGCTCTCGCAGCTATAAGGGAAAGCGACTCGAGGCTACAACTCCGGACTCGTCTGGTCGCTTTCTCTATAGTGGTCGCCTGATTTGCTATCAAGCATGGCACAATCTCGTCCCCAGAACAACCAAGGTGGATACAGCCAACCGTACCTACTCGATTTACGTCATTCAGGATCCGGCCTACAACACACCTTTGGTTTTGGCGACCGTTATGACTTTGCAGCCTGAAACCATTTATCTTGTCTACCTGGAACGCTGGCCTGTTGAACATCCCCCCTTGGCTTCCAAGCAGATGATTGGCTTACATCGTCAATTTGTTCATGCCGATGAGGCTTGTTTCCGCTTACCTGAACTGGGGCTGCTTGCTGGCAATCTTCTTTCCCATTTAGCCGCTTCTCTTCCTCCCATACCGACTGGCTACTGGGATCGAGAGCCTCAAGCCACTCCCGGCAGGCTGCGCCGTGTTCTCTCGAGTGCTCTTTTTCCAACTCCTGACCAACTCGACCCTGACTTTCGAAAAAAGGCCTCGGTTTCACACCATTTACCTAAAGGCGTTCTCGCTCATCGCCGCCTCAATGCCGCTGCTTAAACTAGCCGAGCACTATTTTTACATTTTATCCCGTTTTTTCAGGGTGGATTCTTTTTTCCGCCCCTTTCGGTTTGCCCTTTGTCACTCAAGCCTTTACCAGAAAGTAAAGTTTGTAACTGTTCACGTTATTCCCGAAGGTAACAGTCACTTCACGTTCAAATGGGAAGGTCCGGAATAAGTACGGCTCGCTTTGTGCGAAAAGTGACTGTCACCTCCGCGTTCGGTGCAGCAAGCTGAACTGTTATTGTATTTCTATCGTTTCGCTACGCTCTATTTGTTCGTGAAGCTATCATGTTATTATACTAGTGAAGCTGCGGCTCAAACCGACGAGTAGTCTCAGTAGATCCAAATTTCAGGTTTTGAGAGAGAATTCTGGCTAAACAGTTGACATAAATACAAATTTGCCGGTCGATATCTAGTTTTTGCGTTAGATTTGGGCGATTTTCAGATATGAAATAGGTTGTTTTCTGTAACCGAAATCTGAATAAATGACTCCAAAATCCCTGCAATCTCGACTGAAAATCGCCAAAAACGCCAAATTTGGATCTACTGAGTCTAGCCCTGGTGGATAGTTGATAGTGGATGGTGACATATGTAACTATCCACTATCAACTATCCACCAGCCGCAAAACTTGACTCATTTGTACGGATTCTCCTATATGAAGATTCCTAGTTGCTGTTGCATCGATCACAAATGTGCCGTGATTTTTCTGACTAGTGGCGTCGATACATTTACAGCGTCGACAAAGCCTCAAGGTATTATTACGTGGTTTGTGACCTCAGGTTTCATGAGTGTGTACCACAAACCGTGTAAGAGTTGTTTGGTCTCTCAGAAAAAATGCGAGTGTATGCACAATTTGGGATACGACTGTTTCACGTCGATTCGAGGGTTTAGGTAGTGTAGCTGTTCTACGATATTGTGTCAATGTGTATAGCTGATAAAATTTTAAGGTCTTAGTAACTTATCAACCAATATCTTGCACATGGGGCAAGAAGTTGCAAGGTTGCAAAGTGGCAGAGTTAAAAAGACGCTCGGTGTATTGGAGCATGCTCTCATGCAAATCGAGTCTATTCTTTGTCGCTGACGAGATTCTGTTCACCCACCCTGCAACTTTGCAACCCTGCAACTTTGTTAAAGGAGTTTGTCGAGTGGTCGTAAATTTGAGCAGAATGTATATCCAAGTAACGGTTGTGATTGTCCTGTTGATATTTGGTGCTTGTGCTTTGGCTGAGGATGAATCAACAACAGGCGAAATGGATCATTCTGGTATGGTCATGATTGTGCCCGGCGAAGTGACGGTGGAGACGGCAATGTCAAACGCGTCGCCACCGGGAGCTGCCAATGGAGCGGCTTATCTTACCATCACAAACGGTTTGGATGCTTCGATTCGATTGGTTTCGATTGAGGGAGATGTCGCAGGAAAGCTTGAACTTCACGAGACGGTGAAAGAAAATGACGTGTTAAAAATGGTGCCACAGCATGATGGGTTTGAGATTTTGGCAGGGGAACAGTTACGGTTAGAGCCTGGCGGTAAGCACATTATGATGATGGGTTTGGTGCAACCGTTGGTCGCTGATGATGAGTTTGAGCTGACTCTCAATTTTGATGGGGCCGACTCTCAGACAATCACGGTACAGGTTTTGGAAATTGGCGAGACGATGGATCACGGTCGACACAGTCAATAATTTGTTTTAGGCTTTTCCAACAATTAAAATCCCTAAGTTGGGGGTGGTTCATTTTAGGCGGACAATTAGGTTTACATTTTTGCAAAGAGAAAAGATGTTTATATTTTCTAATTTGAGCCATGCTCAGGCAGAAAATGACCTCATATAGATTTTTGTCTATGTATCAAAAGTGTAAACCTAATTCTGAACCACCCCCTAAGTTGATATGGAAAAGCTCAAGCCATTCCAGAGAATGAGTACCCTATTGAAGAAACAGAATCTCGCAGAACGACCAGATTCCCAACTGGCATCACGCAATACGCAGGTTCAGTGCGTAATTTATTTTGGTATAGGAAAGTATAAAAATCAGCCACGAAAAATGGCCAGATTCTGGCTGTGGATGCTACGCATCTGTAACCAAACACGAAGTGGTCGCTTCGACCTAGCTGACGGCTGATTCGCTGAAAGCTTTTTTAGTGAATAGCCCTATAGAGTAATGAGGAGAAAAATGACACTTAGTATTCAATCCAAACTTAGCGAAATTGTTGCAGACGATCGGGCGAAAGCGATTCTGGATAAGCACATCCCAGGTGCGTCGAGCCATCCGCAATTGTCAATGGGACTCCATATGACACTCAAAGAGATTTCGATGTATCCTGAATCTGGGCTGACCGCAGAGAAGCTGAAAGCTTTGGACGAGGATCTAGGCGCACTATAACATATGAGTCATTACGATGTGATTATCGTCGGTGCAGGTGCTGCTGGAATCGGCATGGGGGTGGCACTGCAGGATCTAGGCGTCGAACGATACATCATTCTAGAACGACATGAAGTTGGTGCATCATTTCGGCGTTGGCCACGCCAGATGCGCTTTATTAGCCCCTCATTCATGAGCAATGGCTTTGGGTTGGTTGATCTCAATGCCATCACCTTCACAACTTCCCCGGCGTATATGCTGCAACAGGAGCACCCGAGTGGTGAGGAGTATGCACGCTACCTACACGCTGTTGCCGAACATTATCAGTTGCCAATCGAGATTGGGCTCAATGTTGAGCAGGTGCAACCAATCGATGAAGATGGTTTACTTTGCCACTCGCAGGATGCAAACGGATTTGCGTTGCGTCTTGCGCAAGATGCTCGAGAACGTACTCTGACATGCCGCTATTTGATCTGGGCTGCGGGAGAATTTCAATACCCCAATTTGGAGTTGATTTCGGGAAGCGAACATTGCCTTCACAATGCAACGGTTCGGGATTGGGAAACCGTAGAGGGTGACGACTTTGTGATCATCGGGGGCTATGAGAGTGGCATTGATGCGGCGGTTAATCTAGTTGCCCGTGGCAAGCGGGTCGTGGTGTTGGATGATGCGATGCCGTGGGCCTTTGCTGCACCTGATCCAAGTTTGGCCCTCTCACCCTACACCTTTGAGCGGCTGCGCCAAGCAGAGATGAGTGGACGGATTGAGTTACGAGAAGCTGGGGTAACGGGGGTAACCTACAGCGAGAATGGCATCAGTGACCGGTACACAGTTTTGCGAGAGAGCGGTGAGTCGATTGTGACCAGTGCAAAGCCGATTCTGGCAACAGGCTTCACGGGCAGTTTGAGTTTGATTAGCGATCTTCTTGCTTGGCATCCTGAGCGTTATTATGCTATGTTGACGGCAGAAGATGAATCGGCAATCACTCCGGGACTCTTTTTGTCGGGGCCATTTGTGCGTCATGATCAGCTGATCTTTTGTTTTATCTACAAATTTCGCCAGCGGTTTGGTGTCATTGCCAATGCGATCGGTGAACGGTTGGGATTGGACACTGGTGTGCTTGATATCTATCGTCGCAATGGATTCTATTTGGACGATTTGCGCTACTGTGTCGACGATTGCGTCTGTAATATTTGTGAAGAGTAAGTATTGAATCTATTTCGTAATTCTGGTATGATTTTCTCTATCACCCGCAAAAAAATTTAGGGCCGATAATCAGCTTCATCCAACGAAGAGCGGCGGCTGATTCGTAGGTCGTCCCATTTGGCAACCAGATGGCCTATGGCCTATTACATGAATAGTTAGAGTCGCTTCGTGTGAACCTACTTCATAGATAAGCGATCGCTATATTTTTACTATCTACTTCCCGAGTCAATCTATTTGGAGGAACTAATGAAAAACCAATTAAGCCGACGTGCCTTTTTGAAGGCGAGTGCTTTCACATTGAGTAGTGTCGCATTGGCTGCCTGCGCGACCCCCGGTGCTGCACCGGCAACTGGAGATAGCGGCGGTGATGGTGGCAGCATGGAAGGCATCGCCATTCGTCTTTCTGCTTGGGCTGATGTACAAGATGCAGTTGTCTATGAAAATATGGTCAATGCATACCATGAAACAGTCGAGGGTGTGGAAGTCTCTGTCGAGCAATACCCTGGTGGATACTATGAGAAGATTCAAGCCAATTTTGCGGCGGATGATTCTGCTGATATTCTCTACATTCAAGGCTGGCGCTGGCAAGGGTTTACTGAGAATGGCGTGCTTGTCGACCTGAACGATTATATTTCCAGTGATGGTGCAGAAGGCTTTTTCCCTCCTGGTGAAAATTATGACAACCAGACGCTCTGGCAGGGTGGTCGTTATATGACGCCGACTGATACTGGTTCGTTGGTCATCTACTACAACAAGGATCTCTTTGATAAGCAAGGTGTTCCACATCCGCAGCCAGGTTGGAAATGGGAAGAGTTCCAGCAGATGATTCAAGATCTCACCCACGAGGAAGATGGGACAAAATTCTATGGCTGGGGCCAAGCACAGGGATGGAACGGTGCCTATGGTCGCAGCACCAACTTCATGCGCCGCAATGGTCACGTTGAATGGGATCGCATTACAGAACCGACCGAAGCTTTTTGGGATCACCCTGATATTGCGTCGGCCCTGCAATACTTGGTCTACGATGCCATTGCCAACAGCTGGAGTCCCGGACCAGAGGTTGTCGAAGGCGGTGGTGTTGGCGTGGATACTGGACGTGTCGCCATGTACTTGGAAGGGCCTTGAGTGATGCCACGTCTGCAAGGGGAGTTGGCAACAACTGAAGAGGGAATCAATTTCGATGTGATCGAAGCACCCACTGGAGATGCCGACAGCAATTTCACCTTTGGACATGTTCATGGCCATGTGATTACAGCGCCATCTGCACACAAGGACGAGTCTTGGGATGTCATCAAGTTTATCCTGGGCAACGAGGGACAAACCATTATCGCCAATGGTGGTCGCATGTGTGGTACGCCAGACAACATTGAGAACATTTGGGGCGATATTGCATCCTCTGTTTATGGCTTTACAAATACGGCGGCTTTTGCCAATACCATGCGCAGCAGTTCAATCTCGACCATCTTTGGCGAAGGGTCGCAGATTGGTGCCTATGGTGGCGGTCCCATCACCGTTTTGTGGGACAAGCTGCTCGGCCAGACTGAAACAGCCGAAGAAGCTTTGAAGATTGCCCAACCGGAGATTCAGGCGCAGTTGGATCAGTACTGGGCGGATCGAGCGTAATTTTACGGGCGTAGTTTGGAGGCTTAGGTTGAGGGGGAAGCGGAGGAAGATTGTTCTGTCGATTGTCGCTTGAACAGGCCTTTGCGTTCCCCTTTTCTTATCGAGATGCTACTGAAACTTTGGACAATAGGAATGTTTGCTGTCGAGAGAGAATTGTCTGAAGTTTAAATGATGTGACGATTAGCATCTGTGCGTGCAGAATAATTTTGGGAGAATTTTGGTTGGATACAACGATATCCGCCCCCTCGATTCAGCGACAATCTAAGACGAAACCGCGTATGACGGCAGCGCAACGGCGTGATTTGCGCGATGGGTTGCTCTTTACCAGTCCGTTTATCTTTGGTGTGTTGGCGCTTTGGATCGGACCCATGCTCTATTCACTCTATTTGGTCGTTCATAAGTGGAATATGTTGGCTCCGCCCAAGTTTGTTGGATTTGGCCACTTTGAGCGTATGTTGAACGATCCTTTGGTGAGCAAGTCGTTATTTAATACAGCCTACTATACATTTATTGGCGTACCGCTTCAGCTGCTGGTTGCTTTCGCTTTGGCTGTGATGCTCAACCAGCAGATTCGGGGGCTAGGTATTTATCGTACCGTCTATTATCTACCCTCGATTACACCTGCTGTGGCGTTCGCTGTGGTTTGGGTACAAATTCTCAATCCAGAATTTGGTGTGTTGAACGAAGTGATCGGCTGGTTTGGATTAGGCCCCATTAATTGGCTTTTTGATCCAAATTGGGCCAAGCCTGCTTTTATCATCATGACGCTCTGGTTGACGGGCTTTCAGATGATCATTTTTCTGGCTGGGCTACAAGGGGTCCCTAAAGAACTTCAAGAGGCAGCTGAGATCGATGGCGCAAATGTGTGGCGCCGCTTCTTTCGTGTGACAATTCCGATCATCTCTCCGATCATCTTCTTTAACATGATCATTGGCATTATTGGAAGCTTTCAGGTCTTTACAAGTGCGTTCATTATGACCGATGGTCGCCCTCAGGATTCGACTCTCTTTATGGTGCTCTATCTCTATCGCAATGCGTTTGAATTCTTCAAGATGGGATACGCTGCATCGCTGGCTTGGATCCTCTTTATCATTATCATGATCTTTACAGGGATTCAATTTTTCTTTGCAAATCGTTGGGTTTATTATGAGGGGAAAGCTGATTAATGGCTGTTAGCAATGCAACGAAAAGTCCACCTCTATTGCAATCTAGGACATGGCGGACACGCATTGGCCATCTGCTTTTGCATCTAGTTATGATCTTGCTTGGCATCACTTTTTTGATGCCGTTGGCTTGGGTAGTTAGCACTTCACTGAAATTGCCTGGACAAGTGTTTATCACTCCGGTGGAATGGATTCCAACCGAGCCAAAATGGTCTAACTACCCAGAGGTATTTGAGCGACTCCCTTTTCATCTCTTCATTCGCAACTCTTTCTATGTCACCATCATGGGCACTCTCGGCACAGTATTCAGTTCGCTCACCGTGGCTTATGGATTGTCGCGCCTACGTTGGCCTGGTAGAGATTTGCTCTTTACTGTGTTGCTCGCCACCATGATGCTGCCCGGCGTTGTGACCATGATCCCCGTATTCATTATCTTCAAAGAGATTGGATGGGTCGGTACCTTCTTTCCGTTATGGGTGCCAGCCTGGTTTGGGATTGCGTTCTACATCTTCCTCATGCGGCAATATATGATGACCTTACCCATCGAACTAGACGAAGCCGCCAAGATCGATGGTGCATCGAATTTCCGCGTCCTTTGGCAGGTGATTGCACCGCTCTGTGGCCCGGCCATTGCTACCGTTACGATTTTTGCCTTCCTCCAGCACTACAATGCATTCATGGAACCACTCATCTACATCTCAGAAAACGAGATGTTCACCCTTCCTCTTGGTCTGCTCTGGTTCAAGGGACGCTTTGGCAACTTCTGGCATCTGGTCATGGCTGCCTCAATGATCACGATTGCACCCGTTATCCTCCTCTTTTTTATGGCGCAACGCTACTTTGTCCAGGGGGCGCAGTTTACTGGGTTAGCTGGACGTTAGTACAACTTGGCTGGATTGAGGCGGCCTCTGGCGTTGGTTTGATCACCGGTGGTATCGTTCTCGGCCTCTGGGGAAGGTTTCAGCACAAGATTTGGGTCAGTTGGGTTCGGGCAAATCGGCCAAAAACCGCCAGCGAATTCGCTGGCGGTTTTTGTATTCAGATTTTTTTGTAAATTTTCTGTAAGAAGCCAACAACTCTTTTTCTGGTATAATCTATCCAGTCGTTTTTGTGCATTATCATTCGAACCAGCTCCCGTGTAATGAAAGACATCTATCTTACGACCATTTCCATCACCATCCTACCACTTTTTCTCTTTTGGAGTCTTGCCACTATCTATCTATTGCTGCAAGCTACCAAGAGTCCGTCTAAATACTGGTTAGTTGGACTCTATGGTTCGATTGCTGTCTACTATTTCACAGCCTGTGTCAGTAGTTCGAACATCGCACCAGAGCGCATCTACTTTATTCATGGCAACAGATTCGCCGCCCAAATCGGGCTCATTTGTGCCTTTCAATTTGTTTATACATTTCCGAAAATGCTTTCACAGCAGCAGCGAGAAGCGCATCGAACATGGTGGTTTTCTATCGCTTGTTTGGCGGTCTTGATCATAAGTGGAATTGCTTGGGAAAATATTTCTAGTTTACAACAGCACTTGGGGACGGTGCTTTTGTTTTTCGTGCAGCTTGTTTGGCTCTCAACTGTATGTGCGCGTCGAATGCTTCTGTTTGCCTCCGAGGACAAAGTCGAAGGTCACCGATTTTCCAAATCTGAATTTGTCGAGCAACTACTCCGTCCACGCAACCAGCCGTTCGAGTAAGGCCAATCCAAAAAATAAAATATACGCGAGAAGGTGTTAAACTAGCTCTCCAAAAGGAGCAAAAATGACAATCTCGCCAGAAATGGTTGAAGTCTTGAAAGAGACGAAGGCCATGTTAAGTGGATACGAAAGAAGGCACTTCATGGCCCAAACGGTCAAAACGATATGCGAAGGGAGTCCGACGAAAGCAGAACGAGAGTTGGGCTGGAATCGGGCGACGATAGCCAATCTGAAAAGTCGAGGAGCAATCCATAGTGGATTGAATGAAAGCGGGTTTGAAGATGAGGAGCTCCGAAGAAGCTGGTGGAGCTTTCGATATGGATCATGGGATATTGCAAGCCTGCTCTCATCGTGGCAAGAAGAAGTGGAGTGGAAAGGGGAATGGGAGGCAAAAAAGTTAGAAGGATACCGAGTGAAAAGCATAGATATCACAGGGTTCTGGCGACCGAAGCTGCAAGGGAAAGTGAACCGACTCTATAACTCAACGGCTCGTCGGGCATTGCCCGCGCTCATCTTTGGAGTGATGATAAGCTCGGGGGAGATAGGCGGGAAACGAGTGCCACTGCTCAAGGCAATCATGAGATGCGAGGTAGGCACAAAGGAAAGTGAGTTTCGGAAAAAGCTGCTGAAAGAGACCAAGAAATCACTGGAGTCAGACGAAGTGGCGGTGGTCGATGCCGGGTTTACAATCAGAGAAATGCTAGAAAGCGACGTCGACCGATTTGTCCTTCGGGAAGCGATTAACTGCACAGCGCGCCGCAATGAGTTACCCGAACGTAAGGAAAAAGGCAGACCACCCGAATATGGTGATATTGTGCGTCCGCTCTCTCGATGCTATAGGGGAAAGCGACTCGAGGCCACAACTCCAGACTCGTTTGGTCAATTTGTCTATAGTGGTCGCCTGATTCGCTATCAAGCATGGCACAATCTCGTCCCCAGGACAACCAAGGTGGATACAGCCAACCGCACCTATTCGATTTACGTCTTTCAGGATCCTGCTTATCACACACCTTTGGTTCTGGCGACCGTCATGGCTTTACAAGCTGAAACCATTTATCTTTTCTCTCTGGAGCGCTGGCCTGTTGAACATCCCCCCTTGGCTTCCAAGCAGATGATTGGCTTACATCGTCAATTTGTTCATGCCGATGAGGCTTGCTTCCGCTTACCTGAACTGGGGCTGCTTGCTGGCAATCTTCTTTCCCATTTAGCCGCTTCTCTTCCTCCCATACCGACTGGCTACTGGGATCGAGAGCCTCAAGCCACTCCCGGCAGGCTGCGCCGCGTTCTCTCGAGTGCTCTTTTTCCAACTCCCGACCAACTCGACCCTGACTTTCGGAAAAAGGCCTCGGTTTCACACCATTTCCCTAAAGGCGTTCTCGCTCATCGCCGCCTCAATGCCGCTGCTTAAACTAGCCGAGCACTATTTTTACATTTTATCCCGTTTTTTCAGGGTGGATTCTTTTTTCCGCCCCTTTCGGTTTGCCCTTTGTCACTCAAGCCTTTACCAGAAAGTAAAGTACCTTAAAAATAGAATATGACGGAATGCCGTATAATTATCTATCCGTCAATATCAATTTCCCGGTATAGTGGGACCATAGCACGAATAGAGTAGGCTGGCAATAATAAATTAAAGATAAGTATCCTTTATTCTGCAGGTTTGCAAGTTTTTTGGGCTGATCAGGATCTCATGTGGTTGACAGGGAAAAACGTTCTTTGCCATGGAGATCGAGCCAAATACGTTGAAAAAGAGAAGAGACATTGCGAATGCCATAGCATCGACGAGTGATGACCTTAATCTTGTTATTGAGACCTTCAACAAAACCACTGTTGATGCGTTGGTCAAAATAGTTGACAATGGATTGCCAGTGGTTGCGCAGGGTTTTGATAAAGCCATCAAAGTTATCAAGGGAGGAACGTTCAACTTTGCGAATCCAAGCCTCAAGGCGATGTTCAGCTTGGGCAACAGAGAGTTCCTGGTTGAAGATGGCGGTCAATTCTTCTCGAAAGGTATAGGCCTGATGAAGGGCTGGTGAATGAGCAAACAAACGTCTAAGCTCCTGCCGCTCTTCAGGATTGAGAGCCGAGTGATTTTTGCGTAAGATCCAGAGCATTCCTTTGCAATCTTGGTCATAAGTTTCAGGAGGCAGTTCTTTTTCAAGCGTCTGAGTTCCTTTTTTCGGAGGTCGTCAAAGTCATCTCGATAGTTCTGAGCAACATGAAATCGGTCAACAACAGGAGATGCATTCACATCATCATTCTCATTGATAAATTCATCAATCGCATTGATATAGCCCTCCCACATGTCGGTGGTGCAATAGTTGATGGTGGGGCGTAGTCTCTCAGGAATCTCTTCTAGGAATGCCTTAACCGTCTTTTTTTTTCGATCAGGGAGAACTCCAAGAATCCGTACCTTGCCCTTGGGTTGACGAGCTGTAATGATCGCACTAAATTTCTTGCGCCCCTTACTTCTGGAGATTTCGTCAATCCCCAACGTACCGATTTCGTCGATTTCATCCCAGTTGATTTTGGGCTCTATCAGACGGTTCAATGCGCCTACGACTGCATCGTACCCAACTTCTTCTTTGAGGCTTACATCTTCGATTGTACTGTTGATTAGTTGCATGACCAGGTATTCATCATACGCTTGTGTATGAGGACTTCTTTGTTCATACCAACTCACAATTTGAGTCGTTGTTGGGTCACAATGACACGACAAACATTGACCCCCGTTTGGGCCGTATCAAGATGTAGGTCTCAAGCCCAAAAACTGGGAGATGGCGCAAGCTAATTTCTTGACCATGGCCAAATGTACACGCAATCTCAACTCCGCATACACCACATGCTGTTGTTTTTTGGGTGCTTTCTACCCGAATCAATAAATGATTTTCAGACGTGATTTCGCTGCTTAACACTTCCACTTCTGGGATATCTAGCGGTACCGTTATTGATGAAGTCATTCTCGATGTCACCTTTTTCAATCGCTTCGTTTCGGATAACATCTTATTTTATATCATTTTATTTTCGACCGGTACCTCATGATCCGACTGACACAAGATATTTAGCTCGCACTATCCATTCATGGCCGGCTTGTCAACCACATGAGATCCAATTGATCCGTTTTTTGTAATGAACACATACCTGATCTTGGGTGTACAATGGAGACAGTTTAGATAAATCATTATCTTGACTCATCAAAAGAGAACATCGCTAAGGAGAACATCGCTAAAGAATATTGATGGGTGACCATTTTAACGTACATAAGTGAGTACATTATGCAGATCAAAATAGGAAGCTTTTATGAACGACATTGCAAGTGCCATCTCAACTCTTGATAACTGGGCAAACACTGGTCATGCGACTGTCGCGAAGGAAAACATGTTGAATTGTATGGCAAGTGTGGCAGGCATATTGCGCACAATGCGAGAGCCGCTTACAATCCAGGAGCTCATTTCCCGCGTTGAGCAAACAGGCTCCGCAAATCCAGTGTACACGAAAGAGGCTGTCAATCGAGCCATTGGGCGACTTTATCAAGTTGTTTCTGTTGCACCTGGACGGTACGGCTGGTTGTCTAACTTACTTGATGGAACCGTCGTTCGTCATCCATTGACTGCAGAAGAAGCACAACGTGGGTTCCTGCATCTGGATGAATTGGAACATGCATTATTTTTCCCCCAATTTTTCCAGTCACAACGCCAAGGAAATCGCAAGTTGGAAGTAACGCTTTTCGGTGGTCCAACTTTAATCACAGATGCCTATATTGAACGAAAAACTTGGGCATTGCGTCTTGGTAGCGAGTTTTGCGAATGGATCGACATGCAGGGTGGGCAAGGCCGCGATGATATTCTGATCGTGACGAATGACGCAAATGCAGGCAAATATACCATTCGTCTACAGCCACGCGAAATACGTAATGACGATGAAATTCAAGAGCGCAATATGCATCTAACTCTTGTAGCTGAAGAAATTGTTCGTGAACGTCAGGCTGACAACTATTCGATTCTGGCTGCCGAGTTAGCGGCGGAGCTAGTTGGTCGAGGGGTCTATGCAGATAGAACCCCCCCAGATGATCTTCACTTTGTACTCCATCAAGGGAGTCTGTTGCAGTTTAATGATGGGTATTATCGACTTGTGCCAACAGATCGTAGAGTCACAAATAACGCAGCAGATCTGCTCGAAGATGACTCATCCAATTTACCAATGATGGATTCACCATACAATACACCTGCGATTCAGATAGACGCAAATGATGAGTGGGAGCCATTGCTTGATGCAAACTATTTGCCCAATGAATTAATTGATCCAATGCAGGATGCCATGATGGACGATGGCATTGAACAAGAAATATTACCATTCAATGAACCCGTATCACTGGACGTTCATGCGGACTATGATACCTATCTCGATAGACTTTATCTCTCTGATCTAGCACAGACACCTCTATCTTTGGACGAATTCCAATTACTCAAAGCTGAACTAGAAGCTCTGATCTACTTAGAATATGAATTCGGATATCTCTTGACCGAGCAGCAGGAGTGCAAGCAATCCTTAATTTCATCTTTGCACATTGGTTCGAGTTCAATTCAGGATGATGATGATGCACCGGATCGCCGAGGATACTAGGTTCTGCTGATATTTAGGATATTGATATCATCCTTACTGGGCAAACAGACAAATATGGTTATAATGACAGGTCGTTGGCGTACGTCAACGACCTATTTTATACCGCACTTGCTTATAGATAGGATTAAGTTCAACTGGACCAATTGCTTAAGAGTAGTCAAACTTATGCCAATTTATGGCAGTGCTCAGTATATTCGCTCATCAAACTATATCAAATGAATAACCCTGTCAACTGTCGATATTTTTATGGTGACTATCACCGTGGTCGGAATAAAGAAGAATGCCGATTGATCGAAGGAAATCCGCAAAACCAGCGTCCCTGGAAACGCAAACTGTGTGACACTTGTCCAATTCCAGAGATGTTGATCGTTAGCAACTCTCGTCATCTGTTACTCGAAGCAGAAGTACAACGCAAAATGCTTCGAGATCGAGTTGTCGTCACGCTAGCCGTCTGTTCAAAACATGTAACCGAACTGGGCGACGGTCGATATTGTCCCGAATGTGCCGCAGAGTCTAGTCAAAATTCCTAACGTGCCATCATAGGCACTTTTCTAGCAGAAACCTTCCGAATCAACTTTCCAAACAGCTCTCTACTTTGTTGCCATAAAGAAAGTGTAATTGGCTGGAGCAAATCGGTTGCAATCGATCCGTGCGACAAATAAGCATCCGCGCTCTGATAACCAATGTTGATCAATCGTTCACTATGACCGAAATCATTTCTGGGAAATGATTTCGGTGCTTTCAAGAGCATCTGATGTAACACCACATCCTTGCGCGCTTTCACGAGCGCAAGGTCATAATCGACATGTTGACGCATCATGGTGCTGATCGTGCTGTGCAACACACCTGCAGTACCACTAATCTCCTTTTTATTTTCTCCAGTATCAAGCTCGTGGAAATGCTCAATGCGCAAAGCATAGATTTCCGTTGCACCGATTTCTAGAGCGATTCGCAACGGCAATGGCGTAATTGTGCTTCCATCAATATACCGTTCGCCGTTGATCTCCCAGGGAGCATGCATTGGTGGAGCCGCTGTTGTCGCCATTGTAGCGTCTAGTATACGGTCATTCTCGCTATGTCCAAAGACACGCAAACGTCCACTGTCAAAATGTGTTGTTGTAATATAGAGCGGAATTTTCGCTACATCTCCAAAGGTGAGTGTTGGGTGAAGTCCATGCTTCTGAAGAAATGTCACAAGATTTCGATTGTCATGAAGACTATCTTGGTTCGTTAGAATTCGCCAGACACGATTCAGTGTATTTCCAGGATAGATATCACGTCGATTTACGCTGTCCCAGATCTGGATCAGCTCTTGAATACTTTCAAGTGATACGTTTTTTGCCAGAGCAATGGCGTTAAGTGCACCAACTGAACAACCGATGATTGCATCAGGATAAATATTACGCAGGAGGAGTGCTTTGAGCGCACCAACCTGCAGGGGGCCGAGGTTTCCGCCTCCGCCAAGCACAAAAACTCGCATTATAGTCCTTCCTTCTCTAGGAAAATACCACGATTGCTCATAGATAAGACAGACGATCGCAGAATAACTGTGAAAGTCCCTCTTTTGCGTGATGTAGGCGTTTCACACCATCTATGAGTTAGTTCAGTAAAGTGATAGTGAAGGATTGTCTGTAAGAATCCCCAATAAAGTTCAGGCGAGAGATCTTAGACAAAATTAAGCGGTGTGCATAATGCGAGTTGTGCGGCAGAGAAAGCGATGACGTTTGATGGCCGTAATTTTGCTTGGATCGACGCTAGGTCCGAAATGGAAAATTAGAATCGACTTAGTGCTTATCCGAAAAGTTCTATGACCATGCATTCTCTCTTGAGAAACTGGTCGGACTCACAACCGCTTTTCGGACAGGTTCTTAGTGGTATAGCATAGTCAACATCTGAGGATGTATGCTAACTGTCAACAGAACCTAACCAGTGGTCCCAATTGGGATTTACTAGGGGTGCAAAAAATAGATACCCCTATTGTATCATGTTTTCCTGAACAATTTCAAGAGATTCGGTTACGGATTCCTTACAATATTTATTTTGTTTCTGGGTGATTACTATTCAGACTCTGCACTGCCTCCTGACGGCGTTGATGAATGATTAGAATGTTGGATGCAAGTGGGATAGAAGAAGTAAGATTGGGTTAGATTCAGCGTTTTCGGCATCGTATTGTCCTCTATGCTTGAGATGACGTAAAAGCAAATGGAAAGTTACGCGCGAATTTAAAAGTTGACTCATTTTCGTTTTTAAGCCGATGCTGTATATCTTTGTAGAGGAGAAAAAACGAGGTAACAAATTCTCGGGTCGAGCTAGTTGCTCGTCACGGGTTCGAGCAACATAAACTGGCTTGTATTTGCCGCGGCCCAAGCCTCCAGGCCACTATCCAAACGGACATACCACCAAACAATTGTGTCCGAATCGCCGCGAGTCCAATATGGTCCCCCGATTATTGTTGCCTCTTGTTGGTCTTGCATATAGCCCTTCTCTTCACCAGCAGATGCACCGGGTTGGCTGCGCAAAGTCAGCGTAAATGAAGGTCGAATACGAACACGCCGTCCAACTTCTAAGGCGGCGTTCGCAAGCCGGCTGACAGGCAAATTGTTTGTCTGAGGAAACGCGGGATCAATTGGATCGGCTTCAACGTTTGATACAGAATTATTTTCTTGACTCGCCGTCGTAGACACAGTTGCAGGGCTATTGTCTATTGGGGTTTCTGGAATCGAATCGGCACCGGCTGTCGCATCTAAGCTATTGCCGATATCGGAGGAGCGAAAAAAGACAAGTGCTGCCCAGATTCCACTAACCAGAAAAAGCAGAAGGGCAGTTGCCATTGCCGTAGTCGGCAAAGACAAAGGGAGCGAACGACTGGGGGTCGTATCTTGGATTCGTCCCACGGGGAGTTGAACTTGAATCGTCTCGCGCTGTTCGTAGATCCCCATGACGCGCAGATCCAACTCGCTGATACTCCCTTCTGGCTCTTGGGCAAAACGTTTACGGAGCAATTGAATTGCATGGCGTATTGCGGTTTCATGCGCCTGCTCACCAACATCTTCATACAGATGTAGTTCAGCACGAACAGGTTGATTTGTGCTATCTAACAAGATGAGTAGACCGCCAATTGGCCAGCCTTGATTGCTGACGATATTAAAATAAGTAGCGTGAATTGGCTGGAATTGTGTGTTTCCGGGGTTTGGATTAAGGCCGTGTGCAGTCTGCACAATGTAATTTGTTTTGGTCATTATATTTTTAGCCATTGCTCAATGGTCAAGATGAACTCTCGTTGATCTCAACGAATCCAATACACACCTCTGGCCACTTACTCACCTCTTATACAGCCGCCACTTAAACGTTGAACACTCGGAGGGTTTTATCGAGGGGCGATTGTCCGAAGTTTAAATGATGTGGCAATTCATCTTGTAGGTTTCTCTACATTCTTGTCTATCTCAATCAATTAGAGTTAGTATTCTACAACATAAACATTGGATTCATCTATCATACACAAATGTGTGTCATAGAGATCCTTTCGAACTGTTCATTTGAGAGATGAGCAAAACATTTTGGATAAGTTTCTCAGATCAGAATAAAGGTAGAAATTAATGACAAGTAAACGAAAGGCAACCCGACCCAAACAACGACAGCAGAGGCAAAGACAGAAACGCAATCGACGATTGGTAGCACTTGCGGCAATCGCTCTGTTCATTGGTGGACTTGGCTTTTTTACCTGGCAAGAGACTGCAAACATTCGTGCTTTGCCTGCTGACTCTATTCCGGATCCGGTATTGGGGTCTGAGGGAGCTACTATCGAGATCGTAGAATATGGTGATTTTGGCTGTCATGCCTGTCGTGCTTGGCACAACAGCGGAATCCGCGAACAGGTTTTGGCTACATTTGGGGAGCACGTTCGCTTCGTCTGGAAAGATTTTCCTGTCATCACTGCCCAATCGCCTCAAGCAGCAGAAGCAGGCCACTGTGCATCAGCCCAAGGAAGATTTTGGGAGTTCCATGACTATGTATACGAAAATTTCAATCATCTAAGTAACGAGAATCTTCTGGATTACGCTGCCGCCATCGAGTTGGACATGGAGCTCTTCCAGACTTGTCTAGATGAAGGGCAAATGTCGCTCAAAGTTCGGACAAATCTGCAAGAGGCTCGACGCCTAGGGCTCCGTGGAACACCAGGCTTTGCAGTGAATGGGCGCATACTTGGTGGTCCACCTAACTTTGATCGATTGGCCCAACTGATCTCTTCTGAGATTTCAAATTAGTATTTTGTCAACGCGTATTTGACAGATAGACAAACCTGGTTTCTTTGAGAAACCAGGTTTGTCGCCACTCGCCCATTCATGTTTGGTAGACTCAGTAGATCCAAATTTCAGGTTTTGAGAGAGAATTCTGGCTAAACAGTTGACATAAATACAAATTTGCCGGTCGATATCTAGTTTTTGCGTTAGATTTGGGCGATTTTCAGATATGAAATAGGTTGTTTTCTGTAACCGAAATCTGAATAAATGACTCCAAAATCCCTGCAATCTCGACTGAAAATCGCCAAAAACGCCAAATTTGGATCTACTGAGACTACTATCACCGGATAAAGTTGAACTATTCATCTTCACAACGGATGAGCAAACTGTCCTCTGTTGCTCCCGTGTGGTATTGGTAAGTTTTACTATCTGTCTCTAAAACAATACGATATCCTGGTGTGATCACTTGGGCCGACATCATATCGTCTTGTGGGCATCCCAGGCTAGCGTCTGGCCATTCTACAGCCTCAATCCCAACAAACGTTATTTGATCCATTAAGACATTTTGCTCCGCCACGAGTTCTGCCATTGCGCGATCAATAAGCTTACTTTCTACATCACTTAAGCCAACCAATGTGCCGTCCCCATCCGTTCCAGCATCTAAAGATTCGGTCGTAGAAACAGTGCCAGGATCGAGTAAGACCAGTTGACACCCAAGTAACACGAACGATGTACCCAGTAAAATTAGAATCTGTTTAAACAAAGTTCTCGAACGCCAAATCTGTTTCAAAATCGCCCTATAGACAGTATTTTGGCTGGAATACATAGATAGCCCCTTTGAATTACGTTAGGATTCCCGTGAGCACTTGAATTCCAAAAAAGACAACAAGTGGCGAAAAGTCAATCATCCCCGTTTGTGGAAGCAGTCTGCGCACGGGCTCTAGAACGGGCTCAGTAACGTCATACAAGAATCGAATGGCTGGGTGGCCGGGATCGATCGGCACAAAGCTCGTAATGACTCGAGCAAACAAAACAAGTGAAAAAAGTTGCAGTATGGCAACGATTATAAACATATAGACTCCTCTCAAATTTTGCTCATCAGCCGAAATTGTATAAGTATCCTATCGATACTGACCGTTGAGCATTAAATTTTTTGAGTGTGTACCGCAAAGTGTGTAAATGGACACCGCTCAGTTAGAGAATCGGCTGCATCTACACACTTTGGGACACACTCCCGATTTTTATAATTTATCGGGCGCACCTAACTCTTGGCTACGCCGGTAAGCAGCAAGAATGCCATCGGTTAAGACTGTTCGGAGTCTGCCTTTTTCAAGCTCATACAGACCTGCTGCAGTCGTTCCGCCGGCACTTGTAACGAGATTACGCAAAATAGCTGGATGTGTTCCAGTCGAGCGAACCAACTCAACACTACCTGCTATAGTTTGTAATACGATCATTTCGGCATCTTGTCGCGTAAAACCCATTTGCACGCCAGCATCAATCATTGCCTCAATAATCAAAAAGACGAAGCCAGGACCTGAACCGCCCAACCCCGTTTGCATATCAATATATTCTTCTTTATGTGCCTGCATTTGCTCGCCCAACGCACCTAAAATGGTTTCAGTCTGCTCACGTTGATGAGAAGAGACGGATTCATCGGCAATCCATACGGTGGCTCCCATATTGACCTGCGCAGGTGTATTTGGCATGGAGCGAACAACTCTCCGGTGGGCCAGGGAATCGCGTAGTGTTTGTAAAGTGACTCCCGCAATGATGCTAATTACAAGCGTATCAGGGGGGATCTTGCCTTGCAAACCAGTTGCGACGATGTCAAGGATCTGAGGCTTGACGCATAATATAACAATAGACGCTTGCTGAACAGCGGCCACATTGTCCGTCTCTGTCCGAATGCCATATTCGCGTTCCATATGTGTCCGCCGAGGTTCGGCTGGATCGCTCGCCGTCAACTGCTGAGGCTGCGCGATATTTTCGGCAATCAAGCCCTTGATAATGGCTTCCCCCATCGCGCCACTACCGATAAAAGTGATATTTGTATTCTCAAGCATTAGCTTTTGTCTAATTGTGATTTGCGTAATGGCGTTCGCCAAAAAGAGCTGAACCAATCCGCACAATGGTTGCGCCTTCTTCAATAGCAATCTCAAAATCGTTGGTCATCCCCATCGAGAGATGCTTCAGATTTATCATTGGGTATGCTGTCTGTAACCGATCTCTGAGCGAGCGTAGAGCCTGAAAGACTGGACGCGTCTGTTCAGGGTCCGAAAAAAATGGGGCCATTGTCATCAGACCCTGAATTCGTAGATGAGAAAGTTCAGCTATTTCTGGCAAAGTCTTCATCAATTCATCAGGTGCAAATCCATGTTTGCTCTCTTCACCACTGACGTTTGCCTGCAATAAAACCGACACAGAACAATTCATGGCAGCTGCGTCTTGATTCAAACGTCTTGCAATCTTTACTCGATCAACGGAGTGAACCAATGCAAAAGGACCAACGGCCTGGGCGGTCTTGCGGCTCTGAATCGTGCCAACGAAATGCCAACGTATCTGAGAAAGGCCCTGCCGTTTACCCTCATCGATCTTCGTCATTGCATCTTCAAACCGGTTTTCGCCAAAATCAATTTGCCCAGCAGCCAGAGCATCCAAGATCATTTCAAACGGCTTCGTTTTGCTAACAGCCACCAATGTGATCTCATCTGCCACACGCCCAACTCGCTCGGCCGCGGCTTTAATCCGCCCCTGGATATCGAGTAGATTATCTGCGATATTGATCGCCGTTCTTTCCATTTGTGTAGGATCTACTGGTATTGTCATAAGAGATTACATTGATTGTACCAGCCAATCGGGGGCTTGGCAAGGAGGTTAGGATCTGGTCGTTATGGGCAGGAATATCTGTGATTGGGCACAGAAGAATGTAACGGGCACGGCACGCACATTGTCGGGTGCTCGACCAGCTCTCGGATCTGCGATAAGAATCAACATCGCCTCAGCTATTGAACGGCCATTAATGAGCGTAGCTGTCCCAGTCGTCGTGGTAACCAGTTTACTTGCATCCACAGTCAAAGTCAAGGTATCTCGGATGTTGGCATCAGCCGAACGTGCGGGAATCCACGGAACAGCCGATTCCCAATCAACATTAACCGAACTGGATGTCACCTCTGGTTGGGCCGGAACCTGCATCTCTGTACGATTTCCTTTCCCATCACGCAACTCAAGTAGACCATCGGCGTCGAGACGGCCGCCAAGAATTGGGCCATCTAAAGAAAGTTGAGCCGCAGCAAAAACAGGTACGGGGGCCAAAACTGCTGTATAGCTAATCCCATCTGTCCCTTGAATATCCAGTTCCTTGGTTAATGATATCGTCGTCGATGCACAAAGCGGCGCAGTGAAGACGACATTATCTGGGACAACCTCGATCGCAGCAGGAAGGATTTCAATTGGAATATTGAGAGTCAACGGCGCATTCACAACATCCTGGCTGGATGTTTGAATCACAACGTTAATGCTCCGTGTGCTGGGTAGCAGATCTGTGGCATCTACCTCGAAATTGATTGTAGAACTTGTCACACCAGAGGTTGGGGAGAGATTTTTGATCCAGTCGGGTTGGTTCGGAATTTGAACCGTGAATGGAACTACTTGCTGGTTGGCGGTTAATTGTATACGTGCAGTTACTTTGCTTCCTGAGGCCACACCATTTTCTAATCCCGTTACGGTCGTTTCGAATTCTAGTCCAGAGGCAATCCCATTTTTATCCAAATCAGCGGTGCGAATGCTGCGATTATTCGTTGCAACAACGGCTTCAAACGTATCGTTCATGGTACGGATGGGATCGTTGTAAATGCGGATCTTGTCGGGTCGCATGATAATTAATTCATCCTTGCCGTCCCCATCCACATCACCACCCGCACCACGTTGCCAGCCATTGTCTGCATCAAGTTTCTGCTCGATATCGTCCTTGTTCACTCTGTCGCTGCCGCGATTGACTACCGTGAGGCGAATTGCATCGGCATTGTTGTTGACTGAACGCAAAAAGAAGGCCTCTTTGTCACGCGTTCCATCAACTTGGCCAGTTATGTCAGCCAACATGACTCGGGCCGGTCGTGGGTTGATAAAGATCAGATCATCTGCATCATCTTCAGATAGCTTCGGATCCTTGTTTGCAAAATATTGATAAATAATGATGTTAGCGGGTCCATTATCGCTTGTTTTGCGAATCGCAACGACGTCCTGATTCCCTCCCTTGGTAACATGTCCAATGGCAGTACCGCGCCAAGAGTTGCTGCTGCTCTGTTGAGAGAAAAAGGGCGCCTTGCGCTGAAGTGAATCGTCATCAACCCTGTAGGCGGCGAGGCGGCTCTTGGTATTATTTTCAATAATCGTGGCATCCGTAAAAATTACTTCATCCGTCCCGCTTCCTGTAATTTCCCCGACGGTGACTGTGTCCCAGGTCCGATTAAATTCGACACCACGTCCAACTGATGGAATGTGTTGGAGCCATCCAGTTCCATCAGGGGTGACGGCATTGCCTTTGATGACGCGAACCTCGGAAAAGTTAAAGCCTGTTTCATAGGCAAAAATGATCTCATCCCCCTCGATCCCAGTATCCAGATTGCCCGCTCCCACAATGAGAGGTTTAAAACCAATGCCGATTTCGGCCAGTTTTTTCCAAGGAACGCCATTTGGGGTCTCGGTAACCGTTGAAACGTTCCGGCTACTCACGACGGGATCATAGACCACTAGCTTACCATCTGCCCCCGATCCTTTGATACCAACGATCTCATAATCACCATCGGCATTAAAATCACCGGTCGCAAAATCGATAAAGCCACCTTCATCACTGACCCAATCAATCAGTACTTCTCCAGCTTGAGTCGTATCAAGTACACGAATAAAACCGTTGCTGTCAATATAGATAATCTCCTCATCAACGATTTGGGCAGCCACAGACTGCGGCCTTGTAGGTGACAGGGGTAGCAGGGTCGACATGAGAGCCACAATAAACACCACTCTAACTGACAATAACTTGCGAATTACAAACATTTTCCTCTCCTTTATTTTTTAAGGCTAAGGATGAGATTGAGGCGGAGGAAGACGACGACATCTGTCATCGTTGCTTTCATCAGCCGTTTGACCGATTCCTCTCCCCCAACCTTAGTGCTTATCCGAAAAGTTCTGTGCCAAGCATTCGTCTCGAGAGGCTGGTTGGACTCACAACCACTTTTCGGATAGGTTCTTAGCCTCTGCCTTAGCCTCATCTTTGATTATTCAGCCGACTCGCGCTATCCTATGGGTGTTCTTGAAAACGGCTACATTTTACCCGCAATTGATTAAGTGCCAAAAGATGAGTCGTCGAGGATCCAGTATCCAGCACTCACTTTCGGACGCTGTTTAGCGAAATAAGCGACTATCGTCCTCGTATGGTATACGCAACGGACAAAAAATATCAAAACAAATCAAACATTTTTCCTAGCACTATCATAAATGATATTGACCACTAAACTGAGCGCTCTATGAAAACAAGATTTTGCGTCATCTGGTAGCACTGTCGGAAAGACCATGTTTTCATCACAACTGCAATGTAATCATCGGTAAGTGCGCTATAAAATGAGAAGGAGTCTTCTATGAATTCACCAATTCGGGTCGCCGTTACTGGCGCAGCAGGCAATATCGGGTACGCTTTGATCTTTCGGATTGCAAATGGTGACCTCTTTGGATCAGAACAACCAGTCATTCTGCAACTCTTAGAAATCGCACCTGCAATGGATGCCCTAGAAGCGGTCGCAATGGAGATAGATGATTGCGCATTTCCACTACTGGCCGACATGGTACTGACCGACGACGCAAATCAGGCATTTAGCAGCGCAAACTGGGCATTGCTTGTTGGCGCTCGCCCACGGGGGGCTGGCATGGAGCGCAAAGACCTGCTGGACGCCAATGGGAAAATATTCAAACCACAGGGAGAAGCTCTCAACACAAGCGCAGCAGCAGATATCCGAGTCCTCGTCGTTGGCAATCCAGCCAATACCAATTGTCTGATTGCAATGAACAATGCGCCAGATATCCCATCCGAGCGCTTTACAGCAATGACTCGATTGGACCACAATCGAGCGGTGACTCAGCTCGCCAAGAAGGCCGGTGTTTCCGTCGCTGACGTAACTAACATGACCATTTGGGGCAATCACAGCAACACACAATATCCTGATGCATTTCATGCCCAAATCAAGGGAAAACCAGCTGCAGAAGTAATAAACGATGATACTTGGATTCGAGAATCATACGTTCCAATGATCCAAACACGTGGTGCAACGGTGATTCAAGCGCGCGGTGCAAGCAGTGCAGCTAGTGCGGCCAATGCAGCCATCAATCATGTGCAGAGCTGGCACAATGGTACACCTTCCTCCACTTGGACCAGCATGGGAATTCCCAGCACTGGTGCTTACGGTTCTCCGGAAGGTGTCGTCTTCAGCTATCCCGTCACAGTGGCTGATGGCAAAATTCAAATCGTCGAGGGGCTAAGGCTGAGTGATTTTGACCAGGAAAAGATTCGCGTGACCAGCAGCGAGCTTTTGGAAGAGCGCTCTGCTGTTGAGGAAATGTTAGGGACGTAATTCGTCAATCGTCAGGCTTCTTAATCTTTACAGTACGCAAATATCCGCGCAACGTCTGCCAACGTTCCAGAGAGCGTGTTTCGGCTTCGAGGCGTTGATTTTCCGCACCGTATTGAATTGTGCTAACGTCGTTGCTCAGGGCGCGTACTTCGCGGGCGACGTGCCGCTTGATGTCTTGTTGAGCAGTTTGATCCGCCAAAGTGTAAGCAGCCAAGCCAGAACCGTATTCCAGAACTGTTTCGCCTGGATTGAGTGGGCGTCCGATACGTTGCCCCCATCGCAACAAGCTGGCCCAGGGATCCGCGGGTCGTATCTGCCAACGTTGTAATAATAAATAGACACCCCACAGCAACAGCCCAAGTGGGAATAGCCAAAACAGCATCTGCCAGTTCCAAATCGGTTCTGTTGAGCCGACAACTTCTGGAAGGGAAGGTGGGTTTTGAGCAGTAATCGGCTGCAAATCGAGCGGTCCAGAGACGCCAATGCGGGCAAGAGCTGGTCGCCCAGCCGTTGGTTCGAAGGGAATCCAGCCATAGTCGGGGAAGTAGACCTCTGGCCAGGAGTGGGCTTCCGCTTCGGTCACAATGTACATAGATTCGGCGACATTCCATCTTCCGACGGCAAAACCAGTTGCAAATCGAGCCGGCAGACCGTTTAACCGAGCCAACACAATAAAGGCTGTCGCATAGTAGTCGCAGTAGCCACGTTGTAGATCAAAGAGAAAATAATCGGCGACATCTTCCACATCGTCTGGCGGCTCATCAATGCTCAGATCATACTCAAACGAACGTAAATACAATTCTATCGCCTGTGCTTGCGCAAATGGTCCGTCTAATCCAGCCGTCAACTCTTGGGCCAACTGACGCGTCCGATCGGTGATGGTCTCTGGCAGCTCTAAATGGACGGCAAATTCTTCTGGCAATGGATTCTCCACACCCCAAGCAGGTTGGGCACGCAAGGCTGTATCATTCACACCAGGCACAGAGGAGACGACCGAGTAGCTCCGCACACGTTGATTCACAGCGCCAGACCAGAGCGCAATCAAGTCATCCACTGCACGCTGTTCAACGCGAAAGTCGACGGAAACCGAGAGCGGTTCGGCGATGGTATAGAGAACGTTACTCCCAAAAGCCAGGAACACATCGTGCTTGACGATTCGTCGGCCAAATGGCGCTTCCTCAATATTTGTCTCGGGTTCGACGGGTTCGTTGGCTGTACGCGGGTCGCGGTCGGTAATACCGGAATTTTTCCAGCCGTGTCCATTGTACTCAGTTAGGGTGCCACCACGCATATAGTGACCGGAAGGCGGCAGTTCTTCAAACTGGTCTGGATCAAAACCAAATGGCTCGTCTGTGCGCACCCGCAACACCTCACGCTGGCTTAGTTCTGGTCCCGCGCCAAGTAAGAAGCTATTGGGTAATCCAGTACCAATCGAGCGGCCATGGAAGCGTGAAGTGGCTTGTAAATCGGGAAAGAGGCGCTGACCAAACTGCTCAACTTGTTGGTCAATGGGTGCAATGACGCGATTATAGCGCTGCCAGAGAGGTCGAATTGAAATACTTGGCAAAATACCCGCCAACCCGATGACAATCACGCTGATGGCAGCCACATGTAGTGCCCGATCCATAAAAAGGCTGGGGTTAAAGTCAATCCCGCTGGTGATCCAGTTGGCCTCGAGCTGTCGTTGATTAAGAACCAGATGAAGTGAGATAGCGCAGAGCAACCCCATCAACAGAGGCCAGCGACCCGCCGTGCCATAGAGGAGCACAGCGGCTAATAACCAGAGCGCTGGCAATGAGGAGAGCAGACCTCGTTGTGTACGCCGCACCAGCCAGCCGGTCAGCCAGCCAACGGACCAGAGAACGACACCCGCTAAGCCGGCGAAGATGATGTCGTCGTGGATTGCTCCGCCAGCAGATACACCGCTAAGCCATTGATTAAAGCGCAAAAAGAGGCCATTCAGATCGACCTGCATTTGCGTCAAGAGAGAGGCCCAAGCCCCCAATCGGGCAGTTTGCCAGAGCCGACCGATGCCGGGCAACCACCCGATCAGAGCCTGTGTAATGATAATAAATCCAAGCCCGACAAAGAGAAGTCCATGCCAAAGGATGTAAAGCAAACTAACCCGTCGACGTAGCCCAATTCTTCTCCCGCGTTGCCATCCCATGAGTATCCAGACCAAAATAACGGCCAATGGTCCAAGTGGCTCAACAGTCGGGCCAGATTTGGTTAGCGTCAACCATTCATTGGCATTGGCGGCCTCGCCCGGTATCCAGGTCAGACCCAACGTGAAGATCAGCGCAGACCACCCCAATAAAGGGCGCAATCGTTGTTCCAGCCAATTAAGCATTGTCTTCAGCCAAGCGGGGCCGGGAAATTCTTCGAATGGGGCTGTTTCGTTTGGATTCATGTTATGTTTGGAGTTCGAACTGTGGCTTTCTTATCCTACTTCTTCTTCAACTTCGACAGAAATTGCGCCACCGGTTGGCGTTGTCCGAATTACGGTGCGAGTTCGTGTATGGGTTACGAGCGGACGATAGGAGTTGCTTGACTGTAATACGCTGGATGTGATGTCATATTGAGCCAATATTTGTTGTAGTCGATGGGTCTGAACGGATTCTCTTTCTGAGGTTACGTTTGTAAAGTCTTGACGATTCGACTCAAAATCTTCGGTTTCTACATTTTCTAAATCGACATCTTCTGAGTCCACTAGGACGACTGTACAAGAAGCCCGATCTTGAATGTGCATAAGTTCAGTGATCCAGTCCTCCAAAGGCTTCTGCTGGAGAGAATTCCGATCACTTCGTTGTCCATCGGGTTGTTCAGTTTCTGCCCAGTTGCTTTCTACTTTATCTGATTTTGGCACTCGAGCATCAGAATCGCCATTGGCATGGCCGTCTTTCTCCACATTAATCGATTGGGAGATGGTAGAAACAGGTGTCACAACAATGACCGTTCTTCCACGCCCAAGCAATGAACGGTTGCTACGTAGAAGAGTTGCCAAAGAAATATCTGATTCCCGTACTGGGGCTAAGACCGTCATGATGCCCCACTGTTGTATTTGACCCATTTGTGGTGGCAAAATAATCGTTGAATCTTCTAAATCATCTTTGGTTTCGTTATTGGATGCAGGAACAGTTGTTGAACGAGATGGTGGTCTACTCAACCGATTGCGCTGGCTCCACGGCATCTCGTTATTCTGAGCGGCATCACTAAAAAGCAAGGAATTGACATCAGCAACATTATGGCCAGAAGAAGTCAATAGCCCTACTTTCTGGCGGTTATGATCATTCAAAAGTTGTGCAGCAAGGCTTGCTGCCACAACGACGCCAAACTCAAATGTGTCGTTAATATACGCGGCGGCGTCTCGTTCTATATCTGGTAGAGGGTTATTGTCTGAACGCTCGTCGTCACCACCCTCTACCTCGCTTTGCTTATAGACAGCATGATCCAAATCGAGTACAATCCAGACTTCGCCACCTGGTTCGGTATCCAGTTCAGTGACCATAAGACTGTTGCGATGGGCCGTCGAGGGCCAGTGGATATGACGCAGACTATCACCTGGCTGATAGTCGCGTACACTCGTCGACCGTTGCGTTCCATGTAGAGGGCGCACCCGCTGAAGCGTGCCGCGATCGCTACCTGCCGGGATCTCGACACGCGGCAAGTGGACAATCCGTGGATAAATAATGATCGTCTCCGTTTCAGGGAATTCGCGTTCAATTTGGAACAATATCAAAGGATCGGCCCAGGTCAAAAAGGACGGTCCCAATTGATAAAGGCCCCGTTGTCGGCATTCAACCTTCGATTGCCACGAATAGACATTATTCGACGCGCTTGCCACCACCCAGCCAGTTCTCGCACCAGGCAAATTGGAACCGCGACGGTATTCAGCCCACAGAACAGGTAAAGCGCTGGGGTTGACCAATTCAAAACGCTCATCCAAAACATCGCCAGCTGTAACGATTGAGCCTTCGCGGCGCCGTTCAATCAGTACAAGCGGTGCCTGGTGCCGAACCCAAAAATAAGCAGAACCATAGAGTCCCACCAAGGTGGCTGTGAAGACCATCCAGACCGGATGAGGAGCCAAAAGTTGATTGATAAAAGCAATAGGCAGCAGATAAAGCGGCCAACGTATCATTAATTGAATCTGGACGCGAGGAGGTAAGTTGCGATTTAGCAGTCTATTTGTTTGATTGACGGTGCGCCATCTCAGACGAGAAAGCATAAATGATACCAATTGTGGTTGTTATCGTATGACAATGTCACAGTGTGTCCCAAAGTGTGTATACTGAGCACTGCCATAAATTTGAAATAGATTTGACCGATTTCAGTCGAGTAGAACAGTCGAATTTATTTTTAATTTATAAGCTAGGGCGGTATACATAAAGCGGTACTCTGACTGAGCCGTCTCCATTTATACACTTTATACTCCGCAGCAGCACATTATAACATTCTTTCTCGACTAAAAGTGTTATTTTATGGCGCTGCTCAGTATAGTGATACATACCTGATAGTGTTGAGTAGTTTGCTTCATATAGACAGATATGTCACAATGCAATAGATTATACCATTCTTACAAGAACTATCGAAAGTGGTTTCCTTACTCATTTTTCTATTGGTAGATTTTCGGGGGAAGCATGATGTCTGATCATTACACTCCAACCCCTACCTTAAACTGGGACGGAACGGTCACTGGCGTGGTGGATAGACCATTGAAACAATTCAAGCACTTTGCTCTGCTTCCACTGCGACTGCCAACAATTTTCCAACAAGGAGGCTGGGCCGGACGCTATTTTTTGGCTCGTTGTGGTGCACAGACGGCTGAAGAACGCTTACACAATTGGCAAATCTATTTACGCAGACCCCTTTACGTCGGCCACTATCGCAAGCATTGGCAAACTGACGCTATCATGGAGCATCAGAATCAGTTTGCAGATTCAAAGGTGCCCCAGAGAGGCGGATCAGAGCTCAGACAAACCGAAACAGATGATAATTATGCATATGACAATTATGATCTCATCCTTCCGTTTGCATCTGAGCCAGCAGCAGGAAATCCGTGGTCGCTCGGGACCGATGCAGACGATGCTGGATATCGCTGGTTAGCAAAGCGGCAACCAGGCGAAGTGATAAACGTCCTTGGCCTGTTTGGAAATGGCTTTATACTTCAACCAGATAGCCGCAACTTGTTGCTTGTTGCAGACGCTCGCCGCACGGTACATCTGTATCCATTGGTCGAGTCGATGCTGGATCGAGGAGGTCGTGTCACGTTTATTTGTCAAGAACTTGATTTGGATATACCCGAGACACATAGGCATCAGCCGATAAGTGAAGGCGATGAGAACGTTAGTCTGCAACAGGAGCTTATTTCACTACTCCCCTTCGCTGTTGAAACACGAATTGCCGCATCGCAACAAGAGATGGTGGGCCACTTGGAAGAGACATTGCAATGGGCCGATCAGCTATGTGCTGCGCTCCCCGCATCTTGGTACCTCCCCCTAGCCGACATGATTCGTCGGAAGCGATTCCGCCTTGAACCAACGTTTGCACAAATACTTGTTGAGGCGGAGATGGCTTGCGGCGTTGGGGCTTGTTTGGCCTGCATTGTGCCACTCGCATCAGGGCGATTTACACGCGCTTGTATTCATGGACCAGTACTCGACCTGGTTGAACTTGCGCGCTTATAGTATGGAGCCCGTTCCACTTTTCCCCTTTTCAGTGCTTATCCGAAAAGTCTTGTGACGCTGCATTCTCACTCGAGAAGCTGGTCGGACTTACAGCCACTTTTCGGATAGATCCTAACTCTGCAATACTTGATCGTTTGAGGCACAGTATCGTTGAACAATCATACGCATTCCAGAGTGTGTATGAAGGAAATGATGGTTCGCCCACGATAGACTTTATGGAACGTTGCAATCTGGAGGTGTACAACAACGCCGGTAAATGGAGCAGGTTCTCAGACTAAACGGTCTCCATCTACACACTTTGGGACACAGTCGAAATCTGCATGAATTGTTTAGAAGTTTTGTTCATTATTAAGTGGTTTCAAGTAGTAACCGCAAAAGAGAAAGATTACGTCATATGAGTACTTTATTAAGAAAGAACGGAGCCTACAATATCGAAGAGTGCTTTGCGCCTTTTGCAAAAAAAATGAGAGCCGAAAAACTGCCAGAGTTAGTAATTGAAACCTTTCATCATTATTACAGTCAACTGGTTCATGGTGAAACGGGGTTTATCTCAAATGCTGAGGCTGAGCCGATTGACACCTTGCAAGATGCCGAATCTCTGGCCGAGGAATACAAACAGATAGGCTGCGCAGCTCTTCATAAAACCGTCCTTCTCAAATTAAATGGTGGTCTAGGGACAAGTATGGGGATGGCTGGCCCAAAATCTTTGCTTCCTGTGAAGGATGGACGCACATTTCTGGATATTATTATTCAACAAGTACTTTATCTGAGAAATCAGCATCAATCACATCTGCCGCTTGTTTTGATGAACAGCTTCAATACAGATGAAGCCACAACGAAAGCACTCACAGATTACCCAGAGCTAAAACAAGATATTCCATTTTCATTTATTCAGCACAAAATACCAAAAATTGATGTAGAGACTCTTATGCCGGCACAGTGCCTGGAGGATCCAGAAAAAGAGTGGTGTCCACCGGGACATGGCGATATATACGCAGCGCTGATTACCAGCGGGTTGCTCCAAAGGTTACGGGCTAGTGGATATGAATATGTGTTTGTCAGCAATGCAGACAATCTTGGTGCATCGCTTGATTTGAGTATTCTTGGCTACTTTGCCAATAAGCAATGTTCATTTCTGATGGAAGTTGCAGATCGGACAATGGCAGACTCCAAGGGAGGGCATTTGGCCTGTCGACCAGATGGCAGTCTGCTTTTGCGCGAAGTTGCCCAATGTCCCCCAGAAGAGCTAGAGAGCTTTCAAGATATTGATCGTTACAAATTTTTTAATACAAACAATTTGTGGATCCATCTACCCACGCTGGAACGGATTGCACAAGAGCAGAAGGGGATCCTCGATTTGCCGCTGATTCGCAACGAGAAGCCTGTCGATCCAACAAATCCTTCATCTCCTCGGGTCTATCAATTAGAGACGGCAATGGGTTCGGCTATCGGTGTTATTCCAGGAGCGGAAGCCATTCGTGTCCCCCGAATGCGTTTTGCACCTGTCAAGAAAAATCAGGATCTGCTAATCTTAATGTCTGATGCCTTTCGTCTGAAGAATGATTTCAGTATTGAACAGGCCATTACATCTCTTCCCACCGTTGAGTTGGACAGTCGCTACTATAATCTAATCCAGGATCTGAAGATGCGTTTTCCATATGGAGCACCTTCCTTGCGTCGGTGTCAAGAATTACGCATTCAAGGTGATGTTCGCTTTGGCGCAGATGTCTCGCTCGTGGGCAAAGTTGATTTGGTCAATGCAACAGAGTGCCCCTTGACGGTTGCAGATGGAACAGTTGTGCGGGGGAATTAGTTTCCGGCGGGACAAGCACCAAGCACCCCGCCTCTTCCATGTGACGCTCCAGGGGCTTTGCACTCGTTGCCCATCCTTGTGTGAACCCCTATTTAGCTCGTCTTCCGTAGGTCCCGTCTCTGGCGGGACAAGCAACCAAGCACCCCACCTCTTTCATATGACAATTCACGAGGCTTGGTACTCGTTACGCATCAAAAGTAACCTACGATTTGGTCTGCTTTCGTGAACAGACAATCCTGGTGAGTCTCGATTCCCACCCTCCTATCCCAATTCTCCACACGCCGACTTCAATATAGCAAAAACATCTGGCACGATCTCACGATACAGATAGTGGAGAATGGGTGACGGTGTCCAATCCCATGCACCAATATGTGGCTGAAGTTCTGCATCAAAGCCACGCTTGAATTGCCAAACACCATAGAGCGTATCTTCTGGATCGTCAACATTTGATGGAGCGCCCCACCAGTCATACAATGTACATCCCTGCTGCACTGCCCAACGGAGGGCCTCCCACTGAAGCAGATGGTTCGGCATATCGCGTCGGCGTTGTTTGCCACTTGCACCGTAGAAGTACCACGTACAGGCACCATAGCGCAAGAGGAAAAGCCCGGCTAGCGGCTTCGATTCGTCGGGATGTTCAGCCAAGAGCAATGCACCGCCAGCTGGATTATTGGCATCGTCCTGTGCGACCAAAAACGTAGACCAAACGGTTTTGTAATAGGGATACGGACGGATCACAAATCCATCTCGCTCTCCTGTTTCGGCATAGAGTTGATAAAAGGTAGTCAGATCAGTCAAATTGCCAACACGGATCTGGATACCGCGACGAGCAGCCAAACGGATATTGTAGCGCCATTTGCTCTTCATTTTCTCCAGAAGCATTCTCTCTCCGGGGGTCGCCATTTCTTTATGCCCACTCTCATGACTGTGAGGGCCTACTTTGGCTGATCCATCTTTTTTATTCGCAGAAACAGGAATTAGAGAAGAATAGGCACTGTTTTTAAACTGTATCTGTTCGTGACTGCGTTTCCAGCCTCTTTGACTAAGCAGCCGGATTAGTTCAGTGCCTTCCGATATATCTTCGCGCACATTGGGATCGATCTTAACAAAGAGACAATTCTTAGATTGAGCGACCTGCTCGATTGCGGAGAGAACATGTTCGACTTGTACTGGATTCGACCAATCGACAAGTGGCCCTTTGGGAATGTAACCAATCGCGAATGGAATATTGGGAATTGGTTGACGCACGAGAAACTGAAATGCGGCTCGCAGATTCCAAACTTCATCCAATAAAAGATAGCGTTCTGCCTGCCAACCCGTTTGCGACTTGATCGTCCCCCATTCCCAGCTCTGTAAAACGTGAGGCATAGTGAATGTAGCAAGAATTGTGCGCCATTCAAGCGGAGATTCAACATTCTTGAGATGAGTCGGTAACGCTTTAGGAGGCAAAACTTTTGCATGGACAGAACGAGCAAATACCCAAATATCTGATAGTGAACCATTGGGTGCAGGATTGCTTTCCTTTCGCAACTCTTGCATCTTTTGCTGAATATTGTATCCAATCGTGTAAATTCTGTATCCCGCTTTGGAGATTGGTCGATCCCAAGAGCCCACAAAACGGACGACGTGTCCGCCAAAGCCTTGTTTGAGTCGATAGACGCCCCAAAGCTCATCATGCGCAACAACCTTGCCGAGGTCAAGTGGTAGTTCGTTGACAGAAACCGAAGAATTGGGCAAAGACCCCATTCCGACGGCTAACTTGCCAATATCATCCGGGATTCCCCAAAGGTCATATTTCTTGACACCGCGTGCGCGCGCCCACTGAATCGCTGCCCATTGTAGCGCATGATTTGGCATACGATTGCGTTCGCTGTTGCTGCTTGCTCCCCATAGATAGCAAGCCGTATCGCCGAAGGCAACCACAACAATTGCAGCCAATGGCTGATCGTCGAATTCGGCAAACAGAAAGGTTGCATAATCCGGCACCAATGCATCAAATGCTCGTTCATAGTAGGCCGAACTATGCACAGCAAAACCATCGCGTCGTCCGGTCGTCTGCATCAAATTATGAAAGTGTATCAAGTCATTTCGGGTGCCTTCACGTACTGTTACACCTTTGCGTTGCGAGAGACGGATATTGTAGCGCCACTTACTCTTCATTTGTTTCAGGATAATCTCTTCATCCTCTGAAATATCGAGAATAATTGTGCTTTGTGGTTGAATCACTTGCTGGCTCGGATGAAAACCGTAGTTGCGAAGCATTCTCCTATTCTCTACCGTATCGGGAAGATTGGGTTCAATCTTTAAAACAGATGCACCAGCTTTTTGACATGCCTCTTCAACTTTATGTAATAATAATGCGGTTTCCGCGTCATGGGACCATTCCGCGATGGGGCCTTTCGGAATATACGCAATTCGAAGATTTATCATTCCGAGATTCAGTAAATCTCGATATAAAATGTTTGCCCCATTCAAAATATCGCCTTGGGAATTTGAGTGCGTAATGATTTGATCTTTCCAACCAAATCGAGATTTAAATCGGGCCCAAGGGCTTGACTGGAGAAAATGACTATAGGGGTGTGTGATGACGAAGTCATCCCAAGCTTGATTAAGCAAGATTGACATATAGGATCAACGCTCTTGATGCTGAGCACGGCTATAAATTCAGGCTCAACAGGATCTCAGGAGTTGACACCGCCGAATGAATGGTCGCAAAGCGACTGTAGCCAAACGACGTCTGCTAACCCAAACCTGCTGAAGCAGGTTTCCCTTGCCAGACACCGATTTGAATCGGTGGCCTTCTTGCCAATCCCCTGAGATCCGAAAGAGCCTAAATTCAAAATAGATTTGTCACTTCTACCTGTGTAAAATACGCAAATTTATTTTAAATTGGCTCATCTATGATAGTGTGCAAATATGCGGTCGAATTGTCGGATTATCGTGAGCTGCATACTTACTTTACTTTCTGGTAAAAGAAAAGAGATGAGGTGAGAAATGTGACAAAAAGCGGTTAGCAGTTCATCCTAAAGGTAGAGAACCCAAAAAGGAGGAAGGAATGCTAACCGCGCCAGAAATAACTATAGCAGTACTGATGAATGTATTGCAAGTAACGCCGATGGGAACAAACGTAAATGTAATGCGTCTGATGTGGGCAATGCTGAATGGGTCGTTTCTGAAAAGTCGAGGAGCAATCCATAGCGCATTGAAAGAAAGCGGGTTTGAAGATGAGGAGCCCGGCGAAGCTGGTGGAGCTTTCGATATGGATCATGGGATATCACAAGTCTGCTGGGGTCGTGGCAAGAAGAAGTGGAAAGGGGAATGGGAGGCAAAAAGTTAGAAGGGTACCGAGTGAAAAGCATAGATATCACAGGGTTCTGGCGACCGAAGCTGCAAGGGAAAGTGAACCGACTCTATAACTCAACGGCTCGTCGGGCATTGCCCGCGCTCATCTTTGGAGTGATGATAAGCTCGGGGGAGATAGGCGGGAAACGAGTGCCACTGCTCAAGGCAATCATGAGATGCACGGTTGGAACAAAGGAAAGTGAGTTTCGGAAAAGCTGCTGACAGAGACGAAGAAATCACTGGAGTCAGACGAAGTGGCGGTGGTCGATGCCGGGTTTACAATCAGAGAAATGCTAGAAAGCGGCATAGACCGATTTGTCCTGCGGGAAGCCATTAACTGCACAGTGCGCCGCAATGAGTTCCCCAAACGCAAAGAAAAAGGCAGACCACCTGAATATGGTGATATTGTGCGTCCGCTCTCTCGCAGCTATAAGGGAAAGCGACTCGAGGCTACAACTCCGGACTCGTCTGGTCGCTTTCTATAGTGGTCGCCTGATTTGCTATCAAGCATGGCACAATCTCGTCCCCAGAACAACCAAGGTGGATACAGCCAACCGTACCTACTCGATTTACGTCATTCAGGATCCGGCCTACAACACACCTTTGGTTTTGGCGACCGTTATGACTTTGCAGCCTGAAACCATTTATCTTGTCTACCTGGAACGCTGGCCTGTTGAACCTCCCCCCTTGGCTTCCAAGCAGATGATTGGCTTACATCGTCAATTTGTTCATGCCGATGAGGCTTGTTTCCGCTTACCTGAACTGGGGCTGCTTGCTGGCAATCTTCTTTCCCATTTAGCCGCTTCTCTTCCTCCCATACCGACTGGCTACTGGGATCGAGAGCCTCAATCCACTCCCGGCAGGCTGCGCCGTGTTCTCTCGAGTGCTCTTTTTCCAACTCCTGACCAACTCGACCCTGACTTTCGGAAAAAGGCCTCGGTTTCACACCATTTCCCTAAAGGCGTTCTCGCTCATCGCCGCCTCAATGCCGCTGCTTAAACTAGCCGAGCACTATTTTTACATTTTATCCCGTTTTTTCAGGGTGGATTCTTTTTTCCGCCCCTTTCGGTTTGCCCTTTGTCACTCAAGCCTTTACCAGGAAGTAAAGTTACTTACGCTGATGAGCGTCTAAATTTATAAATTCGTGCAGTAGATTTGGTGTTTAACACACAGATTTTATTTTCAGGATAGTCCTATCATAACACAGTTGACGATGGGTAGAGAGATTGGGTAAAGAGAAACGTGAATAAAGATAAGCAAATTATCGAAGCAGTGCCTAATTTTTCGGAGGGGCGACGCACCGACGTTGTTGATGCAATTGTAGATGCCATTCAAGTACCTGGTGTGTTGGTTCTCAACCGAACGAGCGATTGGGACCATCATCGCAGCGTAGTCACCCTTGCTGGCGAACCAAGCGTCGTTCTTGATGGGCTTTTCCAAGCGATCAAGGTAGCGGCTCAACGGATCGATCTCTTTCAGCACAGGGGTGTTCATCCAAGACTTGGCGCGACCGATGTCGTGCCGCTGGTACCAATTCAGAACGTGACTCTTGATGAATGTGTTGCACTAGCAAATCAGCTTGGTGAGCGGATCGGACAGGAGCTTGAGCTACCCGTTTATCTATATGAGGCGGCAGCGCGTCAGCCGAATAGGAAAAATTTGGCCGATATACGTCGCGGTGAATTTGAACAGTTGGTTGATACAATCACGAGGATAGAACGTCTGCCCGATTATGGACCCCAGAGAATTGGACCTGCAGGGGCCGTTGTTGTTGGCGCCCGTCCGTTTCTGATTGCCTATAATGTCTATTTGCAGACAGATGATGTTCACATTGCAAAAAAGATTAGCCACACGATCCGCGAAAGCAACGGCGGATTGCCAGCCGTCAAAGCATTAGGTTTGCTGGTGGGTGGGCAGGCACAGGTCAGTATGAATTTGGTAGATTTTACACAGACACCGCTTCATCGAGTTATAGATGAAATTCGAGCGTTGGCGACCGAGCATGGCACGGAAATTGATCGCAGCGAGCTAATTGGTTTAATGCCTCATCAGGCGATACTTGACACGGCAGCGCATTATCTCCATTTGCCAACTCTATCCTCTAGTCAAATTGTTGAGTCTGTAATAGACGCGTCCATGAGAACATGATTAACGTCTAAAGTTCAGCATTCAGCAAATATATGCTAGAATGCCTGTGACGTGCAACTCAATCTGAACATATGGTTGTGTTGAAGGAGATCGTCTTCCGTTGCTCTACGATACCGCACTGGCTCATAACTTTAAAATAAATTCGGCTGTTCTACTCGACTGAAAAGTGTTATTTTATGGCGCTGCTCAGTATAACGTAATCAAACGACCGCTTTCAAACAGAGCTCAGTTTATAGTACTCATTGACTATGCAGCAAAGTTTGACAGACATCACAACAAGCGAAGAATATTGGGCGGGTCGGGCGAATCGTCCCATGCTGATGAAGCGTCCTCAATTTTATTTTATGGTGGCGCTTGTCGTGCTCGATTTGGCTAGTACTTGGTTGGCATATTATGTAGCTCATCAAATCCTCGCTTTGAATCCAGCCATTCAGATTGGACCATTTTGGGAGTTTGCCCGGCTTCCGTTGATCCATTCTGTTCTACTTGTTATCCTATTTTTTTCCCAGCGAATGTATCAGCGGCGCAGACCTATTAGTCATCTAGATGAGTTGATCAAGATCGTCGTCTATAATCTCCTCGCGGGCTTGCTCACTGTTGCACTTGTTACACTCGCTTCACGAAGTTTTGTTTTTCATCGCTCATTTGTCGCCTATGCTTTGGGAATAAACTTTTTAATCGTGGGTGCTGCCCGCACAATTCATGCCCAGATCCAGTGGCAAGCTCAGGCCAGAGGAATTGGCGACGACAGGGTATTGGTTGTTGGCGCAGGTGATATCGGCTATTTGATGCTTCAAAAAATTCTACAAAATCCCAAATTGGGCTATCAGGTTGTCGGAGTTGTGGATAACAGTAGCCAACAACACCCAATGCGCCTTTTGGGTATTCCAGTTTTAGGAACATTCGTTGATATTCCCAGCATCA
Source organism: Chloroflexi bacterium TSY (assembly GCA_019217005.1). The sequence continues at coordinate 43,652 of JAHBNG010000022.1, forward strand.
TAGAGCGTTTTGAAGTTGATGAAGTGATGATTGGTTTGCCTGACAGCAACTCGGATGAGTTGGTCAATATTATTAGCCTTTGCGAGCGAGAAAAAGTTGGGATTCGAATCTTTCCCGACGTCTTCCAAATTATGGCTAGTGGCATTAGCATTGGTGATTTGGGCGGACTTCCTTTGCTTACAGTGCGAGATGTTGCATTACAAGGTTGGAAGTTAACACTCAAGCGCGGAATGGATATTCTTCTTAGTGCGATTGCATTGATTTTCACGAGTCCCATCATAATTATTGCGGCAATTTTGGTCAAGTTGGATAGTCCAGGTCCTGTTTTCTTTACGCAGGAACGAATGGGGCTCGATGCACGTCCTTTCAAAATATTAAAACTGCGGTCTATGCGCAAGAATTCTGAAGAGGATGGGCCTGGCTGGACAGTACCGGATGATCCGCGCAAAACAAAGTTGGGGATATTTATGAGACGTTGGAATATTGATGAATTACCCCAGCTTGTCAACATACTGATTGGGGATATGAGTTTAGTTGGGCCTCGACCTGAGCAGCCAGTTTATGTTGAACAATTTTGTCAAAGCATTCCACGCTATATGGATCGCCACCGCGAAAAAGCGGGCCTTACTGGATGGGCACAAGTGAATGGTCTGCGAGGTGATACATCGATTGCGGAACGGACAAAATATGATTTGTGGTACATTGAAAATTGGTCGCTGCTCTTAGATCTCAAAATCCTGATTCGGACAGCAATTCAATGGATTCTCGGCATCAATAAGAATGCCTATTAGGCGCCGTTGACCCTTTGACATGGCTGTTCTTGGCATGGTTCAAAGTGAAGTACAAGTACCTTTACAATTGAATGAATAAGAGATGAGAGATAAGCACAGTAAAGTCAGCACTGAGTCGTCAGTGCAGGAATGTGGGTGGATGAGTTGTGCGACTAAGAGGCGGGATAGCCGAGTAAGGTGAGCCAATCGGCGTCATGGGTGTGAATGCCCGCCATCTGGAATGGGCTTAGGCCCTGTCGCTTGCCCCGCTGATAGACCCGCATGTTGTGCCAAAGGGTGAAGAGATTGAGATAGCGTTGCAAGGCAGGGAGGTCAGGCAAGGTACGGCAGTTGTGAAGGAAGCGCTTGAGCAAGCCATTAATGCACTCGATAAGGCTAGAGGTTCGACAAGCGGCATCCAAGCGTTGGGTAAGTAGCTGTGCCAGTCGCTGACGTAGAGGCATCTGGTAAATCAAGGTTGCCAGTAACTCCTGAGCCTGTTGGGCGAGGCGACGGAAGGGTAGATGGCCATTGATGAGAGCTTGCTGTAGACGCCAGGCCCGTGCCACGGTCCGCTCGAAGTGTTGTGCCACCTCGGAGGTTGAGCAGTGCTGAAGCAGGTCGGTGCGCAAGGGTTCAAGTGAGCTGTTTAACCAGTCGAGTGCCGTGAGAAGTTGGTGCTGATGTTTGCGCAGGGTCTTGTACCATTGCTGGACTCGGTGGTAGTCAATCGTCGCCATCATCGTCAGGGTCTCCTCAAGATACCAGTGGGCGGTTGTGGCGTCACGGATTTCACCGCTCCGCCAGTCGACGAGTTCGAGGGCATCACAGAAATGGTCAAGTACACAGGCAAAGGCGGCGTGTTGGGCATAGCGTTGTTCTTCCTTGACCACTGCGGGGATGTATTTCTCCACAAAAAAGGTCTCATCCCATGCCTTCGCCAGTTTTTTCTCCAGGGTCAGAACTTGCTTGGTGGCTCGCAAGGCACTCCGTTCCAAGTCACGCAAGACTTGGCTCCCGTCTCGTTCGATGTGCCATGTGTCTTTCTGCACCGCAACATCAAGGCCGATTTCCTGCTGCGACTTGGGATACATGCGAGCCATGTCCTCGACCAGACCGGCGATTTGGACGCCTTGTTCCTGCGCCTGCAGCAAAGCCAGACCCCATGTGTCAGCTTGGCGGTCTTCACACGCTTGCGTCAACAGAATGGTTGTACTCACTGGGTCAATGACCAACAAGATGGGCGTTCCCTGAAAGAAGGTCTCATCACGTGCCACCATCACTGCACCCAGCGGACTGGTATCGATGTTGGCTAGCACTTCACCCGCTTTGTCTCCCGCATCATTCAGCAACCCGCTCAGCCAACCAACACTGCGTGACTCTTCCAGCACTTCGCACAAGACCTCCTGCATCGGTCGCAACGCCATCTTGCCTGGAAACGCCGCCGTCAGCACCGTCCGTTCCAGACGATACGACGACACCAATGGGGTGGCTACCTCCACAACGTCATCACTATTATTCAGACGTTGCTTGACTCGGGCCGAAAGGCCGTAGAGACTCGGTCGTGACAGTCTAAATACGTCGGACATCCAAGTCACGATCCCCCACGGCCTTTCGGCACCAGGAATCGACATCACCGTACTCATGAAGAGAATGTCTGACACTCCCAGATGAGGCAATTTCGGGGCTATCTCTGTGGCTGGCGCATTGCCTAGCGATTGATAGACGCTTTCCAGCGGCTCCGGCCAACATGCTGCATTTGAGTTGACTTCAGTGTACAATTTCATCGGAAGGTTGTCTCCTGTTACTTTGGTTGATTTTGCACTCACCATTTTACAGGATGACACCTTCTTTTATTCATTCAATTGTTAACGTACCCTCTATCACTTCTGAATCACGCCCTGTTCTTGAATGCTATGATTCTATTTTAGAATCTGATTTTGTCATTCATTCTTCGGGAGTGAATCAGAGCAACATGTGGCGAGACGGCTCGGTTTTGTTTCCAGCAGCAACATCATTTCGTACATTGCCAAATCGTTTTCCAATCGAGTGCTCAGATCGCCTAAATGAAGGATTTATATTGACTGATAAGCTTACAGAAAGACGTCAAAAGATTTTGGGTATCGTCGTTCAGGAGTATACCCGCACGGCTCAACCCATCAGTAGCAAAAATATTGCGGAAAATTATCAATTGGGTGTCAGTGCGGCAACGATTCGCAATGATCTGGCTACACTTGAAAAGGAAGGTTTGTTAACGCATCCACACACAAGTGCGGGCCGTGTCCCAACAGATGCTGGATATCGATACTACGTCCAAAATTTGCTATCAGAAGACGAATTACCGCTTGCTGAAAGGCGCCAAATCAGATCGGCATTTCGAACAATCGATCAAGAATTCGATCAATGGTTGCGGGTTAGCACCACTGTATTAGCCGATGTATCGCAAGGTGCAGCGCTGGCCACAGCACCGCTTGCAACATCCAGCCGCTTCAAGCATGTCGAAATGGTGGAAATCCGCGATGCAAGAGTGTTACTTGTCCTGGTTCTGCAGACTGGAAGTGTCAAGCAACAGCTCCTTGATTTGGACCAACCAATGGATCAGTCAAATCTAAGCCAGATCAGCAATGAACTCAATGATCATCTGCTGAATCATACTGCTGTATCTATTCGTGACATGGTCATGGTCCTATCGCCCTTTGCGCAACAGATTGCTCACCTGATTGCCGATTTGATCGAGCGGATAGACAATCAGGTCAATCGTCAAATCTACCGCGATGGATTGGCTCAAGTTTTAGATGCACCAGAGTTTGTCGATAGTCACAATGTCCGGAGTATTGTACAGATACTAGAGCAACGAACTCTTCTCGATCAAGTTGTGGATGAATATGCGAACGATGATATTCAGGTTATTATTGCAGGTGAAGGACGCTTTGCAGAGTTGCAGGCGATTAGTTTAGTCATCAGTCGCTATGGCGTGGTTGACCAAGCGACGGGTATTTTGGGTGTCGTTGGTCCTATTCGCATGTGGTACGGACGGACCATCGGTGCAGTGCGGTTTGTTGCGACTTTGATGAGTAAGATGGTTGAGGATATATATGGTTCCCAACATCCGAAATAGATTTCGTTCATCTGACGAAATTGTGCAAGCACAGGTCCGAAATTTATGTGGCATCTCTATTAGATTAGCTATAGATTAACTTGTTATGGAAAACAAACGTATCGAAAATCAAAAAATTAAAACCCCACCTACAAATATGTCAACAGATATGAACGGCAACGGATTAAACAACCGTGAACCAGACAGTGCAAATTCGTTGAATGAAATCGGAAATTCAGCAGAATCAATTGCTCATGATGATTCAAACAAAGACAATCTTGATAGTTCATCTGTGCAAGAAACAGAATCAAATGAAACAGAAGTAGGCCAAGATGCATCAGATGAAAAAGTCGCAGATCAGGATGCTTCGGCGAGAACAGATAAAGAGCAAACAGAGGAGGTGCAAGCAGAGGAAGAACAAACCGAAGAAGAAAAACTTATTGCACAGCTACAGGAGCAACTAGCGGAAGAGAAACGGAAAGCGGAACAGTCTCTGGACCGCTTGCAGCGTACAGCTGCGGAGTTTCAAAATAGTAAAAAACGACAGGAAAAACTTCTTTCCGATAGTATTGAGCGAGCGAGTGCACGTATGATTGAGCGCCTTCTTCCTGTACTTGACGATTTGGATTTGGCCTTCCGAAATGTTCCAGCAGACGTCGAAACCACGCAAAACGCGTGGCTTTCAGGCTTTCAACAGATTCAGAAAAAATTGCTGCACATCCTAGAAGAAGAGGAAGTTACTGCGATGACAGAAGATGGATCATTTGATCCATCCAAGCATGAAGCTGTCTCAAGTGAACCCAATGAAGAGGTCGAAAGCGGGCATATTATTGAAACATTGAGACTTGGATATGAGCATAAAGGTCGTGTCTTAAGACCAGCACTCGTTCGAGTAGCAACCTAGGGATGTGCCGAATCTCGAAGTAATGAATCACATATAGATAACTTTGAGCAAATGCTTATGACGACCATTTCATCTACTGGACGACTATATCAGCACACTGAGACAGGAATCCGCCCATTTGACATTGGACGGGATTTGCGACCCGTCGCAGAACTTATCTCGCAGGCATTTGCCCAGGAGTTAGATTCGCGTGGCACTGCAGTGCTGCGCGAAATGCGGGTTATGGGCTATATGGGTGGTCTCATTCGTCTGCTCAACCGCAGCACTGGTGACTTTGGGGACATCATCAATGGGTATGTTTGGGTTGAAGACGGCAAAGTGGTTGGAAATGTCACAATCCAGCGCTCAGACGGTCATAGCGACCGATGGCAAATCGTCAACGTAGCAGTTGCTAAGCAGTATCGTGGCCGAGGTATTGCAGGCAATCTGCTTTTGCGTGCTTTAGAACATATCGAACAGTCAGGTGCTCGATGGGCCGTTCTTCAAGTGTATGAAAACAATAAGATAGCCCGTACCCTCTATCAGCATATTGGTTTTGAGAACTTGGGCGGGACGGTTGAGTTGCGCTTGGATCGAATACCGTCATCGAACATTGAAATATCGAAACAGTTGGATGGATTCCGACCATTTGGTTCCCATGAATGGCGTGCCCTTTATGATATTGTCAGAAGTCAGTCAACTGCCCAATCACAGTGGTGGCGTTCAGAAAAGAGATCTGATTTTCGCCAAACATTCGAAGAGCAGATCTCAGAATGGTTTTGGCGCGTAATGGGTCGGCAACGGACCTATCGAGTGTGTATTCAAAAGGGAAGTCGTTTTGATGCTGCGTTAATATTGAATGCCCAACGATGGAAAGGAGACCACAAAATTGCATTGTGGATGCGCCCTGAATATTATGGTCAATATGAGGACTACTTCTTACAGTGGATACTGGCCCAATTACAAGAATTTCCACGTTGGCCATTGAGCGTGACATTAAGCACTGAACATGCAATGGCTCAAGATGTATTTGAGCAATTTAATTTCCGTCAGCGACCGGCCTTGCTGACTATGCGTAAAAAACTCAAAGATTGATGCGTACACTTATTATTCGACTTATTATTAATGCTGCTGCGCTTTGGTTCGCAGCTTATTTTGTGGGGGGGGGATTCAGCTCCTCGCCGACGATCCGCCAAGTCTCCTTTTAACAGCATTAATCTTTGGTTTGGTTAATGCGTTGATCCGTCCGGTGCTTGTTTTACTCACCTGTCCTTTACAATTGATCACACTCGGTCTCTTTACATTTGTAATTAATGCACTGCTTCTTCAATTGACATCATATTTGCTCGGTAATGCGCTTGATGAAAATGTGTTGGTTGTAAACGACTTTCTCTCGGCGCTTTACGGCGGAGTCATCATTAGCATCGTCAGCACGTTATTGAGTATGTTCCTGATTGAGGATGACTAATAAGGAATGAAAGCTCGGTTTCTGCATATTGCCGATTGCCATCTTGGCTACCGACAATATAATAATTCAGTGCGCTATGATGACTTTGCCAAAGCGTTTTTGTACCTTATCAATGTAGCAATTCAGAAAAAGGTTGATTTTGTCATCCTGGCAGGCGATCTGTTTCAAAAGCGAGCAATTGATGCATTGACCCTGAATCAAGCCATGGTGGGGTTGGAACGCCTTCAATCTGCAGACATTCCGTGTATTGCAGTTGAGGGAAATCATGAACTTGCTTACTATGAAGATGTCATCGGATGGATGAGATTTCTTGCCCATCGAAAGTTATTAGTGCTTCTAGATAGCGAATTTCATGATGGAACGCCACAGCTTACACCGTATGATGGGCGAAACGGAGCCTACTATGATCCTTTCCCTTGGCTACGTATTTATGGGATAAGCTATCGGGGAGCAAGCACAGCAAGAGCCATAGCTGGCTATGCGAATTCAATGGGTTTGCTCGATCATGAACAGATTCACTACCGTATTATGATTGCCCATACAGGGATTGAAGGGGTGTTGTCGGGAGAATCCGGCGGGCTTAGTCATCGTCAAGTTTCGGTCTTGCGACCTCATATTGATTATTTTGCATTAGGACACATCCACAAACCGTTTGAATTTGATCACTGGATCTATAATCCAGGTAGTCCAGAGACTTGCTCGATGATTGAAGCAAGCTGGCCGGAGCGAGGATATTATCTCGTTGAAATAGACACAGATGAATCCGGACAATCGGTTGAATCAATAGACAAATCAGGACTCCCCGCTCGTCATACATCAACGCTCCACTCGAATCCCCGTCGTTCATTCTATCGATTTCGCATACAGGTCGATTTACACGAATCACCCGAGGCTCTTTATGACTATTGCCGCTCCTATATCGAACGTCGGGCAAGAGATTTGAATATTGATCAACAAGACGAAGTCGATGCACCGGTTGTTGATCTTCAATTGACTGGTGTGATGGCGTTTGATCGCTCAGACTTAGACCTTTCGATATTAATTGAGATCGTTGAGGACTTGTTTCAGCCCCTTCATATTCAAGTACGCAATCTAAGCCAACCAACTGACTTTGCAATAGAACAGTTGGAAGGAATAAGCCGACCAGAATTGGAGCGCAAAGTATTATCTGAGTTATTCGAACGTGATGCTCGTTTTCGTGAACAAAGTCAGGATTGGACTCAACTTGCGTTAAGCCTCAAGCATCTGGCACTCAGTGGTGGTACCGTTGATATCATTCGCGAGGAATTGGCTGAACGTATGGAAAAAATCGCGCCAGTCAAATGCTGATACTCAGTCTAGCTCTAGACAACGTCAAAAGCTTTGAAAAAGCACAGATTGATTTTACGCCTGGCACAAATGCAATTGTGGGCCAAAACGGTGCAGGGAAAAGCACGATTCTTGAAGCAATTGGTTTTGTGCTCTTTGATTCGATGCGTTATCGTCAAAGCGATTTTGTCCGCGAAGGGACAACAGTTGCCACAGTCACGGTCACAATGATTAGTAGCTTTGATGAACGGCGCTATCAGGTTGTCAGACGATGTGGCTCATCAGGTCAGTATTACGTTTACGACCCAGATTTAGAGATTCGTATTTGTACAGGAAAAACTGATGTACAGACCTTTCTGAAGGAACACATGAAGGTGGACCCATCCGCCACTCTCGATACATTGTTCAGTGATGCAGTTGGCGTACCACAAGGAACCTTGACCGCAGCATTTCTCCAGACGCCAGCCGCACGAAAAGGAATTTTTGACGCACTCTTACAGGTCGAAGAATACAAACGTGCAGCAGAGAAGTTACGCGAGGCGGGGAGCGCGTTGTCGGATGAAATCCAAGATGCGAATGTTCAAATAGCAGAATTAAGTACCCGTCTCGAACGATTACCAGCTCTGGAAGAGGCAATCGTGGAGCGGGCAAAGGTCATTGATGATCTACAAGTGGAGCTTCGTGGCATAAAATCGGAACTCCAAGCACTTCAACAAGAGATCGAAGAATTTGAGACGGTGCAACAGCGTCACGCGGCTTTGACCCAGCAACAAGCTCAGCTTCGTGAACGACTGGCCGGGATTCAGCAACAACTCATCACGAGTCAGCAAGCCGTAGAAGAAGCACAAAAAGCACATGCACTGGTCGAAGCAAACCAAACAGGATTTGCTCGATATCAGGAAATGGACATGAGGCTGACGGAACTACGGAATAAACAACAACAGCGTCAAGCACTAGAGAGTAGAAAAGGGAACATCGAGATCAAATTGGCGAAAGCAAGCACGGAACGGGACGCTGTTCGCAAACGTTTGATACAAGCAGACGAAGCAAAGACGCTTGTCGATACACTCATTGACTCGGTGAACAAACAATCTGCATTCGAAAAAGAATTGGCGACTTTGCAACAACAAGCTCTACTGGCAGCCAATACAATGCAGTTGGTCAAAGAGCAAAAGACTCGATTACAAATGCGAAGCGCTCGATATAAAGAACTGAGCGAACAGCTTACACAGGCAGATGAACTCCTCGCCAAACGTAAAGAGCGTCAACAGTTCCTCACGGAGCATCGTGCCAGGCTCGTAGAGGATCAACATTGGCTGGCGCAATGTGAGGCTGAAGCAAATGCGATTAAAGAACAGAGTCGCTTGCTTCAAGAATCAGAGACCGCGCTTTGCCCAGTCTGTGAACAACCGCTTAGTGACAGACATCGTATTGATCTGTTAGATCGAAACGAATCTAAATTGGCGCAACGACGTCTACAATATGTAGAACGACGAGAACAGTCGAAACAGAAGTCAACCGGCATTGAGGAAATCGAACAGTCTATTAGTAAGCTAGATCATGAAATCCAACGCTTACCGCGCACAGAAGAAGTGGAATCTATTGCCGATGAAATAGAGCAAATTACGCAGACGCTGAACGAATCTCAGGAGCAACTACTCAACTTCGAGAAAATTCCACTCCAGATCGAACAATTAAATGCAGAACTGACTCGCTTAGATAATCCACGTCAACGCCAAGCAATTGCCAAGGAAAGCGCTGGGCAACGGGTTGCCCTCGAAGAAAGATATAACGATGTAAATGCAACGCTGGAAACGGAACAGCGAGAGCTTCTCACCATCACGGAGCAGTTAGAAGAGTTCCGTCATCTCGATCATGACATTGTCGAAACGACACAATTCATGCGCGATTTTGAGTCGGCTTATCAGATCGTATTGGCCAACCGGCAGATGGCTCACATGGTTCAAGAGCGTCAAGCGGCTCTAGACAAAATGCATGAAGAGCATGAAAATATTGTACAACAACACCAGAAGGTAACAGAAGAATTCGATCGGGTGGCCGCCAGCTTTGATCAAGAGCAATATCAGCAAGTGCTGACAAAGGATCGAAATCTTCGTGAGAAGCAAGGGAGGGTCGAGACACAATTGACGCTCTATCAGAAAGAGCAAACCCGCGACCAGGCCAGCGTTGTAGAACTCAAAAAATTTCAATCAAATCTTGAACAGGTTAACAGGCAAAAAGCCAAAAATGAACGGGAGGCCGATGCACTCGACCATATCCGCACCGTTCTACGGCAATCCGGACCATTTATTACAAAAGCCCTCATTCAGCAAATAAGCCATGGGGCAAGCCAAATTTTTAGTGACTTGATGCAAGATTACAGTCGCAGACTAAGTTGGACTGAAGATTATGGTATTTGCGTCGAGACAGATGGCCGCGAACGACAATTTTCTCAACTTTCGGGTGGCGAACAGATGAGTGCGGCTCTTTCGGTTCGTCTGGCGCTCTTGCGCGAAATGAGCGACATTGACATTGCCTTTTTTGATGAGCCGACCATGAATCTCGATACATCTCGTCGCGAACAATTGGCAAGACAGATCTCTCAGGTCAAAGGGTTCCAGCAAGTATTTGTCATTAGCCACGATGACACCTTTGAACAGACAACGGATCATATTATTCGCGTTGAGAAAAAGAATAGTGCTAGCATCATCCAAGAGTTAGAATTGACTTAAAATCTATCCGAAAAGTGGTCGTGAGTCCAACCAGATTCTCAAGTGAGAAGGCATTGTCGCAGAACTTTTCGGATGAGTACTTCGGACTCATGCAAGAACAACTTCGGCATAGATTCTTCGTTTCACTCGAGAATGACACGATCGAAAACTACGTATGGTGACATTTGTCACCTTGGTCCCTGATTTTGGGTGTTCAAACCCTATACAAGCGAGTCCTTAGAACACCTCTGAGGGTCTGTTCGCGTCAAAAAGGTTACAACATGACAAATTTGAGGTGCGAACCCTCTACAAACCCTTGAAATTGTCAATTAGGGTGACAAATGTCACTATTACAGTTTTCATCACAACCGCTGTGTAAGGCTAAACCAAAAAAATAAATAATTATACGCGAACGAGAGAATGGAGAGGGGGAATAAGGACAAACCATTTTTCTAAACCAGGTAAACGTTGGAAGCGTTGTTCCAAACGGTCCATCTCTTTCTGAGTGAGTTTGACGCCGGTCTCATAAAGAGTGGAATTCAGGTGAACGAAGGGTTGTAGTTGGTTAAAGCGAAAAGAACGGGCAAAATTGAGAACGGTCTCAAGAGAATCGAGAAGAGAACCGTTCCAGTGTTTTTCAAGATGGCCCCAAACCCGTTCGATGGGGTTGTATTTACTGTGATAAGGAGGGTAGCAGGCGAGCTGAATAGAGAGACGATAGTGCTCAACAAACTGAGTGAGACGATACATAAACTGAGTCCGACGGGTATGATTTTCGGGACCATTGTCCTGATTGATCACGAGGGTCTTGACGTGAGGAAAGTGTTCACGTACGCTTTCCCAAAAATCAATCAGGCAGTCGACAATACAGTCACTCGTCACTTTCGACTGAGTCAAGTAAAGAAAGAGTTCCTTGGTTGAAGGGAGGTAAATGCCAAAAGGAGTGACTTTCTCGGTCTTCTTATCTTGAAAGTCATGATCGAGCGCTTTGACAACCACTCGACTTATCCCTTCTCTCGAGAAACGGTCAAGTAAAATCGTCGCTTTGGCATCCCAAGAGAGGCGCAGAACCGTCTCGTCTGCATCCGCTTCTTGATTGATCTGATGAATTCTATCAAAGATCGCATCGGTCTCTGGGATCTTTTTCACTGGTTGACTTTTTTTGACCCGGTTTGAGCCATAGCCTAACTCATTGAGCTTCAAGCGGATGGCCTCTTCGCCAGGCAATTCCTCATCTGTGTATCCTTTCTGCTCGATGAGCACTCTCGTTCTGCTTTCGTCGGACTCCCTTCGCATATCGTTTTGACCGTTTGGGCCATGAAGTGCCTTCTTTCGTATCCACTTAACATGGCCTTCGTCTCTTTCAAGACTTCAACCATTTCTGGCGAGATTGTCATTTTTGCTCCTTTTGGAGAGCTAGTTTAACACCTTCTCGCGTATATTTTATTTTTTGGATTGGCCTAACATGTTGCGACGTGAAAAATGATGTATTCTATTTTATATGTAACTCAATTAAATATTGACCGAGCGCACCTGCAACATGCCTTGAGTCAGACGGATGGAGATGTAAAGGTTATTCTCGAAAAACGTCCCGATCTGCAGCTAGCTGATGGCAATGAGCATGATCTGATTATTGTAGATGAAGCTAGTAGACTGAACGCTGAAGATGATTTTTATCAGGTAATCGGATCAATTGGATCTCATGTGGTTGACAAGCCGGCCATGAATGGATAGTGCGAGCTAAATATCTTGTGTCAGTCGGATCATGAGGTACCGGTCGAAAATAAAATGATATAAAATAAGATGTTATCCGAAACGAAGCGATTGAAAAAGGTGACATCGAGAATGACTTCATCAATAACGGTACCGCTAGATATCCCAGAAGTGGAAGTGTTAAGCAGCGAAATCACGTCTGAAAATCATTTATTGATTCGGGTAGAAAGCACCCAAAAAACAACAGCATGTGGTGTATGCGGAGTTGAGATTGCGTGTACATTTGGCCATGGTCAAGAAATTAGCTTGCGCCATCTCCCAGTTTTTGGGCTTGAGACCTACATCTTGATACGGCCCAAACGGGGTCAATGTTTGTCGTGTCATTGTGACCCAACAACGACTCAAATTGTGAGTTGGTATGAACAAAGAAGTCCTCATACACAAGCGTATGATGAATACCTGGTCATGCAACTAATCAACAGTACAATCGAAGATGTAAGCCTCAAAGAAGAAGTTGGGTACGATGCAGTCGTAGGCGCATTGAACCGTCTGATAGAGCCCAAAATCAACTGGGATGAAATCGACGAAATCGGTACGTTGGGGATTGACGAAATCTCCAGAAGTAAGGGGCGCAAGAAATTTAGTGCGATCATTACAGCTCGTCAACCCAAGGGCAAGGTACGGATTCTTGGAGTTCTCCCTGATCGAAAAAAAAGACGGTTAAGGCATTCCTAGAAGAGATTCCTGAGAGACTACGCCCCACCATCAACTATTGCACCACCGACATGTGGGAGGGCTATATCAATGCGATTGATGAATTTATCAATGAGAATGATGATGTGAATGCATCTCCTGTTGTTGACCGATTTCATGTTGCTCAGAACTATCGAGATGACTTTGACGACCTCCGAAAAAAGGAACTCAGACGCTTGAAAAAAGAACTGCCTCCTGAAACTTATGACCAAGATTGCAAAGGAATGCTCTGGATCTTACGCAAAAATCACTCGGCTCTCAATCCTGAAGAGCGGCAGGAGCTTAGACGTTTGTTTGCTCATTCACCAGCCCTTCATCAGGCCTATACCTTTCGAGAAGAATTGACCGCCATCTTCAACCAGGAACTCTCTGTTGCCCAAGCTGAACATCGCCTTGAGGCTTGGATTCGCAAAGTTGAACGTTCCTCCCTTGATAACTTTGATGGCTTTATCAAAACCCTGCGCAACCACTGGCAATCCATTGTCAACTATTTTGACCAACGCATCAACAGTGGTTTTGTTGAAGGTCTCAATAACAAGATTAAGGTCATCACTCGTCGATGCTATGGCATTCGCAATGTCTCTTCTCTTTTTCAACGTATTTGGCTCGATCTCCATGGCAAAGAACGTTTTTCCCTGTCAACCACATGAGATCCTGATCAGCCAGGTAATCAAGCAAGTCAGCAATGTTTGTCCAATTGTTTTATTGATCGATGAACAAACATTCAATCTAACCAATGATTTACGCCAATTCATTCATGACACGGATGTCGCACTCGGGCTTATAAAAGATTCGAAAGGCGTCTATCTCGAACAGTTACTAGGCTTTGTAAAGCATCAATGCAAACAGTGGAAGGTTACGAATCATCTTACACAGATGGGTAATGAGCTACAACAACTCAATTCTGATCTCGAGACATTTACCGATGGTGTTGCCCACGAGTTGAAAAACCCGCTGACCCTTTTCTTGAGCTACGCCGATGACCTACGCGAAAATTATGAACTGATGAACCGTAATGAGATCAACGGACATCTTGATATCATTATGTTGCAAAGTCGAAAGATGAATGAGATCATAGAAGCGCTTCAACTGTTGGCTCATGCACGTCTGCGTAACGACATCGATTTGATGCCGCTTGAAATGGATAGAATTGTGGCTCAAGTGATCAGTCGACTACAAAACGAATTTGACTCTAAAAACGCCCAGATTCATCTTCCCGAATGTTGGCCAACGTCGATCGGATATGCACCATGGCTTGAAAGTGTATGGTTCAATTTTGTCAACAATGGTCTTAAATATGGTGGAACACCTCCGATATTGTCGCTTGGGGCAAAAGAGCAGCAGGATGGGATGATCTGTTTTTGGATCCAAGATAATGGCATTGGTTTGACGGACGCCGAGAAAGAACAGATTTTCCAACCCTTTCCCGATATTATACAATCTAATTTAAGAGGGTTCGGATTGGGGCTAACGATAGTAAAACGAATTGTGGAAAAATTAGATGGACAAGTTGGGTTTGAAAGTGACTATGGTCACGGGACGACTTTTTACTTTACACTTCCCGCCTTTTGGGGGTGGTTCAGAATTAGGTTTACACTTTTGATACATAGATAAAAATCTATATGAGGTCATTTTCTGCCTGAGCATGGCTCAAAGTAGAAAATATAAACATCTTTTCTCTTTGCAAAAATGTAAACCTAATTGTCCGCCTAAAATGAACCACCCCCGCCTTTTTATCATAAACTCTGTCGACGATTGGTTTAACGCCACATTGGATCCTATTCAAGAATACTCGTCACCAACCCCAAATTCAATAAAACACTAACGTAAACAACTGCCGCGACCGTCAAGATGGCATAGTAGATTCGCCTCCAGGGACGCCAGTACTGACGCATGATCCAAGCCGCGATACTCGCAATGAGCATGAATATTGTTAGACCCACCATCACCAATGGCAAGACAAAGACTGGCGCAAACATACGCGGCACCCCGATCGATATCAAGTCAGTCGCAACTGAGAATTCGAAGACAACCACCACAGCCATTCCGATTAGAAAAAGGGTGGCAACGAATGCTCCGCCAAAGGCAATCCATCCAGACCAGCGCAAAAGTAAGGGCAATTTTCCTCTTGAATCAGCTTCGATGTTTGCATCAGGTTCAGACGATTGATGATCGGAACTCAAATCTCTCTGCTCACTCAACTCTAAATCAGTCACATCAGCATAAGATTCACGACGCTGATGACGACGTTGTATAAACCAAGCTGTAGGCCACACGAGAACGATAGATAGTAAGATGAGTGTACAAACGACTAATATTGAGGTCCGCCAGAAGGCCAAAATCACATTGCGCCCTTCCATCACCTGGCTCAGCGCAAATCGAATTTCGTTCGGCACTCCTGTATAGACCAACTCACCAGGCACGACGAAATCCAGCGGAGGCAGGTCATCAATACAACGTGCATCCGGTTGTCGACGTGGCTCCTCCAAAAATTGATACATAATCCATTGAGGACATTCATTGCTCAGAACAGCGCCATGCCCAACGCTGGGGAACGTGAAAGAATAGCTATTCGCCAGAGTTTGTGCAGCAATGGCGCCAAACTCCGGTGGTGTAATGGGGTCGAACTGCCCATTGAGTATTAAAGTCGGGATGCTGCTCACAACCGGATCGTTGACAACATCTGGCAATGGAGGAACGTCAAGCGTTGCGCAATCAGCCAGCACGTCGCGTAACGTTTGTTGCCTGTTCGCCAGCCACAATGGGTGCAAACTCTCATTTTTTGTCAATTCTTGCAGCATCTCACCATCTTCAGAACAGATCACAGCATTGTACATACCCGTTGACAAATCTCGGTCGAATAGACGCCCAGCCATGTTGGCCGATAGATAGCGCGTTTTGCCTTCGCTCACCTTACGAATGATCAACGGCATAATGGGAATATTTTCATCTACATAGAGTGAACCAAAAAGTGTACTCAGTAACTCATCCCCATCATAGACCGCATTGTACACTCTTCCTGTGATGGGATCCCCAACAGCGATCGTCAATGGATCAGCATCGAGTTGTACAACAAGATCATAGAATTCCTGTTCCAAATTTGGAAATGCACTTTGACAAGCAGCATCTTCAGAACAAGAACTGAACAATTCATCAAATGATCGATCGCCCGATCGCGCAATTTCCGCCAAGAACGATAGTTGCGTTGGAACAACTGCATCAAGAACCACAGTCCGGAGGCTGTCTGGAAAATCGCGCATATAATGCAGGGCCAGCAAGGTACCGTAGGAAACACCGTACAAATTGATTTTGTTGTACCCAAGAAGCCGCCGGATAGCTTCAATATCAGACGCGTTTTCTAAGCTATTAAATGCCGCAAAATTGACACCTTCTTCCATCAGTCGATTATGACAAGTCGCAAAGGCACTCGTGGATAGAGACAATTCTTCCGCATCAGATAGATTGCGTTCGATCGTCTGTTCTACGAGGGCCATCTCTTCAGATTCACAACGCAAGGAGGGTTCGGCATTCTTTGTCCCCCGCTGATCAAATAAGACAACATCACGCTCAAAATTAGCGAAGGCAATACCATATAGAACGGCATCTGCATATGTGTCAATGGTTGAGGCACCGGGACCACCTTGCAACAAAAAAAGCGGATCTTGTTTTGAATCAGGTGCACGATTGTCAAAAACAATGACAGGCAACTGAATCTTGGGACCATTCGGATCTCTATAGAGTTCGGGAACAGTTGCAACACCACAGACAATTGCAAATGGAGCGCGAGCCGAACCGGGGTCAAGACCACCTACACAAGGCCCTTCCTCAAACGAAATGGGTGGCGGAACTGTTTGCGCAAGCAGTTGCTGAACTGTTTGCGCACCAGCGATAGAAAGGAACACCAGAATTGCAAGCCCCATTCGCCACAATCGACATCTAGCATAATATTTATGTCGAGACAAGTGCCAGTATCTATCCTGAGCACTCCCACAAATAAAACCAAATCTGATTGCATTCACTCGAGTAAAATAGCCGAATTTATTTTCATTTATGGGCGCGTGCGGTATATGAGGAAGCACACAATTCAACATTCACACTGACCCTTTCGTCCAATCCAACACAACTCCGGTATATTCTTCTGGTTGATGCAACAATCCCTCATACGCTTGCTTAATCTCTGAAGGTGGCAAACGATGCGAGACCAACGGCTCAATTTGCAGTGTACCGCTCTTGAGCCACTCAAATAGCATCTCTTGCTTGCTATACTGAGATGTTGGCACGCCATGAGCAGGGTACATGGGAATACACCATTCGAGCGCACCACGGATGGTCACCCAACGTCGATGAGACGCAGCAAAGACCTCTGTCAAGTCTCCTTCAATCGGCACGCGCGGCGTCCCCAAAATGATCATCTGTCCAAAATTGGCCGTTGCCTTCAGTGCTTGCGCACAAACAAGACTATGCCCCACGGCATCAATAGTGATATCGGCGCCAACACCGCCAGTAATCTCCTGCACTTGCGCATTCGCTGACTCCGGATCCCCACCAACCGTAATCGAAATTCCACAACGTTGAGCCAAACTACGCCGTGCCTCGACTGGGTCAACACCAATCACGCGACAGCCGCGCGCCAAAAATGCCTGCGCAGCCAGATTGCCTACTGAGCCGAGACCATAAATCGCAACCCAAGGGCTACCTTCAATCTCTGCAACAATGATCGCCGTCATCGACACAGCCGCCATGCGTGAGGCAGCCGCGATCGCAAAATCCAGCCCTTCTGGAACCTCAATGACCAAGCGTGTCTGATTATATCGAATGATAGAACCATGACTGCCATAGGTGAAGACACGATCGCCCGGCTTTACCCGCTCGACGGCTTCACCTACGCTCTGTACGATTCCCACATTGGCGTAACCAGAACGCCACGGGTATGCACACCATGAACCAGCCTCGAAGACGGCGGAATCCTTTCCCGTATAGTTCGCCAATTCCGTTCCAGCGCTGATAAAGGTATATTCCGTCTCGATCAATAACTCATCTGCTCCTAAATTTTGATCATCGAATTCAATCGTTTGCAACTCGACTTCATTCTGACCCGTGACAACAACTTGCTTTGTCTCGATCATCTTTTCCTTCTCATTGTGGGCTATGGATAACGATCCACAGAATCCTAAAGAACCGCCTCATGCGACGCCACGCCGATTCTCTAATGATCTTGGCGTCAAGTCGAACCAGGTCTGATGACCGCACCAGAAGCGTTCCAATTCATCAACCATGAGAGAAAAAAAATGCAGACGGGTTGCATCCCCATCATAATAACCAATATGAGGGCTGAGAAAGACGTTCGGAAGATGAATGAGCTCGCAATCGGGTGGAATCGGCTCTGGATCAAAGACATCCAATCCAGCTGTGATATCGCCTCGTTTGAGCCGGGCAATTAGAGCATCAGAATCGATAACGGGACCGCGGGAGACATTGACGAAAACACGTCCAGAGGGAATCAGATCTAGTTCGCGGGTGCTGATCATGCCGTGGGTACCAGGTGTGAGCGGAACTAGGCAAACAATCACGTCAGACTGTGAGAGCACATTATCAAGTGATGTCTGCATGAATCCGACGGCTTCAGCCATTTTTCTCGCGGTAAATATGGATCATACACCCACACGTCCACATCAAATGGAGCCATGAGCTTAATCAACCGGCGTCCCATATGGCCGCAACCAATCAATCCGACACATTTGCCTGTCAGTGTACCTGGGGCCAGTTGTAATGCATCTCGGTCGACAGATGTTTCACCAGCGATGATGCGGCGGAACTGAGCACCCGCATTGCGTAGAGCAACCAGGGTCAAGGCCAGCGCCCATTCTGCAACTGGATAGGAGGAGCCATTGGTTGTATCTAGGGTTGTCATGCCTCGCTGCCATGCGGCCTCCAGATCAATTCTGCTTGCAAAACGGTCGCCCTCTAATTCGCCAATTAGTTTCAACTTTGGCGCAGCGTCAAGTAGTGCAGCATCAATCTGTGGCGCGCCGTGACAGACAACCAATCCATCTATCTCAGCTAAATGCTCCTGAAGTTCTCGCTGCACAATTGGATCTTGATTTGCATCATAGATGCCGCCCCCTTCGCATTCAAACCAAGTCCAATTGGCAAATGCTTCCAGACGCGCAATGTCATGTGGATCCAAATAAGTATCTCGCACATTTTGATTGAAAGCGAATAGAATTTGAAGACGATCAAGGGAATAGTTGGAATCCATGATTGATACGTGTAGATTTTCTGTGGGATTTGTTTGATCATCAGTTTATCAATTTACGGTTCGGGATGCAATTACGCTATTATGTGATCGGACCGCCTAATGATCCCCGAATAACCAAACAACCGATGCTCATCAGCGAAATGTCCCTAAATTGCCAGTTCGTAGAGATTTGGATTGAATATATACTGCGAGATCTAGCAATGAATTCCAGATATCTGTTACGGAGGCACTTTTGTTGTAGATGAGCTACGAAATTAAAGGAGAACAGAAGTGTCAACTTCATCCCCAGAAGAAATTCTATCCGAACTGCGTGACTTTGACACCCCCTCAATCACGAACGTTGTCGCTACATATCCAAGCAATCCGCTCTGCTTGGGGCTCTACAATCCATGGACCGAAAATTGGTACACAGACCAATCGATTCGCTGCATGTATCCTGATTTGGGTCCACTTGTTGGTTATGCCGTGACCTGTGTTTACGGTCTACCCGACCCAAATTTTTCCCGCGTCTCATTTATGGATGTACTCGAGGCACTAGATGCCTCGCCCAAACCAACAATTTTGGTTCTAGAGCAAAAGTTTCCGCCTGAAATTGCTGGCAAAGTGGGGTTAGCTGGAGGAAATATGGTGACCGCCATGAAGGCCATTAACTGCTTGGGACTTCTCTCAAATGGTCCATCGCGCGATATCGACGAAGTGCGCCCAATGAAGTTTCAGTATATGCTCAGCGGCATCACGCCCGGACACGGTGCGCAGGCAGTCCAAGCAGTCAACGTTCCAGTCAGCGTGGCCGGCATGGATGTTGCGCCTGGCGAGATCATTCACATGGATGAAAATGGAGCGTGCAAATTCCCTGCTGACAAGATGGAGAAGGTCCTGGCCAATGTCAAGGCTCTTCGTGATGAAGAAGCTGACCGCATGAGTCGCTTGTCAAAAGCAACCTCGGCTGCCGAACTCCGTGCGATCTTTGGCGGTCATTCGTATGGGGGCAAAAAGGAGAAGTAATGAGGTGACTTAGAACCTATCCGAAAAGTGGTTGTGAGTCCGATCAGTTTCTCGAGCGAGAATAGATCGTCACAGAACTTTTCGGATAAGCACTTAGGCAGTTCTAAGAGAATAGGTATCTTGTGTTGCGTGGTGCGTGAACGAATATCGTGTGCGGCTCTCTTGCGCCGGGACAAGAGAGCCGCACACCATTCAGAGGTTGAGATGTAACTAAATAGTAGAGATGTCGATATAAGTAACCACGGTACCACGCAACATGTTAAAATCCATACATATGCTCATTTGAATCGATAAATGACTGCTGCCAATCGAGCAAGCGGGCTGCTGCCTCCAAGTCTTGGGCGTCACCATCATCGACCATTTTTTGAAGAATGGCTAGTTGATCTGGCTCAAGCTGATCTTCTGTCAATGCAAGGTGCCAACTTTTGAAATCGTTGGTTTCTTGTTGAGATGTCATCTATTTACCTCAGTTTGTCGGGATGGTTCAAAATTAGGTTGACAAAGTTGCGGAGTCGCCATGCATGGCGCGCCATATTTGGCGCAGCATTCTCTATTACACGCAGTAGACATAATCCTGCACTTCTCAGTCAAAACAGACTCGAGCGGGCCAAATGGTCCGAGATTCTCTACTGCGTCTTTTTTCGCCATTTGAACGCTCTACCTCTGAGAAATCCTACTGCGTGTAATCTCTAACGTCGGTTGTATTGTTCGACACGGTCGCATTAGAGAATCTCGGACCATTTGGCCCGCTCGAGTCTGTTTTGACTGAGAAGTGCAGGATTATGTCTACTGCGTGTAATAGAGAATGCTACATCCGCGAATAAAAGACACATTTTGGATCTACTGATACTCGTTAACGGTCAGTCCGAATGGATTGGACTCGGCGCGAGTGGTGGATGGAAACTGCCTATTTATTTGCCGCTGATTCGGAAGTGAGACGCAAGCGAAAACGACAAATTCTGTGATGGGCAGTGGGGTAAATCAAGAATGATGCTGATACAACACAACCACGCAAATGAGATGCGACTCATCCATCTTCTTGTATTCTGTTGCTGCCTTATCATTGTCATCGCAAGCTGTGCGAATCAATCAAAGCATCCTGTCATCTCCACTATCTTCCACTCGTCCACCGTCTTCTCCTCGCTGCTGAAGTTGATGCCCTGCAGCACCTTTGGGCGTGGGTCGGCCGCATACTTGTCGGCGTAGCCTTTGTCCTGAATCTGTTGTAGGGCTTCTTCAGCACTCTTGTCGAGCTTGAATTCGAGGATGTAGATGTGGGTTGGCGTTTTCACAACGCAATCGAGCCGACCATCGTTGGTGTTGACCTCGGCGTCGGTGTACTGACCGAGGGAGAAGAAGACGAGGTAGATGAGGCTGTGATAGTATCACTGGCACTCGTGCCGCTCCAGAAGAAAGAAGATGCCCTAAGTATATCACACCCAAGCAAGATCAAGCCGCTTAGGAATCGGAATTAAATAACTTGAACACGATTCTTCGTTTCACTCGAGAATGACTGTTCAACTTATTTGATGTTCATTCCTTAGCGTGTCGGCCACGTCACCAGCTTGAAAAATATCATTCGTTTATTTTCGCTGACCGCTGGCACACAATCGACCAGCCCGCCAGCAACAGTCCACCAAAATCAGTTCACGAGTTACGATCGACAACACTGCGAATAAGAGCCTATCCGAAAAGTGGTTGTGAGTCCGGCTAGCTTCTCGAGTAAGAGTGCACCGTCACAGAACTTTTCGGATAAGTACTAAGGCCATTGATGGCTTCCCAATAGTTGAATGCCACGCCCAAATCGGCTATGATATTTCCCATCCCACTTCCGTTTTTACGCGACCGAAACATACCAGTCAGTGGAGCAAACAGACAATGGTTTCTGACAATATATCCGAACAGTCCACCATCCCAACCCTACTCACAAGCGGTCAAGATGACGCACAGGCAATCGCAGCACCCCGTCGCCCACCGTTGACCTATCGAGGTCTACAGGATCATGCCCAACAGACAGTTGCAACATTGAACCGACTCGGCGTTGGACGCAACGAACGCGTTGCCATCGTCTTGCCCAATGGTCCCGAAATGGCATCAGCCTTTGTCACAATTGCGTCGGGTGCGACAACAGCACCACTCAATCCAGGGTACCGCTCAGCCGAGTACGATTTTTACCTGTCCGATCTAAACGCCAAAGCCCTGGTTGTGGAACAGAAGTACTTCACCCGCCATCGAAGTCGCCAACGAACGCAACATTCCTGTACTCGAACTCGTTGTCAACAAAGATGCATCCGCTGGTCTCTTTGATCTGATTCCTATGAGTGAAAGCTCTCTGAGCAGAGCCACATCATCGGGCGGTATGGCCGAACCAGATGACGTCGCACTTGTTCTGCATACCTCGGGCACAACGTCTCGCCCCAAAATCGTGCCGTTGACTCACGCAAATGTGTGCGCCACTGCACGCAACATCAAAAAGAGTTTGGCATTAACCTCCAAAGACCGCTGCATGAACGTGATGCCCTTGTTTCACATTCATGGCTTGATGGCAGCCATTCTCTCGACCCTTCGCTCAGGTGCGAGCGTCTTCTGCACACCAGGCTTTGACGCACTGCAATTTTTCCCTTGGTTGGAAGAAGCTGTGCCCACTTGGTACACTGCTGTACCGACAATGCATCAAGCCATCCTGCTGCGGGCGGGCGCAACAAAGAGATCATAGCGAAAACGCCATTGCGCTTTATCCGCTCTTCATCTTCGTCTTTACCCCCAGGTGATGCAAGAATTGGAAGAAACCTTCAGTGCACCAGTGATCGAAGCCTATGGTATGACGGAAGCATCCCATCAGATGACGAGCAATCCACTGCCCCCGCGACCACGCAAGGCCGGCACAGTTGGTATTGCGGCGGGTCCTAAAGTTGCAGTCATGGACGAAAATGACACGCTGCTACCCGAAGGTTCTGTCGGCGAAATTGTGATCCAAGGTCCGAACGTCACGTTAGGATATGAGAACAACCCGTCCGCCAACGCCGAGAACTTCACCAACGGCTGGTTCCGGACAGGTGACCAAGGCATCATGGATGAGGATGGTTACTTCACGATTACCGGTCGACTCAAGGAGATCATCAACCGCGGCGGGGAAAAGATATCGCCGCGTGAGGTTGACGAAGTCCTGATGGACCACCCGGCCGTGCAGCAAGTCGTCACCTTTGCCATGCCCCACGCCAAGCTGGGTGAAGAAGTCGCAGCAGCCATTGTCCTTCGTGAAGGCATCGAAACCACCGAACGTGACATCCGTACCTTTGCTACCGAAAGGCTAGCTGATTTCAAAGTGCCGCGCAAGGTTCTTTTCCTAGAGGAAATTCCCAAAGGACCAACCGGCAAGTTGCAAAGGATTGGCATGGCGGAAAAGCTAGGAGTTGCCTGATGAAGATTGCGATCTATGGCGCAGGAGCGATTGGTGGCTATCTTGGCACACAATTGGCTTTGGCTGGCGAAGACGTGACGCTGATTGCGCGTGGTCCTCATCTCGAGGCCATGCAGAAGAATGGCGTCAAACTGTTGATTGACGGTGAAGAACGCATCGCCCACCCGCACTGCACAGATAATCCGGCGGACGGTGGCCCACAGGATTATGTGATTATTGCCCTCAAAGCGCACTCGGTCCCCGCCATTGTTGAACCGATTCAGGCCCTGCTTGGTCCAGAAACCGCCGTTGTAACGGCAACGAATGGCGTCCCTTGGTGGTACTTCTACGGCCTTGGTGATACAGATCTGGATAGCCAATGGCAGAACCACCAGCTTGCCAGTGTTGACCCCGATGGCAACCAGTGGCAACTGATCGGTCCTGAACGCGCCATCGGTTGCGTCGTCTATCCGGCGACCGAAGTGATCGAACCAGGTGTAATCCAGCACATCGACGGCAACCGCTTCTCCTTGGGAGAACCCGACGGAAAAAAGAGTGACAGAGTGCGCGCACTAAGCAAGATCCTCATCGGCGCAGGCTTCAAAGCGCCCGTACGACCAAACATCCGCAATGAAATCTGGATCAAACTGTGGGGGAATCTGGCCTTCAATCCAATCAGCGCCCTGACCCATGCAACGCTTGACGTAATTACGGGCGAGACAGGCACACGGAACGTCGCGCGCGCCATGATGCTGGAGGCCCAGGCCATCGGCGAAAAACTGGGTGTGCGTTTTGGCATTGACATTGACAAACGCATTGCCGGTGCAGCCGCCGTCGGTGCACACAAGACGTCCATGCTGCAAGACTTGGAACGCGGACGGGCCATGGAGATCGACGCCCTCGTGACGTCCGTACATGAGATGGGGCGTCTTGTAGACGTTGCAACACCCACGATCGATGTTGTTTTGGCGCTCGTCCAGCAGCGGGCGCGGATTGCAGGGTGTTATTAAGAACCTTCATATCGAGAAATCTGTACAAATGAGTCAAGTTTTGTGGATGGTGGACCGAATGAACACAAATCCCCCCAACATCCTCTTGATCATGGCTGATCAGCTTGCTGCACCAGCCTTGCCCAGCTATGGACACCCAATTGTACAAGCTCCGTATCTGACACAATTGGCAGAAACCGGTGTTCAATTCAACAATGCCTACTGCAACAGTCCGCTCTGCGCGCCATCCCGTTTCTCGATGATGAGTGGGCAGTTGCCTTCTCGCATTGGGGCATATGATAATGCGGCCTGTTTCCCGGCAGATGTGCCAACCATGGCCCATTATCTACGCGTTCTTGGCTATCGCACCTGTTTGTCGGGTAAGATGCACTTTGTTGGACCAGACCAACTGCACGGCTTTGAGGAGCGCCTGACCACTGATGTCTACCCGTCCGATTTTGGTTGGACACCCGATTGGGAAAACTTCGCAGAGCGCCCCACCTGGTACCACAATATGTTGAGCGTTGTGCAGGCTGGGACGTGCCAAACCAGCAACCAACTCGACTTTGACGAAGAAGTCGCTTTTCAGACTCGACGCAAATTAAGCGAACTCGCACGGTCAGACGACGAGCGTCCATTTTTCCTCGTCGCCTCTTTTACGCATCCCCACGACCCGTTTGCAATCACGCCCGAATATTGGAATCGATACGATCATGCCGCGATTGATCTGCCCACCGTGTCGCCGATTCCATTCAACGATCTGGATCCGCATAGCCAACGGATTCATCACGTCTGTGCAATGAATGATTACACACAGACGAATGAGCGAGTTCGCAAGGCACGACATGCCTATTACGGCATGATCAGCTACATTGATGACAAGGTTGGTGAGCTACTGGCTATATTGGACGCAATGGATCTACGCGACAAGACAATCGTCATCTTCACATCCGATCATGGTGAAATGCTGGGTGAGCGTGGTCTTTGGTACAAGATGTCCTTCTTTGAATGGTCAGCACGTGTCCCTCTCATTTTTCACGCGCCCAAACATTTTCCAGCAAGACGTATCGACGACCCTGTTTCGCTACTGGATATTCTGCCAACGCTGGTTGATCTTGCCAGTGGGAACCGAATGTACAAATACCTGTTCCGATTGATGGTCACAGTTTGCTTCCTTGGCTCGAAGGAACGAACCAGGAGCCACATACAGTCTATGGCGAACTTTTGGGAGAAACAGCGATTGCGCTGCTGATGATCCGGGTGGACGCTACAAGTATGTCTACAAAACCGGATCCAGAGCAGCTCTACGATTTAGAGAATGATCCAAATGAGCAGAAGAACTTGGCAATTGATCCCAATTTCCGATCACTTTGTCAAGAGTTTCACACCGAATTGATGAAGCAATGGCAACCAAATGCTATCCATCAACAAGTCTTGCATAGTCAGCGTCGACGTCGCTTGGTGGATCAGGCATTGCGCCAGGAGCGTATCAACCATGGGATTACCAAGCGATCCAGGACGCGTCACAGATGTATATGCGCAATCATTTGGACTTGAATGTGTTGGAGCGAACGGCTCGTTTTCCTCACCAGATATACCGCCCACCGACGGAGACATGATAGAATAGCATGATGCCCCAAAGTGGGTTTCATCAAATTTTTCGTCCTGGCCAGAGGAGGATGTGGTACGAATCTTTGGGCAGGCATATTTTCTGGCGAGCATGGGGGAGTAGAGGAAATAGTCTAATGTCAAATCAGCAGAGCCAGTGGGTTATCGAACCTCTTGTTCCAGACGAGATCTATACAGATCGCGCTGAGTTTATTGACTATTTCTATCAAGCTGCCTTAGATGCTGCCAGACGTCGCACTGTATCAACAGTTTTGCTTGGACGACGACGCATGGGCAAAACAGAAATTTTTAAGCGAGTGGTCAATCGACTCTTTTTTGATCAAGAGCAATCCGATCCGCAGGCTGTTGTACCGGTTTACTTCAGTTTTCCTGATTTTCCGGAGGATAAATTAACCTTTGGCGTCAAATATCTAGAGAACCTGATGCGCTATTATGTTGCGTTTTACACTGGTCAACCAGAGGGGGTTCGCCGCGGTTTCGGTGGTGAAGAGCTACTTTCATGGATCGAACAATCTCGTGCTCTCTATCCTTTTACGGAGATGTTGGATACATTATTGAGATGGCATCACTCAATGCGCCGTGGCGATATGATGTCACCCGAGCAGGAAGCGTTAGAAATTCCCCGTCGAGTCGCCGCCATCGACAATTCAACGATTGTGGTCTTTTTGGACGAATTTCAGAATACTCGCTTACCCCACTTTGACTTTGACATAGTCGGGTATGTGAAAGAGGCGGTTGAGTCGTTGAGTTGCCCTCACTTCGTCACTGGTTCAGCAATGAGTATTTTGGCACGAGAGATCATCGGGCGCGGTTCTCTCTTTGGTCGCTTCGACAGCAAACCGATTGAACCTCTTTCTCAGTATTGGGGCGCTCAACTTGCCCTGAATGTAGCTCGTTACTATGAAACGCCTCTGTCTGATTGGATGGCGGTCATGGTTGCAGAACGTTGCGGCGGCAGCCCATTTTACATCAGTGCAGTGGTTAGGCGGGCGGCTCTCATACATCGGCCATTAATAGATGAAGAAAGTATTAATAGCGTGCTGGCCGTCGATATCTCATCCGGATTCATCTGGGCAGAGCTGTATGAGCAGGTTCAAAGCTGGATTGAGAGACTCAATGATTTCGGAATCACGAAATGGATTCTCTATCTCTCGGCAGTCGAGGAGGACGAACGCATTAGCCTAGAACGCATCCAGCAGGAATTGAGCACAAAGGAGGGGCAAGAGATTTCCCTAGAAAAGATTCGCAGTGTATTAGTACGTTTGTCGCGTGGCGATCTCATTGAATATCTAGAGCTAGGAGACTGGTTCCGCAAAATCGATGATCCAATATTGTTAGAATTCTTGAGAGTCTGGGGACGAGTCGAAATTGAAGGACAAGATCAAAATCGAGTTCGAGATGAATTAGTCAATCGTTATCAAAGTCTCAATCGACGCTTCTATGAATATCAAGGCTACCTAGCGGAAGTCTTCATGGCTCAGGTTCTCTTCAACAGCCAAAATCAGAGCAAACAACCGCTGCCAGGACGATTTTTCAGCAGTGAAGAAGATATCGTAATGGGTTGGCCCTTGAGTTATGTCAATCATCGTGTGCGGTTAAAATCGGGTCAGGGTCAAGAAATCGATCTATTGGCTGCTATCGGAACAGAAAAATGGGTATGTCAAAGCAAATGGGTCACAAGCCGGAAAATCGGTACGGCAACCCTTACTGAGTTACTGAATCAAGCTGCCGCGGTCGAAAAAGAATTCGAACAACAATCCGTTCGGGTGTGGCTTTTTGCTCATGAGGGACTAACGCAAGAGGCCGAAGAACTCGCCCGAGAAAAAAATATTCTTTGGTCAAACAGAGAGCAGTTTGATGAACTATTGAGTTATCTTGATCTGAGAAAGTTACCAGAATTATAGGGAGCGTGTCCCAAAGTGTGTAGATGCAAATCGCTCAGTCAGGCAGCAACTTTCATCTACAGACTTTGTGGTACAAATCCGAATGATAAATGCTTATCCCTACTACACGAAGAAGGATGTAAACTAGTGAGCACCAACCAACTCCCATCCCACGCCCAGGTTGTTATCATCGGCGGAGGCATCATCGGCTGTAGCCTGGCCTATCATCTTACAAAATTGAACATGTCTGATGTGTTGTTGCTAGAACGTAAGACACTCACCAGTGGCACAACCTGGCACGCTGCGGGACTCGTGGGTCAACTGCGTGCGACGCAGAATATGACGAGACTCGCTCAATATACGTCCAATCTGCTCGCCAATCTAGAGGCAGAGACGGGCCAACCCACTGGCTTTCTGCAAAACGGCTCCATCTCCATTGCCAACAACAGAGAGCGCTTCGAGGAGTTGAAGCGAGGTGCGTCCATGGCGCGTGTCTTTGGGCTGGAGGTCGATGTCATTACGCCTCAGGAAGCGGCAGATGCATGGCCGCTGATGAACGCCAGCGATCTGGTTGGCGCTGTTTGGCTCCCCAAGGATGGCCGCACCAATCCAGTTGATACCACACGGGCCTTCGCCAAGGGAGCGGAGCAACATGGCGCGCAGATTGTAGAAAATGTGAAGGTCACGGGGATTCACCAAGTAAATGGACGGGTGACAGGTGTTTGTGTTGTGCCAGACGGAGGTGAAGGGGTTGAGATTCAGTGCGAGATTGTGGCCAACTGTGCCGGGATGTGGGCGCGCGAGATCGGCAAATGGGCCGGTGTAAACATCCCGCTCCATGCCGCAGAACACTTCTACGTCATCTCTGAGCCGATTGAGGGCGTCAGTCGCAACCTGCCTACTCTGCGCGATCCGGGTGGATATACCTACTATCGAGAAGAGGTGGGCGCCATCCTGGCCGGTTTTTTCGAGCCAAATGCCAAGCCGTGGGGCATGAAGGGCATCCCCGCAGATTTCGAGTTTGGCACTCTGCCAGAAGATTGGGAACATTTGGACCCGGTATTTGATGTAGTTGCGCACCGGATGCCCATTTTTGAGACGGCTGGCATCCACACCTTCTTCAATGGACCAGAAAGCTTCACGCCGGATGATGCGTATCATCTGGGTGAGGCTCCAGAATTGAAGAACTTTTACGTTGCAACAGGATTTAACTCCATCGGCATTCAATCGTCGGGTGGCGCAGGGAAAGTGCTCGCAGAGTGGATTGTCAACGGTCATCCGCCCATGGATCTCTGGGATGTAGACATTCGGCGCAATATGCCCTTCCAAGGAAATCATCGCTATCTGTTCGACCGCACCACAGAGGGTTTGGGGTTGCTCTATGATATGCACTGGCCCTTCAAGCAATTTAAAACTGGTCGAGATGTGCGCAAATCAACTCTGCATGATCGCTTGGCGGCGCATGGGGCCTGTTTTGGCACCGCCGCGGGTTGGGAGCGTCCCAACTGGTTTGCACCAGAAGGGGTTGAGCCTGTTTACAAATATTCCTACGGTCGCCAGAATTGGTTTGAGTATTCGGCCCAAGAACACAAGGCTGTACGCGAAAATGTAGGCATCTTTGACCAATCATCCTTCGCCAAGTATCTGATACAGGGGAGAGATACACTTCAACTGCTCAACCGCATTTGTGGTGGTCAAATCGACGTACCGATTGGCAAAGTTGTTTACACACAGATGCTCAACGAACGAGGGGGCATCGAAGCAGATGTAACGGTCAACCGCATTGGGGATGACCAATTTCTGGTCCTGGATGCCGCAGCCTCCCAAAACCGCACTTTCTCCTGGATCAACCGGCAGATCCAGCCTGACGAATTCGTCATTGCGACTGACGTAACATCGGGCTACTGCATGTTGAGTGTGATGGGTCCAAACTCGCGGGCGCTCTTGCACGAACTTACCGATGCGGATCTCTCTAACCAAGCATTTCCCTTTGGCACATCCCAGGAAATCGACGTGGCTTATGCCAGAGCACGAGCAACCCGCATGACCTATGTGGGTGAGCTAGGATGGGAGCTGCTTGTACCCACCGAATTTGCTCAGGGAGTGTATGACGCAATTACGGACGTGGGTCGGGATTTCGATTTGATGAACGCGGGATATCATGCCATGAACTCGCTGCGACAAGAAAAAGGGTATCGTCACTGGGGTCATGATATCACCGACGAAGATACGCCTGTAGAGGCAGGGCTACGCTTTGCCGTCAAATTTGAGAAAGAGCGCTTTAATGGCCGTGAGCGGTTGTTGCAGCAGAAGACGGATGGCGTTAACAAACGGTTGGTTCAATTTGCGCTCGAAGACGAAAACTATCTGCTCTATCACAACGAACCTGTCTGGCGAGACAACGAAATGGTTGGTCACATTACCTCGGCCATGTTTGGTCATACGATTGGTGCTGCGGTGGGGATGGGATATATTCACCGGCCGGAACTGATCACAGCGGATTTCGTGAAAGCTGGCCATTATGAGATCGAAGTTGCAACAGTGCGGGTTCCGGCTAGGGCGTCGTTGCAACCATTGTATGATCCGAAGAGTAAACGGGTAAAATCGTAGGCATGAGCATGAAGAATTCTCACTAGACTGCAATCGTTAGATTCTTCGCTCCGCTCGAGAATGACACGATTGGGGTCTACTGATTCTAAATCCATCGTGCAGAAACCAATGGACAAAAATTTGCCGTCAACGTTGTACAAGTCCTTCCACCTTCGTCAATAACTCATCGGGGGTAAAGGGTTTGGGCAGAAACGCGACTTCTTGTTGGGAAATCCCATGACGAAGAATGATGTCATCGGTATAGCCAGACATATAAAGGATCTGGAGATCAGGATAAAGAGGCGCTATCTTTTGAACGGTTTCGCGTCCATTATACTTGCCAGGCATCACCACGTCTGTGATCAGCAAATCGAGAGAAATCGAAGAATCTTTGAGCAGCGAAAGTGCCTTTTCGCCATCTGGTGCAGTAATGACCTGAAAACCGCTGGCGAGTAGGATTTGTGCAACCAGATCGCGTACGCTCTCTTCATCTTCAATTAGTAGTGCTGTCTTATTTTGGTAAAACCTGTGCTGAATTTCCGTTTTTGTCGGCAAATCAAGTAACTGCGCACCAGCGCAGGGCAAATAGATTAATGCAGTCGTCCCTTCGCCTTCTTGACTCCTAACATGAATATCACCGCCATATTGTCGGACAAGATTATAGGTGACAGCCAATCCAAGTCCCGTTCCCTGCCCAACTTCTTTCGTTGTAAAGAATGGTTCAAAGATCCGTGGCAGCACTTCTTGAGGCATTCCGGTACCTGTATCTTTGACAGCAAACATTACCTTGGCGTCAGGAGGAGCTTCTGCTATTTCGTCGTTCGCTGCTGTTTTGAGTATCTGCCTAGTCTCAATTGTGAGTTTGCCCCCATGTGGCATGGCGTCCCGCGAATTAATGGCTAGATTTAGGAAGATCTGCTCTAAATGTGTCGAGTCTGCTCTGACAAAACAGGCATCGTTATCTAAATTTAAGATTAACTCAATATTCTCGCCGATCAGCCTGCGCAACATCCGTTCTAACTCTCTAAGAACCTGATTGGCATCAAGGACCTTAGGCTGATGCATCTCCTTACGGCTGTAAGTCAGCAATTGCTTGGTGATAGATGTTGCACGTAGTGCAGCTTGCTGAATTTGGCTGACCCATTGCTCGATTTTCTTTTTCTCGGGTGGAATGTTGCTGTTGAGGATAAGGTTGCTATAACTAGTGTTTTGTCAGATAAGTTATGATACAGGTTGGTCATCAGAATCGGTATCCAAAACAGGATAGAAACGCTGGAACTTCTGGCGAGCGAGAGCGGGGGTAAATTGCCATTGAATGGTAGCGGATTGTTCATTGCGCTCGTTGACAAGAGCAAGGACAACAGTCTCAAGAAGCTCTTTGGAATCAATGCGGCGATCAAGAACTTGGCGAGTGATAACCGAGAGTTCAATTTCAACCATATTAAGCCAACTCCCGTTGACGGGGGTATAAACCATCTGAAAGTGCTGAGCCAGAGCGAAAGCTTCCTCAGGCGAAAAGATGGTGTAGAAGGAACTGGGTGAATGAATGTTGAGATTATCCTGAACAATCTGTAATGAATCGGCATCAGGATTGTGTTTCGTTTTGAGATCATGCATGAAGCGAGCATACTCTTGGCCTCTGCGCCGTTCGGTAATCTGAACAACCCGCTGTCCAGTGTGTGGCTGGTAAGCAATCAAGATGTAACAGATGCCCTTGCGTTCATAGTGATGATCATAGCGCCATTTCTTGCCTGGTTTCATCTCAATCGGCACGATTGTATCGCCCAAGAGCTGACAAGGTTTTTCATCGTAACACCCACCAGAGAGGATTCTTGGGGTCATAGGGCTGTGCATAGAGGTCCAAGATTTGTTCCATGTGCCACAAGTATGTAGGTGTTAACTTTCCGATACACCACTGCACCTTCAAATGGGGTTTCAGTTCGTTTTTTTTCAGAATTTCACTCACGGTTTCATGCGAAATGTCTTCCACAAACTTTAACTCAACCGCTGTGGTTGCTAGCAGCCTTAAAGTCCATCGGCTTCGCCCATCTGGTCCTTTCGTACACGCTAGTGCCGTGATTTTGGCTCTGGCTTCGTTACTAATCTCGACTGGTCGTCCGCTTCTTGGCCTCTCTTCTAGGGCTTTGGTTAGCCCTTCCGTCACATATCTTTTGCGGATTCGCACCACCGTTGCTCGCGTCACTCCCACTCGTTCCATGATTTCTCTGTCTGTTTTTCCTCCATCTGACAAGAGCAGAATATGTGCCCTTCTTATCTTTCTTACGTTCTCTTTTCCTTTTGCCGTTATTCGCCTTAATTCATTTCTGTCTTTATCACTTAGTTTAACTTTATATACTTGCTTCATTTCTCTCTGCCTCCTCGTTTTTTTAGTCACTTTCTGGCAGAGTTTACCGTATTATAACTTATCTGACAAAACACTAGTGATGACGGTTAGTAAGTTATTGAAATCGTGGGCGATTCCTCCAGCAAGCTGACCAATGGCATCCATCTTTTGCGCATGACGGAGGTGCTCTTCGCTTGATCTCAAGGCAGCCTCCGTCTGTCTATGTTCGGCGATCTCCTTTTCCAATCGAACCGCCAGCTGAGATAGTTGCCCCGTCCTTTGTGCGACGGTGTGCTCTAGGCTTTCATTGAGTTCTTGTAACTCTTTTTCCGCTCTTTCTCGGCCTGCAACCTCCAGTTGCAATTGGGTGTTGGCTCTGGTTAAGGCTAGGGTGCGCACCATCACATCTTGTTCTAATTGCGCACTATAGTTTGTTTGGATCACTCTGGACTGATCAATAGATTGCGCCATCTTATTAAAAGCATCGGTCAGAAAGGCAATCTCGTCATTTGATTGATATCGAACCTGAACATCTGTAAAACCTTCATTCACACGCTGCATGCCAGTCACTAAATTGGTAAGAGGCTGATCAATAATATGCCGGTAGACGAAAGGCAATCCGATTAGGATCAAACCGAATGCCGCAAAAATTAAGCGGGCCAACGAGAC
Source organism: Chloroflexi bacterium TSY (assembly GCA_019217005.1). The sequence goes on from JAHBNG010000022.1 coordinate 77,122, forward strand.
CATGGGCTGGTGTAAATATTCTCTGAATCGAAATTGGTAATCGTGTATCAATCCATTTTCATCACTGTCTGATTCCCCACCGCCTGGTTCGGAGTCATTGTGGGTTAGATCAACAAAGCTCACACGCTTGCCATTTCCAGACATCAGACCGATGGTTGCAGGTATATCGAGACCAAACCGTAGATATATCTTTGGCGGCACAAGTTCATGTAGCATTAAGTCAATCTGCCCGTTATCATGGAGTCGAAGCTGGGTCGTACTGGATTCATCTGTTCCAATTGCAGGTGCGTTCAACCACGTAATTAAGATCTGGTCTCGCTTTTGCTTGACATAGACTTCGCCACTCTGTGCACTCGGCAAATTTGCCAAGACAATCATGGGCTGTCTGTTTGCCAAAAACATGTCCCTGCGAAACGGACTGCCGAAAGTGAGTGTATTATCCTTGTGAAGGTATAGCTTCGTGTAGAGTTGTCCGTAAAACGGCAGACTGAAGGGCAGAGATATGGGTCGGTTCAGATCATCGTATCGGTCGCCAACTTCTTCATCAAAAATAGCCGGTAGAGGCTGAGATTGATACCCGCCCGTCCCGTTTGGTACGAATCGAATTGTTTGCCCCTCGGGTAGAAAATGATGAAATCCGAAGTCTTTTTCAAAAAGTGGATAGAGCACAATCCCAATGCTGCTGATAATGCTTAGGATAAATATCAGTAAAATACTAACTGATTTAACCATCAGGCTGGTTGCATCAGCGCTATATTGTAAGTAGAGGAAGAGCAAGCAGGATGCACAGCTCAATGAGTAGACAACGAGGATAAATAATTCTGTCTCCAGTGAAATCAGCCCCGCCGGGACTAGCAGTACTGTCGATATCATAATGGGAATCAGAATAACAAGAATGAACAATATTCCTGTTAGGCTAAACCAAAAAAATAATTATACGCGAACGAGAGAATGGAGAGGGGGAATAAGGACAAACCATTTTTCTAAACCAGGTAAACGTTGGAAGCGTTGTTCCAAACGGTCCATCTCTTTCTGAGTGAGTTTGACGCCGGTCTCATAAAGAGTGGAATTCAGGTGAACGAAGGGTTGTAGTTGGTTAAAGCGAAAAGAACGGGCAAAATTGAGAACGGTCTCAAGAGAATCGAGAAGAGAACCGTTCCAGTGTTTTCAAGATGGCCCCAAACCCGTTCGATGGGGTTGTATTTACTGTGATAAGGAGGGTAGCAGGCGAGCTGAATAGAGAGACGATACATAAACTGAGTCCGACGGGTATGATTTTCGGGACCATTGTCCTGATTGATCACGAGGGTCTTGACGTGAGGAAAGTGTTCACGTACGCTTTCCCAAAAATCAATCAGGCAGTCGACAATACAGTCACTCGTCACTTTCGACTGAGTCAAGTAAAGAAAGAGTTCCTTGGTTGAAGGGAGGTAAATGCCAAAAGGTGACTTTCTCGGTCTTCTTATCTTGAAAGTCATGATCGAGCGCTTTGACAACCACTCGACTTATCCCTTCTCTCGAGAAACGGTCAAGTAAAATCGTCGCTTTGGCATCCCAAGAGAGGCGCAGAACCGTCTCGTCTGCATCCGCTTCTTGATTGATCTGATGAATTCTATCAAAGATCGCATCGGTCTCTGGGATCTTTTTCACTGGTTGACTTTTTTTGACCCGGTTTGAGCCATAGCCTAACTCATTGAGCTTCAAGCGGATGGCCTCTTCGCCAGGCAATTCCTCATCTGTGTATCCTTTCTGCTCGATGAGCTGGGTACGCATTTCGGCGGCGGTTAGTCGAGTGTACAATTGGGGGGGTCGAAAGGTGGGATCGGTCTGGCTGAATTGATCGGCGATTTCAACCATATCGGCCAGTAAAGTGGGGATATGGTCTTCGGCTTTTTTGCGACCACGTCGGTGGCTTTGGTCGACATAACAGAAGCCGCCTTCTAGTTCTTCCAGGGCTAACGACCCATTCATCATCGCCCACATCAGACGCATTACATTTACGTTTGTTCCCACCGGCGTTACTTGCAATACATTCATCAGTACTGCTATAGTTATTTCTGGCGCGGTTAGCATTCCTTCCTCCTTTTTGGGTTCTCTACCTTTAGGATGAAACGCTAACCGCTTTTTGTCACATTTCTCACCTCATCTCTTTTCTTTTACCAGAAAGTAAAGAGGTACAAAGTATAAAAAAGGGGGTGAGCATCGACGCGGCAACGCGCTATGTTCACTATCAGTAGACTGCAACGCGGAATCAGCATTCTCTATTACACGCAGTAGACATAATCCTGCACTTCTCAGTCAAAACAGACTCGAGCGGGCCAAATGGTCCGAGATTCTCTACTGCGTCTTTTTTCGCCATTTGAACGCTCTACCTCTGAGAAATCCTACTGCGTGTAATCTCTAATGCGGCGTTACTCGACTGTGACCGGCGTTCTCTATTACACGCAGTAGACATAAAAGTTAAAGTGGTTGCTGTTGAAAAGTTGATTCAAAGGCATTCTCCAAAGTGGGACCCCAAATAGCGGGGTCAGGTTCAGGGATAGCGTAAACAGAATGTGAAGCCATAGCGGCTAAATAATGCTGCTGAATGGTTTCATCGTAGAGCTGTGCATAAAGCATGGTGGTATCGATATGAGTGTGCCCCATGAGTTTCTGCAAGGTAGTGATGGGCATAAGGCCACTGTTGAGCAAACGGGTGGCAAAGGTATGGCGCAAGCGATGAGGAGTGACGCCCTCTAAGTTAGCTTGGGCGGCAAAGGCATGAAGATGGTTGCGCACATAATTGGCTCGAAGAGGTAAGCCATCGCGTAGTAAAAGCGGGGAATGAGTAGCCAGGTCATCGGTGCGATGTTGCAGATGGGCATCGATGGCAAGAGCAGTGCGTTGGGTAACAGGCAACCGACGGTCACGATGGGATTTGGCATCTCGAACGAGCAGAGTCTGTGTATCCGAATTCCAGTCAGAAACGAGCAGAGCTTGCACTTCGCCCATACGTAGCCCAGCATCAACCAGAATAAGAAACCAAGCACGGTCAAGGAGGTCGGAAGGAGAAAGGCTCTGAGCCGTTGAGTTTAAGACGAACTGTTCAAGTTGAGCAAATTCATGCTGGCGCAACGGACGAGGTAAGGTAGTGGGTCGTTTGAGACGTTGAATGCGATATAAAGCCGGAGCGATCGACTGGCCACATTCTTCAGCAAAATGCAGAAAACACTTGAGGGTACAAATAAAATGATTGATGGTATGGACGGAATACTCTAAGTCACATAGGTGGGTGATGTAGTCTTGGAGATCGCGCCGTCTTAGTTCGGATAAGCTGGAGAGCATGCGCTGGTCGAGCATCCATTGCCAACCGCGTTGGAGTTCGCCAAGCCACTGAAGGGCTCGTTCCCGCCGATAGAGGGCTTTCCAGCGTAATTGCTGGTGGAGAAGTAATGAGATGATGGGTTGATGAAGCCAGAGCGGCAATGAGGTGAGACGTTGACGGATCTCATCAGCGGACAAACAGATGCCAACAGCTGGCTCCACTGTGCGATGTTCAGAAGGCACAGTATTCTCTGTCTCTATTGCAGATGTCGTTCCTTCAATATCCGAGCATGCGGCTTGGCGAGACAACTGCTCCATAGCAGCTTCATAGTCGGCTCGCATATCAGGATTGGCACCATCGATGTAAATCTGGGTCGTTTTCAATTGACTGTGGCCCAACCAATGAGAGAGACTAGGCAGTGGCATACGCGACTCTGCCATTCGTCTGGCGAAGGTATGGCGCAGGCGATGACAGGAGACCTCGTTCTCGGAGAGTCCGGCTTGCTGACGGTAATAATCGAGGCGCTCCTGGATTCCGCGGACACTGATGCCTTTGTGACGACGAGTCAGAAACAGATGGCTATCGACTGCATCAGGACGCTCATCCATATAGCTCACCAACAGCGCTGTGGTTTCTGGCGTCAACCAGACTCGACGCTCTTTGTTCCCTTTGCCGCGTACGCGCAGTGACCACAGTTCGTCCGGATTTATGGCAGCTTCAATATTGCCCATCTCTAGTTTCGACACTTCGCCCACCCGCAGGCCAACGTCGAGCATCAAGGCCAACATCACTTGGTCTCTTATCTGACCTTGACTCACGCTCCCCCATAACTGGCGGACGATGCGTTCCGCTATATCTCTGGGAAGATGGCAACCTGTATCCAGTCGGTGTAGACGCCACACCACCGGGTTTGACCAGCTTTCGTCTTCTGCCTCATCCGCCAAGTAGTCGAAAAATCGGCTCAACGTTGCCACTCTGCGATTGACCGTCGCACTGCTCATCCCCGCTTCGAGTTGCGCCGTTACAAACGTCGTTATCTCTTGGCGACCTATCTCTCTTGGCCTTTTTTCTATCACCTGGCCAAATTGATTTAGGTCACTTTCGTAATGTTTTACAGTTTCGCTTTGCGGAGAAAGCATTCTCACATGGGCACAGAATCCTGTTACTGCGGCGCTAAATTCTTGGTTCATTTTGGCCTCCTAGGGCTATTTTACCCCTTTTTTGGCCTACTGCGTGTAATAGAGAACGCCGGTTTTGTCGGGTAGAGCCGCATTAGAGAATGCTCTCTCCACGAGTACAAAACACATTTTGGATCTACTGAGTATAGGAAAGTATAAAATCAGCCACTAGATGGAACCAGATTCTAGCTGAAAGCTTTTTTAACTGCCCCCTCGCAACCGAATCCGCGGATCCAATTGCGCCACCACAATATCCACCACAATATTGACCAGCACAAAAATAATCCCTAGGGTTAAGATCACACCTGAAATTGCATTGAGATCTTTGCTCAACATGGCGTTCATCCCATAACGAGAGATACCGGGCCAATTGAAGATCAGCTCAACCAGGAACGCATTGCCGATACCCGCAGCAAAATCCAGCCCCAGAATCGACACGGTCGGAATGAGCGAAGGCTTCATGAGAAACTTCCCCATGATTTGCCCCTCACTGATTCCCAATGAACGGGCACTGGCAATATAATCCTTGGAAAGATTGTCCGACATGGACGAGCGGGTGATGCGTGCCTCTTGTGCCATCGACCCCATTGCCAACGCCAAAGCTGGCATCATCAAATGTTTCAGCGCATCCCAAAATGTGGCAAATTGACCCGATAAAAGGGCATCAATTGTATACAAACGAGTGATGGTTGGCGGTGCCTCTACTTTTGATGAGAGTCGCCCAATCGCTGGCAACCAATCCAACCAGAAGGCAAAGAGCAATAAAAACAAAATCGCAAAGACAAAGGAGGGCGTCACGATCCCCATATATGAGATCACGCGCACCACGTTGTCTACCCACTTGTCTTTGTAACGGGTCGAAACCATTCCCAGTGTGATCGCGCCCGTCACCGAGAAGACCAATGAGAGCAGTGCTACCTCGATTGAGGCCGGAAAGAATTCGATAATATCTTCAGAGACAGCACGGCGTGTCACCAACGAAATGCCAAAATCGCCTTGCAGCGCATCCCACAGCCAGCCGCACCGGGTCACCCGGCATAACCCGCGCAATCACAAAGATGACGATGGAGAGACCAAAGATGACGAAAACACCTTGTATGAGACGGCGGATGATGAATAAGAAGAGATTCATGGTGGATAGTTGATGGTTGATGGTGGATAGTAAGATTTGTTGACGATATTGAGTGCTTCCCTAGAAACTTGGACTGTAAGCATTATCATCGCACGTGAAGATCTTACCATCCACTATCCACCAATTTATTGCCCAATCCCAATATGAGCTGCATAAATTTGGTATCCGGAAAGCGCACTGGTACCGCCGTTGGCTGCGGGCCAGTCTACATAATCTTGGTAGGCTTGCTTTTGGACTTGATCATAAAGGAAGAGCGATGGCACTAATTCTGCAATCTCGGCTTGAAGAGCTTCATACTTGGCGAAGCGTTCTGCTTGATCCACGGTGGTCAATGCATCGTCAATGCGGGCATCCAGCTCTTTATCCAACAGCCACTCGTTCTGTGACCAGGTTGCTGCGGTGCTTGAGTGGTAGCGCTGTTTGAGAATGGGGCCAGCCTCTGGTAAATCCGACGAGACGTAGATGGTGACGATGTGGGGGCTCGTCTCTTGAGATGAAGCATTCTCAACGACGCTGAGCCAAGGAGTCGAGACAATTTCGACCGGGATTCCAATTTCGGCCATATTGGCTTGAAAAAGAAGCGCAAATTTCTCTTCGTCAGGCACTTCAGAGATCCAGTGAATCTCCACCGGATTGTTGGCAATATCGTCAGCGTAAGCACATTGAGCCAGTTCTGCGGCAGCTTTGTCCAGATCCCGGCTAAAGGTCAAAACATCAGAGAGATGCCCCCCCAAAGCCATTGGCGCTGGACCGCGGGATTGTTGTGTTCCAGGCCATTCGAGAGCCACGGCCTGGTCGTAGTCAAATGCGTAGGCCATCGCACGACGACAGTGAATGTCATCCGTGGGTGCAATGGTTGTGTTAATCATGTAGTAGAATTCAGTAAAGGTGGGAATCGCAGCAATCGAGATGCCATCGATCTCTTGGAGGGCATTCAGTGCTTCTGTCGTCTGCCACTGATCGCTGATTTCGAGTTCCTGATCGGACATGAGCGTGCGCACAGTCGCTGTCTCAGTGGTAGCGATAAAACGAACCTCTGCCGGTGCATTCTCTGCAAATTCACCCCACCAACCATCATATTTTTTCATGTGCAAGAATTCTTCCAGTTGGAAGTCATCTACCATGTAGGGACCAGTGCCAGCATCATTGGTCAACAGCCAATCTTTCCCATAATCGCCATTTTCTCCATACGGCCCTTCCGCTGCCGTATTTGCAGTGACGAGTGCTTCGCTCAACACATATAAACGAACCAAACTCGGAACAAAGAGCCCAGACGGTTCAGCAAGGGTAAATTGAACAGTCGTATCGTCAACTGCCTCCGCACTGGCAACATTGGCAAACATATAGGCATAGCCTTCCCCTATGGCTTGGAGGCGGTTGAAACTGTAGACAACATCACTGGCGCTCATCGCGCTGCCGTCATGGAACGTCACATCGTCGCGCAGTGTAACAGTCCAGGTTAGCCCATCATCAGACGCTTCCCAACTCGTCGCCAGCCAAGGGCTGATGGTGCCATCGGCGTTTGGGAAAACCAATGAATCGTAAAGATTGACGAGGGAAGTCGAACTGGAGAAATCGTTTCCAACCGCAGGATCAATGAAGTTTGGCCAAGAGAAAGAGGCCCGTAAGATGCTTTCACGGGGGGTATCCGCTGCGGCATCGCTAGATGAGTCGCTCTCGGCGGAGGGTGATGCTGGAGTCCCACAGGCGGTTGTTAAGAGAAGTACGAGGAGAATTAGGAGATGTCGTATTTTCCTCACAGCTTACGCTCCTTTCAGGGCATTATTTATTTTCTTGAGTGGGTATACGTTGTTTACACTGGGCATTATCATAAACGAGAAAGATATATTCGACTAAAATGGGCTCAGTCTTTCTCGAAATGAGATTACATTCATTCTTCTGCATCAAGCAAACGTTCAACTTCTTGGATCAAGAAAGGAAGATTCGGCTCAGTAAAGGAGAGTCCAGGTGCAGGTACGCGATTGTGTTTAATATCAGGATGGATGTGCTTGTGATGAGGATGTGTAGAAGCCAGCGTGGGATCGTTAGGGTGCTCTTGCGGATCATACCACCAAATGCGTTTACCATCTTGCTCTAATTCGTAGCTGTAATAACGAATTTCCTTCGCAGCTATATCAAGCAATTCCCAAATATCTAAAACGTAATCCTTATCAAAAAACAATTGCCCTTCCGCTTCTGCGGCAAAAGGACCAATCGTATACGTTCGAAGAGTAGATGTTTGGATAGATGAGTATTGTGCTGGAAGAGCAGCCAATAAAATGGCGTAGTCGGAAAATTCTGGGAGCAAATGTTTACCCCTTATGCTGCAAGCTGTTGTAACGGAATAGGTATGCCCAAATTGGCTTGACGCAACTGCATCCAATGTTCTCGTAACGCATTGGCGTAAGCACTCTGTCGCTCCTGTCTTAATTCATAATATCCTACCCAACGGATTAAATCTTTACTCTGCTCCAATTCTCCCAATCGATAAAGCATATACATATCTTCTGTAAGCATACCATATTTCTGTTCTAGGCTACGTAGCCGTTCATCTAAGCCATGAATATCTTGTAGCAATTGTTGCAAAGTCATCTTTCAAATTCCTGCTTTTCTGCACTTTCGAGGATCACACAAGACGGCGAAACCAAAAAAGATCTGTTCGCTATTTCTATTAATGTGCTAGAATTGTTCCGGTTCACCACTCATATACAATCATCATTATACCCAAGATACTGCCGACAACCAAGTACATTCCGGTCACATTAGAGGCCATAAGTACATTAAAGTTAAATATGTAATCAAGATTGCGTCTCTCTAATTTGGGTGAGCAAAGCTTCAACCTGGGTAGCTGTTTCGCATCGTAATGCTTTCTGGGCGATAGCTTGCATTTCAGATAGCTCAAATGACCGAATCCGTTGCTTAACCGATGGTATCGCCGATCCGTTCATGCTCAATTCGCTTACACCGAGACCGATCAGTAATGGTGCAGCATCGGGATTGCCGGCAAGCTCGCCACACACACCGACCGGAATGTTCGCTTGCTGTGCAGCTTTGATAACATGCTCAATTGCGCGTAATATGGCAGGTTGATAGGAGATCACCAGCTCTGATACTTGTGAATTCCCTCGATCTGCTGCCATCATATACTGGGTCAAGTCATTGGTCCCAATACTAAAGAAATCGACCTCCGCTGCAAGCTGGTCAGCAGACCAAATAACCGCTGGCGTTTCAATCATAACGCCAACTTGAATCTCCTGCTTGAATGGTATACCTTCTCTTTGCAACTCCTCCTGACTCAATACAAGAAGCTCCTTCGCCTGCTGTAACTCTTCCAGCGTACTAACCATTGGAAACATAATTCTGATATTCTGTTCTGCGCTTGCACGCAACATGGCCCGTAGTTGAGTTTTGAAGAGAGCAACGTTCTTCAAGCAGAAACGGATCCCACGTAGACCAAGAAAAGGGTTCTCCTCCGATGTTTGGTTCAGATAAGGGATGGGTTTGTCGCCACCGATGTCCAACGTACGAATAATGACCGAAGCCCCATGAAGCGCCTGTGCAACAGCCCTATACGCCTCCAGCTGTTCACTCTCATCGGGCGCAACATCTCGATTCATAAAAAGAAACTCGGTGCGAAAGAGGCCAACGCCCTCTGCGCCATATTGCAAAGCCGCCTGGGCATCGGATGGGTTGCCCATATTGGCCACAACTTCGATATGATGACCGTCTTGAGTATAGGCCAGTTCCTTTGCACGTTCGAGTAAAGTTGTGCTTTTTGCGATCCAAGCCGCTCGCTGACTTTGCAGCGATTCGACCTCCGCCGAGGTTGGCGATACCCAAACGCGACCGGACGAGCCATCCATTCCAACAAGCTCGCCATCTTTCATAACGTTCGTAAGTGGTCCCAATCCAACAACGACCGGTATACCCAAAGAGCGAGCCAAAATCGCGCTATGATCTGTTACGCTGCCCTGTTCAAGAAGGAGGCCTAAAACCTGGTCGACCGGAAGTTGCGCAGCATCTGATGGATGAAGGGTTGAAGCAACGATGATAGATGGCTCGGCCAATTCGAGTTTTATGTCAATCTTGCTGTCAAAATGTCTCAAAACACGCCGCCCGGCATCCTCGAGATCAATCGCTCGCTCTCGAAGATAATTATCCTCTAAGGCCATGTAGTTCTGACTCGTTGCGTCTATCGCACGTTGCCACACTGCTTCGGCATTAAGACCTGTTTCGTCAAGCAATTTGTCAAATAGTTCAAGAAGCTCTGGATCGTCCAACATGAAGCGTTGTGCCTCGAAGATGGCCGCTTCGTCGGCACCAATATTCTCTGTCATCTGCTGCTGAAGGATCTTCAGATCTCTTCGTACTGCGGCAAGCGCCTGCATTAAGCGTGTGCATTCAACGTCGGGATCGGATGTGGTTTGCTCAATAAAAGCTGGCATTTGCTGGTCGAAGAATAAGACTCAGTAGATCCAAATTTCAGGTTTTGAGAGAGAATTCTGGCTAAACAGTTGACATAAATACAAATTTGCCGGTCGATATCTAGTTTTTGCGTTAGATTTGGGCGATTTTCAGGGGTGGTTCATTTTAGGCGGACAATTAGGTTTACATTTTTGCAAAGAGAAAAGATGTTTATATTTTCTACTTTGAGCCATGCTCAGGCAGAAAATGACCTCATATAGATTTTTATCTATGTATCAAAAGTGTAAACCTAATTCTGAACCACCCCAAATCCGGTGATATTTATTCGTCGATATAGAGCTTTTATCGTGAACACGTAGATACCATACACGGAAGCTAGCCAAATTAACCCGATGAAGAAAAAGCCCGTGCTATCTCCCTCTGCCACTATTACTATTATCAAACTGCATATCGCTATCAGGGAGAGCCCAAAGATAATTGGTAATAGGATTTTTATAGGGGTAAAGGCATCGAAGTATAGCTTATCTTCCATTACCTGAGAAGGTGTATTAAAAGATCTGAAAAGGAATGAGACTTCCAGACAGGCTAAGTAAAATAAACTCCTCAAACGAAAAAAACAGTTACAGCAAAAGTCGGGTACAGAAATATTATGACAAGTAAATGATTGCGACCAAAAAGAGATAAATTGAAGACCTCCGGAAGAAAAGGCTAGAATAGGAGAGGCCAAGGAGGTCCGGAAAAATGCGCAAAAAGAAGGAGAAGCAGGTAGAGAAACGATACTACCGACCAACAAAGAAGCGCTGTCCGAACTGCAAAAGCAAACTGAAAAGAAGCTATAAATTATGGCATAAGTATCTGGAAACACTGGAGGGCAGATATTATGTGGTAAGTCATGGATATCGGTGTCAAAATGAGAACTGCTTGCAGCAAGAAGTGGTCTATCGTTCCCAAGAAGCAGAAGAGTTGGTGTACCCGAATGCGGTTATGGGTTAGATGTAATCGTCGAAATAGGATACCAACGATTTTGGCATCAACGAAGAGTGGCCGAAATCCATAAAGGACTAAAAGAGCGGATAACGATATCTGAAAGACAAGTGCTGAACTTAATCGGTACATTTTTAGCCTTGTTGCGAGCTGGACAGCCAGCGAAGGTAGTAAACCAGCAGAAAAAATGGAAAAGGTTGGGCGGACTAATCCTCTCCATAGATGGGATGCAACCAGAGAAAGGAAGTCCAGCGCTCTATGTGGTTCGAGAAGTCCAGTTAGACATCACTTTGATGGCAGAAGTGTTGGAATCAGGGACTCACAAGACTCTGGTTTCAGCACTGTTGGAACCGATAAACGAATGGGAAATCCCTATCAAGGGCATCATCAGTGACGCCCAGGAAAACATCCAACTTGCTGTTGCTCAAGTGTGGCCGAATTGCCCCCATCAGACTTGTCAGTTCCATTGCATTAAAGAAGCTGGGCGACTCACTTATGCGCTTGACCGTACAATGAAAACTCAACTCAAAAAGAAGCTGCGTGGCTTTTTGAATCGGGTCTACAAAACGGTTCGAGAATTGGCGGAAACCGATCCCTACAAAGCAGTTCTTTGCAATATACTCGCTATCTGCGGTTCACTTTATTGACAAGAGGATTGGCTCCTTTGAATTAGGTGGCTTACAGATGGTTCAACAATTAATCACGATTGAAGCATCATTATTACGGGCTCAGGAAAAAGGGGGCATCCGTTACTGACCCGCTTAATCAAGATTGCTGGTTTTCATCGTTTTTGCACTGTTCAAGCCAACCGCTTACGACGGCAACTTGGGTGGTTGGTGGCACTCCAACGGCTTTTGTCGCCTGACTCTCAAGCCGACGACCAGGTACAGGTCACTGCTCATTCCGTTGCATCAGCTGTTGATCAATATTTAGTCGCACTGACACAGGATACGACTCTCGATGACGCAGATCGCTCGATTGTTCAGCATATCAACACAACATTTCGCAACCGTTGGTGGGGGCTCTTTGTCTGCTACGATGTCTCGGGTCTTCCTTCCACTAACAATGCCCTGGAGGGCTTCTTTGGCCGCTTGAAAACCAATCAACGACGTATCACTGGACGCAAAAGTGTTAATAACTTCGTCCTTCGCTATGGCTCTTTTGCTGCCTTCGTCGATCCGACTGAAACCAAAGACGAATTGCTCTTCCGGCTGCGATCCGTTGACCGGTCCGCTTATTTATTTGAACGGCAACGTTTACATTCGATCCTGGCTGAACGCAAAGATTATTTTCGCTTTTGCCATCACCTTGATTCAGTCGTTTCTGAACTTGAAATCGCTTGGGAGTCTGCTCTTCTTTCAAATACAAATCGTCATGATTCTGACTCCCCTTCTAACTCAACATAATAAATTTGTACCCGACTTTTGCTGTAACTGAAAAAAAGAAGAATGAGGAGAGAAAATGAGTCGAGAAGCCTACAGTACAGATATGAACGAGATAGAGTGGGGTGGTTCATTTTAGGCGGACAATTAGGTTTACATTTTTGCAAAGAGAAAAGATGTTTATATTTTCTACTTTGAGCCATGCTCAGGCAGAAAATGACCTCATATAGATTTTTATCTATGTATCAAAAGTGTAAACCTAATTCTGAACCACCCCGATAGAGTGGCAGATAATAGAGCCACTGATTCCACCAGCCAAGACGGGTGGACGTCCCCGAGACGTCGATATGCGAGAGGTGATTAATGGCATCTTCTATGTGCTGCGAGGGGGCAACGCCTGGCGCATGATACCACACGACCTGCCGCCCTGGTCGACGGTCTATGGCTACTTCAACCGCTGGAGCAAGGCAGGCATCTGGGAAAAGATGAATGATGCCTTGCGGGAAGCGGTCCGCATCCTGGCTGGACGAGAAACCGAACCGAGTGCTGCCATCCTGGATAGCCAAAGTGTCAAAACGACTTCGGTTGCGGGTGAACGAGGCTATGACAGCGCCAAGAAGGTCACCGGACGCAAGCGTCACATTCTGGTTGACGTCATGGGCTTGCTCCTCCTTGTTCATGTCCACAAAGCTAGCATTCAAGAGCGAGATGGAGCCAAATCTCTCCTGAAGCGTCTCAAGCAGAAGGGCTTCCAACAACTCGCTCTCATCTGGGCCGATGGCGGTTACTCCGGTCAACCCATGATCGACTGGGTCTTCAACCTTGCTGGTTGGCTTTTCCAAGTCGTCACGCGTTCTGATGACGCTCAAGGCTTTGTCCTCTTGCCCCGTCGATGGGTCGTTGAGCGCACCTTTGCTTGGCTCGGCAACTATCGGCGGCTTAGCAAGGACTATGAAGTCTTGCCTCGCAACAGCGAAGCCATGATTTATGCCGCTATGGTCCATATCATGCTCCGTCGCCTCAGCAACGACCCGGCTCTCGCTCTTTAATTCTCTTGCCCAATACTTTTAAAACACCTTCTTACACTTGTCAACTTTATGATCTAGTTTTAAACTTTGTGCTGATTTTTGCTGGACTGGTTCTGGTAAATTGTCATGGTGATTGTCAGGCTTAATATGCTGACTAGCTGTTTTAGAGCCTGCATCAAAGTTGTTGTTTTGTTTCCGTGTATCAACGAATGAAGATATTAGAGCGGCAGCACCGCCAAGAAAGGCTAAAATTGGCTCAAAGCTTGGCTCAGTAACGAACCAAACGGCGGAAATGATGAATGAAACTATCGCTATAATTTGCAGAGCTGTTTGAGCAGGTGATGTGAGCCAGAATCTTAACATTTGATAATGCCATCTCTTATTCAACTCTCTCTAGTGTTTTGTCAGATAAGTTATGATACAGGTTGGTCATCAGAATCGGTATCCAAAACAGGATAGAAACGCTGGAACTTCTGGCGAGCGAGAGCGGGGGTAAATTGCCATTGAATGGTAGCGGATTGTTCATTGCGCTCGTTGACAAGAGCAAGGACAACAGTCTCAAGAATATAGTGACCCCAAATGTCAAGACCACGAAAGGGGAAAAATAAGATAGAGAAAGGCAGATAAAAGTAAAGTAAAGGTGTTACGCAACAAGTAGACATAAAAAGTTACTATTCTCGGCCTTTTTCCTGGTAATGGTGACCCTCACGGCAGAATTATTTTGTCAAGCATCGAATGCACCGAACAATAAAACGTGTAAGAACAATGCATATCACCTCAGATTATGCAGCGAGGTCGGCGATGGCAAATTTTTCCGCAGAATCAAAAAAAGAGGAAAATTTGCCGTCTTGACAAAATGGTTCAGCCGTTTGAGACAATCAGAGAACAGGAAAAAGAGCGTTGTGCCCAAAATAGATCTCAGCTGGCGTCTGATAGTCAAGGGACTGATGAAGCCGCTCATAGTTGTAAAAGTGAAAGTAGAGCTGTAAGCCTTGGATTAAAGCAGGAATGGTTTCATAGCGCTGGAGATAGATATCTTCATACTTGACAGTGCGCCAAAGCCGCTCGACGAAGATATTATCGAGAGCGCGGCCCCGTCCGTCCATGCTGACCTGGATTCCAGCTGACTCTAAAGCAGAGGTGAAGGTTAGCGCCGTAAATTGACTCCCCTGATCCGTATTGAACACTTCTGGTTTTCCCTGTTCGAGTGCCTCGTGCAAGGTCTCTAAACAGAAGGAACCATCAAGGGTGTTCGAGAGCTGCCAGGCTAGAACAAACCGACTATACCAGTCAATTACAGCGACCAGATACATAAACCCTTTGGGCATCGGTATATAGGTAATATCTGTGCTCCAGACTTGATTCACATGGCTGATCTCCACATCTCGCAACAGGTAGGGATAGATGCGATGCTCCTTGGAGGCTAGACGAGCTTTTGACCTGGGATAGATTGCCTGTAATCCCATCTTCTGCATCAGCCGCGCAATTCGTTTCTTGTTCACCTCATGACCAGCCCGTTGCAGAACTGCCGTGATCCGTCGATAGCCATAGAACGGATTCTGCGTATACTCCTTATCAATCAGCCTCATCAGTTCCAGATTGTACTCATTCTCTCCCACTGCTCTGTAGTACCAACTTGACCGATTCAACCCGATTAATTCACACTGCCTCCGGATGCTGATCCCTTCATGCTCTGGCTCTATCATTGCCCGCTTCGCCTCAACTGAAGAGTTCAGATTTTTTTTCAGTAGCAGCAAAAGTCGGGTACAAATTTATTATGTTGAGTTAGAAGGGGAGTCAGAATCATGACGATTTGTATTTGAAAGAAGAGCAGACTCCCAAGCGATTTCAAGTTCAGAAACGACTGAATCAAGGTGATGGCAAAAGCGAAAATAATCTTTGCGTTCAGCCAGGATCGAATGTAAACGTTGCCGTTCAAATAAATAAGCGGACCGGTCAACGGATCGCAGCCGGAAGAGCCATAGCGAAGGACGAAGTTATTAACACTTTTGCGTCCAGTGATAAGTCGTTGATTGGTTTTCAAGCGGCCAAAGAAGCCCTCCAGGGCATTGTTAGTGGAAGGAAGACCCGAGACATCGTAGCAGACAAAGAGCCCCCACCAACGGTTGCGAAATGTTGTGTTGATATGCTGAACAATCGAGCGATCTGCGTCATCGAGAGTCGTATCCTGTGTCAGTGCGACTAAATATTGATCAACAGCTGATGCAACGGAATGAGCAGTGACCTGTACCTGGTCGTCGGCTTGAGAGTCAGGCGACAAAAGCCGTTGGAGTGCCACCAACCACCCAAGTTGCCGTCGTAAGCGGTTGGCTTGAACAGTGCAAAAACGATGAAAACCAGCAATCTTGATTAAGCGGGTCAGTAACGGATGCCCCCTTTTTCCTGAGCCCGTAATAATGATGCTTCAATCGTGATTAATTGTTGAACCATCTGTAAGCCACCTAATTCAAAAGGAGCCAATCCTCTTGTCAATAAAGTGAACCGCAGATAGCGAGTATATTGCAAAAGAACTGCTTTGTAGGGATCGGTTTCCGCCAATTCTCGAACCGTTTTGTAGACCCGATTCAAAAAGCCACGCAGCTTCTTTTTGAGTTGAGTTTTCATTGTACGGTCAAGCGCATAAGTGAGTCGCCCAGCTTCTTTAATGCAATGGAACTGACAAGTCTGATGGGGGCAATTCGGCCACACTTGAGCAACAGCAAGTTGGATGTTTTCCTGGGCGTCACTGATGATGCCCTTGATAGGGATTTCCCATTCGTTTATCGGTTCCAACAGTGCTGAAACCAGAGTCTTGTGAGTCCCTGATTCCAACACTTCTGCCATCAAAGTGATGTCTAACTGGACTTCTCGAACCACATAGAGCGCTGGACTTCCTTTCTCTGGTTGCATCCCATCTATGGAGAGGATTAGTCCGCCCAACCTTTTCCATTTTTTCTGCTGGTTTACTACCTTCGCTGGCTGTCCAGCTCGCAACAAGGCTAAAAATGTACCGATTAAGTTCAGCACTTGTCTTTCAGATATCGTTATCCGCTCTTTTAGTCCTTTATGGATTTCGGCCACTCTTCGTTGATGCCAAAATCGTTGGTATCCTATTTCGACGATTACATCTAACCCATAACCGCATTCGGGTACACCCAACTCTTCTGCTTCTTGGGAACGATAGACCACTTCTTGCTGCAAGCAGTTCTCATTTTGACACCGATATCCATGACTTACCACATAATATCTGCCCTCCAGTGTTTCCAGATACTTATGCCATAATTTATAGCTTCTTTTCAGTTTGCTTTTGCAGTTCGGACAGCGCTTCTTTGTTGGTCGGTAGTATCGTTTCTCTACCTGCTTCTCCTTCTTTTTGCGCATTTTTCCGGACCTCCTTGGCCTCTCCTATTCTAGCCTTTTCTTCCGGAGGTCTTCAATTTATCTCTTTTTGGTCGCAATCATTTACTTGTCATAATATTTCTGTACCCGACTTTTGCTGTAACTGTTTTTTTCACCCACTCCAATTCCATCTTGAGGCGACCTATTTGCTCATATAATTCTGACACTAACCCCTCTTCGCTCTGACGATTTTGATTCTTTTGTTGGCTATATAGGCTCGCTCCGTTCTCTTTCAACTCCCGTTTCCAGTTACTTATCTGTGTTGTATGCACTTTATACTGACTTGAGAGTTCGCTCAGCGTCTTTTCCTCCTTCATCGCTTCCAGTGCCACTCGAAACTTAAATTCATCGCTATACTGCTTTCGTTTTTGGTTCATTTGACCCCTCTTTTCACTCATTTTCTCTATCTTAACACTTGGTCCTCTTTTTGGGGGTCATTATAGAAGCTCTTTGGAATCAATGCGGCGATCAAGAACTTGGCGAGTGATAACCGAGAGTTCAATTTCAACCATATTAAGCCAACTCCCGTTGACGGGGGTATAAACCATCTGAAAGTGCTGAGCCAGAGCGAAAGCTTCCTCAGGCGAAAAGATGGTGTAGAAGGAACTGGGTGAATGAATGTTGAGATTATCCTGAACAATCTGTAATGAATCGGCATCAGGATTGTGTTTCGTTTTGAGATCATGCATGAAGCGAGCATACTCTTGGCCTCTGCGCCGTTCGGTAATCTGAACAACCCGCTGTCCAGTGTGTGGCTGGTAAGCAATCAAGATGCAACAGATGCCCTTGCGTTCATAGTGATGATCATAGCGCCATTTCTTGCCTGGTTTCATCTCAATCGGCACGATTGTATCGCCCAAGAGCTGACAAGGTTTTTCATCGTAACACCCACCAGAGAGGATTCTTGGGGTCATAGGGCTGTGCATAGAGGTCCAAGATTTGTTCCATGTGCCACAAGTATGTAGGTGTTAACTTTCCGATACACCACTGCACCTTCAAATGGGATTTCAGTTCGTTTTTTTCAGAATTTCACTCACGGTTTCATGCGAAATGTCTTCCACAAACTTTAACTCAACCGCTGTGGTTGCTAGCAGCCTTAAAGTCCATCGGCTTCGCCCATCTGGTCCTTTCGTACACGCTAGTGCCGTGATTTTGGCTCTGGCTTCGTTACTAATCTCGACTGGTCGTCCGCTTCTTGGCCTCTCTTCTAGGGCTTTGGTTAGCCCTTCCGTCACATATCTTTTGCGGATTCGCACCACCGTTGCTCGCGTCACTCCCACTCGTTCCATGATTTCTCTGTCTGTTTTTCCTCCATCTGACAAGAGCAGAATATGTGCCCTTCTTATCTTTCTTACGTTCTCTTTTCCTTTTGCCGTTATTCGCCTTAATTCATTTCTGCCTTTATCACTTAGTTTAACTTTATATACTTGCTTCATTTCTCTCTGCCTCCTCGTTTTTTTAGTCACTTTCTGGCAGAGTTTACCGTATTATAACTTATCTGACAAAACAATAGTAGATATAAGTAGTCGTTTTTAGAGATGATTAGACGCTCAACCTTTACGCTCCAATCAACACATGATTAAACCATAAAATAGCAGCCTCCCCTTCTTTCCGAGTAATTTCATCGACAGCCCGACTATGGCGAATGGCATTCCGAAGCTCGGCAAATTGTCCAAATTTCGATGCAGATGTACCTTTGCTTCCAAAGCGTGATTCAAATTGTGGCCACAAAATTTTGCTTGTAATTGCATCCTGTAACTCTCTTAAGTCACAAAACTCCAGTTTACCGTTGAGGGATTCGTAGTAATCGGCATCAAGTGCAGCGTTTCTTCGAATAGCATTTCGGATTCGTTCAGTTGCTTTTTGAGAAATATGGGATGGTAACTCTGCAGAATTATCGTCAAGAGTCTGTGCAATTAGAGTACGAAGCCCCAGTTCGACTTTCTCAATGTCGGCATCCAATTCACGTAAGTGTGGCGATAAATCCAATCTTTCTTTGATCAATAGACTTTCAATTGCTTCCTGAATAGTACGCTGTCTCTCCGTGATAAATTCATCGAAATCATCAGTTGTAAAAGGTTCTCTCACCAGTATATTCTGGGCATGTTGGGAGATGAAGTGAGATTCAAGAATTCCACGAACAGCGTTTTCGCCATTTACCTCAATTAATTCTGGCAGATACTCATTAGGTAGACGATCTCGTATAACTTTACGATTAGTATCTGATGTAAGGGGTGTACGATTCAGAATCGTATGAACCAAACCACCTTTTAATTGTTCTGCGCCCCAAGAGGCTGGGATGATGTGATGATCATCGACTTCGCCATATTGAGGAACATTGCCGCTCGTCCAGTCTCTTGCACCCTGAAGAATCAAAAGGTTAAAAATACCATTATATACAGATGTACCCCGTTTGGCCTCTTTGCGCAGTTCTAAATTTTTGAATCTGACCTTGAACTCTTGAATCAATGCTGGTTCATTTCGATCGTCAGTAAACCATCGTCTTATAGGGGTGGTTCATTTTAGCTGGATAGATAGGTTTACACTTTTAGAAACAGAAAGAACGTTTATATTCTCTGATTTCGCCGGTTCTCAGAGAGAAAACGGTCTCATATAGATTTTTGTCTATATATCAAAAGTGTAAACCTAATTTTGAACCACCCCGTCTTATATCAAGAAAATCTCTTGCGCTAGTAGATTCAACTGCTCCAGAATAACGATTTGTGAAAACAGATGCCCAGTACCAATGACGAATTTTTCGCTGGGCATCTAAACGGTGACTAGAAGGTAATGATTTGACTTGAGCCTGTAATGCGGCAAAAGCAGGCAGGATCGACACGTAAGGCAGATAATTTGAAGAAATTGCACCAAACTCCTGTGGATGTCGTAATAAGTTAATAGCTTCTTCCAATGCGTTCACGGCGGCATTCCAAAGATTCTGAAACTCTTCTGTTGTTGGAATCAATATTTCCTTACGGCGTGTGCCATCAGGATCACGCACCGGTTTTTCTTGCTCAGGCAAAAGAAAATACAGATATTTAGGAGAACAATATGCCTGCCGCAGAATCGACATTACCTGAAGAATGTATACATTCATCTTCTCGCTATCGACAAACTCCAGACGGGAAGATGCATCTCTCCACATATGTTTGAGTTGAAGACCTTTTGGCTTAAGAAGAGCATTGATTAAATCAAAAGCATCTAAGCGAATTCCTCTACTGTTGATTTGGGTAAAAATATCACAAACCTTGTCAACTTCAAGATCCTGATCTAGCTCAATATAGGAAATTTGATATTGTTCTGTAATTCCCTTCAGATGTTCACCAAATGCTTTTGCATTCTTAGCATGAGAATCTGTATTGCCTTCCAACACAATATCGTCCATTCTATTTGTGCGCCAGAATTGTTCATATCCCTGAACCCAGTTCGGAAGATCCCATCCACTTGCACCAACTACTGAAAGAGGAAAAATGTGTTCTTTGAATTGAGCTTGTTCATTTTCAAGGATTCTCGCCCAACGTTTAGTAATCCTGTCGTAATTGAATGCTTCGTCGAATTCCTCAGCCATGAATCTATCGACGCGTATATAGTAGAAAAAGCGATTTGAACGATTCGGCAGCGGTAGGTCAGGAGCCAAAAAAGCATAATACATAGCTGTAAGGCGCTGTTGACCATCAAGAACAATGTATTCAGGGTTTCCTCTCTTCAGATGCCCATAAATGTTTTCACAAGCTAATGCTTCAAAATTCGCCTTTTTACCTTTCCATAGCAGCAAACTACCAATGTAGTAGTCCAAGAATATGGAACGCATTAATTCACTATATCCCATGGGCGCCATTCGAACTCTCTCTGAAAATCGGGAATAACGAAACGGCCTTCCCGAAGCCGTGTGATAAGAGTATTTAGGCTTACGTGATCTGGTTTCTGAGCATCTTTCATTTTCTACTCTGCTGAATTTGTAGATTTGTGACTCACGCCATGATACTTTTTGATGAATTCAAAAAATAAAACATCAGAAAATTATGTCCATCTGACAAGTAGGATTTTGGACTAGAAGCAGATCATTTGTATACTCAAATAGACTCCTATAGATACGGCTAAATGAGCGATCGCTCGATCCCCGCTATTCCTTCTGAAGCATCTTCCATTCTATAGTGAAATCTGATAGAGAACGATAGTTTTCGCTGACCCATCTTCCCGGAAGGGGTCAGATATTGTAGGGTAGACGGGCCGATCTGTGACCCCTTCCGGGAAGATTCAGATCTCGTGTTTTCAAACTGACTTCACTTTAGCAACCATGCGTCTAGAAATCGTCGACAAAATTTGTAAACTTCTTGTCTATATTATCTTCCCCGAGACCAGTTTGAGCCGTGAATCCTCGATAAACCCCTCTTTCCTATTGTTGGATGGATTAAGACGTGCATGATATCTGTTTCAAGTTGAATGGTTCATGTCGTGTAGACCACAGAGTAAAAGTGGTCGCACTATTGGATTCTATACCAGATTTTCGTGCTTCTGTATGTTCGTCCCAGCACTAGCAAAGTTGGGGTAAGTACCGACAGAATTGTTCGGACCACTGACGTCCCGTCCGTGGCCTGATCGGTCGAGATGCCCGGGGTCCGACTGTCCAAATCTAACTACTCTGTCAAGGAGGAATTCATTTCTGGGGTTTGAGTTAACCACTCAGATGGGTATCAGAATTATGGATGCGGTCGACCGAAATCATCTACCTTGCAAAGGTAGATGATGTATTTTGGACGAATGAAGAGAACTCTGTTGGTGGTGTGGGGATGATGCGCAAAAATGGAGGTGTAAATCCCTGAAATCCTGTCAAACCTTGTGTGCAAGGTTTCGGATTTAAGCAGAAACAGTATCCACCAAAGCTTGCAGAATCATATAAGTCGACGTTGCGCCAGGATCCTGATGACCGATGCTGCGTTCACCGAGGTAGCTTGCTCGACCTTTTTTGGCTTAAAGTGGTGTAGTCGCCTCCATGCCGCTCCTGGCTGCAGTGGCACAAGCCTGTAGAGCAATCGATATATCTTGGCCATCGGCGATGGCCTCTTTGAGAGCATCCAGTGCAGGTGCCCATGCGTCAACCATTGTTTTGTCACCCAGTTCTGCCCGACCACGTGCAATGATGCCGCCCAGACCTTCCTCTAATACCTCAACTAATTCGTCAGCGTCTAATGTTTCTTTGTCTTTGGCGACAATTGACGCCTTCATAAAAAAGTTGCCGTAAAGCATTCCGCTTGCCCCACCCACCTTGGACATGAGCGTCATGCCGGTCGCTTTAAAGAGGGCGCCAATGTCCTTGTCTGCTTCAGCAGCCACTTGTTCGGCCACGAATCCGAATCCGCGGGCGATGTTTGTGCCGTGATCCGCGTCTCCGATGGCAGAGTCGAGCTCAGTGAGGTAGGTTTTGTTTTCTTCGAGGATCGTGGCGCATGATTGAAGCCACTGAATGAATTGCTGTTTCGTTATGTTCATTATATCTATTATGTACCCCACCGCAGACCCGGCGTCTGCACTGGCGCATCCCAAAACTTGAGAATCTCGTCATCGGCTTTGACAAGCATAATCGAACAGCCCTGCATTTCTAATGAGGTGATATAAGAGCCGATGAGATTGCGGGTGATGGTGACACCCCACTCTTTACATACTTGTACCAACTTGCCATAAACAGAGTACAATTCAGAAACCGGCGTCCCGCCCATACTATTGACAAATGCAATCACTTGATCGCCTCTTTCGAATGGAGCATCTGTTAACTCTTTGTCGATCCAGTCACCGGCACCTCGATCCCATTCACGTACGGTGCGGGTATAGGGACCGTCGTTGAGGATCTCTTGTGCCAGCATCTCAGTGATCACGTCAACGTTAGCCATTGCCATCCGTTTTTGGCCAGGTTCTCCGTGGATGCCAATCCCAATTTCCATTTCATCATCAGCCAGGTCAAAGGTCGGTTTGCCTGCCGATGGCACGATGCACGAAGTAAGCGCCATCCCCATCGAGCGACCAGATTGATTCACCTTGCGAGCCAAATCGGCGCACTGATCGAGACTGTACCCAGCTTCTGCGGCAGCCCCCACAACTTTCTCTATGATGACTGTGGTCCCGACGCCCCGCCGTGTAAAGGCTATCTTTAACAGCAACATCGTCATCGATCAAAATATTCTGAACTGGAATTCCTTCTGCATGAAGCAGTTCGGCGGCTGTCTCGAAACTCAGAACGTCGCCAGTATAGTTCTTGACCAGGAACAAAACGCCAAACCCACTGTTGACAACTTTGCCACATTCATACATCTGATCGGGCGTTGGTGAAGTGAATATCTCGCCAGGACAAGCGCCATCCAGCATCCCAGGCCCCACAAAGCCGCCATGCATGGGTTCGTGACCAGAGCCGCCACCAGAGATGATGGCGACTTTGCCCCTTATAGGAGCATCAGAGCGGACAATATAGTGCGGGTCGACATTAATCTTGAGTTCAGGATGGGCAGCAGCCATGCCTGCAAGCTGTTCACGGACGATGTCATTAATGTCGTTGATTAGCTTCTTCATTAACGTTTTCTCCTAATCAGCATTTAGATCCCATCAATAACTCCGATTTTCAAATTGCGTTCAATATAACAGGTGTGCTAACCTTCAGGGGGCAGATTTAAGCGATTGTATTGAAAGGATGTGTCAAATGCCGACGCCATTTCCAGGGATGGATCCCTATCTAGAAAGACGACAAAGGTGGAATGCTGTTCACACCCGTTTAATTGTTGCAATTGCTGATGAATTAGGCCCCAAAGTTCGACCCAAATATCGAGTTGACATCGAATTACGCACCTATATTGCGTTTCTAACCTCAGATTCACCTGTAGGTGTACCGGATGTTTTGGTCATGTCGTCACCAAGTCAGACAACAGAACAGATGTCTGGTGCTCTTGTAACAGCCAGAGCTGTCAGTACACCCGCGCCGGAATTCATCGAACTTCCTATGCCCACAGAATTGATTGAACGCTACCTAGTGGTGCGAGAAGTAGCGACCGAGGAAGTTATCACAGTTATTGAAATTCTCTTGTTGGCCAATAAGCTGACCAGCGAAGGACGAGAAGAATACCTCCGGAAGCGAACCACGATACTCACTAGCCAAACAAATCTACTTGAAATTGATCTGCTACGCGCTGGTGATCCTATACCCCCATTTCAGGTGGACGAGGGTGGTTACCGCATTCTAGTTAGCGCTGCAATTGAGCGACCAATGGCTCGGGTGTTTCGTTTTGGCATCCGCAACCAAATCCCCGACGTATCCGTGCCAATTCGTCCCGGAGACGATGAGCCAATCCTTTCTCTAAACCCGATTCTGCATCAAGTTTACGAGCGTGGCAGCTATGATCTAGCAATTGACTATGACATGCCTGCTGAACCACCACTTTCCTCTGATGACGCTGAGTGGTTCCGTTCGATTCAGTAACGAAGGCTGCAAATAACACAACACTGGAATATCACTTGATCAAAGGCAACAGCGTCTTGGCCGTCTCCTCCACCAGCCAACTGTAAAATTCTTCCGAAAGAACGCCGCTCCCATGATCTTCGATAAACTTAAGCTGTTCGGGGGTCAATTCAGCTTCTGCGTCAGCCATGGCGTTTTTGTAGGGATTGGCAGGCGTGCGGTCCAACGGGGCCACAAATTCGACCGTAATTGCGCCATCGTAACCAATATCTTTGAGCGTTCCAATGATCTTTGGCCAATCTAAGGCACCCATCCCGCAGGCCATGCGATTGTTGTCAGCCACATGGAAGTCAACGAGTCGTTCCTTGGTGGAGCGGATCGCCTCATACATATCGGCTTCTTCGATGTTGAGATGGAACGTATCGATGCAAACACCACAATTGGGACCAACTGCTTCGGCTAAAAGCATGGCCTGATCGGCCCGATTGAGAAAATTGGTCTCAAAGCGATTGAGCGGTTCGAGCGCCATGCGGATGCCCTCTTTTTCGGCATGTGGATAGACCTCGCGCAGCCCATCAACCGCCCATCCCCACTCCATGTCGCCCGTAACGTCTGCAGGGGAAGTTACACGTCCGACTTCACCCGGCACAATAGTCATCTCATGACCCTCCAACTCTTTGACCATCGTGATACAGTCTTTAAGATATTGGACTGAATTCTCGCGGACGGCAGCGTCATGGTTGACCAGGTCACGTCCTTCAAACATTAGGCTGACTGACCCCCAGCATTTGAGGCCGTTATCATCCAATAGCTTCTTCACTTCTTTGGTGTCGAACACATCGGGTTCACCACTGATCTCAATACTCTCATAACCATACTTAGCCAAGCGTCGAATCGTTACCTCGATCGGCTCGGCGCGCATCCAATTGTGCATAGAAAGATGCATAGATTCCTCCTCGAATTCAGACTTTGGGATTACACCGTAAAGATATTCACGTCATGATAAAAGAGTATTCTAGAATTAACAAAATGGAGTAAGTCCAATATCTAAGGCTGATGTACCCCGGGCGATTCAGTACGGGTGTTGCCAATCAGTTTATAGGTAGAACATCTGTTTTCTGGTATACTTATGATATGAATAAGCAACTTTGATATGTTCCAGTTGTTGGAAATTCTAATTAGAATCTCTATAAGGTTACATAATTGGCTACTAAATATTGGAATACACCACAAAGTAGATCATTGGGACTTTTTACAGATCTACGCCTTTTCTATCAAGCTTTAGAAATTGCAAACGAAAGTGGAATTATCAACAACGAACTTCTGGAATCAGAACTTCCTCAACGTTTGCAAGGACTCAAGTATGTCGAAAAACAGAGCAACAGTGCAGCGCGTGATCTGATCCGCGAACTACGGAATTTCTACTGGATTGCCCCAAAAAACGGTCCTCATAAGCGTGCGCCTGATCGAGCACAGCACATATTGACCCTTCAGGGCAAGGAAGTTCTGGCTCTTTATGAGTCGGGAGGCGAACGAGAATTTTTGCGGCGTTTATCAAGTGCAATGCAAAAACTATATACGATTCCTGGTTGGTTTGTTTATAGACTTTGGGAAATTAACCCTGATAGACAAGGTGAGATTGTAGTACCTGTCCCTCCGCGTGGTTGGAGTTCTAAATCACGTTTATGGGATGATAATGACTGGACAAGCGAATTGACCACTCAAACGCAAAAATCTTTAAAAATAATCAATGATGCTTGTCCTGGAGCAATGCCTATAGATGCTAATAATTGGGAATCGAAGGTACGATATGCATGGAATCGGCTTGGTGCTTTAAAGCCACGTCAGCCGCAAGACGCCCAAGACAAAGGGCGTATTAAATATTCACCTCGTAGAAGATTGGCATTTGCGATGCGCGAAGCAGCAGTCAATTATTTATTTGGTAATTCTCCTCCTGGTTCAGAAAAAACTGATTTCGGTGTTGTTAAGCCCCCTCTTGCATCTAGAACATATATGGGCTGGTGTCCGAGGTTGGAGGCATTGGAATTAATATATTATACAGATGTTCATCCCGCTATTCCAGGAAGATTAATCTTCCCTACATCTGTTTTTCGAACAAACGGAGATGCAAATCGATTTGAAGTAGCAGGAGAGGAGCCAATTCGCGCACCAACTGGTCAAAAATTATGGCTACATAGACCACAGTGGAATTATATTAAAAGTGAGTTTTTTAACACCTTATACCGTGAACATCAAAGAGTTTATTCACGATTAGGTGCGTTATACGTTTCGATTCTGGATGTTCGAGATGAAGTTTGTCGTCAGCTTAGAATAAGTGGCGGCTGCTTTGATGAATATATTGAGTCAGCGTTACGTGAGTCGGTTCTACCGGGTTCACAATGGTCCATTTCTGTTGAAACCGATATACGTGAGGATCAGCGATCTGCGCCTCAATTATACCGCAGACCTGTTTGGATTAGCGGAACACCCTATTCATTGATTGCTGTAACTGAAACAGAAAAACTTCGATCTTCCAATCTAAAATATCAAAAAGAAAACCTCCATAAGCGAGTAGTTACATGAATACAGATCTTTTTCGGAAGTCTACTGCTCGGAATCTAGACTGTGGCAATATTTTTGAGCGATTTGGTTTAACACAAAATCCTTTTCCAGATAAACCAAGTGTCACCATTGCTGCTCCTGATCCCAAACAAAATGGATCAATCTATCTGGAAAGCCTACGAGAATCGGAGCAGCTAAAATTCGATCAACTATTGATTCCCAACTTGGAGAGACCTCAAGCTCGCTCTATTGCGTTTCTAATGGACTATGCTACTAGGAGAGGTCGTGGTATTGGTAAAACAGCCTTTTTATATCATCAACAAAAGCGAATTATGATGGACTTTGGAAACAAAATGAGCCAAGGTTCACATGTGTTATTTGCAGTCTATACCTTACCAAAACCAAACGGAGCCGTACGAAAGTTTGGACAATTTTGCGAGATGCTCTTAGAGGAAATGTCCTCTGATGACAACCCAATAGTTAGTATGGCTATTTGGAGATTAAGGGCCTTTTCTGATTTTGTTTCAGATGACATACTTGAATCCGTTGGTAACAAGCCTGATCAAACAATAGGAAACAATGAATGGTTACAAGGGCGAGAGGTAGATGTTTTTTGGAGTCTAAACAGAGAACTACGGACGCTACTGACAGGTGCTGACATAAATGAAACGTTAGTCGATACTCTAGTAAATCATGGTCACTCGCCTCATGAATTTCGTCGAAACTATCTAGATAAGTTATCCAGCACAGCATGGCGCACAGATGGGGCACAGATAATATTTGACGATCTTGTTAAATTGTTCAAATTAGCAGGGTTTGACAAAGGTATTTTCCTCATTGACGGGGGTGGTTCATTTTAGCTGGATAGATAGGTTTACACTTTTAGAAACAGAAAGAACGTTTATATTCTCTGATTTCGCCGGTTCTCAGAGAGAAAACGGTCTCATATAGATTTTTGTCTATATATCAAAAGTGTAAACCTAATTTTGAACCACCCCCATTGACGAGGTTGAAAAGATTGTTCAGCCACAAAATACGCAAGAACGAAGAACATTTACTGACTCGTTACGATATTATGTTATCGACAGAAATTGTGAAAATGCTCGGTCAACCTTTTACAGCTTTCTATTCACAATCCACCCCTATGTGCAAGAACTCTTGACACCTCACTGGGAGGCATCCGGCCTTGATCGTTTTGCAGCGCTTAGCCGAGAATTGGCATCTGAATATACAGTTTATCTTGACCCATTAAATCAAGAATCTGCTGTCCCACTTGCTAAAGTTTATTTAGATGAATTTAGAATAAATCCTGAAGACAGAGATACTCTTTGGCCATTTACGGTTGAAGCAGTCAACGAAGCATTAATTGCAACAGGACGTGTTCCCGGTCGATTCCTTACCTTGCTTAATAATGCAATTGTCCGTGCTGTAAACGAGAAATGGGAAACAATTGACGTTAATCAGATACAAATTGTTTCTCAAATGAAGGCTCCTACAGAACCAGAAGAAATAGACACAATACAAGAACTGCAACCACCGCTCTCTAAGCTTAAAGAGTAAGAAAAATTGTAAGTATAGATAAGTATAGAAATGGATATTCGATATTACATCCCGCAAGAACTTAAAGAACACCTTTTGTATCACACCTTATTTTTGCGCAACGAGAGCGTGATTCTATTCGTTCATGCAACTAGAGGGGGTTTCTAATCGGCCTCTAGATAGGATTTCAAGCAAATCAGAAGGTCACGAGAATAAGGATGTGAACTTAGGGGCTGGTTCAGAAATAGGTTGACAAAGAAGAGAGTACGTTAACAAGAGAATAGGTTAGAGAAAGAGGCTCCTGTTCAGGCAAAATAAGGGTGTTCAGACCAAAATAGCCAAAAAGGAGCCTCTAAATGTCAGAGTATCGAACAGACCCCCTATCATTGTCAACCCGAATCGATCTTGCGTTGGAAATGCTCAACCCGAATCGAGAGTGGGGGAGAGTGAGCGAACTGTCAACGGCGTACAATGTGTCTCGAACGTGGCTCTATAAGTTGAGAGAGCGGTGAAGCGGCGCTGAAAGCGATCTTGTCGCCAGTGAGTCCAGGACCGCAGCCGAAAAGCCATGTGATCGAAGTGGATGAGACGTTCATCCGACGAACCATAACGGTGTTGCCGATGCTGCGAGGAAGCGTACGAGATATCCAAAGGGGGTTGGGGTTGCTGCTAGGTGTGGAGCGGTCGGTGGGATTCATCCAAGGGACGCTGGCGGAAGTTGGAGAACTGGCATCGGCGTACAATGAGAGCATGGTGCCGACGCTGCCGGTGTTGGGGGAAGCGGATGAAATTTTCTGTGGCGACCAACCGTGCCTGACGGTGGTGGACGGAGCATCGTTTGCGCTGTTGAATATCTCAGCAGCCGATGCCCGAGATGAAACAACATGGGGGTTGAAGTTTCTCGAATTGCTCGAGCGAGGCATCACCTTTGATGACTTGGTGACCGATGGGGCTTTGGGCATTCAGGCAGGAGCCAAGGCAGCGGGGATGAATGCGCCACACTCCTATGACCTCTTTCACCAAATGCAGAATGGCACCAAAATCACCCAACGTCTGGAGAGAAATGGACCAGGCCATGACCGACCGTGACGTAGCAAGAGTTGGACGAGCAGACTGCTCCTGCACGTCGCCCTGGGCGACCACGCAAATGCACAGTGACTCTCGAGGTTGCCGACCAAACGGTGCTGACAGCAGTTGACTTGCACGAGAACTGGACATGGCTTCTCCGAACGGTCCGTCAGGCACTGGAGCCGATTTCACCGACCGGGCAGCTTGTCAACACAGATGCCGCGCAACAAACCATTCTGGCTGCCACCCAACTTATGATGGAGATGAACCGCGATGAAATTGCACACTTTGCCACCCAACTGCAGCAGAATCTACCTACATTGCTGGCTCCCCTCCGCCAGAACCTCTCACCTGAGTACGAAGCCTTCATCACACACCTCTGGACTTATCGCCATGACCATCAACTTCCCATTGAACAGCTTTTCCCTCCCTCATTGCAGCCTATGGCTCTTGCCTTCTGGCATGCACTGGATCGCTTCCATCGGGCTTCTTCTCTAGCTGAATCCTTTCATGCTTGGCTCAGGCCCTTTCTTGCAATCCATCGCTCTTTGCCCGATTGGTTGGCCACTCTTTTACAGCTCTTTTGGAATCATCGCACCTTCTCACGTGGCAAACGCTCCGGTCACTCACCCTTAGAACTGGCTACCGATTCCTATGTCCCTTCTTTGGCTGACGCCCTTGATGCCATTCTTCAGCCTCAACAGCAACTGGCTCTTTAACCTATTCTCTTTTTAACGTGCCCATTTCAATTTTGTAAACCTAACTCATCCCTTGTTCTGAACCTGCCCGAACTTAGCAGGTCAATCCGTGAAAGTGAGCCGTTCTGAAAAGAGAGAAAACCAGGTATTTGTAATAGATCTCGAACAATTCGTTTCTGCCGGAAAGGTTCAAATCTAGTATCCACGAGAGCTTGCTGATGGAAATGGCCTATCAAATTATGCGCCAAATCAGCCAAAAGGATAAGAGATTTTTGAGCTAGAAATAGGGTCTTGCGACGAGAAGCTAAGTGTAACCCCATTTTATCATTACGGAATTGTTCGATTTCAGCCGCACCTCGATTGTCATAATATGAAATGAAGTGACGCTTGGATGGCAATTTGATGGTCGAAATGTAGTAACTGACACAAATTTGCTCGTTTTCACTCTTTTTTGAGAAAATGCGTACAGGGCGATTAAACTTGATAGGTGATGGAATTTCAGCCAGAAAGACGTCACCGCAAGGATCCCATCGAGTCACCTGTTGCGCCCACAGATGGGCACGACGGTTGAGTTGCCCTTCATCATAAATTGATAGTTGCGGTTGAGCAGCCACCGAATATTTTCTTCACTACCTGCACCGCCATCGGTGCGCCAGACGACTCGCTCGCGTTTTTCTCGTCTAACTCTAATGAACTTTCCGTGGCAAGCACGGCTGGCTGAAACGATGGAGCTGTATGCTGACTCCCTGGATAGAGGTCTGACCAAACCGTTTCATGGTATTTAACCGAACTTACACGGACCAATTGGCGTCCCGTTGCGTTTTTTTGCCGCTAAAATAGCCTTTTTGACTTTTCTGTGCCTTTTTGCCGCATGGTAATCCGGATAGGTCAAAGTCTAACCACAAGAACCCTCGCCAATCGTGGTTGTGTATTTGGCTTAGAGGCTTGCAGATTTCGCTGACCACACTCTCTAATTGACCGATATTCATTAGAGTTAGGGCGTCTAATGTACGAGACATATTTGATTGCTCACTAAGCTGCTCCATCCCATAAATTTTCGCAAGGAGTCTTTCTGGTCTGACCTTTGTATTGAACTCAGTCAGCGTTGCGCAACCACATAATATGCTAACCAGCACCTGTTCCAACTTACTTGCTGGTGTATATTCATACGTTTTGACCGGTATTTCGATCTTCTTCAACGCAGTTAGCACTTTCTCTTGATGGTAGTGTGCCAGCAACGCAGCTAATGGTGCATACTGAGTATTGCTGATCTCGTTCGTTAGTCCGAATTCTATTGCCATGAATGCCTCCTTGGATCGGGTATCTCTAATGAATTTCTTTGAGGCTATCCTTTTTTCGGCATTTTGACGAATTTGATCGAATAGAATCAGGCTCTTATTGCGTCAACGAATAGAATTCCCTTCCCGTTGCGCAAAAATAAGGTCACAAAGTTTCTGTTGATCTAAAGGAGCATGAATGTATGGCTATTTGTTCGATCTCTGACTTAATCGAACTATGTGAAAAGATGAAAAAGGATCTCTCGGCGGACGGGTATGATACGTTTCGCGAGCGCATTAGCCAATTGGAACCAATGGAATTTGAAGAGGATTTTCTGTGGATAGCATATCTCGATAGAGAGGATCTTCTATTTTCGCTATTTGAGGAGGATGGCGAATTGTGGAATGAAGCAGCGCAATCCAATATTCCACCGTTGCATTCTGTACGCTTGTTATCTTTGCGACCTACAGATTCAAGATGGTGGGATGACAAATGCTACACTCAAATGATAGAAATTTATGAGGCAGCCGTTGGTCAATGACAGATATTTTACTTGACACAAATGTGCTCGCTGATCTCTTATCTATCTTTTTTTCTGAAAATTACCGAGCAAGCCGTCGATTTCAACCATATCAAACAATTTCTAGAGAATTAGCAAGACGAATCAACCAAATTGTTCTTTGGCATGATGATAATGGATATGATGGCGAAGACAGCCCTCAAGGATTGATCATTTCGTCCTCATTTGCATTTGTTGAAATCGCACGTCAATTTCAGGCAATAGCAAATGATAGGTTCACATTAGCGCAGTTCCAATCATTCATAGCACAACCACCACCCTGGTTTTTTATATCCGCACTTGATGAAAGTATCCTCAAACATTTATCTTACTTACCTGGTGAGGTAATCATCCCAAACGGTCGGGTTAAGTCCATAGAATTGGCTGACGCTCTACATATCGCTACTGCTTTAAGTAGAGATAATTGACAAATTGCGATTACTGATTCTGTCCTCCGATCAATTGACATGATAGCAGACAAATTAGTGTAACTGACAGAGAATGTCGCACTGGCAAAAATAAGATTGAAAATTGGATAAGTTGCGCATGTCAATCTGAGTACAACGAAGAATCTATGCATAACTCATTTAGTTCTCTTTTCTTAGTACTACTGTGCATCAAGTAAAGGCTCGATAATGTTCGATTTTTGCACAAGATAATGCGAGCGTTTAGCGGAAGCAAGACGACGTTGCTTGTAGCGAAGGCGCTCGATAGTCTCAGCGAGTGTCAAGACAGGTTTAGGCAGAACGGCATGGAGAAGTTCAACAACCTGTGGCAAAGTGAGAGCGGGGGCATCATATTTGAGGAAAAACTGAGAACGAGCCAAGAAACCAAAGGCCAAAATGACTAAGGTCATATGATGATGCCAACCGAGCCAACTGCGAGTTTCATATTCGTTGAGTCCGAGAAACTGCTTGGCTTGTTCAAAAATGGTTTCAATGGGCCAACGCAAAGCAGAAACAGTGGCGAAGTCATCCAAGGAAGTCTCAAGGGGGTGCATTGGAGAGAAAGTATTGCAGAGAGCAATCGGGATTGCGGCGGACGATGAGCCAGAGAGCAGAACCGGGGAGCCCATTGCGGACAGAGACAATGCGGCGACAAGCAATGGAAGCAACGATGAAGCCCTTGGAGCCCTCTTTGAGAACATGCTGTTGCCACTCATGCTCCTGGAAGGTGTCAGCGAGTTGAGCAACGGTGAGAGGCGTAGGTTCACCAGGCCGGACGCGGAGCTTGGAAGCTTTGCGCCCGCGTCCAGATGATGCGGGCAGATAGGTCTGGGGGCTGGAGGTCCAGACACGAGTCTCTTTGGGCACTTCAGCAAAGTAGCTGTAAGCGGTTTGGCCATCAATGCAGTCAAGCAGATGAGTATCTTTGCCAAAGGCTTCATCCATAGTGATCCAGCGGATGGGCAACGCACCCAGGGCGTGCGTCTGCTCAATCATGGACCAAGCCAATTCATTTTTTGTTTGGAAGGTCAGGTCAGTGGGAAGACCGGTTTTGTACCGCTTCTCTGCATACTCATCACTAAACCATTCTTGGGGGATATACAACCGACAGTTCAGTAAGGTATAGCCATGAGAGCTATTATATCCCAGGAAGACTCCGGCTTGACAGTTGGCGATCTTGCCCAGTTCGCCACACCGCTGCCGCTTGACGCCCACTGACTCTTCTCCTTGCTTGGGAATGTCGCTCCCATCCAGGAGTAAGACGCCATTTGCGTCTCCCAACAACTCACCTGTCTGTCGAGTATGTTCCGCCAGCATCGCTTCACCGCTCCAGCGGCTCTGACCCACAAAGCTTTGCAGGGGGCGTACACCCGATTCTCCTACTGTCGCCAGCGCGATGTTCTCGGCCGATTTGCGTTTGATTTCGGGGTCTAACAAGCCTCGCATGTAGTGGTACGCATGCTCTCTCTGAGCCACATGGCTGAAGTATGGACTATATATGGCATGATACTCCTGGAGTTGGTCGGCCAGTGCCGCCAGTTGCTCTTCTGTCAGTTCCAGCAGCGGCGGGCTTTCCAGTTGGCTGTAGTCATATTGATTGACTGCTTGAGCAAGTTTCATCTTGATTTCCTTTCATCGAAGACTGCTTCATTTTATTGGCTCTTCAGTCTATCTCATTTTTCCTTTGCATTCTGTTTGCGTTTTGTTAGCAATATGCCCAGAAATATAACGAATTTCCTTTGTGTTTCACAATATATTGCTGCACAGTAGTATTAGGCCAATCCAAAAAATAAAATATACGCGAGAAGGTGTTAAACTAGCTCTCCAAAAGGAGCAAAAATGACAATCTCGCCAGAAATGGTTGAAGTCTTGAAAGAGACGAAGGCCATGTTAAGTGGATACGAAAGAAGGCACTTCATGGCCCAAACGGTCAAAACGATATGCGAAGGGAGTCCGACGAAAGCAGAACGAGAGTTGGGCTGGAATCGGGCGACGATAGCCAAAGCCCTGGAAGAACTAGAAGGCGGCTTCTGTTATGTCGACCAAAGCCACCGACGTGGTCGCAAAAGCCGAAGACCATATCCCCACTTTACTGGCCGATATGGTTGAAATCGCCGATCAATTCAGCCAGACCGATCCCACCTTTCGACCCCCAATTGTACACTCGACTAACCGCCGCCGAAATGCGTACCCAGCTCATCGAGCAGAAAGGATACACAGATGAGGAATTGCCTGGCGAAGAGGCCATCCGCTTGAAGCTCAATGAGTTAGGCTATGGCTCAAACCGGGTCAAAAAAAGTCAACCAGTGAAAAAGATCCCAGAGACCGATGCGATCTTTGATAGAATTCATCAGATCAATCAAGAAGCGGATGCAGACGAGACGGTTCTGCGCCTCTCTTGGGATGCCAAAGCGACGATTTTACTTGACCGTTTCTCGAGAGAAGGGATAAGTCGAGTGGTTGTCAAAGCGCTCGATCATGACTTTCAAGATAAGAAGACCGAGAAAGTCACTCCTTTTGGCATTTACCTCCCTTCAACCAAGGAACTCTTTCTTTACTTGACTCAGTCGAAAGTGACGAGTGACTTATTGTCGACTGCCTGATTGATTTTTGGGAAAGCGTACGTGAACACTTTCCTCACGTCAAGACCCTCGTGATCAATCAGGACAATGGTCCCGAAAATCATACCCGTCGGACTCAGTTTATGTATCGTCTCACTCAGTTTGTTGAGCACTATCGTCTCTCTATTCAGCTCGCCTGCTACCCTCCTTATCACAGTAAATACAACCCCATCGAACGGGTTTGGGGCCATCTTGAAAAACACTGGAACGGTTCTCTTCTCGATTCTCTTGAGACCGTTCTCAATTTTGCCCGTTCTTTTCGCTTTAACCAACTACAACCCTTCGTTCACCTGAATTCCACTCTTTATGAGACCGGCGTCAAACTCACTCAGAAAGAGATGGACCGTTTGGAACAACGCTTCCAACGTTTACCTGGTTTAGAAAAATGGTTTGTCCTTATTCCCCCTCTCCATTCTCTCGTTCGCGTATAACTTTACTTTCTGGTAAAAGAAAAGAGATGAGGTGAGAAATGTGACAAAAAGCGGTTAGCAGTTCATCCTAAAGGTAGAGAACCCAAAAAGGAGGAAGGAATGCTAACCGCGCCAGAAATAACTATAGCAGTACTGATGAATGTATTGCAAGTAACGCCGATGGGAACAAACGTAAATGTAATGCGTCTGATGTGGGCAATGCTGAATGGGTCGTTTCTGAAAAGTCGAGGAGCAATCCATAGCGCATTGAAAGAAAGCGGGTTTGAAGATGAGGAGCTCCGGCGAAGCTGGTGGAGCTTTCGATATGGATCATGGGATATCACAAGTCTGCTGGGGTC
Source organism: Chloroflexi bacterium TSY (assembly GCA_019217005.1). The sequence goes on from JAHBNG010000022.1 coordinate 112,935, forward strand.
GTGGCAAGAAGAAGTGGAAAAGGGAATGGGAGGCAAAAAAGTTAGAAGGGTACCGAGTGAAAAGCATAGATATCACAGGGTTCTGGCGACCGAAGCTGCAAGGGAAAGTGAACCGACTCTATAACTCAACGGCTCGTCGGGCATTGCCCGCTCATCTTTGGTGATGATAAGCTCGGGGAGATAGGCGGGAAGCGAGTGCCACTGCTCAAGGCAATCATGAGATGCACGGTTGGAACAAAGGAAAGTGAGTTTCGGAAAAAGCTGCTGACAGAGACGAAGAAATCACTGGAGTCAGACGAAGTGGCGGTGGTCGATGCCGGGTTTACAATCAGAGAAATGCTAGAAAGCGGCATAGACCGATTTGTCCTGCGGGAAGCCATTAACTGCACAGTGCGCCGCAATGAGTTCCCCAAACGCAAAGAAAAAAGGCAGACCACCTGAATATGGTGATATTGTGCGTCCGCTCTCTCGCAGCTATAAGGGAAAGCGACTCGAGGCTACAACTCCGGACTCGTCTGGTCGCTTTCTCTATAGTGGTCGCCTGATTTGCTATCAAGCATGGCACAATCTCGTCCCCAGAACAACCAAGGTGGATACAGCCAACCGTACCTACTCGATTTACGTCATTCAGGATCCGGCCTACAACACACCTTTGGTTTTGGCGACCGTTATGACTTTGCAGCCTGAAACCATTTATCTTGTCTACCTGGAACGCTGGCCTGTTGAACCTCCCCCCCTTGGCTTCCAAGCAGATGATTGGCTTACATCGTCAATTTGTTCATGCCGATGAGGCTTGTTTCCGCTTACCTGAACTGGGGCTGCTGGCTGGCAATCTTCTTTCCCATTTAGCCGCTTCTCTTCCTCCCATACCGACTGGCTACTGGGATCGAGAGCCTCAATCCACTCCCGGCAGGCTGCGCCGTGTTCTCTCGAGTGCTCTTTTTCCAACTCCTGACCAACTCGACCCTGACTTTCGGAAAAAGGCCTCGGTTTCACACCATTTCCCTAAAGGCGTTCTCGCTCATCGCCGCCTCAATGCCGCTGCTTAAACTAGCCGAGCACTATTTTTACATTTTATCCCGTTTTTTCAGGGTGGATTCTTTTTTCCGCCCCTTTCGGTTTGCCCTTTGTCACTCAAGCCTTTACCAGAAAGTAAAGTATAATTATTTTTTTGGTTTAGCCTTATATCTGAACTATTGGAATAATCTTTACCCATCATATTGCGTTAAAGCTGGCGTGACGTGGCTCCAGACGATAAAAGAAAGCGTCGAAAAAAGGAGCAGCAGAAAGCCATATTTGTATCCAACGAAGATCCACGGCTGAAACATTGCCACAATGCCAATGATGATCCCAGCGATGATCAGGCGTTCCACCAAGGTGTATGTACGTGGATCGATCTTGTTGTCTAAGCGCGCCGAAACACGCCGAATAAAATAGATAAAGACACCCAATACGCATAAGAACCCAACAATAAAGAGAATGGCTTGAATACCCATAATTTTACGTACGTTCTCCCTGCTCTGCTTCATGCTCGTTCACAGCGACTCGACGCTCATTCTGATCAAAAAATAGAAGCCGCTCTTGAACGATATTGAAGCGGATATTTTCGCCAATTTGTCGATTGACAATCCCGGACACAACGCTTAACAATGTCTGTTCACCGCTTTTGATGTAGACGATTGTCTCGATCCCCAGTGGTTCGACCAGCATCACTTCGCCTTCATGTATACCGTTGTCATTTAGGACAACATCCTCGGGCCGAATGCCCAGCTTGAATTCTGAGGAAAGTTGGGCTGCTTCGCCGTTGAGCCCCATTTGAATCGGTGAAGATGCGATCTGGATTTTTTGCTCACTGATCGACGCGGGCAGTAGATTGATACGCGGCGTACCGACTAGCTGGGCCACAAAAATGGTTGCTGGCCGATCATAGATGTCTTGCGGTGTGCCGATCTGTATGATCTGCCCTTCACGCATCACGGCGATTCGATCGGCCATGGTCAATGCCTCTACCTGATCATGGGTCACGTAGAGCGTCGTCGTGCCATCGGTTTTTTGGATGTGCTGCAACTCGACGCGCAATGCTTCGCGCAGCTTTGCATCCAGATTCGAGAGTGGTTCATCCATCAAGAAGATACGCGGGTTGCGGACAATCGCGCGCCCGATGGAGACACGCTGCATCTCGCCACCGGATAGGTGCGCTGTCTTGCGATCCAGCAGATGACTAATGCGCAGCTTCTCGGCAGCCTCGCGTACCTTTGGCTCAACTTCACCTTTTGGCATCTTGCGCATGGGCGATCGCAGCGGAAAAGCCAGGTTGTCAAAGACAGACATGGTCGGATAGAGCGAATATTGCTGGAAGACAAAGGCCACATCTCGCTCTGCTGGCGACAAACCATCAACTGACTCGTCATCGAACTCGACCGAACCCTGATCTTGCTTCTCGAGTCCTGCAATCACGCGTAGAGAGGTTGTTTTGCCAGCACCAGTCGGCCCAAGCAGCACAAAAAACTCTCCATCGCTAATGTTGAACGAAACATTATCTAGAGCAGTGATATATTTGAAACGTTTGGTAATATTCTGCAGCTTGACATCTGCCATGCTATTCTCACAATTGTTGCAGTTTCCAAATAGAACTCCATCGTCGGGTGCTCGGTGGGTGCAGCGCAGATCAGGGAGCAAACAAATTTCTACTCCTTTTCTGCTTGGGCAAAGGTTAAATGTTCTTCATCCGATGCTCCAAGCATACCGGCTTCTGGAACGCTCAGAGCATCTACTCCTCTTTGGCGCAGACCGCGTACGATTGACCGGGTGACATGTTCATCTGTGTAATAGCGAATCTTGCTCACGTGGCATATGCTTGTAGACGAGCTTGCAGCGGGGACGGCGTTTGCTGAGGCAGCGATTGTACAAATGCCTCATCTTCTTCGATACTGCGATCAATTTCTTCACGGTTATCAAAGTAATAGTTTGATTTTTCGTATCACCCGCTAATGACTTGATTACAATCCGCTGAGTTTAATCGTTCAATCTAAGTACTTATCCGAAAAGTTCTGTGCCGATGCATTCTTACTCGAGAAGTCAGTCGGACTCACAACCACTTTTCGGATAGGTTCTAATTACCAATTCAGTCTTTGGGTCGAAGAAACGGACCATCTCGGGATTCAGATCAAACCGAACGGGGGTTCCAATATCGAACTGGGCATCACGCCCCGCTCGAACATGCACGACAGATTCCGGATTTTCGCCATCAAGAGAGAGATGCAAGATCGAATAGCCACCATGCAGGTCGTCTGCATAAACTGTGGTTTGCAGGGGTGCATCATGGGCGATGCGAGCAGCTTCAGGGCGAAAGCCCACAATCACGCTGCTGCTGGATAGTTCTTGCTCCAATGCTGGCCGCCAAGCATCGGTCACAGGATAGCGGCTTCCGCCCGACAAATGGATAATGTCATTTTCCAAACGACCCTCGACCAGGTTCATTCCAGGGCTACCAATAAACCGTGCCACAAAAAGGTTAACCGGATCATAATAGATCTCCGCCGGTGTGCCGACCTGTTGAACGACTGCTTCAGACATCACAACAATCCGATCACCCATGGCCATGGCTTCGATCTGATCATGGGTCACGTAGACAGTCGTTGCCTTTTGTGCTAGATGCAAACGCTTGATTTCGGCTCGCATAATCGACCGGAACTCTGCATCTAATGCCCCTAACGGTTCATCCATCAAGAATGCTTTTGGACGCCGGACCAGCGCTCGCGCCAAGGCCACCCGTTGTCTATCGCCACCGCTCAACCCACCTGGCCGACTTCTCATGAGATGTTCAATTTGCAACAGTTTGCTCACATCCTGTACGCGCCGGTCAATTTCAGAACGGGAGACCTGCTGGGCTTCTAGGGGAAAAGCAATATTCTGGCGCACGGTCATGTGCGGATAGAGAGCGAACAACTGAAAGACAAAGGCAATGTCGCGATCGCTGGGATGATTCCAGGTCACATCCTGTCCATCAATGTAAATTTGACCACTCGTGACGGCCTCAAGACCAGAGATCATACGTAACGTCGTGGTCTTGCCGCAGCCGGACGGACCTAACAAGACCACAAACTCGCCATCTTGGATGGTCAGATCCACCGCTCGAACGGCGTGGACATCACCAAATTTCTTTTCAACCTGGCGTAGCTCTATCGTTGCCATAAAAAAGATTTATTGGATATTATAGGGATTGAAATAGGACACGGATTTTCAGGATGAACACGGATTCTCTCAGAGTAAATCCGTGAAATCTGTGTTCATCCGTGTCCCTTATTCTTAATCCTTATAATCTCTATTGTCGAATCGCGCCGAATGTCACGCCGCGTAAGAGGTGTTGCCGCAAGGCAAACGTCACAATCACAACGGGAATGAGAAACCCCAGCGACCCAGCAGCAATCGATGACCATTCCAGCCCACCACGACCCAAGATTGTCGGGATCGTCGGTGGGGCTGTACGTGCGACTTCGGTCGTTAGCATTAAGGCAAATGCATATTCGTTCCAGGCAAAGATTAGGGCAAAGACGGTGGTTGCTGCGATTCCCGTAACGGCCTGAGGCAGCACAACTTTGCGAAAAGCCTGCAAGCGGGTATATCCATCTACCATTGCGGCTTCTTCATATTCTCGTGGAATCTCATCGATAAAGCCCTTGAGTAGCCAGACGGTCAGAGAAAGGTTAAAAACTGTGTAGAGCAGAATCAATCCCAAATGGGTATCGTGCAGGTTCAGCTGTCGATACATGAGAAAGATGGGGATTGTGACAACAACGGGGGGTAACATGCGCGTACTGAGAATGAAAAAGAGCCAGTCGCTTTCCCCTGGCACCCGAAACCGACTAAAAGAATACGCCGCCAACAAACCAAGCACCACCGCTATGATTGTCGACAAGCCAGCAATAATGATGGAATTCCGCAATCGAGAGACATAATTGCTGGTCCCTGTAATTTTCTGGCCATTTTCCAGGGCAATCTTGTCATACCACTGCAGATCCGTACGTTCCTTTTCACGCTCCAGACGCAAGTTGTTGAGTACAGAGCGATCGGTTAGTAGATTGACGAAACCTTCCAGCGTTGGCTCAAAAACGACCTTGGGCGGAACAGCAATGGCATCTGCACGCGATTTGAAGGCCGTTGTTCCCATCCAGAAAACCGGGATCAAGCCGATGAGTGCCACCAGAATCGACACAGCAATGCGAACATTGCGCATCAGTCGGGCGCGGCTTCCCACCTGATCGACGCGGGCGGAATAGTCGACCGGTTGGCTAGGTGCGTTTGGATGTTGTACTGATGTGATGGTTTGAGACTCGACCGCCATCGGGCTACCCTTCTCGGATCTTGTTCAGGTTGCGGATGTAGACATTGCTGATGGCAATAATCACAATCAAAATGATGTAGGCTAATGCGCTGGCACTCCCCGTACGCCACTGTCCTTGGAAGGCCATCCGATAGAGATTGACGGCGACGAGCTCTGTGGCATCGCCTGGCCCACCACCTGTCATTCCCATCACGAGATCAAAACTTTTGAATGCTTCAATCGTGCGAAAGAGAATCGCAATCAGCAACAGGGGCATGACCTGAGGCAGCGTAATGCGGCGAAATTGAAACCAAGCGCTGGCACGGTCAATGGCCGCTGCTTCGTACAAATAGCCAGGAATGGCGTTGAGCCCAGAGAGACAGAGCAACATCACAAAGGGACTCCACATCCAGACATCGGTGATGACCACTGCCCACAAAGCCAGCGAACTGTCGGCCAGCCAATCCGGTGCACTGCTTGGATCTGTGTACCCAAGCATGTAGTTGATGATGCCAAAGCTGGGATTGTAGAGCAATTTCCAAAAGAGACCCACGACGACGGGCGAAAGCATCATCGGGATCAAGATGAGCGTCGTTATAATCCCGCCACCGCGCCACTTTTCGCGCAGCAACATCGCCAATGCAAAACCAATCAGAGTTTGCAGACCAACGGATAGAAATGCAAAGCGCCCAGTCGTTGCAAAATATTGCCACATCTGCTCATCATTCAGCAGCTTTCCATAGTTGGCAAAGCCAACCCATATGGGTGTCCCACGCTCAATGGCCGAAAAATCTGTAAAACTGAGGTAGAGACTATAAAAAAGCGGAAAGATGTTGAAGAGAATCAACAAGATCAGCGTCGGTGCAATAAAGAGCCATTGAATCGCTCGCTCGCTCACCTGTCGCTGTTGCGGGTTTGATACTGCTACACTGTTCATGGGAAACATATTGAGTAGAAACATACGTCGTAAGACATAGCTTTGTGGATGGTGGATAGTCATATACCAGCAACCATCCACCATCAACTATCCACTATCTACTCACTAATCACGCCATTCTCGACAAGAATCGCGTGATGCTCTTCGGCCATTTTATTCATCGCTTCTTCCGCCGTTCCTTCGCCACCAACGACGTAACCGCTCAGCTCACGCTGTGTGACCTCGAGAAGCTGGCCAAATTGTGGAATATTCCAGTAGTCCATCACGATATTCATCGTTTCGGCAAATGCCGCATTATAAGGTGCTACTTGCAAGAATTCTTCGGAAGCTAACACATTTTTGTTGCACGTATATCCACCCAAAAGAGCCCATTCCCGCTGCGTCTCTTCCTTGGCAAACCAGCGAATGAAGTCCTTTGCCGCTTCCTGTCGTTCGGGGCTGGCATAGGAGACAATGCTGATTCCTTGACCACCCAATGCGGCGCGACGAAGCCCGGTGGGTCCAGCCGGATTGGCGAAGTAGCCCGTGTTCTCGGCATGAGGATTAATGGACGGGCTCGCCAAGGCCGGGAAGAAAGCAAAGTAGTTCATAATCATCGCAGCTTGACCGTTGATGAGAGCATCATTCGTCTCTTGGAAAAATGCATTTCCCAAGCCAGGCGGACTGCAGCAATCATAAAGCTCTCGGTAGAACTCTAACGCCGCAATGGCCTCGGGCGAATTTACGATGCCCAGCACTTCATTGTTTTCGTTCTGCCACTTGGCACCAAAACTAAACATCACATTTGCGTAGCCCATTGTAATGGCATCGTAATCTTTCTGCGTATAAATAGCAGCACCATACAAACCATCATCTGGGCGCGTAAAGAACTTGGCGATGTCGAGCAATTGGGCCCATGTTTCGGGCACACCAAGAGCATAGCCGTATTCGGCCTCGAACGCCGCCATTTCGTCTGGGTCTTCAAATAGATCCATCCGATAGGCCCAACCATCGGCGTCACCCTCTGTTGGGAATGCCCAATATTTCCCAGAACCAGTGGGATATTCACCATAGTAAGTGAGCGTCGCCTCCGTCACTGTATCGGCAATTCCTTCGCCAACGAGGAAGTCTGTCAATTCAATATAGTGACCCTGTTCTGCGCCTTGACCAAGCCACTGACTATCACCAACAATCATCTCAAAGCTACTGCCAGCCGCGGCAAACTCGGTGAACGCCCGATCATAAAAGCTACCCCATGGCTCCTGGATCACGTTGACCGTGATGCCAGTCTCTTGCTCGTAGAGATTGCCGATCTCTTGTAGATAATCCGCTGGATCCCATTGTGCCCAGAGAATATTCAACTCCGTCACACCTTCACTTGCTGCCGCGGCCTCCCCGGCGTCGCTATCAGAACTTCCAGAATCTGAAGCGGGCGCAGGAGCACCAGCACATGCGGCCAACATCAGGGCAAACACAAGCAACAATGGTAAAAACTGCTTTGTCTTCATATATTTGTCTCCTTTGAATATCTCTTTTGCAATTGAGTGTGTCGCACAAAGTGTGTAAACGGAGCAGACTCTCTGGCTAAGTGATCTCCCTTTATGCACTTTGGGACACACTACCTTGAAACTTGGCTAGAATATTGAATTAGGTCCTTAACGGATCAACATCGACAATTTTTTGTCGAGATGAGCAAGAATGTTGAGCGCCGCCGCAAGGCCCTCGTTTGGGCCGACGGCCTGCACAATTGTACTATTTTATGACTTCGACATCTGCTCTGTTCGGTTACATCGCGACCACACTTGGGCCCGTAGCTCTCCTGAAACAGCCCGTGCAGGCGGTCGCGATGTAGTCGATTTCCAGAGGTATCGATGTAATAGAACAATACACCATTGCAGGCCCAAACAACTAGAAAATTATGGACGCAAACTGCCTATGTCAGATAGGATCACAGGTCAAGTTAATTGCTCTTACGACGATCCGTAAGTTGATCAATTTGGTGAGCGGGGGTACTCTTAGAGTTTATAGTATAGCTTGGCTGCTGTCAAAAAAGGGCGGGATTTCAACTTGGAAACGCCCATGGAAGATCCGGTAATAGATCGGATGATCTCTCTATGTTTGCCGGACCAATTGATCAATGTTATACTCTAAAAACCACCCTCAAAATTTTGGGTGTGTACCACAAAGTGTATAAGGGGAGCAGTTGCTCTGACAGAGCAGTCTCCATTTACCCATTTTGGGACACACTATCCAAATTCGGTCGTGGCTGTGGGTTATTACTTACCGGACAGCCACTATCCCAATATCTACACCGATGTGTTGTTCGTGTTGCCAAGTATTAGATTCTACACTACCATAAATGAGAATGAATTTGACGAATCTTAAACTGCGGTTGTGGTGAAAACATGGTTTTTCTACTGCGATACAAGGCTAAGTAAAACCATGTTTTCGTACAGAGCTTAGGTATAGAGGTTTAGAATCATTTTCATCCTAGCGAACCCATCTATTTCTAAGGAGAAACAAACGAACATGTTCAAAACAAAATCATCCTATTGGCTGATCGGTCTCTTGTTGACGTTGGCTCTTGTGTTGGCTGCTTGTGGCGGACAACAAGAAGGTTGTTGGTGAAGCAACCGAAGCTGAACCGGCCACAGAACCAACCGAAGCACCAGCTGAAGAAGCAGAAGACGAAAGCGATGCTGAAGAAGCGGCCGACGAGGAAGAAGGTGATGCGGAAGAGAGTAGTGATGCCGCGGAAGGCGATGTTATCAAGATCGGTGCACTTGCACCGCTTTCTGCGCCAGGCACAGTCGTTGGCGGTGAAGCCATGCGCGATGCGATGATGATTGCAGAGGGCGACATCAATGCCCGTGGCGGCATCCTAGGACGGATGGTTGAAGTGATCATCGAGGACTCAGAAGGGTTGCCAGAACGCGGTACTGCTGTGATGGAGAAGCTCATCAACCAGGATGGCGTTGTCGCGGTTGGTGGTGGCTATCATAGTTCGGTTGGCGTTGCCTCAAAAGAGGTTGCGGCCGACAACAATGTTCCTGTCGTTTTTGCCGAAACCTGGAATGACACAATTACGAGCAGCATGTTGGATCAAATTTTCCGCATTGCGCCGCTCAGTTCGGAAGTTGCCAAGGTGGATGTTGAATTCATCAAGACACTGCCGAACATTGAAAAAGTTGTGATTCTGACTGAAAACACCGACTATGGCATCCCCGCTGCTGACTCCAACCAGGCCGGTTTGGCCGAAGCCGATATTGAAGCCGTAATCTTTAGCGTCGACATCGGTACCCAGGATTACTCGGGCATCATCGAGCGCATTAAGGCAGAGGAACCCGATCTGATTCAAGTTCTGGCCACGGGTGAAGCTTCCTTTAACTTCACACAACAAGCTGCCGAAGCTGGCATCGGTCCTGGCGATGTTCCTACAATCTGTAATCAGGTGGCGTTGGAAAGCAATTCATTCTGGACTAATGTCCCGGACGGTAATTTCTGCTTCGTCCGCCGCATCGGTCTGCCAGTTAATCTATACAACGACAATGCCAAGGCATTCCTCGAACAGTATAGTGAAATGACCGGCAAAACCTCTGCCGAATCCTATGCGCTGGAAGCCTACGATTCGATCATGATTCTGGCCCAGGCAATTGAAGAAGCAGGCAGCACCGACGCCGACGCCATCATCTCTGCTTTGGAAGGCATCGAGCACGCAGGAACCCTTGGGGATATCTATTTCCCCTATGGTCGGAACAATGCACCAGCCGATAACGATGTTGAAGATAAGTTCTGGCACCAATGGCCCGACCCTGCGATCACGATGGTTCAGTATCAGGAAGAGGGTCAAGATTCGACTGAGTCTCCCATTGTTTACCCAGAAACATATCAGACAGGTGAGTCAATTCTTGTTGGGCAGTAGGGGAACGTGATGCGTATTGCGTGGTGCGTGAACTGAATTATGAGACTATTCTGAGCTGTTCACGCACTACGTATCACACACGTTCTCACAGCACAACCGCTTTCTCAACTGGTACCACGCAGGACGCACTACGCTTGACAAGCAAGCTCTCTACTATCCGGAATAGCCACAAAGTCAACAAACAGAAGGTATTCTAATTTATGCTCTGGACAGCGATTATTTGGTTTATCGTCTGGGGAATCATCGGCGGTATTGTCACGCCACGCATCTATGCTCGTAAGGATTTGGATGTCTCTCAAGCCAGCTTGACGGGCGCCGCGATTGGAGCAGCAACAGGACCATTTGGCTTGGTGCCGCTCTGGATCATTACCCCCCATCTGAGCGCACGCTGGGCCGGTGTTGCAGGGCTAATGGTCGTGGGCATTTTCTCTTACGCCTTTGCTCAAACCTTTCCCGATAACTTATGCGTAACCAACAGCGGTTTTGTGGCTTCCCAGCTAACAAACGGCATTGTCATCGGCATCATTTACGGCCTCATGGCATTGGGGCTCACACTCATCTACTCGATTTTGGGCGTGGTCAGTTTTGCGCACGGCGAGTTTTACATGATCGGCGGGATGGTCGTCTACTATATGAGTGTTTCAATTCTCTTCGAAAATGCCAACCCACTGGTCTGGTTATTGGGAGCCGCCTTGATCACTTTCCTCATCGGTGCAATTTTTGAACTGATTTTTTTGCGCGTCATGGGGAGTGGACAGATCGAGCGACCAAGAGAATATGCGATTCTGGTGACATTCGGCCTCTCTTTCTTTCTGCAATACGCAGTACAGGCATTGCTCGGTGCCAACCCGGTCAAAACCAGACGCTTTTTTGATCTGCCTGAATTGGCGATTCCCAGTGTTGAAAATCCTACGCTGCTCAAATCGACAAGGGCAACACTCTCCCTTTTTGATGCTGTGTCGATTCCCAACCCTCGCTTCACCGCCGCCGTAATTTCGATTGTGTTACTCCTGGTGTTGATGTGGTTTCTCTATCGAACCTGGATCGGCAAAGGGTTGCGGGCAGTGAGTCAAGATCGACAGGCTTCATCCGTGGCAGGCATTAATCCCGATTCAATGAACACGCTCGCTTTTGGAATGGGAGCCATGTTAGCCGGCCTTTCGGGTGCGACATTGGTGCAGATCTTTGCTTGGTTGCCCCAAGTGGGCATTCCGGCCGCGGCACGCTCCTTTGTGATTATCGTGTTGGGTGGAATGGGGTCGCTTCCTGGCGCTTTTCTTGGCGGGCTGACAGTAGGGTTGGTTGAAGCGGCAGGCGTTGGCTGCATTCCCGATCCCATGCGCGCTGCATCATATATCCCGGCTTATGGCATGATTATCTTGACCTTAACACTGCTTCTCAAGCCAACTGGATTCTTTGGGAGAGAACTATGAATCGATCCCTCATTAATTGGACGTTGGGCGTTCTAGGCGTCGTTTTACTGCTTGTCGCACCAGTCTGGCTTAACAACTCTCCCTATTTGATGCATATTTCCATCACCGCTTTTTTCTACGCAATTTTGGCATCAAGTTGGTCATTACTAGCCGGTTACGCTGGTCAATTCTCATTTGGTCATATGGCCTTTATGGCGATTGGCGCATATACGGCGGCTTTGTTTGGATACTATATCAGATTCACGACGGCACCCACCAATGAATGCACCGAATTTGCGCTCGGTGGTCTCTGGTTGGTCATACTCAATCCAATCGGTGTATCAAGCATTGGGGGAAGTTGCCTGGAAGTCGCCAAACAATCGATGCCGGCAGGGACAGTCATTATTCAACCACCTTTGTGGGCAGGTTTGGTCTTAGGGATCCTTATGGGTGGTCTGTTTGGATTGTTGATAGGTGCGCTGGTCTTACGATTACGCAGCACTTATCTAGCCCTCTTTACCATTGGCTTTTCCGAGATTCTGCGGGCCGCTATTAGTGCCGAACTGGATATTACGCAAGGGCAGAGTGGCTTTGAAATGGATCCCCTTTTTCCAAACGGTCTCAATCTGTTTGGCCTCGCTTTCGGTCCATCCGATAAGATTCCGCCCTACTATGTCATGCTCTTGCTCTTCTTGATCTGCATGGGAATCATGGCTTGGCTCACGTCGTCCCGTTTTGGCCTCTTTATTCGGGCTATTCGGGAGGATCAAGAGGCTGCCGCTGCATTGGGCGTTCATGTGGTTCGTTATAAGGTGTTGGTTTTTATCATTACGGCTATGATGGCTGCGGCTGCAGGTGTTCTGCAAGGGCACTACATTGGGATTATCACGCCGAATATCTTGATCATTTTGCAGATGAGTCTCGTGATTGCAATGGCGGTGATCGGTGGACTGGAAAGCATTGTGGCGGCAGCAATTGGTGCTCTGATCATTCAAACCTTGCTTGAACTATTGCGCAACAGCTTTGATATTGGCCCCTTTGAAGTCGACATGACCACGTGGCGGCTTGTCTGGTTTGGTGCGGTTTTGATGTTGACCCTTCGCTTTCAGCGCAATGGCCTCATCTACCCGATTATCAATTGGATTAGCCGTGGTCAAGTTGCGGAAGAGACTGTCGCCAAGCGCCAAGCTACTGTCGTTGAAGAGGGAGCCACATAAGCTATGTTCAAACTTGAAGTTAGAAATGTCGATAAAAATTTTGGCGGTCTTCAGGTCCTCAAAGATGTGTCATTCGAAGTCGAAGGTCCAGAGCTGATTGGGCTGATTGGTCCCAATGGTGCAGGCAAAACGACCCTCACGAATATACTTGACGGGGCCTTGAAGCCCAGCAGGGGCACTGTCTACCTCAACGGCAAACGAATCGACCCGTTGCCTCCTTATATGGTGGCACGGGCCGGTTTGGGGCGTACCTTTCAAGTGACTCGCGCTTTCCGCCGCATGACGGTGCTAGAGAATTTACTCGTACCTGCCATGGCCTTGAATGCCACGGCGCGCCAAAAAGATTTTGAAGAAAAAGCCCGCTGGGTGCTTGAATTCCTGACCATGGATCATCTAACAAACGAGTATGGCCGTGCGCTCTCTGGTGGTCAACAGAAGCTGTTAGAGTTGGGGCGGTTGCTCATGCTCGACCCCAATATCATTATTCTAGATGAGCCATTTGCAGGTGTTCATCCGCGCCTGATGGAGATCATCTACGAATACATCTACAAGGTCAATGGCGATGGTTCGGCGATCATCATTATCAGCCACGACATGGACACAATCTTCACTTTGAGCAAGCGCCTACTAGTGTTAAACTATGGCGACTTGATTGCGGATGGCGATCCAGATGTGGTCAAGAATGATCCCGTGGTGAAGCAGGCTTATTTAGGCGAGGATGATGAGCCGGAGCTGATGGTTGTTCAGGATACTACAGCGGATTAAGATAGGAACGGATTCTGGGTGTTGACAGACCGTTCGGTCATAAATAAATGCGTTCACTTGAGTAGCGTTAGTCATCACACAGTAACTTCGTGAATTCCTTTCCCTTCATCTTAGTTCTTATCCGAAAAGCTCTGTGAAGCTCTATTCTTGCTCGAGAAGTTAGTCAGACTCACAATCACTTTTTAGGAGGGGTTCTTAACCACAATTAATACGTTTATGCTCGAAATCCACAATCTTTACGTTGGTTACTACCGCGACCTCAATATTCTGCAAGATGTCACCCTCAAAGCGGAAGAGGGCAAGATCACAACAATTTTGGGTGCGAACGGCGTGGGCAAATCGACCACACTCAAGGCGATCTACGGTTTTCTCAAACCCAATGATGGCAATATTTTGCTCGATGGTCGGAGTGTACTGGGTACACCCACTCACGAACGAATCGGGCTAGGACTAGCCTACATCCCACAGCAACCGGGCGTTTTCCGCTGGATGTCGGTGGAAGAGAACTTGCAGGTCGGTGCATGGACCTTCCGCAGCGACAAAAAGCGAGTTCGTCAAAAGCTAGAAGAAAACTACGACCGCTTTCCAATTCTCAAAGAGAGGCGAAAACAGTTGGCAGGCGAGCTTTCTGGGGGGCAGCAGCGCATGATCGAAATCGGTCGCACGTTGATGACCGATCCCAAGATCATTTTGGTTGATGAACCAACAGCTGGTCTCGCCAAACTTCTCTCTGAAGAAGTCTATCAGATGTTGGTCGACCTGCGGGATCGAGATGGATTGACCATTTTATTGGTTGATCAGGAGATCCGTGAAGCGCTGAAGATCGCCGATTATGTCTATGTGTTAGAACTCGGTCGCAACAAATTTGAAGGACCCGCCTCGGAGTTTACCAATCTTGAGAAGGCATTTTGGATTGGTGAATAAATCTTCACGACGTATCCAAATTAGGCAACTTGCGTAAGCCAAGATGGACCAGTAACGCATCTAATTGCGCTCGATCCGACCAGAAGACACCTTCCTGCCGAGCAAATGCTTCAGCTTCTTGGGTCAATCCTTGATGAGCAAAAATCCACTTGTAGAGAGTCCGCGGGTTGTCTTGAGCTTGCACGGCTTCTGCTTGCTCAAGTAGCCCACGCAACGTGGATACGCCAATCTTCTTCGTTGTTTCCCACTTGCTTTGGCACACCCACATGTGCCCGCCAAGCGATGCCAGCACATCAATCTCCTGTCCAACACCCGAGCGGAGCCGCACCCGATGGTGGACAAAGACAACCGGGCGCCGTAGCGGAATATCCTTAGGGGCATTGAAAAAGTGACCGGGAAATGCGTTATGCTGATAGCTGTTGAGCAGAACCTGGCCCATAAAGATTTCGGCCAAATAGCCTTTGTACTCATGAAAACGCCGTTCCTGGGCTTGGTAGCGCAGCAATAATTCGTTTTGAACACCGACTTGGCTTTGACCTTCAACTTCGATCCGCCCCCAAACCTTGAGGAATTCCAACAGAATGGGATCTTCGACCTTGCGAAACCAACCGCCCAGTTCAAGATATTCAACCAGATCTCCCCGTGACAATCGAATCAAGACATCACGAATCGTATCAAGAGAGACATCGTATCCTTCACGAATCTTTAACTCTTGCTGAATTCGTTCTAAACTGATCTTGTCGTTCTCTTCCAAAGCCGACAGGTAGAGAATCCATTTCGTGACATTGTACTCATTGATGCGTTCGATCCAACCACTTACCTGCTCGTAGAGTTCCGCCCAGATAAAGCCAGATGCAATGTCCACCGCCAAGACACTGTTAATCGTCTCCTCGTCGAGCAGTGGTGTATCTGTTTCCGCGGATTGTTGTATGACCGCTGAGATATAGAAAGGATTCCCGCCACATCGTGCGGCCACAACAGGGGCCATCAATTCGGGGACAGTGGCTTGGTAATGGTTGGCGGCTTTTCGGACGAGCTCATCGCCCCAATAGCCAGATAGTTCATGAATGGGTCGGCTGCGAAAGCGGCCAAAGAGCGAACCACGCCCCAAAATTTCACGTGCTAAAATGCTCATCGCCGAGCCGGTGACAAAATGAGGGCAGGTGTACGATTCCACAGCGTTCTGCATGTGGCCGACGATACGAAAGTCATATTGGGGCAGATGCGTATTTTGAAATTCGTCTAAGAAGATGACAATTGTGCTATCGAAAATGTCTGAAATACGGCGCGGAATGTTGACGGCATCTTCTTCGGGTGATGGCATATTGCCCTTGAGCATAGAACGATGATAAGTGAGCAATAGATCCAAATCATCAGAAAAGGGGAAGAGAGTACGCGATTTTTCGATCCACTCAGTCAAATCATCATCTCTCAGTTCCTGCCGTATCATTTCAGGTTGTTGTGTATAAAAACCGACATAATAGCGCATGAAGTTTTCGAGATATTTTTGAGCAAATAGAAACCCATCTCGTTCAGTATCAGAAAACATATAATAGACAGGCACGACAGCCTTGGGATCATGCGGATCCTGTTCAAAAAAAAGACGGTTGACCACGCGCCGGAAGATCTCTGTCTTGCCCATGCGACGCCGCCCCAACAACACTGTGGACATGGTGCGCCGCGCGGCAGCGTTGCGGGCTGCGTTATAAAAGTATTCCAGAAATTCAGCCCGATCCGTATAGATTTCGTCCAGGACCAGTGGTTTGATGACCCATTTTTCTGCGCTAAAGCGCGCCAATATGTCTTGCATGAATCCATCTCCTCTCGTTGCGTTCATTATACCAATTATACCATAGGTACAGCGGTGCATTGTTCCCCTCATTCAAGAGTTGTTGCACCGTGGTCTTGAAGATGACGCAACAACCGCTTGTATGAGCGTCACCGGGACCAACGACGGTGCAAGACGCTTGTATGAACGACTTGGATTTGCGAATCCTGGGTGCTGGAAGAGTAAGTAGCATGAAATGGGTTTTTGCGTTTTACAAACATCATGCGCAGTGTTATAGTAGTACAATGAATGCTAGAGGTAACATGGATGAATATACCCAAACCACAATCGGTCAAGAACTCGATTCATTTCCCTGTAAAGTCGACATCAAAATACATTGGTCAGAGATGGATGCCGCTCGCCATGTCAACAATACCGGTTATCTGCGCTGGGCAGAGATGGCGCGAATTGAACTCTTTTATCAATTAAAGATTGGTCGGGGCGATGCAAATCGTAACATTGGTATGATCTTGGGTTGGCAGGATTGTAAATATATTTTTCCTGTCACCTTTCCGGATACTGTTTCTATAGGCGTTCGGGTTACGGATGTTGGTTCGGATCGTTTTATGCTTCAATGTCATCATTATAGCCAGCGACACGCCCGATTGGTTGCAATTTCGAACCATCGCATCGTGGCTTACGATTATCAAGCTTTGGCCAAAGTCGAGTTACCAGACGATTGGAGACAACGTTTGACGGAAGTTTTATAGGCTCCTATGGGCAGTATCCCAAATTGTGCGTAAATTCACTTGAGATATGAAGTATAGTGTTTTGTCAGATAAGTTATAATACGGTAAACTCTGCCAGAAAGTGACTAAAAAAACGAGGAGGCAGAGAGAAATGAATTAAGGCGAATAACGGCAAAAGGAAAAGAGAACGTAAGAAAGATAAGAAGGGCACATATTCTGCTCTTGTCAGATGGAGGAAAAACAGACAGAGAAATCATGGAACGAGTGGGAGTGACGCGAGCAACGGTGGTGCGAATCCGCAAAAGATATGTGACGGAAGGGCTAACCAAAGCCCTAGAAGAGAGGCCAAGAAGCGGACGACCAGTCGAGATTAGTAACGAAGCCAGAGCCAAAATCACGGCACTAGCGTGTACGAAAGGACCAGATGGGCGAAGCCGATGGACTTTAAGGCTGCTAGCAACCACAGCGGTTGAGTTAAAGTTTGTGGAAGACATTTCGCATGAAACCGTGAGTGAAATTCTGAAAAAAAACGAACTGAAACCCCATTTGAAGGTGCAGTGGTGTATCGGAAAGTTAACACCTACATACTTGTGGCACATGGAACAAATCTTGGACCTCTATGCACAGCCCTATGACCCCAAGAATCCTCTCTGGTGGGTGTTACGATGAAAAAACCTTGTCAGCTCTTGGGCGATACAATCGTGCCGATTGAGATGAAACCAGGCAAGAAATGGCGCTATGATCATCACTATGAACGCAAGGGCATCTGTTACATCTTGATTGCTTACCAGCCACACACTGGACAGCGGGTTGTTCAGATTACCGAACGGCGCAGAGGCCAAGAGTATGCTCGCTTCATGCATGATCTCAAAACGAAACACAATCCTGATGCCGATTCATTACAGATTGTTCAGGATAATCTCAACATTCATTCACCCAGTTCCTTCTACACCATCTTTTCGCCTGAGGAAGCTTTCGCTCTGGCTCAGCACTTTCAGATGGTTTATACCCCCCGTCAACGGGAGTTGGCTTAATATGGTTGAAATTGAACTCTCGGTTATCACTCGCCAAGTTCTTGATCGCCGCATTGATTCCAAAGAGCTTCTTGAGACTGTTGTCCTTGCTCTTGTCAACGAGCGCAATGAACAATCCGCTACCATTCAATGGCAATTTACCCCCGCTCTCGCTCGCCAGAAGTTCCAGCGTTTCTATCCTGTTTTGGATACCGATTCTGATGACCAACCTGTATCATAACTTATCTGACAAAACACTAGTGCTTATCCGAAAAGTTCTGTGACGATACATTCTCGCTCGAGAAGCTGGTCGGACTCACAACCACTTTTCGGATAGGTTCATAGCCTCCAATAATCAAAACAAAAGAGGAGAAAATCTTATGCCAAGTGGTCTAGTTATTGCCGCTGTAATTGCATTTTTAGTATTTTCGTTTTTACGATCTTCGATCAAGATTGTGCCAGAATATGAACGAGGCGTGATCTTTCGGCTTGGACGCATCATTGGCGCCAAGGGACCAGGTCTCTTTTTCTTGATTCCCATTGTCGACCGTATGGTGAAGGTAGATCAGCGCGTCGTTACGCTCGATGTACCAACCCAAGAAGCGATTACCAAGGATAACGTCACGGTTAAAGTCAACGCCGTCTGCTATTTCCGTGTGCTGAACCCGGTAGATGCGGTGGTCAATGTCTCAAATTATTTGATTGCTACCCAGCAGATTGCTCAAACGACTCTGCGTTCAGTTCTGGGACAGAGCGAACTGGACGAATTGCTGGCAGAACGTGATGAGATCAATGCTCAGCTTCAGAATATCATTGATGAGCAGACCGAGCCGTGGGGCATTAAAGTCAGTGGCTGATCAGGATCTCATGTGGTTGACAGGGAAAAACGTTCTTTGCCATGGAGATCGAGCCAAATACGTTGAAAAAGAGAAGAGACATTGCGAATGCCATAGCATCGACGAGTGATGACCTTAATCTTGTTATTGAGACCTTCAACAAAACCACTGTTGATGCGTTGGTCAAAATAGTTGACAATGGATTGCCAGTGGTTGCGCAGGGTTTTGATAAAGCCATCAAAGTTATCAAGGGAGGAACGTTCAACTTTGCGAATCCAAGCCTCAAGGCGATGTTCAGCTTGGGCAACAGAGAGTTCCTGGTTGAAGATGGCGGTCAATTCTTCTCGAAAGGTATAGGCCTGATGAAGGGCTGGTGAATGAGCAAACAAACGTCTAAGCTCCTGCCGCTCTTCAGGATTGAGAGCCGAGTGATTTTTGCGTAAGATCCAGAGCATTCCTTTGCAATCTTGGTCATAAGTTTCAGGAGGCAGTTCTTTTTCAAGCGTCTGAGTTCCTTTTTCGGAGGTCGTCAAAGTCATCTCGATAGTTCTGAGCAACATGAAATCGGTCAACAACAGGAGATGCATTCACATCATCATTCTCATTGATAAATTCATCAATCGCATTGATATAGCCCTCCCACATGTCGGTGGTGCAATAGTTGATGGTGGGGCGTAGTCTCTCAGGAATCTCTTCTAGGAATGCCTTAACCGTCTTTTTTTTCGATCAGGGAGAACTCCAAGAATCCGTACCTTGCCCTTGGGTTGACGAGCTGTAATGATCGCACTAAATTTCTTGCGCCCCTTACTTCTGGAGATTTCGTCAATCCCCAACGTACCGATTTCGTCGATTTCATCCCAGTTGATTTTGGGCTCTATCAGACGGTTCAATGCGCCTACGACTGCATCGTACCCAACTTCTTCTTTGAGGCTTACATCTTCGATTGTACTGTTGATTAGTTGCATGACCAGGTATTCATCATACGCTTGTGTATGAGGACTTCTTTGTTCATACCAACTCACAATTTGAGTCGTTGTTGGGTCACAATGACACGACAAACATTGACCCGTTTGGGCCGTATCAAGATGTAGGTCTCAAGCCCAAAACTGGGAGATGGCGCAAGCTAATTTCTTGACCATGGCCAAATGTACACGCAATCTCAACTCCGCATACACCACATGCTGTTTTTTGGGTGCTTTCTACCCGAATCAATAAATGATTTTCAGACGTGATTTCGCTGCTTAACACTTCCACTTCTGGGATATCTAGCGGTACCGTTATTGATGAAGTCATTCTCGATGTCACCTTTTTCAATCGCTTCGTTTCGGATAACATCTTATTTTATATCATTTTATTTTCGACCGGTACCTCATGATCCGACTGACACAAGATATTTAGCTCGCACTATCCATTCATGGCCGGCTTGTCAACCACATGAGATCCAATTGATCCAAGTCAGTGTTGTAGAAGTCAAAGATGTGGAATTGCCGCAGACCATGCAGCGGGCCATGGCTCGCCAAGCAGAAGCCGAGCGCGACAAGCGTGCCAAGGTGATCCACGCAGAGGGTGATAGACAAGCATCAGAGTTACTAGCCGATGCGGCACGCGCCATGTCTACGGAACCGGGGGCACTCCAATTGCGCTTTCTGCAAACCTTGAGCGAGATTGGCGTCGAGCATAACAGCACGATCATCTTCCCCTTGCCAATCGAGCTTTTCAGTGGCATGGTTGATGCCCATTATAAACCCAGTGGTAATGGCGGTTCTGGCAGCAGCATCAGCACCAATGGCACGGGTGCGACAGACACTTCATCTAGTCCATCTTCCGATACAAATTCCTCTGAAGAATAGCTTATGAGTTTAGAGACAAGGCCGGCGGATATTACAATTGCACGTGAGAAGGGCGAAATGATTATCAAGTGGAGTGATGGCATTGAAGGTGTCTATCCGCTCCGTTGGTTACGCGCCAACTGCCCCTGTGCCACCTGTCGAGAGGCGCGTCGCCAAGCTGCTGCCGCGACCGATATGCTTATGCTCAACAGCAATTTACCTGCAGAACCAAGCACCGAGATTTCTGGAGCAGAGCTGGTCGGCAACTATGCAATCCGTCTGGAATGGAATGATGGCCATGGTTCTGGGATCTATGGCTTTGCCCTCCTGCGTGCCAGTATGGAGTTAGAGAAAATGAATCCCAACGGCTCCCCGATTTTGAACTTTGCTTATCCCCCAGAAGAGTAAGGCTTTTCCAACAATTAAAATCCCTAATTTGATCTGGAAAAGCTCAAGCCATTCCAGAGAAATCGACTTGGCACATTCGGGATTTATTTCTCTGGAATGGCCTAAGAACCCAACGAATTGGACAGTGTGTCCCAAAGTGTGTAGATGGAGATCGCTTAGTGCTTATCCAAAAAGTTCTGTGACGGAGCATTCTTACTCGAGAAGCTAGCAGGACTCACAACCACTTTTCGGATAGGTTCTTAGTCAGAGAGCCTACTCCATTTACACACTTTGTGGGACACACCCACGAATATTGTCAATGTTAAGGACCATTCACATGAACCCAATTGCCACCTTCTCCATTGTTGCATATGACCCTAAACGAAAAGAGTGGGGCATTGGTGTCCAATCCAAATTCCTCGCCGTAGGTGCCCTGGTGCCCTGGGCCCAAGCCGATGTGGGGGCAATTGCAACCCAAGCTTACGCCAACCTACGCTATGGTCCCGATGGCCTGGTGCTCATGGGTTCGGGCAAGTCGGCCCAGGAAACGCTTGATGCTTTGATCGCCAATGATGCACAGCACGAGCAGCGCCAAGTGGGCATTGTCGATCACCATGGTCGGGCCGCTGCGCATACAGGCTCGGGCTGCCATGCTTGGGCAGGTCACATTGTGGGTGACGGATTTTGTTGTCAGGGTAATATCCTCGTTCCAGGCACAGTCGAGGCGATGGCGACACGATTTGAAGAGGTGCGGCAAGGTGCGGGAGAACTCGCTGATTGGTTGGTGGAGGCATTGGTGGCGGGTCAAGAGGCTGGCGGAGATAGTCGTGGACGTCAGTCAGCGGCTCTACTCGTTGTGCGCAAAAATGGTGGATATGGTGGCAATACTGACCGCTACTTGGATCTTCGCGTCGATGATGATCCCACCCCCATTCAACGATTGCGTCAGTTGGTTCAGACGCACCACCTTTATTTTGGCGAAACAAAAGCCAGCGACCTACTGCCACTTGCCGATGTGGCAGCAGAATTGCAGGCAATCTTGCAAAAAACAGGGCATTATCGTGGTGAACGCAGCGGGACTGTGAATGACGACATGCTACAGGGGCTTCAAGCATTAGTCGGTCGAGAGAATCTAGAAGAGCGTTGGACGGGGAATGCGGAAATGATTGATCGGTTGGTTGTTGAATATTTACGGAAAAATTTTGGAGATTAGGTCGATCCAAAAAAATCCGATGATGCCAGTAAATACAACATACCGGGTTTTTTCGGCACATATGCCGAAAAAACCCGGTATTCTCTTTAATTAACCCATCGAATGCAAGCCAACTTTGTTTCCTTCTGTATCCACAAACATTCCGATAAAGCCATTTTCCCCAATGCTGGTTTTGGGCATAGAAACTTGACCCCCAGCACCTTCAACGCGATCCAACACGATACTCAAGTCATCGCCGCCATTTAGGTAGACAAGGGTTCCCTCACTGCTGCTGGGTTTGTTGACATCCCCCTGCACAATGGCACCACCTGTCCCCCCTTCTGCCGGAAACATCTTCATTGCCATGCCCGGAGCCGCGTCAAAATTGACTAGCTTCGTGTCTAGAATTGTATCATAAAACTTGCCTGCCCGGTTGATATCGGACACCGGAATCTCAAACCAGTTCACTGCACTTGCCATGTCAAATTCTCCTTTATATAAAATATTAGGTATATACTCATCCAGAAAATTGTCATCTCATCCTGGCTTTGAGAGACGTGGCACTAAATTTTTTCTGGGAACTACTATATGTATCGGCACAATTGCCGAGTACAAACAAATTCGGTTCGTCTGCCATCAAGGCAGTGTGTCCCAAAGTGTGTAAATGAAGACCGTTAGACAGAAAGCCTACTCCATTTACAGACTTTGTGGTACACACTCGTCGACAATATGTGGCGCGTCGAATTCTGACCACACACAGCGGCCTTTTGCATATGTTTAGAAGATGGGCTTCGCGTCAGAATCGCAATCAATTGCCCGAAGTTTAAGCAATGTCTCTAAGAGGACTGTCAAACATCAACATCTTCGAATACCATAAGTGGTCTCACTTCCACCGAGCCACTCATTGGAATTCTTGCGGCCCAAGAGAGTGCATCGTCCAAATCAGTGCAATCGACCAGATAGTACCCTCCCAGTCGTTCCTTGGTTTCCGCAAACGGTCCATCGGTAAATAATGCCTTACCATCCGCTTGGATGCGCACCGTGGTGGCAGTCGATGTTGGTTCCAGAGCGGCCCCACCGACGAAAACTCCATTTTCCTTCATATCGGCGGTGAGATCCATATGCTGCTGGTATTGGTTTTGCGTTTGTTCTTCTGTATATGCAGCCAAGACGTCCTCATCATCATATATCAAGAGCAGGTATTGCATTGTTGATCTCCACAAATAGGGGTCTCCCCCATTATGTATCAATTCGTTTTCTCTGATTTCATATAGCATTTGGCGACACGCCTTCTACTATCATAACGAATAAAGATTCCTCAAATGGACACCCAAATTTTATTCATTTAACATGGAGAGGATCTCTTGCTGTTTACGCTTCAAAAACAGTCGTTCAACTTCATTTTGTGCGAGTCCAACGGCTTTGGCATACGCTGTCTGGGCATTGGTTAATTGTCCGACCCGACGGTAGAGTGCAGCGCAGGCTGCGTGGAATGAGACATATTTTTCCAATTGCTTCGCCAATTCTGGTTCCGTTAGCAACGCCAGACCCTGCTCGATCCCCTGAGCTTCGGCAATGGCCACAGCGCGATTGGATAAGACGACGGGCGAAGGCATCATGCGGGCTAGCCTACTGTAGAGAGCGGCAATCTGGGGCCAATCAGTCTCATCAGGATGTTTGGCCTGAGCATGAAGAGCGCTGATAGCAGCCTGAATTTGGTAAGGACCGGTGGAGCGCAAATGTATGGCTTTGTTCAAAATTGCCAGACCATCTTCGATCTGTGCATCATCCCAAAGTGAGCGATCCTGTTCATCCAACGCGACAAGTTCACCGATTTTGTTCAGACGGGCAGCACGTCGTGAATCGTGTAAAAGCATGAGCGCCAACAAGCCCAGAGCTTCGGCGGATTCCGACAAGTTCTGTTCCTGGGCCAGTAAATTCGTCAATACCCGGTTGAGCCGAATGGCCTCACGACACAATTCATGCCGGATCAGTGTATCACCCTGTGACGCGGCGTAGCCTTCATTAAATATCAGGTAAACTTTACTTTCTGGTAAAGGCTTGAGTGACAAAGGGCAAACCGAAAGGGGCGGAAAAAAGAATCCACCCTGAAAAAACGGGATAAAATGTAAAAATAGTGCTCGGCTAGTTTAAGCAGCGGCATTGAGGCGGCGATGAGCGAGAACGCCTTTAGGGAAATGGTGTGAAACCGAGGCCTTTTTCCGAAAGTCAGGGTCGAGTTGGTCAGGAGTTGGAAAAAGAGCACTCGAGAGAACACGGCGCAGCCTGCCGGGAGTGGATTGAGGCTCTCGATCCCAGTAGCCAGTCGGTATGGGAGGAAGAGAAGCGGCTAAATGGGAAAGAAGATTGCCAGCAAGCAGCCCCAGTTCAGGTAAGCGGAAACAAGCCTCATCGGCATGAACAAATTGACGATGTAAGCCAATCATCTGCTTGGAAGCCAAGGGGGGAGGTTCAACAGGCCAGCGTTCCAGGTAGACAAGATAAATGGTTTCAGGCTGCAAAGTCATAACGGTCGCCAAAACCAAAGGTGTGTTGTAGGCCGGATCCTGAATGACGTAAATCGAGTAGGTACGGTTGGCTGTATCCACCTTGGTTGTTCTGGGGACGAGATTGTGCCATGCTTGATAGCAAATCAGGCGACCACTATAGAGAAAGCGACCAGACGAGTCCGGAGTTGTAGCCTCGAGTCGCTTTCCCTTATAGCTGCGAGAGAGCGGACGCACAATATCACCATATTCAGGTGGTCTGCCTTTTTCTTTGCGTTTGGGGAACTCATTGCGGCGCACTGTGCAGTTAATGGCTTCCCGCAGGACAAATCGGTCTATGCCGCTTTCTAGCATTTCTCTGATTGTAAACCCGGCATCGACCACCGCCACTTCGTCTGACTCCAGTGATTTCTTCGTCTCTTTCAGCAGCTTTTTCCGAAACTCACTTTCCTTTGTTCCAACCGTGCATCTCATGATTGCCTTGAGCAGTGGCACTCGCTTCCCGCCTATCTCCCCCCGAGCTTATCATCACTCCAAAGATGAGCGCGGGCAATGCCCGACGAGCCGTTGAGTTATAGAGTCGGTTCACTTTCCCTTGCAGCTTCGGTCGCCAGAACCCTGTGATATCTATGCTTTTCACTCGGTACCCTTCTAACTTTTTTGCCTCCCATTCCCCTTTCCACTCCACTTCTTCTTGCCACGACCCCAGCAGACTTGTGATATCCCATGATCCATATCGAAAGCTCCACCAGCTTCGCTGGAGCTCCTCATCTTCAAACCCGCTTTCTTTCAATGCGCTATGGATTGCTCCTCGACTTTTCAGAAACGACCCATTCAGCATTGCCCACATCAGACGCATTACATTTACGTTTGTTCCCATCGGCGTTACTTGCAATACATTCATCAGTACTGCTATAGTTATTTCTGGCGCGGTTAGCATTCCTTCCTCCTTTTTGGGTTCTCTACCTTTAGGATGAACTGCTAACCGCTTTTTGTCACATTTCTCACCTCATCTCTTTTCTTTTACCAGAAAGTAAAGGGTAAAGTACATGCAAGATAGCCTGGAGGCGTTCATTCAAAAGATGAAGCGGAGGGACACGGTATGGAATATTGGCAGCTTTGATTTTGCCTTTGGCACGAACTAAGCGCTTGGCCATGGTAGCTGTGGGCACCAAAAATGCATGGGCAATTTCTTCGGTGGACAAGCCTCCCAGTGTCCGTAGGGTCAGGGCGATCTGGGCATCGATCGAGAGGGAAGGATGGCAGTAGGTAAAGATCAGTTTGAGACGTTCATCTGGAATCTCGTCCACCGAGAGCTCATCTTGCCCTTGCTGCTCCATTTCCAGCAGCGATGTGAGAATGGTTTTTTTTCAGTAGCAGCAAAAGTCGGGTACAAATTTTTCATGCAAACAGAGGGCTGCTCTAGGATTTCACCCCTTATGGTCATTTTTTGTACCCGACTTTTGCCGTAGCTGTTTTTTTTCAGTTACAGCAAAAGTCGGGTACAGAAATATTATGACAAGTAAATGATTGCGACCAAAAAGAGATAAATTGAAGACCTCCGGAAGAAAAGGCTAGAATAGGAGAGGCCAAGGAGGTCCGGAAAAATGCGCAAAAAAGAAGGAGAAGCAGGTAGAGAAACGATACTACCGACCAACAAAGAAGCGCTGTCCGAACTGCAAAAGCAAACTGAAAAGAAGCTATAAATTATGGCATAAGTATCTGGAAACACTGGAGGGCAGATATTATGTGGTAAGTCATGGATATCGGTGTCAAAATGAGAACTGCTTGCAGCAAGAAGTGGTCTATCGTTCCCAAGAAGCAGAAGAGTTGGGTGTACCCGAATGCGGTTATGGGTTAGATGTAATCGTCGAAATAGGATACCAACGATTTTGGCATCAACGAAGAGTGGCCGAAATCCATAAAGGACTAAAAGAGCGGATAACGATATCTGAAAGACAAGTGCTGAACTTAATCGGTACATTTTTAGCCTTGTTGCGAGCTGGACAGCCAGCGAAGGTAGTAAACCAGCAGAAAAAATGGAAAAGGTTGGGCGGACTAATCCTCTCCATAGATGGGATGCAACCAGAGAAAGGAAGTCCAGCGCTCTATGTGGTTCGAGAAGTCCAGTTAGACATCACTTTGATGGCAGAAGTGTTGGAATCAGGGACTCACAAGACTCTGGTTTCAGCACTGTTGGAACCGATAAACGAATGGGAAATCCCTATCAAGGGCATCATCAGTGACGCCCAGGAAAACATCCAACTTGCTGTTGCTCAAGTGTGGCCGAATTGCCCCCATCAGACTTGTCAGTTCCATTGCATTAAAGAAGCTGGGCGACTCACTTATGCGCTTGACCGTACAATGAAAACTCAACTCAAAAAGAAGCTGCGTGGCTTTTTGAATCGGGTCTACAAAACGGTTCGAGAATTGGCGGAAACCGATCCCTACAAAGCAGTTCTTTTGCAATATACTCGCTATCTGCGGTTCACTTTATTGACAAGAGGATTGGCTCCTTTTGAATTAGGTGGCTTACAGATGGTTCAACAATTAATCACGATTGAAGCATCATTATTACGGGCTCAGGAAAAAGGGGGCATCCGTTACTGACCCGCTTAATCAAGATTGCTGGTTTTCATCGTTTTTGCACTGTTCAAGCCAACCGCTTACGACGGCAACTTGGGTGGTTGGTGGCACTCCAACGGCTTTTGTCGCCTGACTCTCAAGCCGACGACCAGGTACAGGTCACTGCTCATTCCGTTGCATCAGCTGTTGATCAATATTTAGTCGCACTGACACAGGATACGACTCTCGATGACGCAGATCGCTCGATTGTTCAGCATATCAACACAACATTTCGCAACCGTTGGTGGGGGCTCTTTGTCTGCTACGATGTCTCGGGTCTTCCTTCCACTAACAATGCCCTGGAGGGCTTCTTTGGCCGCTTGAAAACCAATCAACGACTTATCACTGGACGCAAAAGTGTTAATAACTTCGTCCTTCGCTATGGCTCTTTTTGCTGCCTTCGTCGATCCGACTGAAACCAAAGACGAATTGCTCTTCCGGCTGCGATCCGTTGACCGGTCCGCTTATTTATTTGAACGGCAACGTTTACATTCGATCCTGGCTGAACGCAAAGATTATTTTCGCTTTTGCCATCACCTTGATTCAGTCGTTTCTGAACTTGAAATCGCTTGGGAGTCTGCTCTTCTTTCAAATACAAATCGTCATGATTCTGACTCCCCTTCTAACTCAACATAATAAATTTGTACCCGACTTTTGCTGCTACTGTTTTTTTTCAGCTACGGCAAAAGTCGGGTACAAAAAATGACCATAAGGGGTGAAATCCTAGAGCAGCCCTCTGTTTGCATGAAAAATTTGTACCCGACTTTTGCTGCTACTGTTTTTTTTGTCGCAAGGGTCTTATCGCGTCGCAACCGACCGGGTTGGGTGGGATACCCATTTGTGGCCAGCGTTCTAATGCTGTAATAAACGCCTCTTGCAGAACGTCCTCAACCAGATCAAGATCACCCAGCGTACCCATCAGTGATGCGGTCATTCGATCCGTTTTTTGAGTGAAAGTGCTTTCTAGTATATGGTGAATATTGTCCATGTTGTTGTAACAAAATTACGATCGAATCTCCTCTCATTATAACACATATGTTCTAATTGATTGCTATACTAAATGAGTTCAGAGGAACATCAGGTGATTTTGATGCTTCTCGATACAATTGGTATGATTTGATATGATTTGTGTTGAGCGGACTTGGTGCCATTGAGATGAGAATGATTGAGATGAGAATTTGATGACAACACCACCCGTGATCGACATTCGAGAAATGAGCAAGATCTACCAGATGGGACAGTCGGAAGTCCACGCATTGCGTGATGTCTCCCTGCGGGTGGATGTGGGTGAATATGTGGCGATTGTGGGCACCAGCGGTTCGGGCAAGAGTACATTGATGAATATGATCGGTCTGCTCGACCAACCAACAAGTGGGACGTATCACATACGTGGGGAAGATGTAGGTAAATTGGGAAAACGTAAAGTGGCAACCCTGCGCAACCGGGAGATAGGTTTCGTTTTCCAAAGTTTCAACTTATTGGCAAGAGCTCCTGCCCGCAAACAGGTTGAGTTACCACTGTTCTATGCCAATGTGCCCAGGCGTAAAGCAAGCCAGATGGCAAATGAAGCATTGGCGCTGGTTGGTCTGGGTGACCGCACGACCCATCGCCCCGATGAGCTTTCGGGCGGTCAACAGCAGCGTGTGGCGATCGCGCGAGCACTCGTCAATCGACCAAGTCTATTGCTCGCCGATGAGCCAACAGGGGCATTGGATACCAAAACGGGATTAGAAGTGATGGAGATCTTTCGCTCGCTTAATGAACAGGGGTTGACACTCGTTGTGGTCACACATGATCGGGACGTTGCAGGTCAGGCTAAACGGATCGTGACGCTCAGCGATGGCGTCATAATCAGCGATGAGGTGACAACTGGATAAGGTGGTATCCCGAATCATCGGTGAATATAGATGAAACTTTTCCGATATATATGGGTTGCTGTTGAAAGCATCCTCGCCCATAAGCTGCGTGCCATCTTGACCATGCTGGGCATCATCATCGGCGTTGCGTCAGTAACGACCACGGTGGGTATGGGGCAAGGTTTGCAAAAGGCATTGGTTGAGGAGGTAGAGGGCGAGGGCATCAATCTGATTTCGATCTTTGGCTCCTTTGGCCAAGGACAGGCGTTAACCTCTGGCGATGCGGAGGCACTCGCCAACCCTCAACTACATCCAGAAATTGAGGCGGTTGCGCCAGTCTTTATCCAAGGTGCGAGACTTGTCTACAACGACAAAAGCATTGACGTGCAAGTGAAAGGAACGACGGCGAGTTATGAACGCGTGCGCAACTTATCAATCGCCAGTGGACGCTTTTTCAAACAAGAAGAGGTAGAGAGTCGGCGACGGTTGGTTGTGATTACACATGAAGTAGCACGCTCACTTTTTGTCAACACACCACCTGTAGGACAGATGATTCGCATCGGGGCAGAGCCGATGCGGGTTGTAGGTGTTCTGGCTGATACCAGCGGTGGATTATTTGGCGGCGGGGATTTTGAGGAGGTCTACGTGCCCATTGGTTTGGTGCAGGCAAGACTTGCACGCGCGCCTCGCTATCGGGGCGAATATGTAATCAGCGAGATCAACGCCCAAGTTGTGAACAGTGACCAGATTCGTCATGCAGAGTACCGAATCGAGCGCACGCTGCGATTGCGCCACAATCTTAAAGAGAAGGATGCGAATGATTTTTTCATTTTCAGCCAGGACCGTGGATTGGAGTTTATTGCCAACATCACGCGGATTGTCTCTGTCTTTCTCGGGAGCATTGGCGCGGTTAGCCTACTTGTCGGTGGCATTGGCATTATGAACATCATGCTGGTATCGGTCACAGAACGCACCAAGGAGATCGGTTTGCGCAAGGCGCTTGGGGCGCAGGACAACGATATTTTACTCCAGTTTATGATTGAGGCAATTGTATTGACAATATTAGGCGGCGCTATCGGCGTCGCTTTGAGCTATGGAGTGGGTGCGCTCATCAGCCTCTTCCCAGATTTCCCATTCCAAGTATTCATTGGTGTGTCAGCTTGGGTGCTTGCAATGAGCGTCAGCGCCGCGTGTGGGCTGGTCTTTGGGTTATATCCAGCCATTCGCGCAACCAGGCTTGACCCGATCGAAGCGTTGCGGTATGAGTAAGATAAGCAGTCAAATACTCCCTCGGAGAATCAGATGAACCGTCTCTTTTGGATTGCTGGTATCATACTTGTCGGGCTGATTGGAGCAGCGGTAGGCTATTTTGCCAATGGTGGCTTTAACCGTATTGATGTAGCAGATGGCCGTACGGTGGATGTCAATACGTCCAGTCAATCTGCTGCACAACCTGAATTTGATCCGGCGAATCCTGACGCTTCGACTGTGGAGATTCTGCCCGCCGATGCACTGGTTGGGAATTTGAGCGCGGCGGGCAATATTGCGCTCCAAAAGACAGAGCAGGTGGTGCTGCAGTCCGAAGGTGCAGTGAGCCACGTGGCTGTCAAAGCGGGCGACGTCGTACAAGCGGGGGATCTCCTGCTATCGTTGGCAACGACTAATTTACAGAGAGTGGTGGACAAGACAGAGATCGATTTTGAGAATGCACGATTGGAATTAGAGAAGTTGGGCAAGAACGGTAATACCGATGACATTGCGATGGCACAGGCTGAATTACTCAAGGCACAGGAGAACCTTGTGAAGGTACAAGCCGGACCGAGCGAGGAAGAGTTGGCTGCCGCACGTAGCAATGTTAACTCGGGTTGGGCCAAGTATAGTGAATTACTCGCCCAGCCCACGGACTCGGCTATCAGTCAAGCGTTGGCAACCCTTAAAAAGGCCGAGGTAGATCTGCGGGAGGCGCAGCACGCCTATGATGAGATCTCATGGCTACCAGAGAGTGCTGCATCCTCTCAAGCGCAGGATTTGCAGCGCGCAACAATTGATTACGAGGCAGCCAAGGCAGCCTTTGACGAAGCCAACCAACCTGCGTCGCAGTCGGACCTACAGTCGGCCATCAGCACGGCGCGGCAGGCTGAGGACGAATTACGCAAGCTGCGAGAACAGCCAACATTGGGCGAAGTAGCCGAGGCGGAAGCGCAAGTGGTGGAAGCGGGGGCGAAGTTGACAGAATTGCAAAGTGGCTCCTATGAGATTGATCTACGAACAGCCGAGTTGAACGTCAAGAAAGCAATGATCGATCTGGTCGAAGCACAGACCAAACTGGCTGCGGCACAGATCTATTCATCAATGGATGGCACGGTGCTAGAGGTGAAAATTCAAGAGGGAGCGCGTGGGGCGACGGGTGATATTGCAGTAACGATGGCCGATGTCCATGCGTTGGAGCTGACTATCAATGTCGCTGAGGTGGACATCCCTCATATTCGTCTAGAGCAAGAGGCAAGCGTCGAAATTGACGCACTGCGAGGACAGATATTCTCTGGTGTCGTTACGCAGATTTCGCCAACTAGCCAAGAGGGGGAGGGTGTCGTGAACTATCCCGTTACCATTCGCTTGAATGATGAAGGTTTGGATGGTGTGCGTCCGGGCATGACAGCGGTGGCGACGTTGGCAAAGGATGAAATTGCACCCAATAGCTGGCTCGTGCCCACCAATGGTTTGGTGGAACAGAATGGCCGCACGATGGTTCAGGTTGTGAGCGGTCGTGATGATGAAGATGGTGCCAAGCTTGTCGCTCTTCCAGTAACAGTTGGCGAGGCACAGGGTGAATGGACTGTCGTAGAATCGGATGAACTAAAGGCAGGGGACCGCATTTTGGGTAGCGTAGCCTCTTACATTGATGAAGACATTGCACGCGAGTTTACAGAAGACTAGCACACGAAAGCGGCTTCGCCGCAGCCATCAGCTGTCAGCTAGGTCGAAGCGACCACCTCGTGTTTGGTTACAGATGCGTAGCATCCACAGCCAGGAATTGGCAACGCTATATGACTGATTTTTATGAATTCCTATACCACAAGAAAACCGGGTGAATGGTCAGCACAATTTTCCTTGTCATCCAGAGTGAGATCCGGTTGAACCAAAATAAATTAGCTGGTTCAACCGGATTAAAGTAAAATCGCATAGATAATAGTAGAGTTGCTCCCAATGAAGCGAAAGTGAGGGGACGATCATCTAGTCCGTGCCTTAGTGCTTATCCGAAAAGTTCTGTGACGGTGCATTCTTACTCGAGAAGCTAGCTGGACTCACAACCACTTTTCGGATAGGTTCTTATTTCGGAGCTCAACCGGATCGCAGGAGGTAGACCCGCTACGGTTTCGATACGGTTCCGCCACTCGATCGGCGCTCGCCGTTCTTGAGCCTGTCAACCCCTTGAATTCCTGCAGAGCCTATTTCGGAGCAACTCTCGCAATTTTCATTGACAGCAGCACTCGGTGTAAGAGGAGAACCATCATGTCAACTCTAAATCCTGCAAAACGCGAACAATTCATGAAAGATGGCTATTATCTGTTCGAAAATATTCTAGACTCTGGGCTGGTTGAGAGACTAAGAAGCATGAGCGATGAAGTCTTGGCCCAGCAGGATCAGGCGCATTTTGAACAACAACGCACAACTGGCAGCATGGTCATGATCGATTGGAATATGGCATATCAGTACTCCGTTATGGCGGAACTGATCGCCTATCCCAAGATGCTTTCGGCACTGTCGGAGTTGGGCTTTGACGATCCTAAGTTTGGACATGGGCGTATCATCAGCAAGCCGCCCCACAGCCCGCCTCTTTTTTGGCATGAAGATGGGCGCTTCTGGGATGATCCGGTAAGCTACACACCCCAACCAATCCAAGTCTTTCTCATGTACTACCTCACCGATACAACGCCCGAAAATGGCTGCTTGCGGGTGATTCCAGGTTCGCACCTGAAGCGTCACTCGCTCCATGATCAGGCGGCAACCATGCATACGGACGAGCTGAGAACCTACGCTAACCCAGACCACATTCAGTTTCAGCGTGCGGAAGGAGAGATCGACGTTCCTGTCAAAGCCGGTGATCTTGTTGTCGGGTACGGAACAATCTTTCACGCGGCCCATGCCAACCAGACAAGTGAACATCGCACGGTCCTCACCATGTGGTATTATCCCGACTTTGTAAACCTGCCTGAACGTACGCAAGCCACGGTCAATTACTTGGAAGGCCGGACCAAAATAACCGAAAGCTCGTCACCCATGCAGGAGTTAATGGAACCGCTTCGGATTGTTTATGAAGGCAATGCCCAACCGATTGAGCAGCAATGGACACCAGGAAAAGAATTGAAATAACTGGCGCTATCTTATCCATGCGCAAGTTGACTGCGCTCACCTGTCCCCTATGGGAGCAACTTGGTTCAATTCCATAACTCGCTCAATCGGATCTCAAGTGGTTGACAAAGAAGAGCCACTTTGACCATGAAGAGATTGAAGGAACTGAAGGATTGTCTGCTTCTTCTTCAATTCCTTCAGTTCCTTCATGGTTGAATTTCTCGTGTCAACCACTTGAGATCCTGTTGAACCCCATAACCTTCTTGTAACGCCCCATCTTCCGCTGTTTCCTCTCCAAGATCAGCCGAGCAAATTTGGAGTCCTCGAGACGCACTGGGACAGGAGGTCTTACTCGTAGACGTATGGATATACGCCAGATCCAGCGTTCTTGTCGCGGCACGTAAAATAGTTTACAATTGACAACATTCGGTCTCAAAAATGAATCCTTCCTTCGGTTTTTAGGATACGTCTACCCCATCAAGTCGCAGGCTGTGCGCCAGCTAAATATTCTCCACATGGGTAGACGCGTCCAATTTGTCGCACTGTTTGGTACGATCGTTCCAGGACAATCGACATGGATATCACCCCACACACCCGCAAAGCCCTGTATCGCATTATCGCCATCATCATTTGCCTCTCTTTCTTAGTGAATGCCAGCCCAATCGTCGCGGGTCCAGATGCACGCGCCGCCGCGCGCCCTGCAGATCAGCACCGTGCATGGGGAAATCCGCGCCCAGCGCAGAGCGACACATCTGTCATGGACTCGTGGAATCAGTTTTGGGTATCCCATGTCCAGCCAGAACTGCCGGACTGGCGCGCGATCTGGGATTGGGTTTTGAGCCTACAGTCACCGTGGATAGGGACTGCGTCTGAAACAGAAGAAACCCAGACAAACCAACCGACATCTACACCATCCCATGTGGTTTACGCGCGGATGTCCCAGACCGCCACGGCCACACCCAGTCCCCCACCAGAACCGGACAGCGTTCAAGCTGCGCCGCAAGATATTCTGCCGCCGGGTCAGACCGACATAGCGCCGCCCAATCTGGTCGCACCGTTTCAACTGTCTGAGCCACCTTTCGATGAGCTCTTTCTCATTCCCTCTTGGAACCTGCTCTCTACCCCCAAAGAACCGCTCGACACAGACCCGGCCACCTTCTTTTCCACCGTTGACGGCAGCTTCAATCAGGTCTTCGCCTACGATGCTTGTGACACCGTCGACCCTTGGAAACAGTACGATCCTGCCGACCCGCCAAGCAGCGATCTGACCACCATTGATCATAAAATCGGCTTCTGGATCGAAGCCACTGCCGCCGTAACCCTGCCTCTGACCGGCACCATCCCGCCCACCACAACCATCGAACTGTGCGAGGGCTGGAACCTGATCGGCCTGC
This sequence comes from Chloroflexi bacterium TSY, assembly GCA_019217005.1. The sequence continues at coordinate 147,923 of JAHBNG010000022.1, forward strand.
CTCTGGAACAGTCGCGCCCCATCTGGAGCGCATTGGCTTCCATCGAAGGCAAATACAGCCGCGTCTTTGGCTATGACCCGACTGACGCCACCGACCCCTGGGAATTCTTCGACGTGAGCGTCCCCGTCTGGGTCAACGACCTGTTGATCATGCACCCCGGTCGCGGCTACTGGATTCTGGCTACCGAGAACACCACCCTGACCTTGACCAATGAAGTTGGGCCCATTGAGGTACGGTTAACCTCACCAGACGAATCGGCCCTCGAAGTCTCAACCGTCACCTTCATCACCGACGTGGTTGGCACTGTGGCTGGCGACCTGCTGCAGAGCTGGACGCTCTCCTACCGCATGCATGGCGAAGAGGAGCAGATTCCCTTTGCCACGGGCAACACGCCAGTGATGACCGACACGCTGGGCAGCTTTGACCCCACGCTGCTGCTCAACGGTCTCTACGAGATCAGCCTGACTGCGACCGACCTGACCGGCCAGTCCATCTCCACATCCGCCGATGTGGTGGTCGAGGGCGAGGCCAAGATTGGTCATTTCACGCTGTCTTTCATCGACCTGGAGATTCCGGTGGCGGGTATTCCGATTCAAGTCATTCGCACCTATGACAGCCGGGACAAGCGTCAGGGTGATTTTGGTTTTGGCTGGACGCTGAGCTTAAAAGATGTGCGGCTGCAGGAAAACGGCATTCATGGTTTTAATTGGCAAGGCGTCGCAGAATTTAGTCAAATCCCTGGCTCTTTTCTTTTTTGCGTCCAGCCTACTCGAGGTCATATTGTTACCGTCACGCTGCCTGATAACACTACCTACAAATTTCAACTTACTCTAGACGTTGATTGTACCGCTGCGAGGCCGAGTGTCGTAAACATCAGTTATGCTCCTTTGCCGGGTACCCATGCCACATTGGTTCCGCTTGGTATCAACACTGAGCTTATTGTTGGTGGTGGATTTCCCAATAATCCCAGTAGACCTCCTGCTTCCCTCGTATTGCAGCCTGAGCCTGGCATTCCGTACGACCCTGATTTATACGAGCTAACGCTTCAGGACGGGCGCTCTTTCGTTATCAGCCAGGAAGATGGTCTTCAAAGCGTCACTGACCTCAACGGCAATACGCTCACCTTCAACAATGATGGCATTATCCATTCCAGCGGCAAAAGCGTGGACTTCGTGCGGGATGATGAGGGGCGTATTACCTCAATTGCCGATCCTAACAACAACCCGATGACCTATGGCTACGATGCCAACGGGGATCTGGTCAGCTTCACCGACCGCGAGCAGAATACGACAACGTTCACCTATCTCGACGCTATCCCCCACCATCTCGACGGCATCGAAGATCCCCGCGGCATTATGCCTATTCGCAACGAATACGACGACAACGGTCGGCTGCTACGGCACGTCGACGCTTTTGGTAACGTCATCAGCTACACCCACAGTATCGACACCCGAATTGAGATCGTGGTGGATCGCACGGGTGCGCAGCGCGTACTGGCATACGACGCGCGCGGCAACGTGGTGCGAGAGACCGATCCAAAAGGCAATGTCACCTTGCGCAGCTTCGACGCCAACGACAATCGGACTTGCGAGACCGAGGTGCACGGACCCAGCCAAAGCGGTACCAGTTGCGAAGATTCACCAGGTCGTACGCTCTTCCTTTACGATGATCGCGACAATCTACTGCGCCAGACCGATGCGGAAGACAACGAGACGACCTTTACCTACAATGCACGCGATCAGGTGGAGACGATCAGGGACCCGCGCATGATGACGACGACAAACGTCTATGATGATGCGAATGGCAACCTGCTCATGACCATCGACGCCGCCGGTAACGAGACGGTCTTTACCTACAATGCGCAAGGAGATGTGGAGAGCCAGACGGTAACGGTGGGGGGCCAGGAGGCGGTCACGACATTTGAATATGACAGCTCTGGCAACCTGACGAAAGAGACCGACGCTGAAGGCAATGAGATAACCTTTACCTACGATGCAAATGGGAACCGCGAGACGGGGATCCGCAAGAGAACCCTGCCCAGCGGTGCGCCGGAGGTTCTGACAACAACGTTTACCTATGACAAGCTGGACCGACTCGTCCGCACTGAGGATCCGGATGGTTCAGTCACGCGCACTGTCTACAATAAGCTCGGCAAGCAGGAAGAGACCTTCGACAAGCTAGGCCGTAAGATGTCGTTTGAGTATGACGAGATGGGTCAGCTTATGAAGATCACCTATCCCGATATGACGACCGAGAAGTTCACATACGACAGCGAGGGACGGCGCAAAACTGCAACGGATCGTGGTGGCCGTGAAACCCGCTTTGAATACGACGAGTTGGGCAGGTTGGTCAAAACGGTCTTCCCGGATATGTCCTTTACGGAGAACTTCTATGACGCCGCAGGTCGTCTGGAGCAGAGCATCGACGCCCGCGGCAAAATCACCCACTACGAATATGACAAAGCGGGCCGAAGAACCAAGATCATCGACCCGCTCCAGAATGAAACTGTTTTTGCGTATGACCCTAACGGCAATCAGGTGCTGTTCCGCGACCCCAAGACGCATGAAACAACTTTCGAGTATGATGAGCTAAATCGCCGGGTAAAGACCATCTTCCCTGACACCACTTTCACCCAAACCGACTACGACGAACTGGGAAGTAGAATTCGGGAGATAGACCAGGCTGGGAAGATCACCGAGTCCGAGTATGACCTGCTTGGACGCCTCACCAAGGTGATTCAACACAATGAGGGCCAGCAACTCGAAACCATCTACACATATGATGAAGTGGACAACCGCATCGCCCAATCCGACGCCAACAACCATACCACGCGTTTCGAGTATGATGCATTGGGGCGTGAGACAAAGCGCATCCTGCCCGACGGCCTCGCTGAAACCAAAGAATATGACGCTGCGGGAAATCTCAAAACCTGGACTAAGTTCGACCGTAATGAAATTACTTATGACTACGACAGCAATAACCGCCTGATTCGGAAGAACTTCCCGGATTCGACGTCGGTTGACTTCGCCTACACCGCGATTGGCCAGAGACAGGCCGTCACCGATACCCGCGGCGTCACTATGTATGAGTATGACATCCGCGACCGACTCCAGACGCTCACCTATCCAGATGGACGGCAACTGCGCTACGGCTACGACGCCAATGGCAACCGCACAAGTCTAACTGCCGTCATCGGCGCTACAGTGATGACCACCTCCTACACCTATGATGATGCCAGCCGCCTTGACACCGTGACCGACTCCAGCAGCGGCGACTATGACTTCGACTGGGATGCTAACGGCAACCGCGAACGCCTGGCTTACCCCAACGGCACTACCACCGCCTATCAATACAACACCCTGAACCGCCTAACAGACCTCACCACAATCGGACCTGCTGGGACAATCCAGTCCTATCAATTCACCCTGGAACCTGCTGGCAACCGAAGACAGATCGACGAAGCCGACGGCACAACCAGAACCTACGCATATGATGACCTCTACCGACTCACCACGGAGACGATCACAAACGCCCAGGGACTCGTCTACCGGAAAACCTTCGACTACGACAATGTTGGGAATCGACTCACCCAAGAAACAACCGGTCAGGGTGCTGGGAATGTGGGTTATACCTACGACGACCGAGATCGGCTTCTCACCGGGAATGCCACCAACTATGATTACGACGACAACGGCAATCTCATCTCGAAATCTGGCGAAGCTACTTATACATGGGATTTCGAGGATCGGCTCATCCAGGTCGAGAAGAATGACGGCACCGTGGTGGAAAACACTTACGATACCGATGGCGTACGTGTCCGTATCGAGACAATTATTCCAGGAAATGGAACGGCCATTACCAACTTCCTCGTGGATATCGAGGCGAACTTTAGCCACGTCGTCGCCGAGACAGATGAGACGGGAGTACTAGTTGCATATTACGTACGCGGCGGCGATATCCTACTTTCTATTGAAAGGCCCTCTGAGCAGCGTTATTACCATGGAGATGAACTTGGTTCGATTCGATTCCTCAGCGATGAGAGTGGAATCATCACGGATTCCTATACCTATACCGCATTCGGTGAGCGTCTGGGCCACGCAGGCACAGATCCGCAGCCCTATCAATTTGCCGGTGAACCCTTCAGTTCCAACGTTGGCTTCTACTACAACCGGGCACGATGGTTAGATCCGAACGTAGGACGATTCGTCGGAGCGGATCTTTTTGAAGGCAGTGTTAACATCCCCTCTACGCTTCACAAGTACGTTTACACTGGAAACAATCCCATCAACAAAGTGGATCCCGGTGGACAGTTCTCTGTTTCTGCTGCGGTCACGGTAGCATCCCTCGTAGGAACCCTGGCGCCCTTGGGCCTCGCTTTGTCGCCGGTACACACCGGTGTTCTTAGAGGTCCTTCTACAGCGTCCAAAAAGCCACAGCTACCTGATCTGAACAAGGTGCTAGTTAATACTCACTCTGTTCAGATACGAAACTCGCGACTCTCGCCAGATCGAATATTCGAGAGGCTTGCAGCGTTTACAGCTGCCAAACGAGTACTCATCGTACGAGGTCCGCCGGTCACCGGAGTCGGACAAGACGTGACGTTCTCCTTCTCTGGTTCCATTTTTGGCCTCTTGCAGGATGATTTTAGCGTGCGATCCGTGAAGTTCCGATCAGGACGATTCCTATCGGTTGTAACATTAGAGGGACATCCCTTGGCTGGCTGGCGGTTTTGGAGAGTGCTAACTCTCCCCAATAATGACATTGTCGTGCAAACAGGTGCAGTCGAACATCCGTTTGGAATCTTGCCAACGGTGGGCTCACCTATTGTAGGAAATAGCGAAATGTTTCGCTTGTGGAGGATCGTTGTATGGGAGGCTCTTACTTTCTCTAGAGGGATTCGTGTGGCCAATACAGAGTTTGATGTGTTCTTCGGGAAATGGGTACCCGAGAAGAAGGAAGAGTTTCTAAGTTTGGTGCGATGAGACGAAAGTAGGTATTCCGATTCTCGTAGCCGTCATAATCGTCCCGATTCTGCCGATGACGATTAAAAACCTTAGATCAGTCAGCATCATACCGAGTCGCCGCCTCGGCTATTGAGTTTTTGCGACACGATCAAGCTGAATGGGCCAACGTTGCCGCCAACACTTACATTTCAGCCTTGCTTGACGGCGTCCAATATGCCGAAGCGGACACCATCATTGGCAAGGGCGACTCTGCCTATACATTGACGCACCCGATGACTATCCGGATATATAGTCACACATCATCGACCTGTGCTGAGCGAATGACGTGCATTGAAATGCAAATAAGGATCAGCAAGTCACGTCCTAATAGTCCATCTCTCCCAAACGAGGAGGAACCATGATCAACCGATCCACCCTAGCACTTATCCTGGCGGCACTATTCTTCATCGTCACCGGCACGCTGGTACAAGCTACTCCGCCCTCCCTGCCGGCGAGCTTTTACGGCACGGTCAAGCTGAACGGGGCCAACGTTGCTGCCAACAACCGCATCTCCGCCTGGATCGACGGCGTCAAATAGGCCGAGGTGCCCATCTCGGTTGTTGGCAACGAATCCGTCTATGTCATCCGTATACCAGGCAATGACTCAGATACAAATAATCTGTCTATGCTGACGAACGAAGCGGCTTGAGGGAACATATCAATATCAGCAAGTCACGCCCTAACGGTCCATCTCTCCTAGATGTGGAGGAACCATGATCAACCGATCGTACATAGCAATTATCCTAGCAATATTAATTTTCATCGTCACCGGTGCTCTGACCCACGCGACCCCGCCGTCCCTGCCAGCGAGCTTCTACGGCACGGTCAAGCTGAACGGGGCCGACGTTGCCGCCAACACCTACATTACAGCCTGGATAGACGGCGTCCGATATGCCGAAGCGCCCATCTCGATTGTCGACGGCGACTCCGTCTACGTCGTCGATGTGCCTAGCGATGACCTCAATACGCAGAGCGTTGAAGGCGGACGCGACGGCGATACCATCACCTTCAAGCTGGATGACTTCAACATCGAGCAGACCGCCACCTGGACCAGCGGTGCCATAAGTGAACTGAACCTGACTGTCTCTCCTTTGCCGGTTGCGCGTTTCTCGTCCAGCAAGGGTCTGAACGTGGCCCAACTGGAAGATGGGGCCAGTATTGCTGATTTTTCCAGTGTGTTTAGTGACTTCGCCGGGTATCAGCCAGAAAATGCGATTGATTATAGTACCAGCGCCAACTGGCTCACCGGCAGCGGCCAGGTCACCGACCAGTGGATTAAAGTTGCGCTAATCGGGGAGCAGCGTCATGTAGTAGATCGAGTCATCCTTGGGGGTACCTCCAACAATGTCAGCCTCAAAGACTTTGAAGTGAGGGTCTCGACGACGGGGGTTGCCGAGACCGACTTTACCACTGTCCTGACTGGAACCGTGCCCCAGGACAGTAAGCTTCACGAGTTCACCTTTGACCCGGTCCAGGCTCGCTATGTCCAGCTCTTCATCAAAAACAATCATGGTGGCTCTTATATTCAGGTCAATCACTTCCAAGTCTGGACGCGCGACCGGCAGGGTGGCATTGTCTCGCTGCGCGAGGGCCCGCCAGCTTCGATTGTCGCCGCTTCCAGCCAGTGTTGCCCTGCCAATGCACCGGAAAAAGCGATAGATGAGATCCCTGGCTCTGCCTGGTTTCCCACTCAAGGCCAGACCGCTAATGAATGGTTCAAAGTCGAATTAGGGGGTGGACGCACTTATACCATCGACCGGGTGCGCCTGCAAACGGATAGCGCAATGGAGGGTGCACGCGACTTCGAGATCCGGGTTTCGACCACCATCACCGATGACGCTGCCTTTACCACCGTCTTCAGCGGCACGGCAGCGGCCACGACCGACCTGCAAGAATTCGTCTTTGCGGCACCAGTGGAAGCCCGCTATGTTCAGCTCTTTGTCCACAACAATCACGGCAGTAACTTCTGGATTCGCGTCAACACTTTCCAGGTGCTGACCTCCGATGGTGCCAACGTGGCCCGCTTAGAAGGGGTAGGTGCCTTTGTCGTGGATTTCTCCAGCCAGTGGAACACCAGTAGCGGGCCAGAGCAAGCCATCGGATTCGACGCCAACCCAGTCTGGTTGAGCGGCACTGGCCAGGTCACCAATCAGTGGCTCAAGATCCGTCTTATCCAGGGTGGACCGTATCTGGTGGATCGAATCAAACTCCAGGGCCTGAGCGGTGGCCAATCACCCAAAGATTTCGAGATTGGGGTCTCGAATGCCACACACGAGGACGCCGACTTCATTTCCATCTTCAAAGGCACCCTGCCTAGCGATGGTCAGGTCCATTGGGTTACCTTCCCTCCCGTGGCAGCCAAATATGTCCGACTCTTCATCTTCAACAATCATGGCAGCGATACCTTCATCAGTCTACGGGATTTCGAGTCTTTTCGACCCAGTTAGGCGGAGCGATCGTACCTTTTGATGACCTCTCTGCAGACCCTGTAGGTCAAGTGGTAGACTGGCAGTGGAACTTCGGTGACGGCGCAACATCGACGGAGCAGCACCCATTCCATATCTACCCTGCCCCAGGCAGCTATCCCGTCGGCCTCACGATTACGGATGAGGATGGAAATGCAGATACGTCAACGATGACGTACACCGTCCTCTCACCACCAACGGCTGCCTTCGTCTGGTCTCCGGATATGCCTGATGAAGGCCAGGTCGCTACGCTCACTGATACCTCTACTGATGTCGATGGTGCGGTCGTTGGATGGCGGTGGCAGTTTGCTCATACCAACGAACAAACGACGCAAAACACGAGTACAAGCTTCCCTGATAACGGTGGACACGTGGTGCGCCTCACCGCAACCGACAGTCAACTCCTGACCACTACCGTGAGCCAGACGATCACCGTCCTAAACGCACCACCCACCGCCAACGCTGGCTCTAATCAGGTTGTGGTCTGGGGGCAAGATTGGGCCATAGATTCTACTGTTTTTGACCCGAGCTCCGCAGATCGTGCCGCCCTGGATTGCGACTGGGATTTCGGAGATGGTCAGTCAGCTCAAGTACTTGACTGTTACAACAGTTCGCCCAAAGTTGTACATACTTACACCGTCCCTGGGGTCTACACTGCCACTGACCGTCACCGACAAAGGGGGCGTCCGACAGCGGCAACCTGGCCACCGTCAATCGGGGACACATTCCTGATCAATTACAGCCTTCACAGTCTCAGTAGATCCAATTTG